>JAZKGU010000001.1:0-68946 GCA_040385745.1 Pseudomonadota bacterium
GAACACGGCAACGAGACCGAAGCCGATATTTAATACCGCTGGACGAAACAGAACATGTCAAACCAAACCGATCTTTTTGCAGAAGCACCACCGCCCCCGCCGCCACCCGAGGACAACGACACGCTGACCCTGTCGACCTTCGCCGAGCGCGCCTATCTCGACTACGCCGTTTCGGTAGTCAAGGGCCGCGCCCTGCCCGAGGTAACCGACGGCCAGAAGCCGGTCCAGCGCCGCATCCTGTACCAGATGAATGAACTGGGCCTGGGCGCCACCGCCAAACCACGCAAGTCGGCCGCCGTGGTGGGCGACGTAATGGGTAAGCTGCACCCGCATGGCGACCAGTCGATCTACGACGCGCTGGTGCGCATGGCCCAGGACTTTTCGCTGCGCTATCCGCTGATCGACGGCCAGGGCAATTTCGGTTCGCGCGACGGCGACGGCGCAGCAGCCATGCGCTACACCGAAGCGCGCCTGTCGCCCATCGCCAGACTGCTGCTCGACGAAATCGACCAGGGCACGGTCGACTTCCAGTCCAACTACGACGGCCAGCACAAGGAGCCCAAGGCCCTGCCCGCGCGCCTGCCAATGGTGTTGCTCAACGGCGCCTCGGGCATTGCGGTTGGCCTGGCCACCGAGATCCCGTCGCACAACCTGGGCGAAGTGGCGCAAGCTGCGGTGGCCATGATCCGCAACCCCAAGATCACCCATCCGGAACTGATGGCGATGGTCCCGGGACCGGATTTTCCGGGCGGCGGTCAGATCATCACACCCCCATCACAGATTGCGGAAATGTATGCGACGGGCCGCGGCTCGATGAAGCTGCGTGCGCGCTGGAAGATCGAAGAGCTGGCGCGCGGCCAGTGGCAGGCAGTGGTCTACGAGCTGCCGCACGGGACTTCCTCGCAAAAGGTGGCCGAGGAGATCGAAGAGCTGACCAATCCCAAGGTCAGGATGGGCAAGAAGGCGCTGTCGCCCGAGCAGCTGGCGCTCAAGCAGCTTATTCTCGGTTCGCTCGACTCGATTCGCGACGAATCGGGCCGCGCGGCCCCGGTGCGCCTGGTATTCGAGCCCAAGTCCAAGAACCAGGACCAGGCAGAATTCATGCTCATGCTCCTGGCGCACACCTCGCTCGAAACCTCCAGCTCGATCAACCTGGTGATGATTGGCGGCGATGGCCGCCCGCGTCAAAAGGGCTTGAGCGATATTTTGCAGGAGTGGATCGATTTCCGCTTCGTGACGGTACGCCGCCGGACCGAATTCAGAATGGGCAAGGTCGACAGCCGCATCCATATTCTGGAGGGCCGCGAGGCGGTCCTGCTCAATATCGACAAGGTGATTCACATCATCCGCAATTCGGACGAGCCGAAGGCGGCCCTGATTGCCGAATTTAATCTGTCCGACATCCAGGCCGAGGATATTCTTGAAATTCGCCTGCGTCAGCTGGCGCGGCTCGAGCACATCAAGATCCAGCAGGAGCTGGCCGAACTGCGCAAGGAAAAGACCTCGCTGCAGGACATTCTCGACAATCCGTCGACCATGAAGCGCCTGATCATCCGCGAGATCGAGGCCGACGCCAAGACCTACGGCGACCCGCGCCGCACCGTGATCGAAGAAGCCCAGCGCGCGACAGCCGAGCAGAAGGTAGTCGACGAGCCGGTCACTGTCATCATCTCCGAAAAAGGCTGGGTGCGCGCGCGTACCGGCATCGGTCACGATGTCACCCAGTTCACCTTCAAAGCGGGCGACTCGCTGTACGGCGCGTTCGAATGCCGCACTGTCGATACCTTGCTTGGCTTCGGCGACAACGGCAAGGTGTACTCGATGCCCGTGGCGGCCTTGCCCGGCGCGCGCGGCGACGGCGTACCAGTGACCACCCTGGTCGACCTGTCGGGCGGCGTGCGCATCCTGCACTACTTCGCTGGCAGCGCAGCTACTCCGCTGCTGATGTCCTCGAGCGCGGGCTACGGTTTTATCGCCAAGGCTGGCGATATGGTCAGCCGGCTCAAGGGCGGCAAGGCATTTATGACGCTCGACGACGGCGCGCTGCCGCTGCCGCCGCGCGTGATCCAGCCGCACTTCGGCGCGCTGGCCTGCCTGTCCGAAAAGGGCCGTCTGCTGGTGTTTGGCATGGACGAGATGAAGACGCTGGCCAATGGCGGGCGTGGCGTGACGCTGATGGAGCTGGAACCGAAGGAAAAACTGATCGCCACCCAGCCGATCAGCCAGAAGGGCGTGGTCGTGCACGGCACCTGGGCCGGCAACAAGCCGCGCGAAGTGGACTTGTTCGCCTCCGGTCTCGCGGTCCACTTCGGCAAGCGCGCGCGCAAAGGCAAGCCGCTGGCGGCCAAGATCAAGGCGCTGGCGCTCAAGCCGATCGTCAAGGAGTGAGCTGGCGCCTTCGCCGCCCCGGGCCACGGGAGCGGTGAACGCTAGAAACCCCGGGTCACGCTGAGCACGCCCTGGCGTGGGCGCCGGGTGTATAGCGCCGGGTACAAGGGCGCCTGCTCGCGCGTGGCTACCCAGGCCAGTTGCACGTTCCACGCGTCGATCGCCGCGTTGATGCCGATGCGCAGATCGGGGCGCGCTTCCGGTTTGACCAGATAGCCCAGGTGCCCCACCAGGTCAACGCTGTCGCTGAGCGGATGACTGCTATTGACCTCTGCATACACGCTGCGCCTGCCAACCCCGAAATAGTGCGCAGCCGTGTAAATCCTGGCATTGAGTCGCGCCCCGCTCACGCCCAGATATAGTTCGCGATAGTTGTACCTGTTGCTGCCGTGGTAGCGCGTGTCGCTCACACCGGCGTCCCAGCTAGCGCTCGCGCCCAGACGGCGCGCATAACCGGCGTAGACCATGGCCTGGGCGTCGACCCGGGTGTAGCGCATGCGGGCCGTGGCCAACGAAGCCCCGGCATAGCCGCCCCATGCAGTATCGAAGTTGACCGCGGCGCTGTATGCCGCCTGGCCGCCGCTCAGGGAAATCCCACGATAGCGGTAGTCGGACATCGCACTGACGCTGGCGCTGATCTGGGCCTGCGCCATGGGTCCGGCCAGCAGGAGGCCGAGCGCGGCCAGCACGGCGCCAGCCCTCACGGAAGCGCGACCGCTTTCACACCGGCGTTCAATTCGCACGAACACACGCAGCGGCTGGCAGCGCGAGTCAGGGCCGCGCAGGCATCGATCACGCTCGGCCCGGCCACTTTTACCCCAGCGCCGTGGAGATAGCCGCGCATTCTTGCAGCGCCTGCGCCAGGACTGGCTTCGCCCATCAGCGCCAGCAGCCCGCTCACATGGGCCGATGCATACGACGAGCCGGACACCATGTTGAAACCGCCTCCAGGAGCCGTGGTCGGAATGTCGTGACCCGGCGCCGCCTCGCCGCCCACCGACAGTACGCCGGGCCACGACGCCGGAAAGCCGCCGTCGCCGCTGCGCGGATCGGCTGCTCCCACCACCGCGATACCGCGCGCCACGGCTACATCGAGTAAACGCTGCAGCAGACGGTCGGCCGGTCCGGTCAGGCTCATGTTGATTACCTGAGGTCCGCGCTCAATGGCGAAATTGAGCGCCTTGGCCAGGCTGAAGCTGTCGCACTGGGCCGCTTCGCCCTGCTGTTCACGGCAGGCCCGCAGCGACAGCAGGCGCGCACCTGGCGCGATACCGCGAATGCCGATGCCGTTGTCGGCGCGCGCGGCGATGATCCCGGCAACCGCCGTGCCATGGTGCTCTGCCATGTAGGGCCGGCCGTCGATGAAGTTCTCCTTGAGCGAGACCTGGCCCGCCAGATCGGGGTGGCGCTCGTCGATGCCGCTGTCGATTACTGCCACCGTAATCTTGCGGCCGGTGGCGGTGCGATGCAGATCGTCGAGCCGCCACTGCAGGGCGCCTGGCTGCACCGGGTACAGCGGATCGCCGCTGGCCAGCGTCTGGAATTGCTGCACCGCTTGCGCCCACTCCACCCGCGCATCGCGCGCCAGGCCGGCGGCCATGCCGGCAGCATCGGCGCCGGCAGGCAGCGCCAGCACATAGCAATCTACGCCCAACAGCGGCATGGGCCAGTCGGACACCAGCTTCAATCCGTGCGCCTTTGCCAGCTCCAGCGCAATGCGGCGCCGCGCGTGGCGGCCACTATCGTTGCGATAAGCTCCCGCATAGCTGGCGTCGGCGCGAAAATGGGACGGCGGGATGCTCAGCATGACCATCACCTGCGCAGGTGCGGGCGGCGGTGCATCAGCGGCGCTCGCGTCCAGCACAAGCAGCAATGCGGCCAGCGCAATCAGCAAGCACCTCATTGCGCGCCCTGGAGCGGCTCGGCCATCGTCACCGCCTCGCTGGCACGGATATTCGTCAGCGCCTGGCCAAGTCCCGCCGGCGCCACGTTCAAAAGCCAGGCATTGGTGGCGGTCGGTCCGCGCACCACGGTGGCGCCATTGGCCCTGAGGACGGTGCGCAGTTCGCGCTCGCTGGCGTCGGCGCGGAACACCACCACCATATTAGGCGCCAGCACCTCGGGCGCGCCGAGCAGGCGATACTGGGGCTCCGGCTGCATGGCCAGCCTGGCGCCCAGGCCGGCGATCAGCAGCAGCTGTGCGGCCAGCGCCCAGCGCATCCAGCCAGCATTAGCGGCGCGCGCACGCGGCTCCAGCTCGGGCAACAGGCGCGCCAACGCGCCTTCCATATCGGGGGCGGCGCCGGCGGCCGGCTGCACCATGCGCAGTTTGCGCTGCCACGCCAGGTCCTCGCGACACTCCTGGCACACGTCGATATGCTCACGCACCAGCTTTTCTTCGGTGTCGGCCAACTGGCCCACGGCCAGCCATGGCAGCAGTTTTTGCACGCGCTGGTGCACGCTGCCTTCAAGTTCGATCACGCTTGCATTCATTGGTAGTTCTCCATCTGGCCAGCCAGCATTTCCCTGAGCCTGGAACGCGCAGTGAACATGCGCGTTTTTACTGTGTTGACGGGACAGTCCATGATCGCGGCGATCTCGTCGTAACCCATCCCGTGGTAATACGCCAGGTTCACCACCGTGCGCTGCACATGGGGCAGCGCGTCCAGGGCCTGGGCCACGTTGTACTGAAGCTGCTGCAGCGACAAGGCGATGTCCGGCTCCATGCCCTCGTCGCCGGCCAGCGCGTCGGCGTCGGCATCGACTGGCTCGTCGAGCGAGCGCAGCGCCTTGAGCGCCTTACGATAGGCGATAGCAAAAATCCAGGTCGACACGCGCGAGCTGTGGTTGAAGGTGTCAGCTTTTTGCCACACTACTAGCAAGGTGTCGTTGATGATCTCCTCGATCAACGCGGGGTTGCGCGTCATGCGGTCGAGGAAGCGCGCCAGACGGGGGAAATACGCCCGGTACAGCTGGGCAAAGGCGTGTTTGTCCCCGCTCTCGACCAGGGCGATGAGGCGCAGCTCGCTGGCTTCTGCGGCCTCGCCGCGTCGGGGCCGGCCGGCCGTCTTGGTTTGGCGTTCTAACATCGCGTTCCTTTGTATTCCCCGTTAATACCCGGGTCATCGAAAAAGGTTCATGCTACGATCTTAGCAACATTCGCTCAGAATCCTGAACCTTTTCTGGTCGAGGCGGCATTCACGGTTACCGTTCAATCAACCCGGATACCCAATGAAGACCCTGCTCAAGCCACTTGTCGGCGCCGCCTGCGCCCTTGTTCTCATTGCCTGCGGTGGCCCCGACCCGGTCCAGCCGGCCGCCGTCCAGCCCCAGATTGCAGCGACCACCGCGCACCGCGCCAGCAGCCGCGTCACCGTCCCGAGCGACTATTACGATGTGATCCAGCGGGTCTATGTGGCCTATTTCGGCCGCCCGGCCGATACCGGCGGCCTTGAATTCTTCGCCGGGAATTACATGAGCGCAGGCGCCGCCACCAATATCGTCGAGGTCAGCGCGGCGTATGGCATCAACCCCGCCATCACCGCCCTGATTGACAGCTTTGGCACCAGCGCTGAATCGATGGCCCTGTATCCGGGGACGAACGTCCAGTTTGTGACCGCGATCTACAGCAACCTGTTCAACCGGGTGCCGGACCAGGGCGGCCTCGATTTCTGGGTCGGTAATATCGATGCAGGGCGCATGACCCGGGCGCAGGCGGCAGTGGCCATCATGGCGGGCTCGCAGGGCACCGACGCCGAACTGATCACCAAAAAAACCGTCGCGGCGCGCGCTTTCACCAGCACCATCGATACCGACGCCGAGCGGCTTGCCTACACCGGGCTCGATGCCAATGTCGTGGTGCGCAACATGCTCAACTCAATCACCCTGGCCACCGACCCGGCCACCTTTCAGGCCACCATCGACGCCACCTTCACCGCGCTGATGCCCAAGGATCCTGCGCAGCTGTTCACTCAGGTCCAGACGATTGTAAAGAACCGCTGCGTGGGCTGCCACTCGGCCAAGCCGACCATCGCGGGCTTCAATCCTGCGCCGCTCGGCATCCGATACGACACGGCCGCGTCGATCGAAGCCGACAAGGAACGCATCGCCGACGTGGTCAAATCAGGGTCTATGCCTTACGGGAATATCACGGGCATGACTGATGCCGAGCGCACCACGGTGGCAGAGTGGTTTGCGAGCCGCGCCCAATGAACATGCTCAAACACTGCCTGTTTGCTATGGCGCTGGCCTGCGCCGTTCCCGCCGGGGGCGCAGAACCTGGCCAGAGCGCGCCCGCCTTTGCGCTCGAAGGACCCGCCGGGCCGGTCAGCCTGGCGGCCTATCCGGGCAAGTACATTTACCTCGACTTCTGGGCCTCGTGGTGCGCGCCGTGCAAGCGCTCCTTTCCCTGGATGGGAGAACTGCAGAAGCGCTATGGCGAGGCTGGCTTGCAGGTGGTGGCGGTCAATGTCGACGCCACGCGCGCCGACGCCGAACGCTTCCTGGCCCAGACCCCCGCCGCCTTCGTGGTGGCCTGGGACCCGACCGGTTCAGTAGCCAAGCAATACAAGATCAAGGGCATGCCCAGCAGCGTGCTGATCGACCCGAAAGGACAGGTGATGCACGTGCACGCGGGGTACAACGACAGCAGCGCGCGCGCGATCGAGCAGCAGATCAAACTGGCGTTGAAAGGGGAACGATGATTCGACTACTCGCAACGGGCGCCGCGCTTGCGGCGCTGACGGGTTGCGCCGGCGCGCCGGTGCAACCTTGGGAAAAAGGCCTGCTCGCCAAGCGTGCAATGGGTTTCGAGCAGGACCGGCTGGAACTGAAATACGCCGAGCATACCTACGCCAGCAAGGAAGGCGCCTCGGGCGGCGCCGGTGTCGGTGGAGGCGGCTGTGGCTGCAACTAGAATTCTGTTGGCGGCGCTCGCGCTGCCAGGCCTGGCCCAGTCCGAAAACGCGCCCGAGCAAGCGAGCATCAGTATCCGCCACCTGGACTACAAGGACAGCCAGCCCAACCTCGATCGCATCCACGTGCGTTCGCCGTCGCTGGAGATCGCGGTGCCGGTGGCGGGCGAGTGGCTGCTGCGTGGAGGCGCGGTAGTCGACTCGATATCCGGCGCCTCGCCGCGCTACCACACGGCGGTATCAGGGGCCTCGCGCTTTATCGAGAAGCGCAAGGGTGTCGACGCGTCGGCCACGCGCTACTTCAAGCGTTCCAGCGTGACGGTAGGCGCCGGCTACTCGGGCGAACATGACTACGTGTCGCGCTTCGTGTCGGCCCAGGCGAGTTGGTCCAGTGAAGACAACAATACCACCTGGCTGATCGGCACTGGCGTCTCGAACGACCGCATTAACCCAGTCAACGATGCCGTCGAAAACGAACACAAACGCGTGCGCGATTACATGGTCGGCGTGACGCGCGTGCTGACGCCCGCCGACATTGTGCAGCTGGTGCTTACGCACGTGCGCGGACGTGGCTACTATTCAATGCCCTACAAGTACCTCGACCAGCGCCCGCGCAAGCAGGAGCAGAACAGCGCCCTGCTGCGCTGGAACCACCACTTTAGCGGCAGCGGGCTGACAAGCCGTTCGAGCTACCGCTATTACACCGACGCTTTCGGCATCACGGCCCATACCCTGGCGGGGGAACTGGTGCATCCCCTTCCCGGCGGCTGGACCCTGACGCCATCGCTGCGCCTGCACAGCCAGTCGGCGGCGCACTTTTATTTTGACCCCGTCTACGACACACGCTTCGGGCCACCCTTCCCGCCCGGTTTCAGTTTTGCCGATGCGCGCGACATTACGGCCGACCAGCGCCTGTCGGCCTACGGGGCCGTCACTGCCGGCATCAAGATCGAAAAGGAACTTGGCGCCAATACCGTCGTGGACCTGAAGCTGGAGCAGTACAAGCAGCGCGGGCAGTGGCGCGTGTTTGGCACCGGCAGCCCGGGCCTGCAGGCCTTCTCGGCGCGCAGCATCCAGGCAGGCGTAACGCATCGATGGTGAGTAAAACCGGCAGCTATAGCGTGCCGTTTACCGCGATGGCGAGCGCGTGCAAAGTGCGCCTGGCAGCGGCCAGCCAGGCGCAGGCCGAGACGCTGGCCCGCGAGGCCATTGCCGAAGTAGCGCGCATCGAGCGCGTGTTTTCGCGCTATCGACCCGACTCAGTGATTAGCCGGATCAATGCAGCCGCCGGCAAGGGTGCGGTTGCCGTCGACAGCGAAACCGCAGCGCTGCTTGACTACGCCGGCGCGCTGTTCGAATCCAGCGCCGGCCGCTTCGACATCAGCTCCGGCGTGCTGCGGGGCGCCTGGGACTTTCGGCAAGCGCGCCTGCCAGATAGCGCCCACCTCGAGTCGCTGCTCAAACTGGTCGGCTGGGACCGGGTGCACCATGCGGCAGGCTTCGTAGAACTGCCTTTGCACGGGATGGAGCTCGACTTCGGCGGCTTTGGCAAGGAATACGCGGCCGACCGCGCCGCCGCGCTGCTTTCTGCCGCCGGCGTGCGGCACGGCTATGTGAACCTGGGCGGCGACATCAATGTGATCGGCCCGCAGCCCGATGGCGACGCGTGGCTGATCGGCATCCAGGATCCGCGCGACGCTGCCCAGACCATCGCCAGCATTCCCGTCAGCAGCGGTGGCCTGGCCACCAGCGGCGACTACGAGCGCTTTCTCGAAGTCGACGGCTGCCGCTACTGCCATATCCTGGATCCGCGCAGTGGCTACCCGGTGCGCTATTGGCGTTCGGTCAGTGTGCTGGCGCCGCTGGCCATCGCGGCAGGCAGCTATGCCACCATCGCCATGCTGATGGAGGAAGACGGTCTGGCATTTCTGCAGGAAGCGCAGCTGGCTTACCTGGCGATCGATCACAAGGGGCAGGTCTTCAACTCAGGGGAACGTCACGTATTGCCAAAGGTATAATCGGCTCACGCTCACTCACCCCTGGCGCCCGATGAAAAAAATCCTGCTGGTCCTGCTGTCGTGTCATTCGACTCTTTGCTTCTCGGGTACCCCCGCCGACAGCGTCAAGGTCACTTTGTCGATGGCTGCGCCAGGTGCGCTGGAACTTCGCTATGACCTCCCACCAGGCTGCACCCGGCTCGAGTTCATGAACGCGGGGATCAAGCCCAATCCGGCGGCCGTTATTCGCAAGCAGTGGACGCCGCTGGATCAATGCGCCGAGGCGGGTCCGGAGGGCATCAACATCAAGGACAGCGCGTGCACTTCGGCGCGTTTCAGCGTGCCGACATCCGAGCGCCGGGTGGACCGTGTTTATCCCTGGGCCCAGCCCATTGATCGCGGCATCTACTCGCACACCAGCGCGTTTGCCGTCATGCCGGGCTGCGGCCCGGTCAGCTGGGTCTTCGACGCAGGTCCCGGCAGGGTCGTCGTGGACGGCACCCCGCTCGGAGCGCGCTCCGAGCACGGCCCTGCCACACCTCATATTCACTACGCCCCCGTCATCTTCTTGCAGGACAAATTGGCCGCAGGCGCCGATCCATTCCTGCACCGTGACAGCCGCATCGAGAAATGGGCCACGGACGCACTGCACCGCGACCTGCGCCAGATCGAAGCCAATTATCGCAAGCAGATGCCGGGCCTGGAAGGCGCCACGCCGTTTTTGCTGACGGTGGCCGTGCCCAAGGGCCAAGGCGGCTGGGGCGATGTAGCCAATCGCAAAACCATGCGCTTGAATTACCCCATGTCGCCCAGCCCCGCACAACAGACAAAGTTGAAGCTATACGTGGCGCACGAGTCAGCCCATGTGTTTCAAGCGAGCGAAGCGAACGAACGCTGGAAGGACGAGATCACCCTGATCAATGAAGGCGGCGCCGAATTTCTGGCCTGGCTAAGCAGCGCGCAGCTGGGCTGGAAAGATCGTGCGGCCCTGGCCACACAGCTTGAAGACGCGCTCAACAAATGTCTTATTGAAGTTGGCGACAATCGGTATGCCAGCGTGGAGCGCCGCGGCTGGGGCAAAACGCCGTATGACTGCGGGCTGGCGATGCATGTGTTTGGGCTGGCCGGTCGCGCGCGGCCAACGAATATGAACCACGTCCTGCGCGACTATTATCTCGATGCCAAACAGGGGCGTCCTACCGACTTTGCCAGGGCTATCGAATGCGGCAAGCAGCGCGGCTGCGAGGCCCAGTGGCTACCGCGCATGCTGTCAGGGCCCGAGACGCTGCCGCAGGTCATTCAGGCCTATGCAGCGAAAACGGGGCTGATGCAGCCAGCGACCGAACTCAGTCCCGATATGCTCAAGGTGGTGGGACGAAGAACCTTCGGCGCACTGATGGTGCATGACTGTAAAGGCCAGATCAGCATTTACCAGGAAGATGAAGCAAGCCGCATCGGCCAGGTCGACAGCTGCGCCACTTTGCGCGAGAACATGGCCATTGTGGCGGTCGAAGGCTTCAACCTGCTCACCCGGCCGGAGGCGGTACCTGCACTCCTGAAGGCCTGCCGCGAGAAAGGTCAAACCGTGCTCGGATTGGAAGATGGAAGCAAGGTCACCATACCGTGCAATGACAGCATACAGGCGCCGAGCGGTCTGTACGCCGTCAACGCCGAACGCCTGTTCAAGCGACTCGGGCTGACATTGCCGGCGCAACGCAAATAACAAAAAACGGAGCCGCAGCTCCGTTTTTTGGACAGCTACAGTAAAAAAGCTTACTTGGTAGCGGCTTTCTTGACATCGGCTGCGGCTTCAGCTTTCTTCTCGGTGGTCTTGGCTGCAGCAGTTGCCTTGTCGGCAGCAGCTTCAACGGCAACCTTGTCGGCCTTGGCATCGGCTTTGATCATGGTCTTCTCAGCCTTCAGATTCGCTTCGGCGACCTTTTTCTCGGCCTTGGCTTCAGCTTTCATCTTGTCTTCCGGGTCCGCTTTGGTCACGTCCGAAGTTGCGTCAGCGTGGGTCTTGACTGCCTTGGCATGGGCTTTGGCTTTCTTTTCAGCTGCGGTTGCCGCGGCCTTGCTCGTCTTGGAGTCGGCCTTGGCCACTACCTTGGCTTCCTTGGATTCAGCTTTGGCGACGTCCTTGCTGGCTTCGGCCTGGGCTTTTACGACGGCAGGCGTTGCCGGCACGGCTGGAGTGGCAGGGGTCTGAGCGTAAGCCGAAGTGGCGAACAGACCGGTGATCAGGGTAGCGAGTAATTTGTTCATGGTGTTTCCTTTGTAAAATATGGAGGGGTTGCGTGGACGTCTCTATTGGTGCGCCCATCTGCCGTTCTCAACTAAGTTTCGTCAAGGAACCGAACCAGAATAGGAGGCAAGCCACGTATGGTCTGTACGCTAGCGCACACCACATGTAAGTACCGAACCGGACCATTACCATGCTCTCCCTGTAGAGATACGATGCGTGCCGCGGATTCTGTTACAGCGCTTACAAATTCTTTCATATGATTCCAGTCGCGGTATGATCGCTCACCGTTGAAACGATCGATGCCATGTCACTAGCTGCCCCAAGCTCCGAACGAGTATTTTTGCGCGGTCTGTTCGACCAGGCAGTGCACGCGGTGCTGCCGATCCATTGCGTACCCAAATATTTGCCGGCTCCACCTGTGGGACGCACCATCGTCATCGGTGCTGGCAAGGCAGCTGGCGCCATGGCCGCCGCGCTGGAAACGCACTGGCTGGGTGAGTTGAGCGGCCTGGTAGTCACCCGCTACGGCCATCGGGTGCCCACCGCGCGCATTGAAGTCATCGAAGCTGCGCACCCGGTGCCTGACGCGGCTAGTCAAACCGCCGCCAAGCGCATGCTCGCCCTGGTGCGCGGCCTCACGGCGGACGACCTGGTCATCTGCCTGATGTCGGGCGGCGCTTCGTCTTTGCTGTCCCTGCCTGCAGAGGGATTGACGCTGGCCGACAAGCAGGCAGTGAATCGCGCCTTGCTGCGGTGCGGCGCCACCATCGCAGAAATGAATTGCGTGCGCAAGCACCTGTCGGCGATCAAGGGCGGCCGCCTGGCCCAGGCTTGCTACCCGGCGCGCATCGAGACGCTGGTGCTGTCCGATATCCCCGGCGACGACCCGGCACTGGTCGGCAGCGGACCTACCTTCCCCGACGCCAGCACCTGCGCCGACGCCATGGCTGTGGTGGCGCGCTATGGCCTGCAACTGGACGCGCACATTCTCGCGGCCCTGTCGCGGCCCGGCGCCGAAACCCCGAAAGCGGACGAGGCCTGCTTCATTAATCACCATCCCCAGCTGATCGCCAGCGCCCAGCATGCACTCGAAAGCGCAGCCTTTCATGCGCGCGCGCAGGGCTGGACGGTGCACATCGTGTCGGACGCGATCGAAGGCGAGGCACGCGACGTGGCGCTGATGCATGCCGCAATGGTGCGCCATGTGCGCAGCTCCAGCGAGTCCTTCGCGCCCCCCTGCCTGATCCTGTCGGGCGGCGAGACCACGGTCACTCTGCGCGGCAACGGCCGTGGCGGCCGCAACTCGGAATTTTTGCTGGCACTGGCCATCGCGCTCGATGGCATGCCGGGCGTGCATGCGATTGCCTGCGATACCGACGGCATCGACGGCTCCGAGGACAATGCCGGCGCCTTCATCGACCCTACCACGCTGGCGCGGGCCCAGGGGGCAGGACTCGATCCCAGAGTGATGTTGGCCGAAAATGACGCTGTCGGCTTCTTCGAGCCGCTTGGCGACCTGCTGGTGACGGGACCAACACTGACCAATGTGAACGATTTCCGCGCCATCGCCATCTATTGATGGCGCGGTGTTTCGGGGCTTAAAACTTCATGTCCAGCCGTACCGAGAAGTAGCGGAAGGCGTCACGCGCGGGCACCCAGGTCTGCACGCCGGTATTGGCCACCGTGCTGGCTGGCGCCGAGGTGGCGCCACGGAAGCTTGGCGCCCCGGCAAAGCCGGTGGTCGCATAGTGCTTGTCGAAGACGTTATTGACCAGGAAGCTCAGCTTGTAGCGGCTTCGCTTGTCGCGGATGCCAAAGCCGATGTCGGTAATGCTGAACGACGGCACATAGAAGCTCGGATCCTGGCTGATCGTGGTGATCATATCGCTCTGGTATTTGTAGTTACCGGTCACGAACAGGTCAAACGATTGCGACGGCAAACGCCAGTCGTACTGTCCGTTCAGCGCGACCTTGACCTTGGGCGACGACTGCATGCGGGCGCCGGCCAGATCGGTCACGCCGGTACGCGAGCCAGGGCTGATCGGAAAGCACGTTGGATTGCGGCCGGCCAGCGAGCCATTGGCCGCCAAGAACGCGCCCGGCGTGGCAGCGACATTGGTGGCATCGTTGTAGCACAGGCCACCAGCCCAGTCGCGCACCTCGGCCTCGGTGTAGGCCACTGCTGCATTGACCATCAGGTCGCGGGTCACCAGGGCGCTGACGTCGACTTCCACGCCGCGCGTGGCCACTTCAGGCACGCTGCTGATCTGGGTCAGGATGACCGAGCTGCCAGGCAGGCTGAAGGTCGACGACTGCTGATAATTGAAAAAGCGCGTCTCGAACGCGGTGGCGCTCAGCGTCATGCGGTTCTGCAGCAGGTTGGCCTTGATGCCAACTTCGGTGGTGCGCGAGGTTTCGGACTGGACCGGCGCGGCACTGGCCGGGGACAGGGTACTGAGCAGACCGTAGGCCAGGCCCTTGTAACCCGTAGCCACGGTGGCAAACGCCATCCAGTCCTTGTTGAACTGCTTCGACAGGCTCAGTTTTCCGGTCAGCTTGTCTTCCTTGTTGTCCAGGCTTTCGAAGTAGTCGACACCCGGCGCGCCGGCCACGAAATTCTCGCGGCTGACCGTGGTGTTGTAATTGCGGCCAAAATGGTAGCCCGAGGTTTCCGAGTTGTAGCGCGCGCCGAACAGCAGGGAATACGTCGGCAAAAATTCCCAGGTCGCCTGTCCGAAGATGGCCTTGTTGATATTGTAGACGTCGGTTTCATACACCACCGGGCTGCTCACCGAGGAGCCGCTGCAGGTGGCGATGCGGCAGTCGCCGCGCTTGAAAAAGCGATCCGTTTCGTTCTTGGCGTACCACAGGCCGGCCACATAACGCAGCGTGCCGCTGTCGGGTGAAACGTAGCGAAATTCCTGGGTCGACGATTTGATGTCGTAGATACCGCCCTGGTCGTTGGGAACCGCGTACAGCGGATTACCCGGCAGCGCGATGGTAGGCACATCGACGAAATCCTGATCGCGGAAGTCGTCCGACTTGTAGTGCGAGAACGAGGTAATCGACATCAGCGACGCACCGTTCGGCAGCGCATACGACATGCGCAGGCCGGCGCTGCGGTCGGTCGAGTTCATACCGGTAGGGCCGTCGCGGCGCACGTCGCGGTTGTAAGGGCCAGGGGTAATGCCCGCCAGCGCGATCGTGGTTGGAATGGCGTTGGGCGCAGTCGGGCTGGCCGGGGTGCCGGCGTTGGCCGGGATGATGTACAAAGGGGCGACCGAATTGGCGCCGGCCAGACCGACTTCCACTGGCCCGCCCGGCGAATTGACGGCCAGGCGGCGCAGCGCATTGGCGCCTTTGGAATTCTCCTGCGAGTTGTAGGTGGGCGAGAACTGGATATCGAGTTCAGGTGTCGGGTGCCAGGCCAGTTTGGCCATGAAGGTCTTGCCGCCCGATCCATTGAGCTTGCCGCCGGTGGTCAGGTTGTTGAGGTTACCTTCATGGCGGGTACGGCTGGCCGCCACGCGTACGCCCAGCGTGTCGCTCACTTCACCGCCGTAGGACAGCGCGTAGCGCCATTCGTCGTCATTGGTCAGGTAGAGCATGGCCTTGCCAGCCATCGGTCCCGAGATCGGCTTGGTGATGATGTTAACCGCGCCGGCCACGGCCGATTTGCCGAACAGGGTGCTTTGCGGGCCCTTGAGCACCTCGATGCGGCTCACGTCCGAGAGGTCGCGGAAGGCCTGGAATTGCTGGGCAATGGGAATATCGTCGATGATGATGGCCACGTCGGCTTCGATACCGATGGTGACGGTGGCAGTGCCGATACCGCGCATGCTGATGGTGTTGTTGGCGCTGGTCGAACCGGCGGTTACCGTGAGCGCCGGCGTATTGGCAACCAGGTCCTCGATTTCACGCAAGTTGGTGCGTTCGATAACGGCTTCGTTGACGACCGAAATCGCCATCGGCACATTCTCCAACTTCTCCACACGTTTGTTGGCCGAGACGACCACGGTTTCCAGTTGCGGCGCAGGCGCCGCGGCCGGGGCGGCCTGCTGGGCCTGGGCCTGTGCGCCGACCATCAGCGCCAGCGCCACGGCCGATGCCATGGGTGTCAGGCGGGTGTTGATCGGGGTATTGGTTTTATAGTTATTCATGCGTGCCTCCTGAGGATGTGCAGTATCTGCTGTTATTTTTTAAGTCGTAATGCGGCGCTTAGCGGTATCTGATTACCCACTTCACAGTGAGCGGGCGTTCGAAACTGAAAGCGGGGCTGGCGCAGCTAACGTGGCTGAGCATCGGTGCGTCGGGCGCCTTGTGCAAAGGGTCGCTGCCGCTGGTGTTATGCAGGGTGCAGCCTGCAAGGCCGCTGACCTCGAAGCCGGTCACGCTGCCCTGTCCAAAACGCACCTTGGAGCCCTTCATTACGCCTTCGCTGGAGAACGATGAAAAATCGAGCGTCAGCGCATCCACCGCGACGACCCCGCGCGGGGTGTAGGTATCGCTGCGGGTAATCACGCCGGGTGCAAAGCTGTACTCGGTCTTGAGCGCGATGCGCGCATCCTTGACCGGCGCTTTCTCGCCGAGCTTGTTCAGTTCGTCCTGGCGGTAGCTTACGCGCCGGGTTTTGCCGGCGCCGCTGCTGCGGATGTCCTTGATGTAGGCAGCGCCGATGAGTTCCGAGCCATCGGCCAGTTTGAACTTGGGGAGCAGCTGCGGATGCTTGAAGCCACTGTCAGCAATGCCGGTAATGACCCCATGCGCAAACGGCAGCGGATAGTACGGGCTGTTGTCGTGCTGGCCCCCGCCACCGTTGACCATCAGGAGCGAAAACGCGTGGCCCTTGTCGCGGTAGATGGCCAGGGCGCGGTCGTACTCGCCGCGCGCGAACCAGGTAAAGCTGAATGGCGGCTGGGTTTTGTCGAGCCACGCGGCCAGGCCGGGCGTCACTGGTTTGTCCTTGAAGCCGGCCTGGTTCCAGTACGTGTTGGTAAAAATGAGCTGGTGCAGCAGCGAGAAATTCTCGCCCAGGATGCGGTGCTTGCCACGGTAGGTATCGGTGCGCCGTCCTTTGCCCCACATGTCCACCGACTTCATGGCGCTGTCGTACCAGAAGGTGTTGTAGCGCGCCGCCACCTGGGAGGAATAAGCGTAGGCAAAGGTTTTTTCCTGCGCGGTCAGCACATCGAGATAGGCTGCAACCGACAGGATTTCGAGCATGGCGGTTTCGCCATAAGGACCCAAGCTTCGGCCGAATGCGAAGCCTTCACCCTTGGCGTTGATCAGGTTCAGCGCGACCGTGGCCGCCTTGCGCAGCTTTTTCTTGAGGTCAGGCGTGATCGGCATGCCGGTTTCGAGAAAACGCTCGCAAATTTCAGCGATCAGCAAGATGCTGTAGCGATCGAAGCGTCCTTCTCCGGAGGTCTCGTCGGAAAAACCGTAGGTGCCGGAATAGGCATCGTAATGCTGCATCATCTTACCGAGCAGGATCTGGCTGCCACTCTCGTCTTCCCAGCCGAGCAGCATACGCAGGCGCGCAATGCTGAACGCGACACCGAAGTAATTGGTAGGCAGGTTCACCAGTTCGTAGGCAGGCTGGCTGACGAAACGGCGCCAGTCGAGCTGCACGCGCAGCTTGGCCAGCGTCTCTGGACTTACAGCGCGCTCGAGCAGGCCGGCTTTCTTTAGGCTGTAGAGCGCCGAGACGTAGTAATAGACGCCCCAGGTATGGTTGTCCATCCCTACCGTCATGTCAGCGATGTCGCGGTACTGCTGAAGGCGGGTTGCCAGTTCAGGATCGTCGGCCGCTTTGTTGATCAGCACATAGCTAAGTCCGATCGCTATTTTCCCGGGCAGGAATTTGTCGTTGCTACCGAACGCTTTCTGCCCGTCGATGACCAGCGCGGTTTTTTCAGCGGCAAGGCGGGAGAAAAAATAATCGAGCTGGGGTTGAAGCTGCTGCTGGACCACCATGTTCATCGGGGTCGTTGGCGCCGGCGCGGCATGCGGGACCGCTGCGCTGGCCGCCATGAACGCGCTTGCTAACAACAGCGCGGAAAGCGATCGTCTCATCCAGTAAATCTCCGTTATTGATATTTTGGGAAACCGTTTAACTAGATACTATGATATTTCCAAAGGGAGGTAAACAGCTATATGAACAAATGTATGGATTGTTGCGAAAGCGGTAATCAGATGGCGTAAATCAGCATTCCATGAAAACGTTCTTCCGCCGTGAAATCAGGCCGGCCGGTAGCGGCCCTCATAGGAAGCCTTCACTTCATCGATGTGCAGCGTGACGCTCAGTGCAGATCCCAGGGCCATGGGCTCGAAGTGCGCACGCACTACATCGAGCAGTGCGGCGCCGGCCCTGTCCACCAGGTCTGCGCTGCGTCCAGGAGTGATGCGCAAGTTCATGTAGACAAAGGCGTTGCCGGGGCCGCCGTCCGCTACGCTGTGGCATGGCGCTGGATAGGCCAGCACGCGGGTGCCGTGCAGCGGGAACAGCGGCGCGCCGGCGTTATCCAGCATGCCTGCCATGGCTGCTGCCAGCGTAGTGCACAATCCAGACATGGCGGCGCCTGGATCGAGGTTGGCGGTGTAGTCGATGCGCAGGTGCGGCATGGCGGGTCACTCCTGTTATGTATAACGTTTAACTGCAAGGCGGCGGCACGTTACCTCAAACTGCACGGGCCAGATCAGGAAGTAGCCTTGCGGCGGATGGTCGACGAGCGCAGGATCAGTTGTGGCTCCACCATGGTAAAGCCGACGCTGGTGTCACCGTCGATGGCGGCGAGCAGTCTGCCCATGCCGGCCACACCCATGCGTTCACTCTGCAGGTCGACCGTGGTCAACGGTGGCGAGGTGTAGCGGCCGAACTGGATATTATCGAAGCCGGCCACCGAGATATCCTCGGGCACACCGAAGCCGAGCGTCTGCGCTTCTTTCATGAAGCCGAGGGCCATGAGGTCGTTGTAGCAGATGATGCCGTCGGGGTGGCGTGCGCCCAGCATGATGGCCGAAGTGAGACGTTCTCCTTCCAGCGCCGTCGGCGCGTCACAGTCGTAAGTCAGCAGCTCTAGCTTGTGCGAATCGAGGCAGTCGCGAATACCGGCCATGCGCTCCTCGTCGCGGCGCGAGCGCGAAAAACCGAGATAAGCTATGCGCTTGTGGCCCAGGGCCACCAGGTGCTGGGTGACCATATAGGCGCCGCGGCGGTCGTCGCTGCCAACACTGGGCAGCTTGAGATGACCTAGGCGGCCGAAGAAAACCAGCGGCTTTTGCAGGTCCATCATCCATTCCATCTCCTGCTCGGGCATGCGCGAAAACACCAGCATGCCGTCGACCCGGCGGCTGAGCGCCTCCAGCAGCGCGCGTTCGCGCGAGGCGTTTTCGTCGGTATCGACCAGCAGCAGGGTGTAGCCGTGCTCGATGGCCACCCGGTTGGCACCCTTGACGATGCTGGTGAAGTGGGGGTTGCTGATATCGAGCACCGACAATCCAATGGTCTTGGTGCGCCCGGTGATCATCGACTGCGCCAGCGGGTTGGAGCGGTAGCCCAGCTCCTCGATGACTTTCTTGATAGTGGCTTCCACCGCTGGCGAAAAACGCTGGGCGCCGTTCACATACTTGGAGACGGTGGCAGTAGACACTCCCGCTGCGGCGGCGACATCACGGATGGTAGGAATACTTTTTTTCATCGAGTCAAGCGCTTAACTGGCAAGTGGCGGGCAGGCGCCATCATGGCACTTTGATGCGGATTCCACAACCGAAATAGTAGCGTCAACAAACGGTTTGCCTCTCGCTGCAAAAGAGGTTATGATCGTGTTAAACGTTTTCCCAAATAACCAATTCACACTCTGCGACGGCCTCCATGACCCACACTACCGCCTCCCCCGCTTTCAATCGACTTCTGCTCACCGGCGCCGGCGGCGGACTTGGCCGCATGCTGCGCGAGCGTATCAAGCCATGGGCCGACATTGTGCGCCTGAGCGACGTGAACGATCTCGGTCCAGCGGGGCCGGGTGAAGAAATCGTGCAGTGCGACCTGGCCGACAACGCAGCGGTCCTGCAACTGCTGGAGGGGGTGGACGCCGTGCTGCACTTCGGCGGCGTGTCCCTGGAAGACAGGTTCGAGCCGATTATGCAGGCCAATATACTGGGTGTATACAACCTGTACGCGGCGGTGCACAAGGCCGGCGTGAAACGGGTGATCTACGCCAGCTCGAACCATGTGACGGGCTTTTACCGCACCACCGAGCGTGTCAACGCCGACATGCCGGTGCGGCCCGACAGTTTTTATGGAGTGAGCAAGTGCTTCGGCGAGGCGCTGTCACGCTACTACTACGACCGCTTCGGAATCGAGACGGTGTGCCTGCGCATCGGCTCCTCGTTTCCCGAGCCGCGAAACGCGCGCATGATGACGACCTACCTCAGTTACAACGACCTGGTGGAACTGATCCGCTGCGCGCTGTTCACGCCGCGCGTTGGGCACACCATCGCGTTTGGCACGTCCGACAACGACACCAGCTGGTGCGACAACAGCAAGGCCGGGCACCTGGGCTTCAAGCCCAAGGACAGCTCGCGGGTTTTCGCCGACCGCTTTCCGCCAAGCGCAGAGCGCCCCGCTGCCGACGACGTGCATTCCCTGTACCAGGGGGGGCCCTTCGTTACCGCCGGCCCGATTTACTGAGCACAGAAAAACGGAACGCGGTCACGGAGCGAAACACCTGCCCGGGCCGCAACACCGTCGACGGAAAATGCGGGTGGTTGGGACTGTCGGCCAGGTGCTGGGTTTCGAAAGCGAAGCCGTCATGGCGCTGGTAAGCCACCTGTTCGCTGCCGGTTTCGCTGCCGTCAAAACCATTGCCACTGTTAAGTAGCACTGATGGAGCGCTGGTTGCAATATCCATGCGCCGCCCGCTGGCCGAGTCGCTTATGGTGGCCACCAGCGCCATCTCCCCTATTCGTTTTGTGAACACCAGACCGTGGTCGTACCAGGCCGGCTCGCCCAGTTCCGGGGCAGCCGCGGCGATGCCACGCATGATGCTTGCGGGACGCCGAAAATCGAGGGCAGTACCGGCAACGCTTGCCAGTTCGCCCGTTGGCACGCGCAAGGCATCGGTGACTACATAGCGATCGGCCTTGATGGTGAACAGGTGCGAGCCTAGCCCGCGGCTGCCGGCCCCGCCAAGGTTGAAATAACCGTGATTGGTCGGATTGACCACGGTCGGCGCGTCGCTCACGGCAGCGTATTCGACGCGCACCTCGTTACGCTTGCGCAGCAGCCGGTAGGTCACGGTCCACTGCACCCGGCCCGGGTGGCCCTGATCGCCGTCGGGACTATCGAGTTCGAAAGCGGCGCCGATCGATTCGGCATCGGCAACGTCGCGGCGGCGCCAGACCCGCTTGTCGTAGCCATGCGGGTCTCCGTGGATCGCCAGACCCCGCGCGTTGGCAGGAAGGGCCACGGTACGGCCATCAAGACGGTAGCTAGCGGCGCCGATGCGGCCTGCGTAGCGCCCGATCACGGCGCCGTGACGGCGCTTGGTCACTTCGTAAGCCTGCAGCGTGGGCAGGCCTAGCATCACGTTGGCCATGTGGCCATGGCGATCGGGCACGTGGATTGCCGTGATGGTGGCGCCATAGTCGATCAGCACCAGACGCATTCCGCGCTGATTGACCAATGTGATCTGCTCGATACGTTGGCCAGCCGCCGTAACGCCAAACTCGCGCACAGCGACACCGTCGGTAGCAGCGCCATGCGCCTGCAGCGCCACCGACGCCAGCACCGCGGCCAGCAACCTAGTCACGAAACATGGTTTCAGGCACGCCCTGCACACCAGGGCGCAGCAGCAATGTGGCGCCGGCCCAGGCGTCGCCTGGTGCGGCGCCGGCGCTGATGGAAGTGACCATCAAGGTGTCCATAGCGGCCCCGCCAAAACTGCACATCGACGGCTTTTTCATTGGCACGGCGATGCTGCGGTCAAGCGTTCCCTGTGGCGTAAAGCGCAGCAGCACACCCTCATCGTTACCGCAGATCCAGTAGCAGCCATCGACATCCATGGCCGCGCCATCGGGACGGCCGGGATGGGCGCGCATGTCGACAAACACCCGCTGGCGGCTTGGCTCGCCGCTGTCGGGATCGTAGTCGAAAGCCCACACCAGCTGGCGCGATGGATGCGAATCCGACAGGTACATGGTGCGTCCGTCCGGAGAAAAGCACAGGCCGTTCTGCACGATCAAGTCGGACACCACCGGCGCGGACAGACCTTGGGCGGCGCTGTAGCGATACAAGTGGCCCTCAGGCCTGCCAGCAGCCATATCGAGGACCATGGTACCGCTCCAGAAGCGGCCCTGGCGGTCGCAGCGGCCGTCGTTGAAACGCATCCCGGGCAGCAGCTCGGGCGGCGCGGCGAGGCGATGGGCGCTGACCGTCGAGCCCTCGCCCAGCTCAAGCAGGAACAGCCCTGTCTCCATGCCTGCGACGACGGCGCCGCTCTCGGCCAGCGCCAGGCATGCCACCATCTCGGCCGTGTCCCAGCTGCGCGTCGCGCCACTGGCCGCGTCGAGGCGCCAGATCCGCTTGCCGACAATGTCGACCCAGAGCCAGGCCTGCTGCGCTGCACTCCAGACCGGGCCTTCACCTACGGTGCAGCTAATGTCGCCAACGCGTTCGATGGTAGTCATCGCCCAGCCTACAGGTCGGTGATTTCGCGATAGCGCGGCACCAGGGCTTTCATCACGCCCCAGGCCAGCAGATAGGCCACCGCGCACACCGAGAACATGATCATGTAGCCAGTCTGGATCTGGCCCATGGCGCCGTAATAGTCGAACAGCCAGCCGCCGATTTTCGAAATCAAGACGCCACCCAGGCCGCCGGCCATGCCGCCGATACCGACCACAGTGCCGATGCTATGTTTCGGGAACATGTCGGACACGGTGGTGAACAAATTGGCCGACCATGCCTGGTGCGCCGAGGCGCCAATGCCGATCAGCAGAACCGGTACCCAGTAGCTGATGTAACCGAATGGCTGCGCCAGCAGCACCACCAGTGGGAAGAACGCGATGACCAGCATGGCCTTCATGCGACCGTCATAAGGATTGTTGCCGCGATTGATGAAGTAAGTCGGGAACCAGCCGCCGCCAATACTGCCGATCATGGTCATGCTGTACAGGACCGCGAGCGGCACCACGATGTCAGTCTTGCCCATGCCATACTGGACCGACAAGTATTTGGGCAGCCAGAACAGGAAAAACCACCACACGCCGTCGGTCATGAATTTACCGAACGCGAAAGCCCAGGTCTGGCGATAGGTCAGCATCTTGAACCAGGACGTCTTGGGCGCCGTAACCGCTACCGGCTCGGGCGCATTGTCGCTGTGGATGTAATCGAATTCGGCCTTGGACAGGCGCTTTTGCCTGGACGGGATCTCATACAGAATCTGCCAGAAGATCATCCACACGAAGCCGATCGCGCCGATGATGATAAAGGTCGCCTGCCAGCCCCAGGCCGCGGCGATGAGCGGCACGGTCAGCGGCGCCAGGATCGCGCCCACATTGGCGCCGGAGTTGAAGATACCGGTCGCGAACGAGCGCTCCTTCTTCGGGAAGTATTCGGCGGTAGCTTTGATGGCGGCCGGGAAGTTCCCCGATTCGCCCAGCGCCAGCACCGCGCGCGACACCATGAAACCGGCGATCGAGACCGGCACTGCGGCCAGGCCAACCACGGCCAGCACGCTGTTCACGCCCTCGCCCAGCCCGATGGAATAGGCATGCATCACCGCGCCAATCGACCAGATGAAAATGGCAAGCAGGAAGGCGCTTTTGGTTCCCAGCTTGTCGATCACGCGGCCGGCGAACAGCATCGAGATCGCATACACGAACTGGAACACTGCCGTGATATTGGCGTAGTCGGAATTGGACCAGCCGAACTCCTTCGACAGGTCGGGCGCGAGCAAACTCAGGACCTGGCGGTCCAGATAATTGACGGTGGTGGCAAAGAACAGGAGGGCGCAGATGGTCCACCGGTACTTGCCGACAGCTTGCTGGGTCAGGGGAGGTACGGCTTGCTGGTTCATGGGAAGCAGTCTTTATGGTTATTGTCTAAAACGCCGGGCTGCGGCGGGGGTCTCCACCCCGCCTTGTTCTAATCGCGGCCCACCCTACTGCGGTTGCTGCATCTTCCCGTCCACCAGCCGCGCCAGATTCAGTGGATTATGCTCGGCCAATACATCAGGAAGCAAGTCCGGCGGCAGGTTCTGGTAACACACCGGTCGCAGGAAACGTTCGATCGCGGTGGCGCCGACCGAGGTGCTGCGGCTGTCAGAAGTAGCCGGGAACGGCCCCCCGTGCACCATCGCATGCGCCACCTCTACACCGGTCGGAAAACCGTTGAACAAAATCCGACCGGCTTTGCGCTCGAGCACAGGCAGCAGGGCGGCAGCCAGTTCACGATCGGCAGCCTGGGCATGCACCGTTGCCGTCAGCTGGCCTTCGAGGTGTTCAGCCACGCGCAGCATTTCGGCCTGGTCGCGGCAGTCGATCAGGAGCGCCGACGGTCCGAAAATTTCGTCGCCCAGAGCGGGCGTGGCCAGATAGGTCTCGGCGCTGCAGCGATACAGCGATGCCTGGGCCGCGCAGCCCTTGCCTTCCTGTGATCCCTGTGCCACCAGCTGCACGGAACCGATACCGGTCATGCGCTGGACGCCGTCCAGATACGCCTGGTGGATGCCAGCGGTGAGCATAGTGCCGGCAGGCCGGGATCCCAGCGACTCGGCGGCAGCATTCACAAAGCTGTCGAACTGTTCGCCCTGCACACCCAGCACCAGACCAGGGTTGGTGCAGAACTGGCCCACGCCCAGCGTGAGCGAATCGACGAAGCCCTGCGCCAGCGCGGTGCCGGCGGCGCCCAATGCGCCCGGCAGCATGAAGACTGGATTAATACTGCTCATTTCAGCGTAAACGGGGATCGGCTCGGCGCGCTGGGCTGCGGTGCGCATCAGCGCCAGTCCACCCTGGCGCGAGCCGGTAAAGCCGACCGCCTTGACGGCGGGATGGGCTGCAAGGCGCTGGCCGATCTCACGTCCTTCGCCGAACAGCATGGAGAATACACCTTCGGGCATGCCGCAGCTCGCTGCTGCCTGCTGCACCGCCTTGCCCACCAGTTCGGAGGTGCCAAGGTGCGCCCCGTGGGCCTTGACGATAACCGGGCATCCGGCCGCCAGTGCCGATGCGGTATCGCCGCCGGCCACTGAAAACGCTAGCGGGAAGTTACTCGCGCCGAAGACCACGACCGGGCCCAGTGCGACTTTGCGCAGGCGCAGGTCGGGACGTGGCGGCGCGCGCTCGGGCAATGCCGAATCAAGCGTAGCGCCATGGAAGTAACCGTCGCGGACCACGCGTGCGAACAGGCGCAGCTGGTTGGCCGTGCGCATGCGCTCGCCCTCCAGGCGCGCTTGCGGCAGGCCCGATTCCAGCCCGGCGCGCTCGATCAGCGTGGCGCCCAGCGCGATGATATTGTCGGCGATGGTTTCCAGGAACAGCGCGCGCTGCTGCGGCGCCGTGGAGCGGTAGGCGTCGAACGCCTGCGCCGCCAGTTCGCACGCGGCGTCGACATCGGCGCCGGTGGCCAGGCCAAATTCTGGCTCCATGGTCTCCTTGCGGGCGGGATCATAGGCGCGCACCTGCCCTGCACTTCCGCGCAGGGTGCGCCGCCCAATCACCATTTCGCCGCTGACCTGCAGGGCATTTACCTGTGCAGTCATTATTGCGGTCCTTGCGCCAGAATCAGCTTGTTCAGCATTTCATCTTCAGCTGCTGTCAGATCGGTAAGCGGAGTGCGCACCGGTCCGGCCGAATGGCCCACCAGGCGTGCACCGGCCTTGACGATGCTGACCGCGTAGCCGGCCTTGCGGTTGCGGATTTCGAGGTATGGCAGGAAGAACTGGTCGAGCAGACGGTTAGTGGTGGCGCTGTCGTCGCTGGCGATTGCATGGTAAAAGTCCATGGCCAGTTTCGGCATGAAGTTGAACACTGCCGACGAATACACCGGCACGCCCAGCGCTTTGTAGGCAGCGGCGTAGACTTCGGCGGTAGGCAGGCCGCCCAGGTAGCTGAAGCGATCGCCCATGCGGCGCCAGATCTGGACCATCAGTTCGATATCGCCCATGCCGTCCTTGAAACCGATCAGGTTCGGGCAGCGCGCAGCCAGGATCTCGAGCGAGTCGGCGGTGAGGCGGCAGATGCCGCGGTTGTAGACCACGATACCGAATTTGACCGATTTGCAGACTGCTTCCACGTGGGCGATCAAGCCGTCCTGGCTCGCTTCCGTCAGGTAGTGCGGCAGCAGCAAGGCGCCATGTGCGCCAAGACGCTCGGCTTCCTGCGCCAGCGCGATGGCGGCGCGGGTCGGGCCGCCCACACCGGCCAGAATCGGCACCTTGCCGCGGCAGGTGTCGACTGCAACCTTGATGACATCCGAATACTCACCCGGGGTCAGCGAGAAGAACTCACCAGTGCCGCCGGCGGCAAACAGCGCGGTGGCGCCGTAGGGAGCCAGCCAGTCGAGGCGGTCGGCGTAGGTCTTGGCGTTGAAGTTACCGGCTTCGTCAAAGTCGGTCAGCGGAAACGACAGCAGGCCGGACGAGAGGATTTTTTTGAGTTCTTGCGGATTCATTAGATCTCCTGGGGAGTGGGTTTTGCTTAAGAGGTACGTCATCGTACAACTCAAATCAGGCGAAAGCAACGCAATTATTTAATTTTGTGCAAAAAAGCTCAGCCGGCCGCGGCTTCGAGCTGCTGCTGGGCGTGACGCAGGCGTTCGCGGCTGTTGCTAAGGTGGGTGCGCATTGCGGCCCTGGCCGCCTCGGGATCCTGGCGCAGGATCGCGTTGAAGATATCTTCGTGTTCGCGGTTGACGCGTTCAAGGTAGGCGGCCGGGTCGTCATGGGCCAGCTGCGGCATGTTGACGCGTGCGCGTGGAATGATGGTGTTGCCCAGCTGGGTGAGGATTTCGACGAAATAGCGGTTGCCGGTGGCCTGGGCAATAACGAGGTGGAACTGGACGTCGGCGTCCACGGCAGGGCTGCCGCGCGCCACGCTGCGCTGCATTTCTCCCAGCGCTTTCGCCAGCCGGGCCACGTGCTCCTCGCTGCGGCGCTGCGCCGCCAGTGCGGCGGCCTCGGCCTCCATGCTGATGCGCAGTTCGAGCATTGCCAGCACGTCGAGTACCGTGACGATGCTCTCGGCCGGGATGCCGATCCCGCTCTTGCGTTCGATGACAAAGGTGCCGATGCCGTGCCGCGTTTCGGCCCAGCCGCCGGCCTGCAGATGCGAAATGGCTTCGCGCACCACGGTGCGGCTGACCCCGTGCAGCTCCATGATGGCCGATTCGGTGGGCAGCTTGTCACCCGCCTTGAGCACCCCGTTCTGGATGTCCCCGGTAATATGTTCGACTACACCCTGGGCCAGGGTGCGATGTTTTTTGCGGGGCGTAAGGCTAGCTGGGGTGGCTGGAGACGGGATCATGGCCAAATTATACCGCCTCCATGGTGTTACGACATCTTATAACTTTTTCTACGGCGTTTTCGCACTGTACAGATCGATAATTGCGGCTACCGCGTCATTGCAGACATTGCAGAACTGCTCGCTGCGGTCAAACATCAGGCACTGCATCTGCGAGCGGTAGTAACCCTTGGCCTCGTAATTGGCGCCTTCAAAAGCGCCGACAGCGTGCCGGTGCTTTTCCTTGCCAAACAGTTTAGCCGTGAATTGCAGGTCTTCCCTGAACAATGCGCTCATTTCCGATTCCGGCCGGTTGGCTGCTCGCAGGGCGGCGCGGCGCTTCTGATAGGCGCGTGAATTTTCCTCGTACACGGCCTTGGGCCAGATGGTCGGCAGCGGCGTGCCGGGCGTGACGAATTTTTTCCACTTGACGTTGGCGGGGTCGTCCAGCGCCGTCACGTTCGGCTCCCATGGTTCCACACGGCTGCTGGCAGGCGCGTACGCGACCGGCGAGGTGTAGTACTCGTCGGCCAGGCCGGCGAAGTGGTGGCCGAATTCGTGCACGAACAGGTAGTTGGCCCAGTCGTTGCCGGCAGCTGCGGTGCTGAACTGGCCGAAAATGCCGCCGCCGCCGTAGGTCTCGTTATTGACCAGGATTTCGATGAACTCGTAGGGCGCATGCTGGGCGATCCGGCGCAGGGCGCCGTTGTCGAGCGTGAGGACATAGCGTTCGCTGCCGAAAATGTCGTAGCGCGTGCCCAGCGCCGACGCCTTGTGGGCGCCGCTGGAAGGACGTGATACGCCGGACTCCTGGGTCGGTACGGCGATCGCCCACACATTGAAGTCGCGCGCACGTTCCTTGAACGGCGACACCGTGAACAGGTAGTCCGACAGGCGGCGCGCATCGGCTTCGAATTTTTTCATGTCGGCTGCGGTGTAGCCGTCGCCCATAATCAGCAGATCGACCTTGTCGGCCGAGGCGCCGTTGACCCGGATGGCAATCGGCCTGGCCGGCGCCGGCTCCTGCCGGCGCACGACGTCGAGCGCATCGGTATCGATATCAACGCTCCAGACCTGCTTGAAGCGATTTTTTTCGTCACGCGTGAGAATGCGCACCTTGACCGGTTTGGACGGCTTGGGAAAGCGCACCGATTCCTGGAAGGTGCGCGCCAGCTTGCCCGCTTCCTCGGTGGTGCGCCATTCGCCGAAAATGGTTGAAAAGCCGCGCGAATATAAAACTTCGCCGGTTTTGGCATCGCTCACTTCGACCATATTCTGGCCGCGGTTGGTATTGTCGATCGGGCGCGCAGGGTTGCCAGGCCACGGCAGCGGCTCGATGGCGACGCCTTCGAGCGCGTAGTGTTCGGATTTGGCGTCACCGCCGTGCTGGTAGTCGACGCGCACCGTGGCCGGAGCCTGGGCCTGGGCCAGACCGGCGGCCAGCACCAGGCCAGCAAAAAAAGAGAAGCGCTTCATGGCAGTTCCGTTCAAAGGTGGAACCGCCATTGTATGGCCAGAGCGCCTATTTGTACTGGTAGAACGGCTGCTGGATCTTGATCGGCCTTACATCCAGGCGCAGCTGGTACACCCCGTAGGCGTCCGACACGGCAGAGGCGTAGCCGACGCTTTCAGGCACCCGGGTCAGGCGGAATTCGAAGCCGAGCTCCGGCTGCAGATCTTGCGGGCTCCCGAAAGCGATGCCGATGGCATCCTGCTGGTCGCTGTCGATCAGTTTGGTCATCAGCTCCACGATGGCGGTATGGCCCAGGATTTCGGCGTTGAACAGCGGCCCTTTGTAATAGGGTTTGGCCGGGTCGAACTTGCCGTTGGCCTTGTCGCGCGAGGGAGTGAAGACGCCTGTATTGAGGTTGTAGCGGTCGCCATTGTCAAGGTAGCTGATGCGCGCATTGCTTACATTGAAGTCACCAGGATTGCTGGTGGCCGCCCCCAGGTCGAGCAGCAAGGCGCCCTTGTAGCCCAGCACTTCGACGTCGCGGTTGGGCTGCACGATCATTGCAGTGTTCTCGTCGATGCCCAGGCCAAGCTTGTAGCCCTTGGCCAGCATCACCGGCAACATACGCGCAAAGCGCCCGCGCACCAGCAGGTGCTGGTCGACGAAGACGTCGTCGCCGATGAAGCCCAGACCTGGCGCCATTTCCATGCCGTCGGCGACACCGCGCTTGAGTGTGCCCAGGACCGAGCTGACGTTGTAGAACATGGTCTTGCTCATCATGGCTGCACCGGCGCTGGTGCCGGCGATGACGCCGCCGCGCTGATACATGTCCCACAGGGCGTCCAGGACCGGGGTGCTGGTGCCGTCCGGCTTGCGCAGCGCCTGGGTGATACGGGCCTGGTCGCCGCCCACGAAATACGCGCCGCCGGCCGTGCGGACGGCTTCGGCCAACGCGGGGTCGCTGGCCGCCGCGCGGTAGTCCGTGCCCTTGAGCCGCACCGCGATCGGCACGGCGAAGGCATCGGCGCCATAGAATTTGAGGCGCTCGACGTCAATGCGCGCCGAACGCTCGGGGTTGGAGGAAGCAGAGCCGAATACAGCGATTTTGGCGCCCTTGCCTCCCGCCAGCTCGACGATGCGCTCCCAGACGGGGGCATTTTCGCCGCGCAGACCGCCGCCGATAATGACCAGCGATCCCTTGGGTTTGCCCGGCGCGATGATCTGCACCGTGCGAATCGGTTCGGCCTGCGGTTCAACCACGGGCGTGGCCGGGGCCGCAGACGGGCTTGCAGCGGGAGCCGGCTGAGTCGCCGCTTCCGCCTTAATCTGGGTAGCCGTCTCCGATTTGGGCGGAACCGGCTGGTCCTGAGCCTGGGACTGGCCCGCCACCAGCAGCGCAAAAAACAACAACGGTGCACATCGGCGGGCCATTTTCAGCATCGGTTTGACATCCTATTTATCGAAATGAGTAGTTCACACTCGCAAAAGCACTGCGTCCGCGAGGATCGGTATAAGTAGGATCATAACCGGCCAGGAAATAATATGCTTGATTCGAATACGGCGGATCGGTATCGAGCAGGTTCAGCACACCCACCCGCACTTTAACCTGCTTGCTGATGGCATAGCTGCCGGTCAGGTCCCACAGTGAGTAGGCCGATACCCGGCGCGCTGGCAGCGCCGCACCGCTGATCGGCTCATAGGTGGTGTTATGGTCGGTGTACGAGGACGAGTACTGGTTCGACAGGGTCGCGCTGAGCGGGCCGCGGTCATACCCAAAACTGATCCGGTGACGCCACTTCTGCACTACCTGGTCGTTCAGGAACAGGCCAAGATTGCTGCGGTCCGGCTCCAGGGGGCCGAACTGGCGGTCGTACTTGAGCACCAGAGTGCCGCTCATATTCACGCTGAAACGGCCCATCGGCGCGGCCGCAGTCTTGAAGTCGGCGCCGAAATCGAAGCCCGAAGTCTGCAAGCGGCCCTGGTTTTCCTTCTGCAGCAGGATGTTGCTGATGTAACCGTCGACGTCACGCTGAATGAACTTGCCGTTGTACTTGGCCGGGCTTTCGACGATGATCTGCTCGCCCAAGGTGCTGATGACATCCTTTTTAGTGATGTTCCAGTAGTCGATCGACAGATTCAGTTCGCGTGTAACGTCCCACACTGCACCGAGCGCGAACTGGCGCGAGGTCTCTGGCTTGAGGTCCTTGTTCGAGCGGCGCTCGACCGACCACTGGTCGGTACAGTTGTTGACCGTATCGAGGCCCGTACTCACGCATTGCGGGTCAGTGAGAAAGCTGGCAGCGCTGCCGAAGGTGGTAGGACGGTTCAGGTCTGCCAGCGAGGGTGCGCGAAAGCCGGTGTTGGCCGAGCCGCGAATCACCACATTATTGGCTGGCATCCAGCGCACGCCGATTTTCGGATTGGTGGTCGCGCCAACCTGGTTGTAGTCATCGTGGCGCAGCGCCAGCTGGACTTCAAGTTTCTTGGTCAGCGGGATGTTCAGCTCCGAAAATACCGACCAGACGCTACGGCTGTCATCGGTGGCCGATAGCGAAGCGGTGCCGGTACCGCGGTCGCCGGCGATATTATTGGACAGCAGTAAAGCCGACGGCGTGAACGTCGTCCGTTCACGGCGCGCCTCGGCGCCTACCGCGATCGCCATGTCGCCACCTTCGAGCGCCATCAGCGCTTTCGATACCTTGCCATCGACCGAGGTGGTCACGCCTTTGGACTTACGCGCTGCATCGTTGACCTTGATGCTGTTGATCAGGTCACGTCCTGCCTGGCTCGATGGCCCAAACGGATTGATGGTACCTGCGCGTACGCCAGCTTCGAATTTATCGAACAGCACGTAACCATTGATGTAATTGTCCACCGCGCGGTTCTCGGCGCGGCTGATGCCGACGTCGTAGTCCCAGCCGGCTACCAGACCGCTGGCGCCCAGCACCAGGCGGGTGGCTTCGCTGGTGACTTCATTGGTGCGGTTGCCCGCTTCTTCCATGCGATAGCGGATACCGCTGAAAGTGGTCGGCAAGCCGGTGCCCGTCAGTGGCGCGGAGTACTTGGCTGGCAGCAGGCTCACTGGCAGATTGCGGATCCGAATCGGATTGGGGCTGAGCACATAGCGGCTCTCGGCCTTGGATTTGACCAGCTCGGCGAAGACCTGGTGATCATTATTGATCTGGAAGGTGGCGCGGCCGATGAAACCGATCTTGCTCGCTTCTGGATAGAGCTCGGTGTCGCGCATGTAGTCGTAGCTGCAGCCGCTGGCCGTGCCGGGTCCTTGCGGCGCATATACCGTTGCCGGGGGATTGCAGGTCGGGGAACTCGGGTTGATGCGATTACTGGTGCTGCCGGCCGGCAGCACACCAGCGGCGATCAGGCGGTTGCGCTGGGTGCTCGAAATATCGACGTTGGCCGGGAAGGTATTGCTCGACATCAGGGCCGGAAGATTGGTCGCCAGTGGGCGCTCCTGGATGAAGTCGCGCTGGATCGAGCGGAGGGAACCGAGCTTTTGCACGTCAAGCACGCCGAACACATTGAAGCGGTCGGTCTCGAGCGAACCGGCGCCGCCGCTGATGCTCGCGGTCTTCTTGCCCGCCCCGCCCTGCTGGGTACCTGCGATGGAGGCATTCAAGTCCACGCCGCGATAGTCCTTGCGAGTGATGAAGTTGATCACGCCGCCGATGGCGTCGGTGCCGTAGATGGCCGACGCGCCGTCCTTGAGGATCTCGACGCGCTGGATGGCGCCGGCCGGGATGTTGTTCAGATCGACGCCGGCGTTGTCACCGGGCGAAGCGAAGTTGGCCATGCGGCGGCCGTTGAGCAGCACCAGCGTGGACGACACGCCCAGGCCGCGCAGGTTGGCGCCATTGAAGCCGCGCTGGCCGGAGGTGCCGTCGGTGATGCTGGCGCCGTCGGACAGCGGCGCGGTGTTGGCGGTAATGTTCTTGAGCAGTTCGGCGGCAGTCGTCACGCCGCTCTTGTCGATGTCTTCGCGCTTGATCACCTGGACCGGCAGCGCGGTTTCGTTATCGACGCGCTTGATCGAGGAACCGGTAATTTCAACGCGCTGGATCTTGACGGCTTCTTCCGCCTGGGCGAAGGCTTGTTGCGAGGCCAGTCCAAAAACAGCGGACAATGCGGCGGCCAGAGCAGTCCTTGCGGGCTGCTTTTTATAGTGCTGGGTCATGGCTTTACTCCTGTGGTTTTATTAACTGCTTCTTAGGTCGGGACGTGGGCGAGCGGCGGGCGCCGTCGGTATTGCTGTTGAAATCGGAGTCGGCGCCGTATAGCCAGGCCGAGATGGATTCGGTCAGGCGTGCGGCCTTCTCGACATTGCCTTTATTGGAGACCATGAGCGTGACCACCAGTGCTTCAATCACCGCGATAGCGGCCGAGGCGCTGCTCGGCAGGATCGGGTGAGTGCTCTGGGCGTACAGCACATGAGTAGCGACCTTGGCCAACGCCGAAGCCGGGGAATCGGTGATCGAGACGACGGTCGCATCGCGCTCTGCGGCAAAGCCGGCCAGGCGGATCACATCGAGCGAATAGCGCGGAAAGGAGATCACCAGCAGCACGTCCTTGGAGGTGATATTGGCCAGGTGGCCGGCCGCGATCTCGGTGCCGCCCTGCCCCGCCACTTCGATCACGTGCTGGCAGAATGGCTGCAGGTGCAGCGCCAGCATGGACGCCAGTTGCGACGACAGGCCAAAGCCGAGCACATAGACCGTGCGTGCGCGCGTGAGCACGGTGACGATCTTCTCCAGCTCCTGCAAGTCGAGCGCCTGGCTGCAGGCTTTTACGTTGGCGGCCGCGTATTCAAGACTTTCGAGCGCCGGCACGCTGGCGCCGGGGCGGCGCGCGATATTATTGCGCAGCTTGTCGACCGGCTGCAGCACCGATTGCAAGGTATTCGCCACTTCATTGCGCATGGCGGCGTAGTTCTTGAAGCCGATATCACGCGCGAAGCGGCTGATGGTGGCGGTCGACACCTGGCAGTTCTCGGCCAGCTCCTCGATGCCCTGGGCGGTCACGCGCACCTGGTTGCGCAGCAGGTAGTCGGCGATGGCGCGGTTGGAGGCGGAGCCTTCCGACAGCACCCTCAGCAAGGCTTCGCCCAGCGAAGATTGTGCGAATGCGATCTCGGGAGAGGCATAATCGCGTGCGCTGGCGGCGGTTTTAGGCATAATCACGTGTCCTGTATCTGCTGGCATGAAAATAACGATGTAAAAATTTTTTCATGAGTTTTTTCAACTTGATATCGACTGTACCGAGATCAATAACAAAACTCAAGCATTTACTGAAAAGATTTTTACATTGATTTACGATATGAAAAAAATGAGACATAATTGAGACAGAAGCGAGACCCGCTACCGCCCGCCAACCGCCCCACCACAAAACACACCATGCAAGTAAAAAAACATCCAGTTTCCCCACCGGACAGCAGCCTGTCCTGCCAGCTAAGCAGTTTTCACTACGGCGCGCCCGGCTCGGGCAAGAAGGTCTATATACAGGCGGCGCTGCATGCCGACGAGGTGCCGGGAATGCTGGTGGCCCAGTTCCTGCGCGCCGAACTCGATGCGCTCGACGCGGCCGGCAAAATTCGCGGCGAGGTAATTCTGGTCCCGGCGGCCAATCCGATCGGCCTGGGCCAGGCCATCATCGGCGCGCCCTTTGGCCGCTTTGACCTCACCACTGGCACCAATTTCAATCGCGCCTACAAGCACGTGGCACAGGATCTGAAAGCCTCCCTGCATGGCAAACTGGGGCCCGATGCCGCGGCCAATGTGGCCCTGGTGCGTGCCCACGCGCTGGCCTCGGTGGCCACCTGGGAACCTGCCACCGATGCCGACATGCTCAAAAAGACCTTGCTCGGCATGGCGATCGACGCCGACATCGTGCTCGACCTGCATTGCGATAACGAAGCGGTGCTGCATATCTATGCAGGCACCCCGCTGGCGCCGGCGGCCAGCCGTCTGTCGGCCTACATGGGCGCGCACGCGCTCCTGCTGGCGCTCGAAGCCGGGGGCGAGCCTTTCGACGAGGCGTGCAGCCGCCTGTGGTGGGACCTGGCTAGCCACTTCGGCCCCAGCCATCCGATTCCGCCAGCCTGCATGTCGGTCACCGTGGAGCTGCGCGGCGAAATGGATGTCGACTATCAGCACGCCAGGCAGGATGCGCGCGGCCTGCTGAACTACCTGGCCCAGGAAGGTGTGCTGGATATGCCCTACGACCCGCTGCCGTCCGCCTTGTGCGAGGCCACCCCGCTCGAAGGCGTGGAGCCGCTGTCGGCGCCGCACGCGGGTGTGCTGGTGTTTCTGCGCCAGCTGGGCGAACGGGTCGAAGCTGGCGACGCCATCGCCGACCTGATCGATCCGGTCAGCGGCAAAACCACCGCGCTGCGCTGCACGGTGCCGGGTGTATTCTTTGCCCGCACCGCCCACCGCCACCTTCTGCGTGGCATGGCAGTAGGTAAAATCGCCGGACCGTTAGCATTCCGGGCCGGCCAACTGTTGAGCCAATAGAAAATCGGGAAGAATAATAATGAAACTGAGACTACCCAATACCTTCGTTCTGCTATTTATGATCCTGGCCATGATTGCGCTGGCCACCTGGCTGGTGCCGGGCGGGCAGTACGATACCGTCATGGTCGACGGCAAGCCGCGCATCGACCCCACCTCCTTCAAGTACATCGCCAGCAATCCGCAAGGCTTCGTGGACTTGATGATGTCGCCCATCAAAGGCTTCATCGCAGCGGCTGAAATCATCGGCTTCGTACTGATTGTGGGCGGCGCCTTTTCGGTCCTGCAGCGCACCGAGGCCATCGACGCGATGATCAAGGGCGTAGCCAAGGCGCATACCTCGTCGGCCTTCGTACGCACCATGATGATCCCGGTGTTCGTGACGATGTTCTCGCTGGGCGGCGCCTCGTTCGGCATGAGCGAAGAGTCGATTCCCTTCGTGCTGATCTTCGTGCCGCTGGCGCTGGCGCTGGGTTACGACACCATCATCGGCGTATCGATTCCCTTCGTGAGCGCGCAGGTCGGCTTTGCCGCGGCCTTCCTCAATCCCTTCAACGTGGGCGTGGCCCAGAAAATCGCCGGCGTCGAGATGTTCTCGGGGATGGGCTACCGCATCATCGTGTGGGCCATCTTCACCGCCGTCACTATCGCCTTTTTGATGTGGTACGGCGCGCGCATCAAGCGCAATCCCCAGCTCAGCCCCACCTACGAAATGGACCAGGAGCGGCGCAAGGAAACCAGCATCAACTTCGGCGAATTCAATGGCATCACCGCCGTGCACGGCGCAGTGCTGCTGACCTTCCTGGGCTTCATGATCGCGATGGTTGTCGGCGTGGTGTGGTTCCAGTGGGAGATCATGCATATCGCCGCGCTGTTCCTGTTCATGGGGATCGTGGTGGGGCTGGTGGGCCGGCTGGACGCGGACACCTTCGTGGAAGCATTCGTACAGGGCGCGCGCGACCTGGTTGCCACGGCGCTGGTGATCGCGCTCGCGCGCGCCACCCTAATCCTGGCCAAGGACGCGCACATCATCGACACCATGCTGCATTCGCTGATGCCGCTGGTGCAGTCTGCGCACCCGATTTTCGCCGCCCAGAAGATGTTCCTGATCCAGACCGTGATCAACTTCTTCATCCACTCGGGCACCGGGCAGGCCGCGCTGACCATGCCGATCATGGCGCCGCTGTCGGACCTGGTGGGCGTCACCCGCCAGACTTCGATCCTCGCATTCCAGTTCGGCGAACTGACCATGCCGATGATTCCGACCTCGGGCGTCACCATCGGCGTGCTGGCGCTGGCGCGCATTCCCTGGATTACCTGGGCCAAGTGGATGGTACCGCTGCAGCTCATATTTTTCGTGCTGGCCCTGCTGCTGCTGGTGCCACCGGTGCTGATGAACTGGCAGTAGATTGCCGAGAGGCATGCTGATACACTGGTGAATTATCAAATGGACAAGCCGTTCATTGACAACGTTCACCAGAGGTCAGCATGCAAATTCGCCCTGAACCGCTGTACCGCAACGCCCCGTTCTACTTCGCGCTGCTCCTGCTGACTGCCCTGGTCGGCTTCTTCCCCTCCTTCTACAGCCGCATTGGCGAGGCAAAATTCACCCATCTATTGCATGGCGGGGTGGCCACCTTGTGGATGTTGCTGCTGATCGGCCAGTCCTGGCTGGTACGCCAGCGCCAGTTGCGCTGGCACCGTGCAATCGGCAAGGCCTCGGTGCTGCTGGTGGTGCTGTTTGCGATCGGCGGTGTCATGATCGATCACGATATGCTCACACGCAGCGGCGGCTTCGCCAAGGCCTTCGGCCACCGCCTGTTCTTTCTGGATATGATGGCCACCGTGTATTTCGTGGTCGCTTACGCGCTGGCAATCCACAACCGCCACAATGTGCAGCTGCACGCGCGCTTCATGGCGTCGACCGCGCTGCTGCTGCTGCCGCCGGCGCTCGCAAGGGTGCTGGGATTTTATGTGCTGCCGGAAGGAAGTTCATTCGCCCTGGCGTTTCACCTGGGATTTGCCATCAGTTCGCTGGTGGTGCTGGCACTGATGCTGCACGACTATCATAGCGGCGGCAAGGTGCGTGCACCCTACCTGATTCTGCTCGCTGTAATGCTGGTGCAGCAGGCCAGCTATGAAGTACTGCCCAGACTGGACGCCTGGATGAACTTTGTGGGCTGGCTACGCTCGCTTAGCTGACGTAGATGTTGGGGAAGTAGCGCTCCATGAGCGTGTCGGGACGCTGGGGCGCGGTAAAGCCGAACTGTTCGTACAGGCCGTGGGCGTCGCCGGTGGCCAGCATGAAGCGGCGCAGGCCCTTGAGGCTGGGATGCACCATGACCGCCTTCATAATTTCCTTGGCGTAGCCGCGCCCGCGAAATTCGGGCACCACGAACACATCAACCAGGTTGCCGAAAGTAGCGTAATCGGTGATTACCCGCGCAAACGCGACCTGGCGGCCGTCCACGTAGCCGCCGAAGCACAGGGAATTCTCGATGGCGCGGTCGACGACGGCCCGCGAAATGCCCACCGCCCAGGTGGACTGCTCGCTGAGGAAGCGGTAAATGAGCGGAACGTCGAGTTCCGTTCTGTCGGTGCTGATCTGTAATTGGGACATGGAAGCCATGGCTGTGCGGATCCGGCGAAAAAAAACAATTCTACCGTCGAATCCACGATCGTTGCTGTTCCTTTGCGCAGGGCCGCACTGACGTGCCGCAGCCCGGCTTAAGGACTTGCCGTCGCTGGTCGGAGGGCCTGTAGCGCGGGCCCGGTCAAGGCCAGCAAATCGTCGCGCGTCAGACCATCGCGCGCCAGCACCGACATGCCCTGGATGACGCCGATCACGAAGCGGGCCAGCGTCATTGGGTCGGAATCGGGCGCCAGAACGCCCGCGCTGACATCGCGCTCGATCCTGCCCGCCAGCAAATTTGTAATGGTCAGGCGCACCTCTCTTACCTCGGCCTGCACGTCGGCGGAAGCGGCCGAGCCGCTGGCGGTAGCACTGGCCAGCAGGCAACCCCGCGGGGTCGAAGCGCCGGTAAATCCCCGCGCTGCCGCCTCGAGCATGGACTGCACCGCGTCGCGCGCAGTTGGCGTGGCATCGAGCGCTTGCCCGATGCTGGCTGGGTCGCCCGCATACAGCCGCACAGCTTCCAGAAACAGGCCCTTCTTGTCGCCAAAGGCCGCGTACAGGCTCGGTGCAGTCACCCCCATGGCTTGGGTAAGTTCGGCAACCGATGTGGTTTCGTAGCCGTGGCGCCAGAATGCGTACATGGCCTGCTCCAAGGCGACCTCTCGCTCAAACGCCCGTGGGCGCCCAATTTTTGTGGTTTTGCTGTCTTTCATAACGGTCTTTATAAAACAATTGACCCACGCGCGCAAGACTGCCAGACTAACATATCGATCACTATGAAAGTACCGCAATGAACCTCACCAGCTTCCGCACTGTAGGCCGCTCCGGCCTGGTGGTCAGCCCCCTAGCCCTGGGCACCATGACCTTCGGCACTCCGGGCTGGGGCCTCACCGAGCGCGATGCGCGTCAATTGTTCGACACCTACCTTGACCAGGGCGGCAATTTTATCGATACCGCCGATATCTACGCGGGCGGCGCCAGCGAGGAGATGGTGGGCAGATTCATCGCCGATGCCGGGGTGCGCGACCAGGTGGTCGTGGCGACCAAGTTCGGCTTCAACGCTTCGGCCAGTCCGCTCGCCGCGCATGCAGGCAGACCGGGCAATCCAAATGCGGGCGGGGCCGGCGCCAAGAACATCCACCGTGCGCTCGACGCCTCCCTTCGAAGGCTGGGCACCGATTTCATTGATTTGTACTGGATGCATATCTGGGACGGGGTCACGCCGGTGGAGGAAATTACCCAGACCCTGGGCGACCTGGTCCGAGCCGGCAAGATCCGCTATTTCGGCTTCTCCGACATGCCCGCGTGGGTAGCAATGAAGGCAGCGACCATCGCGACCGAGCGCCGCATGCCCGGTCCGGTGGCCATGCAGCTCGAATACTCGCTAGTGGCGCGCGACATCGAACGCGAGCACCTGCCCGCCGCGCGCGAGGCGGCTATGGCAGTGATACCCTGGAGCCCCTTGGCGGGCGGATTTTTGTCCGGCAAATACAAGCGCGGCGATACCGGCAAAGCTGGACGCCTGAGCGGCGCCAACCCGTTCGGCGACAGCAAATTTTCAGACAAAAACTGGGATGTTCTGGAAGTGCTGCGCCAGGTAGCGGCCGAGCATGAGCGACCGCCGGCACAGATAGCGCTGGCTTGGACCCTTGCACGCACCGGCGTGGGGTCGGTACTGCTCGGGGCCCGCAAACTGGAGCAGTTGAACGACAACCTGGCTGCGCTGACATGCACGCTGTCGGCCGAACAAATTGGCCTGCTGGACGCGGTCAGCGCCATGACGCCCGGCTTCACCGACGGTCTGGCCAGCGAGGCCGTGCGCAAGATGGTCTTTGGCGGGCACCAGGTACGCGGCTGGGGCGAGTAGCGCCCCCACTGCCGACTAGCGGCTTTTCAGATAGCGCTCGGGCAGGGGCAATGAAGGGTCTTCAGCGCGCCAGATCAGGCTGGTAACCCACCAGCGGCTGCCGTCGTGGTAGAGCTGTATGCTATTGATGCCACGCATCATCGGCTTGACGTCCTCTTTGGCCCTTCGCGCTTCATAGGTGCTGAACACATGGACCAGCTGGCCGTAGGTCTCGGTGCTGCGCGCCAGCTCGGTCTCGAAGAAGCCCATTTCCATGAAAGGCTTGTTGGTGCGCGCGATGTAGTCGTCGACCTTCATGGCAGTGAGGCTGACGCTGCCATCCTTGCGCTGGTTGATCGCCGACATCCTTGCCTCGGGACTGAACAGGGAATGCAGCCTGGCCCAGTCGCGCTGCTTCCCGGCCGGACCGGAAATAACGTCGTACAGCGCCGCGATGATGGCGTCGACCGAGGCCACATCGGCGGGCTTGGCCGGATATTGCGCCGCAGCGGCGGCCGGCTTTGCTTCCTGGGCCTGCACCTGAACCGGCGCAACCACGCCGGCCACCAGGACAATCGCGAGCATGGCGCCCGCCGACATCGAACAACGCATACATCTCTCCTCAGGAAAAGTTGCCACATCATGGCATACTTTTCCTGCTCTTTCCGCAGCCTTAGCGCAGCATCAGGAGCTGATGCACCATCATGCTGGAGACCTGCCCCAGGCCGTTACCGACCAGATCGCGGTACTTGACCGGATCGGCAACCGCCTCGAACTCCTTGATTTGCGTGCTGCTGCCAGATCCCATCGCGAACGACAGAACTGCCAGTCCAACGCCGGTCGCCTTGGCGGCGGTCGACGTGACGTCGCGCACGCCGGTAAACGCGGCCTGGTCGATCTGGATCGGCTCTTGCAGCGTGAGCGCGCCACCGCCTTGTGGGCTGAAGATGTGCACCGTGGTGTCGCCGGCGACGATCGTCGGACTAATCTTCGACTCCACCGTGGCGGAACCGGACACGCGCCCCAGAAAGCTCGAGTTGCTGCTCTGCTGCTCGACAAAACGCACCACCATGCGCACATTGACCACCGTCGCATCGAGCTCCTTGGCGATGTCCGGACCGGTGAACATGGTGCCGGTGAAGGTGCTGAAGTTACTCAACGCCGCCAAGCCGCCTCCTTTGCTCATCAGGCTGAAACCGACGACCGGGCGCCCTTCAGGCGTCACGACGACCGAAGTTTCGTTGCCTCCGCTTTTGACGTGCGGGGCCGGCTTGCCGCTGGCGGCCATCTTGCGGTAGGTTTCCGTGTTCATCACCTTGTCCACGCCCACCACCTCGATCCCCGCCGCCTTCACCTGCTTGACGAAATCGGCGTGCAGCTGCTCAACGATGGCCTGGAAATCGGCCTCGTTGACGCCAGCCAGCGCCATCGACACGCTGGTGGTGGAGCGGCTGTTGCTACCGTTTGCGTTGGCTGACTGACCCATACGGGTCGCGGTGGCGCTCGATGAACCCTTGGTCGCGAATTCGACGTCGAAGGAGCCGATAGCCAGCCGCTTGATCCCGCGCACCATCTTGTTGTCGTCGGACTGGCCCTTGATCAGCTTGGGCGCCATGGCAGCGGCGTCGAAATTGCTGTCCACTTTGACTGCGTCGGCGGCAAAGCCGGGCAGCGCGCACATGGCAGACAGCAGCAACACTAGTGTGTGACGCGTGCATTCTCGTTGTGAAAACATGTTATCGACTCCCTTGATTATTGTTTTTTCAGGTCGAAGCAAACGACGCCAGGTGCTCCGTTATTAACTGATGACACTGAATCAAGTTGGCCTGCCTTGGTGAAGGAGGCAGAAATAAGTGCCGTCACACCGTTCACTGTATCCAAAGCAGCCCAGCTATTCAGGGTGGCGGTGCTGGCAAAGACGTCTGGCGCGACGCCTGTGTAAGTGGCGCGCACTTTGTAATTCATGCCGATTTCCACTGACATGAAGCCGGTGGTGAAAATATCGACATAGCAGTCGCCACTCGCTCCCGAGCCTACCGTTTTGCCGATCCACGCGCCGACTGGCGGCATACCGCCATCTGGGGTTGGAGTGGGCGTTGGCGTTGGCGTTGGCGTTGGGGTTGGCGTCGGGGTTGGCGTCGGGGTTGGCGTTGGCGTTGGTGTTGGCGTCGGCGTCGGGGTTGGCGTTGGTGTTGGCGTTGGCGTCGGCGTCGGCGTTGGCGTTGGCGCCGGTGCAGTGCCGGCGCCGGTGACTGCAAAGTTCGCGGCATTCAGATAGGCCGCGAAGTTCGTTCCCGTCACCAGCGAGCTCGCCGCAGTCAACCATTGGCTGATAAAGCTCGCCACGTTGTACGGCAGATTGGGCAAGGCGGCGGTTCCTGCCTTGCCATCAAAGACGCCGTCCGGCATATCTTTGGCAATGGCGTCGAGCATGGCCAGAGCGGGCGCCACGGTTCCGGCATTCTGGGTGACTGCTACTTGTGCCAGCGCGGCCAGCTTGAGGGCATACTGGCCGGCGGCCGTATTGGCCAGCGCCGCCATGTCGGCATTGCTGCCCACAAGGGTCGGCGCCATCACGATATCGGCCACGCCGAAGGTGGCGCCAATCGCCGCGTTGGCTGCGGCGATATTGGCGGCATTGAGACCACCGGCCAGTTGCGCAGCGCGCGCGGCAGCGGCCGTAGTAAGCGGCGTCACCGCGACATCGCTATTGGCGGTCACCGCCGCCAGCGCCGTGCGCATGATCTGGCCGGCGGCGTAGGGCAGCTCGGCACGCTTGGCTTCGTCAAAATAGGTAGCGTTGGATGCGCCCAGCACCTCGACCATCACCTGCCCAAGGTTTGCTGCCAGATTGGTGAAGGTGACACTGCCCTTGGAACCAGTGTTGAGCGTCTGGATAACCGAGCCGTCGAGGCGCTTGAGTACCACGTCGGCATTGCTGATTTTGCCAAGCGACGGCGTCACCGTCATGCTGATCAGCGGCGCGGGCAACGGCGCCGGAGCAGGCGCCGGCGCGACAGGGGCGACCGCGACAGGCGCGTCGTCGCCACCTCCGCAACCGGACAGGGCGGCAATACTGGCACATACGGCGAGTTGGAGGCAGCTTTTCTTGAACATGGTCGTGACCTTTCTGATGGGGGCGAATAATGGTTGGAGCTGATAAACAACGTTTTTCAGCACTCTCATTGGGTAATGCAAGATCGCCGCTCAAATTGGCTCACAAATTTAAAATATATTTACAACAGCGATTACAGTCAGCAACTACAATGCTAAAATTGCAAGTACTCTAATTCGCCTGGATCACGCATGCCGGCTCCCGCTACTGATCCCTTTCAGTCCCAGTTCGACGAGGTGTACGCCGAGATTCGGCGACTGGCGGCGTCCCAGCTGCGCCGCGAACATGAGGCCCACACCATCTCGGCGACCGGCCTGGTGCACGAGGCCTACATCAAGCTGGCCAGGGACGCACCGCAGTGGCAGAACCGGGCGCATTTTTTCGGTATCGCCGCCAATGCTATGCGCCAGGTGCTGGTGAATCATGCGCTTGCACGCAAGTCCGACAAACGCGGCGGCGAGTGGCAAAAGCTGACGTTGACCATGTCACTGCCCGGGGTCGAAGCGCGGCCGGAGGATGCTGTCGATGTCATCGCCCTCAACGACGCGCTGGAGGCACTCGCGACGCTGGACCCGCGCCAGGCCGAAATCGTCGAACTGCGCTATTTCGCCGGCCTCACCATCGAAGACACGGCCACGGCCATGAATCTTTCGCCGGCCACCATCAAGCGCGAGTGGTCGGTCGCGCTTCTCTACCTCAAAAGGGCACTCGCCTCATGACCCTCAGCTCCACCCAATGGCCGCGCGCAAAAGAGATCCTTGCCGATGCGCTCGAACTCGATCCATCCGAACGCGCGGCATTCGTCGCCGCCCAATGCGCGGGAGCGCCCGAGCTGTTGGCCGAAGTACAGTCGCTGCTGGGCCATGCGAGCGGCCTGACCGCCTTTGGCGACCAGCAGGCTCAATTCGGTCGCGACGCCGCAGCGGACAGCGGCGAGCGTGACTTCAGCGGCCACCGGGCCGGCGCCTATGTGCTGATGGAGGCCATCGGCCAGGGCGGCATGGGTGTGGTCTACGCCGCCGAGCGCGCCGATGGCGCTTACCAGCAAAAAGTCGCCGTCAAGCTGCTCAAGGGGAACCTCGGCACTGATATGGACGCCCGCCGCATGGCACGCGAGCGCCAGGCCCTGGCCGCGCTCAATCACCCCAACATCGCGCGCCTGCTCGATGGCGGCAGCACTGCCGACGGCATGCCCTACCTGGTCATGGAGCTGGTGGAAGGCGTGCCGATCGACGCCTACTGCGAGCTCAAACAACTGGGCGTGCACGCGCGCGTCAGCTTGATGGTGGCAGTGTGCGCGGCAGTGCAGGCCGCCCACCAGCAGTTGCTGATCCACCGCGACATCAAGCCGTCCAACATCCTCGTTACCAGCAGCGGTATCCCCAAGCTGCTCGACTTCGGTGTAGCGCGCCTGATGGAGTCCGAAGGCGGGGCCGAACTGACGCGCGATGCCGCGCTCCTGTTCACGCCGCGCTATGCCAGCCCGGAACAGGTACGCGGCCTGCCGGTGAGCGTGGCCACCGACGTGCACGGGCTCGGCCTGCTGCTGTACGACCTGCTCGCCGGCAGCAGTCCTTATGAACGACTGGGCAGTGCCACCGCCAGCAGTGCCGCCGACGCGATTCGCGCGGTGCTGGAGGACAGCCCCAAGAAAGCCAGCCAGATTGCCGCGCGCGCAGCGCCGCAACGGGCCCGCGCCCTTGTCGGGGAACTGGATACGATTTTGCTCAAGGCCTGCGCCAAGGAGGCTGCGGGCCGCTACGCCACGGTGGCCGAACTGGCGGCCGATCTGCAGCGCTGGCTCGACGGCAAGCCGATCCGCGCGCGGCCGCACTCCTGGCATTATGTGGCCCGCAAATTCATTGGGCGGCACCAGGTGGGGACCGCGCTTGGCCTGGCGGCCGTGCTGGCTATCGGCGCAGGCATCGGCGGCACCATCCAGCAAAAAAATGAGGCAGTACGCCAGCAGCAAATTGCGGCTACGCGCGCGGCCCAGGTGCGCCAGTTCGCCAACGAGATGATCTTCACCTACTACGACGCGATGGAGACGCTGACAGGCTCACTGTCGGTGCGCAAGAAGCTGGTCCAGGACGCGCTGCGCTACCTGGACACCCTGGGCACCAGCGAGATCAGCGATCCGGCCCTGGCCACCGAACTGGCGGAAGGCTACCGCAAGCTCGCGCATCTCATGTACAACGGTGTCAATCTACCGCACCTCGGTGACGAAGCCGGCGCCGCCAGGGCGCGCGCCAAGGCCATGGCCCTGCTCGATGCTGCGCTGGCGCGCCACCCTGATAACAAGGGCGCCAGCGCCTCGTGGGCTGAAACCAATAGCGACATCGCCGCCCTGCTCGGAATCGAAGGCAAGACCGCGGAGGCGATCACCCGCCTGCAGGCCTCGGCCGTGCGCTACGGTGCCATCGTCAAGCAGTATCCCGATGACAGCGTCATGCACTATGAACTGATCAAGATGCATTTGCGTACCGCGCAGGCCGCACTGAACGGCAAACAGCCATCGCGCCAGTACCTTGACCTGGCCGAGAAGGAGTTCAAGCTATGGGCGCCGAAAAATCCCGCCAATCTTGAACGGCTCAATATGCACGCCTACCTGGTGCGTACGCAGCAACGCGAGGCTGGTGTGGTCAAGGACATGCCGCGCGTGTTCGCCCTGATCGAACAGGAGATCGCGCTGCTCGAAGCGATGATGGTCAAGGAACCAGACAACGACACCTTGCGCCTGCAAAAAGCCAATGCACTGCAGACCTACGGCGGCCACAAGTCGCGCTCGCGCGACGAGAAAGTCGGCCTGGAGTATTTGAAAAAGGCGGCGATCATCCTGAACGACCTGGCGGCGCGCGACGCCTCCGACAAGCTTGCAGTGAGCAGCCTGGCGCGCAATTACACGTTCCAGGGTGATTGCCACCGGCTACTGGACAACAAGGCGGCGGCGCTGGAGGCTTACCGCACCAGCGCGCGTGCCTTCGATAGCGCCCTGCAAGGGGATGCGCAAATTCATATCATCCGGAACGGGTCGGAGGCATATTACCGTCTTGCGCTGGGACTGCAGGCGCAGGGCGACCAGGCCGGCGCACGGGCCGAGGCGCAGCGACTGATCAAACTGGCCGAAAAGCGGCCAGAGGCCTTCGCCAGCGGCTCGCATGCGGAATGGCTGGCAGAGGCTCGAAAAATTGCGGGGTGAAGGGCGATTGGGGTGCAAAAACCGGACATGCGGGGGGCCGGCCGCCAATACGGCGATCGCACGCAGGGACTCCACCTTGTTTATAATCAGATAAATCCCTAGGAACCTCCCACATGACCTCACAACTTTCCACCAAAGGCGAAGCCTGGTCGGCGCGCTTCTCGGAACCTGTTTCCGACCTCGTCAAACGCTATACAGCTTCGGTTTTTTTCGACAAACGCCTGGCCCTGTTTGACATCCAGGGTTCGCTCGCGCATGCCGAAATGCTGGCAGCACAGGGCATCATCAGCGCGGGCGACCGCGCCGAGATCGAACGCGGCATGGCCCAGATCCGCGCTGAAATCGAAGCCGGCAGTTTCGAGTGGCTGCTCGACCTCGAAGACGTCCACCTCAATATCGAAAAACGCCTGACCGAACTGGTGGGCGACGCCGGCAAGCGCCTGCACACGGGTCGCTCGCGCAACGACCAGGTGGCCACCGACATCCGCCTGTACGTGCGCTCGGCCATCGACGACATCACCACCTTGCTGAACGGCTTGCGCGGCGCCCTGGTCGACCTGGCCGAGCAGCACGCCGACACCATCATGCCCGGGTTCACCCACATGCAGGTGGCCCAGCCGATCACCTTTGGCCACCACATGCTGGCCTATGTCGAAATGTTCGGACGCGACTGCGAACGCATGGCCGACGCCCGCAAGCGCGCCAACCGCCTGCCACTGGGCGCTGCCGCACTGGCCGGCACCACCTTCCCGATCGACCGCGAAAGGGTGGCGCGCACGCTCGGCTTTGACGACGTGTGTCACAACTCGCTCGACGCCGTCTCGGACCGCGACTTCGCGATCGAATTTTGCGCCGCCAGCGCCCTGGTCATGACGCATATCTCGCGCATGTCCGAGGAACTGATCATCTGGATGAGCCCACGGGTGGGCTTCATCGACATCGCCGACCGCTTCTGCACCGGTTCGTCGATCATGCCGCAAAAGAAAAACCCGGACGTGCCTGAACTGGCGCGCGGCAAAACCGGCCGCGTGTTCGGCCACCTGACCGGCCTGCTCACCCTGATGAAAGGCCAGCCACTGGCCTACAACAAGGACAACCAGGAAGACAAGGAACCGCTGTTCGATACCGCCGACACCGTCATCGACACCTTGCGCATTTTCGCCGACATGGCGCGCGGGATCACGGTCAAGGCCGACAATATGCGCGCTGCGGCCTTGCAGGGCTACGCCACCGCGACCGACCTGGCCGACTACCTGGTCAAGAAAGGCCTGCCCTTCCGCGACGCCCACGAAGCGGTGGCGCATGCAGTGCGCGCTTGCGACGACCTGCGCTGCGACCTGTCGGAAATGTCGCTGGACCAGCTACGCGCATTTTCGCCGCTGATCGATGACGACGTGTTCGCAGTGCTGACGCTGGAAGGATCGGTCGCGGCGCGCGACCATGTGGGCGGCACCGCGCCGCGCCAGGTGCGCGCGGCCATTGCCCGGGTCAGAGCCCAGCTGGCCCAGTAACAAGGCGCCCGGCGAGGCGTGACAGCAGCAACCAAAACGGAGACTCAAGATCCATGTTCATGTCCCTCTCACGCCTGATCGACAAAGCCAACGAGAAAATCGCCGGCTTCGTCAGCTGGGCCCTGCTGGCCGCCGTCGTTATCTGCGCCGGCAACGCCATCATCCGCTACGCCTTCAACAGCAGCTCCAACGCCTGGCTCGAAATCCAGTGGTACCTGTATGGGGCCATGTTCCTGCTGGCCTCGGCCTACACGCTGCGCCGCGACGAACATGTGCGCATCGACGTGGTGGTGGGGCGCTTCTCGAAGCGCACTCAGGTCTGGATCGACCTGTTCGGTTTCGTGTTTTTCCTGCTGCCGGTATGCCTGCTCATTCTCTGGTACGGCATTCCCTTTGCGGCGCTCTCGGTCAGCAATGCCGAAATGTCCAACAACGCCGGTGGACTGATCGTGTGGCCGTCCAAACTGCTGGTGCCGCTGGGCTTTGCCCTGATCGTGCTGCAGGCGGTCTCCGAGATCATCAAGCGCATCGCCTTTCTGGCGGGGCGCAGCGACGGCGCCGATTTCGCCAAACAGGTGACCACGCCAAAGGACGAGATCGAAGCGATCAAAGCCGCCAACCAGTTGAACTGAGCAGAATTACATGGAATCTTTCATCATTGCGAACATCGCGCCGATCATGTTCGGCACCCTGGTCATCTTTCTGCTGTCGGGCTTTCCGGTTGCCTTTTCGCTGGCAGCCAACGGCCTGTTCTTCGGGCTGATCGGGATCGAGCTGGGACTGCTCAAGCCTGAACTGCTGACCGCCCTGCCGCTGCGCATCTACGGCATCATGGCCAACGACACGCTGCTGGCCATTCCCTTCTTTACTTTCATGGGTCTGATCCTGGAAAGGTCGGGGATGGCGGAGGACCTGCTCGACACCATCGGCCAGCTGTTCGGGCCAATCCGTGGCGGCCTTGCCTATGCCGTGATTTTTGTCGGCGCCCTGCTGGCCGCAACGACGGGCGTGGTGGCGGCCTCGGTGATTTCGATGGGCCTGATCTCGCTGCCGGTGATGCTGCGCTACGGGTACAACAAGCGCCTGGCTTCGGGCGTGATCGCGGCGTCGGGCACGCTGGCCCAAATCATTCCGCCCTCGCTGGTGCTGATCGTGATGGCCGACCAGTTGGGGCGCTCGGTGGGCGATATGTACCGCGCGGCGTTTTTGCCAGGCCTGCTGCTCACTGCCATGTATGCCGGCTACGTGCTGTCGGTCTCGATCTTCCGGCCCGCGTACGCACCTGCCCTGCCGCTCGAGGCGCGCAACCTGCGCCAACCCAACGGCGACAGCGGCGTGCTCTCGCTGGTGGCGCTGCTGGTGGCGGCGATCGGCCTGTCGATAGCTTTCTACTGGCTGTGGGGCGCCAGCCACCCCGACCTGCATGCTGACCGACTGGGCATCTTTTCGGCCTCCTTCGGCATTATTCTCGCGTTCTTGCTGGCCCTGGCCAATCGCTACTTCAAACTGGGTTTGCTGTCGGTGATGGCCGAGAAAGTGGTGTTCGTGCTGGTGCCGCCGCTGGCGCTGATCTTCCTGGTGCTTGGCACGATCTTCGTGGGCATGGCCAGTCCGACCGAAGGCGGCGGCATGGGCGCGGCCGGGGCCATCGTGCTGGCGATGATGAACCGGCGCCTGTCCTGGAGCCTGCTCAAGCAGGCCATGAATTCGACCACCCGCCTGTCCTGCTTCGTGATGTTCATCCTGATCGGGTCGACCGTGTTCGCGCTGGTGTTCCGGGGCGTGAACGGCGATCTGTGGGTCGAACACCTGCTAACCGGCCTGCCCGGCGGTGTGCTCGGTTTCCTTATCGTGGTCAATATCATGTTCTTCGTGCTGGCCTTTTTCCTCGACTTTTTCGAGCTGGCCTTCATCCTGGTGCCGCTGGTGGGCCCGGTGGCGGAAAAACTGGGCATCGACCTTATCTGGTTCGGGGTGCTGCTAGGCGTGAACATGCAAACCTCGTTCATGCACCCGCCCTTTGGCTTTGCCCTGTTCTACCTGCGCTCGGTGGCGCCGGAAGAGGTCAAGACTTCCGACATTTACTGGGGCGCGGTGCCCTTCGTGGTGATCCAGGTGGTCATGGTCGGCCTGATTATCGCCTTCCCGAGCCTGGTGTCGGTTGGCGACAAGGTCGACATGACCGAGCAACTGGAGCTGAAGATCGACGCGCCACAAGCCGACCCGGACTCGCTGCAGCTGCCACAGTCCGACGAGGCCGGCAAGGACGGCGACAGCACGCCGGAACTGCAGTTCTCGACAGATACCGAAGAAAAAAAGCCCGAGGAGCCAAAGAAATGACGATAGGCGGCAGCAGTATGGAGTCGGCTCTGGACGCCCTGTCGGACATGACGGATGGTATGTGCGCAATCGGCAAAGACGAGCATCTGCAGCGTATCGCCAAAGCCCAGGCCTTCATGCAGCGCGAAGGCATTGCTGCCATCTACCTCGACGCCGGCACCAATATGACTTACTTCACCGGCACCAGGTGGTTCGCCAGCGAGCGCATGGTGGGCGCGATCCTGCCTGCGCACGGTCGGCTAGCTTACATCGCGCCGCGCTTTGAGGAACTCACCATCGCAGATTACATGCTGGTCGAGGGCACCATCCACTGCTGGGACGAGCATGGAAGTCCTTACCAGCTGTTTATCGACGTGCTGGGCGAGATGGGGATCGGCCCCGATGCGGCCACGCCGCCACGTATCGGCATCGACGAAAGCGCCGCCTTTTTCATCGCCGACGGCATCCGCCCGCTGGCCGCCGGCTATTCGCTGGAAAACGCCAGGTCCGTGACGGCGTTTTGCCGCGCGCGTAAATCGGCCGCCGAAATCGCGCTGATGCAGCGCGTGAAGGACATGACGCTGGAGGTGCACAAGGCGGCAGCGAGCATTCTGCACGAAGGTATCACTACGGTCGAGGTAACTGACTTTATTGCGCGGGCGCACCGCAAGGTGGGCGCGCCGGGATCGTACTTTTGCATTGTGCTGTTTGGAGCGGCGACAGCCTTCCCGCACGGGGTGAGCTATGTGCAGACGCTGAAGGCGGGCGACGTGGTGCTGATCGATACCGGTTGCCAGGTCAAGGGCTACATTTCCGACATCACCCGCACCTATGTGTTCGGCGACATCAGCGAGCGCCAGCGCTTTGTGTGGAATGCTGAAAAGGCGGCGCAGCTAGCCGCCTTCGAGGCGGCCCAGCTGGGGGTGCCCTGTCGCGAGGTGGACCTGGCGGCGCGCGCGTCGCTCGAAGCCAATGGCTTCGGTCCCGGGTACAAGCTGCCCGGCCTGCCGCATCGCACCGGCCACGGCATCGGCATGGACATCCACGAGTGGCCCTACCTGGTCGGCAGCGACACTACCCCGCTCGAGGTGGGCATGTGCTTTTCGAACGAACCGATGATCTGCATTCCCGGCGAGTTCGGGGTGCGCCACGAAGACCATTTCTACATGACCGAAGCGGGACCGAAGTGGTTCACCGCGCCCGCCCACAGCATCGACGATCCTTTCGGTCAGCAGCGCGCATGAAGGCTGTGCTGCGCGACTACACAGGCGCCGACCAGGCGCGCGTGGACGCCCTGGCGCTGCAATCCTGGGAACAATACCGCGACCATTACGACGACTGGCCCGCCATTGGCGCGCGCATCGGCGCCATGTCGGCGCTGGCCGCCAGCGGCGAAATCATCGTAGCGACAGTCGACGATCACATCGAAGGCGCCGTCGCCTATGTCGGCCCGGGCAAGCCCAAGGCCGAGATGTTCAAGCCCGAGTGGCCGATCATGCGCATGCTGGTGGTGGCGCCGGCGGCGCGCGGCATGGGTCTCGGGCGAGCGCTGGCGCAGGAGTGCATGCGGCGCGCCCGGCGCGACCAGGCGCGTGTGTTTGCGCTCCATACAAGCGACATGATGACGGTGGCCCTGCCGATGTATCTGCGCATGGGATTTGAATATGCAGGACCGGCACCGGCCATTGGCGGCGTGCCCTACTCGATCTACCTCAAGCAGCTGCACCCCTGAGCACTGTCCACGCCACGCAACACATGAACGGCTAAGTTTTTTCCAGATCGTTACAATGCTGTGATTACAAGGGAACATCATGTTCAGACGATCTCATGCACCGTTTGCCTATATTGCCGTGGCCGTGCTCGTGACCGCCTGCGCTGCAACCGGCCCCATGCTGTCAGCGGTGCAAGCATCGATCCCCGCGCTGGAGCAGGGCCAGGGCCGCTTGTTCTTCTACCGCGAATACGCAACATTCGGCTCGGGCATGCAGCCCGATATCTTTGTGTGCGGTAAAAAAGTCGGACAATCGGTGCCGGGCGGCGTCTTTTACGTGGACCTGCCGGCCGGGCAATGCGAGGTCAGCATTCCAGCGATCGTGTTCAAAGGGCAAACCCGGATCAAGGTCAACATCGGCAGCCCGGCCGTGCAGTTCCTGCGCACCGGGGTCGGGTCCGCCGGCTTTGAAGGCTTCACCAATGTCGAACTGGTCACCGCCAGCGTTGCCACGCCTCAGATGCAGGGCCTCGCGTTGATGAATCCCTCCCGCTAAGCGAGCTCAGCGCTAACAAAACCTTACAAATACATCGTTGGTCTGTTTCATCAAATCATCTACCATCGCCGGGTTGTTAACTCATCAGGATGGCTGCATGACCGATTTCAGCCGCACCAATGTCGATCCACCAATTGTTCTCCGCTACGTCCTCGAAGCTGAGTGGCCTCATCGCGCCGTGCCGATCCGGGCCAGGCTTCACACGCGGGCGACTCCCACTGCCAAGCTCATCACAGATAGGGAACTGCTAACGCTACTGCGCAGGCTGAATCAACATTCTGGCGTGCGCAAGCTCAGCATCGTTTAAACTGCCAGCACTACCTCATGAAGTGCTTCCGGTGAATCGGGAGCCGGTTTATTCTTGCTGGGCAAAGACTTCAAATGAACTGCGGATTTTGTTATGGCAGAGGCAAACGATCCCTCGTTCGAGGACATCTTTACGGGCTATCCCATGCCCATGTGGGTGTATGACCTCGAAACGCTGGCCTTCAAGGCCGTCAATACCGCGGCGGTCCTGCATTACGGCTTTAGCGTCGCCGAATTTTTGTCGCGCACTATCGCGGACCTGCGGCCGGCCGAAGAAATGCCCAAATTTCTGGCCAACCTGAAAAGTTCGCCGGCGGGCCAGCTGGAAAAATCCGGCACCTGGCTGCATCGCAAAAAAAATGGCGACATCATCGATGTCGAAATCAGTTCCCATCCCCTGATGTACCGAGGCCGTGCCTGCCGCCTGGTGCTGGCGCACGACGTGACCGAGCGCATCGACGCCGAACGCAAGATCGCACGCCTGAACCGGGTCTACGCCCTGCTATCGGGGATTAACTCGGCCATCGTGCGCATTCGCGACCGCGACGCCCTGTTCAAGGAGGCGTGCCGGCTGGCGACCATGGAAGGTGGCTTCGTGACCGCCTGCATCGATGTGGTGGACGCCAGCGGCAGCGATGTGCAAAGCGGCGCCCATGCGGGCCGCGCGCTGCCGCCCGCCTCGCGCGAATGTCAGTGGGGGGCGCGGCGCGCCTTGCGTGAGCGCCAGGCCGTGGTGTCCAACAATGTCAGCGCCGACCCGGCGTTGGCGCCGTTTCGCGACCAGCTCGAAGACCGCGGCTTTCGCGCCATGGCCTCGTTCCCGCTGATGCTCGGCGAGCGCGTGTGCGCAGTGCTCACGCTGCTGTCCGACACGCGCGACGTGTTCGATGCGGGCGAACTGAAGGTGCTGAACGAACTGGCCGGCGACCTCTCGTTCGCGCTGCTGTTTTTCGACCGCGAACAGCAGCTGAGCTACCTGGCCTATCACGACGTCATGACCGGGCTGCCGAACCGGCGCCTGTTCCAGGACCGGCTGCTGCAGCTGCTTCATCCCGGCGCAGGGGTGGTGGCGCTGATTCTGGTTAATCTCGATCGTTTCGCCCAGCTCAACGACGCCATGGGCCGTCACATGGGCGACGCGCTGCTGATGCAGGTTGCGCACCGCCTGCAGGACGAACTTCCCGCAACGCTTAACGTGGCGCGCATAGGCGGCGATACTTTCGCGCTCACGCTGTCGGAACTGGCGCGCGCGGAAGACGCAGCCGAAACGCTGCAAGAACAGATATTTGCGGTGCTCGACCAGCCCTACCAGCTCGACGGCCAGGAAGTGCGAGTGTCAACCCGCGCCGGGCTGGCCACCTATCCGGCCGACGGCGCCGATGGCGAGACGCTGTTCCGCCATGCCGAAGCGGCACTGCGCAATGCCAAGACCTCGGGCGAGCGCTATCTGTACTACGCCCCGCGCATGAATGCGGCCCTGGCGGCACGGGTGGCGCTCGAAAACGAGCTGCAAATGGCACTCGAAGAACAGCAGTTCTGCATGTTCTACCAGCCGCGGGTCGATCTGGCGAGTGGGCGCATCGTGAGCGCGGAAGCCCTGATCCGCTGGCAGCATCCCGAGCGCGGGCTGGTCGGTCCTATCGATTTCATCGCGCTGGCCGAGGAAACCGGCCTGATTCGCCCCATCGGCGCCTGGGTGATCGACGCGGTATGCGCGCAGCAGAAGCGCTGGCAGGACGCCGGCCTGGAAATCGTGCCGGTTGCTGTCAACCTGTCGGCGGTGCAGTGCGTGCAGAGCGAGCTGCTCAACGCGATTGCCAGCACGCTCGCCGGGCACGCACTGGAGCGGCACTTGATCGAATTCGAGCTGACCGAAACGGCGGTCATGAGCAATCCTGAGGCCGCCCTGCGCAACCTGGCGGGACTGAAGAAAATGGGGATGCAGCTGTCGCTCGACGACTTCGGCACCGGCTACTCCTCGATGGCGCAACTCAAGCGCTTCCCTTTTGATTTCGTCAAGATCGACCGCTCATTTATCTCGGGGGTCGACGTGAACCCGGAAGACAAGGCGATCGCCGCAGCCATCATCGCAATGGCGCATAGCCTCGGCCTGAAAGTGGTCGCGGAAGGCGTGGAAACGCAGGCCCAGCTCGATACCATCACAGCAATGGGCTGCGATGAGATCCAGGGTTACTTGTTCAGCCGGCCGGTGGCGGCCGCCGAGTTCGAAGCGCTGGTACGTTCGGGGCGGCGGCTTTAGCCAATTACCTGGACCAAAATTCCAACAGGGTGCGCTTACTGCACCAGGTGCAGCGAGCGCTTCATCACCAGCGTCAGGATGTCGTAACTGGCCACCAGTTCATCGTTCTGGTTGGTCACTTGCACATCCCACGCCACCACGCCCTGTCCCACTCCCTTTTCATCGGTACGATTGCGGTCGACCTTGCGCTTGCAGGTAAGGCGCGCGCGGATGGTGTCGCCGATTGCGACCGGGGTGATGAAGCGCAGGTTGTCCAGGCCGTAGTTGGCCAGCACCGGTCCGGGGGCCGGCGACACGAACAGGCCTGCTGCAGCCGACAACACGAAGTAGCCGTGCGCTATGCGCTTGCCGAATTGCGAATCGCGGGCAGCGATCTCGTCGAAGTGCATGTAGAAAAAATCGCCCGAGATACCGCCGAAGGCCACGATGTCGGCTTCGCTCACTGTGCGGCGGTGAGTCAGCAGCGAGTTGCCCATCTCCAGATCTTCGAAGTATTTGCGGAACGGATGCAGCTCGCTCTCCTTTACTGCCGCGCCGCGCACGTACTCGCCCGTGATCGCGGCCAGCATGGTCGGCGAACCCTGCACTGCAGCGCGCTGCAGGAAGTGGCGCACCGCGCGAATGCCGCCCAGTTCCTCGCCACCGCCGGCGCGGCCAGGACCGCCGTGCTTGAGCTGCGGCAGCGGCGAACCATGACCGGTCGAATCGACCGCCGCTTCGCGATCGAGCACCAGCACGCGCCCGTGCGAGGCCGCTGCCACCGGCACTGCCCTCGCAGCGATCATTGGATCCCTCGTGACCAGGGTGCTGACCAGACTGCCCTTGCCGCGCGCGGCCAGCGCCAGCGCTTCATCCAGGTCGCCGTAGCCCATCATGGTGCTGACCGGGCCAAAGGCCTCAACGTCATGCACCGCGTCGTTGTTCATGCCGTCGCGGCACAGCAGCAGGGTCGGGGAGAAGAACGCGCCGTTGGCCACGCCGTCGCCCACTGGATTGAAGCCATCCCTGGCGCCGAACAGGATCTCGTTGCCGCGCGCGAGCATTTCAACGCGCTCGCCGACGTCGCGATGCTGGTCCATGGAGGCCAGCGCGCCCATGCGCACTCCTTCCATGGATGGGTCACCCACAACGATTTTGGCCAGCCGTTCGCGCAAGCGCTGACCGACTGCTTCGATGTGCTGCTGGGGCACGATGATGCGGCGAATCGCGGTACATTTCTGGCCCGCCTTGCCGGTCATTTCGCGCGCTACTTCCTTGACGAACAGGTCGAACTCGACATCGTCGGGCGTCACGTCCGGGCCCAGGATCGCGCAATTGAGCGAGTCGGCTTCGGCGGTGAACGGCACCGAGTTGGCGATCAGGTTCTTATTCACGCGCAGTTTGGCCGCCGTGTCGGCCGAGCCGGTGAAGGTGACGGCGTCGAAACCGCCAAGGCGGTCCAGCAGATCGCCGGTGCTGCCGATGACCAGTTGCAGTGCCCCTTCGGGCAGCAGGCCGGAATCGTGGATCATGCGCACCACCGCTTCGGTCAGGTAGCTGGTCGCGGTAGCAGGCTTGCCAATGCAGGGCATGGCGGCGAGGAAGCTTGGCGCGAACTTTTCGAGCAGGCCCCAGATCGGGAAGTTAAATGCGTTGATGTGCACCGCCAGGCCGCCGCGCGGCACCAGGATGTGGGTGCCGGCGAAGCCGCCATTTTTACCCAGCGCCATGGCCGGGCCTTCATGCAGCACATTGCTCGACGGGAGTTCGCGGCTGCCCATGCTGGCGTACGCGAACAGGGTGCCGATGCCGCCCTCGATATCGACCCAGCTGTCGGGCCGTGTGGCGCCGGTCAGGTGCGAGACCTTGTAGAGTTCTTCCTTGCGCTCCATGAGGTACAGCGCCAGGGCCTTGAGGCACAGCGCGCGCTTCTGGAAGTCGAGTGCCATCAAGGCAGGCACGCCGGTCTTGCGCGCGTAGCTGACGGCTTCCTCGAAATCGATCTTCTCGGCGTGGGTGTGATAGATCAGCGAGTTGTTCAGGGCGCTGTGCAGCGGCACCGACGCTTCGGCGCCGAGCCAGCGGCCACCGATCAGGCTTTGCAGGGTAGATACGTTAGGCATTGCGGAATTCTCCAGTTCAGTTCTTTGGGGCGTGCATGTCGGGACCGAAATCGAGACGGCGGCGGTCCGCCTCCACTTCGGTCAGTGCGTCCACTTCGCGCATGGTTTGCAGCGAGCGGACGGCGAGATCGTGATACTGGCGGGTGCCAAAGCTCTTCCAGGCCACATCCTTGTCGGTCAGTTCGCGCACCACCCGGGCCGGGGCGCCCATGACCATGCTGCGCGGCGGGATGATCATGCCGGCTTTGACGAAGCTCATGGCGGCGACGATGGATTCCTCGCCGACCACCGCCTTGTCCATCACGACGGCGTTCATGCCAACCATGGCGTTGCGCAGGATGCGGCAGCCGTGCAGCACCGCACCGTGGCCAATGTGGCCGTCGACGCCGACCACGGTGTCCTCGCCGGGGAAGCCGTGCATGACGCAGGTATCCTGGACGTTGGCGCCTTCCTCCATGATGAGGCGACCGAAATCGCCGCGCAGGGAAGCGAGCGGACCGACGTAGCAGCGCGGACCGATGATGACGTCACCGATCAGGACTGCGCTGGGGTGGATGAAGGCGGTGGGATGCACGACCGGCCGCAGACCATCGATTTCGTAGACTTTTACCATCGTGTTCACACTCGCAAAATTTACCCGTCTTCCCCGCGAAGGCGGGGATCCATAGCACGCTCGAATGGAGGTGGTATGGATCCCCGCCTTCGCGGGGAAGACGAGGTAATAGGGGCTATTAGCGGGACTATACGCGCTCGATAATCAGAGCAATTCCCTGCCCAACTCCAATACACATAGTACACAGAGCATACCTTCCCCCTGTGCGGTGCAGCTGGTTGACCGCCGCCAGCACCAGGCGCGCACCCGAGGCGCCCAGAGGGTGGCCAATGGCGATCGCGCCGCCGTTCGGGTTAACGTGTTCGGCGTCGTCGGCCAGACCCAGGTCGCGCGTCACGGCCAGCCCTTGCGCGGCGAACGCTTCGTTCAGTTCAATCACGTCCATCTGGCCGATAGTCAGCCCGGCCATGGCCAGCACCTTCTTCGATGCCGGCGATGGTCCGAAGCCCATGATGCGCGGCGCCAGGCCGGCCGTGGCCATGCCTACGATGCGCGCGCGCGGGGTCAGACCGAACTGGCCCGCAGCGGCGGCAGAGGCGATCAGCAGTGCACAGGCGCCGTCGTTCAGGCCGGAAGCATTGCCGGCCGTGACGGTGCCGTCGGAACTGACCACGCCCTTGAGTTTGGCCAGCATCTCGATACTGGTGTCCGGCCGGGCATGTTCGTCAGTGTCGAACACGCGCGACTCGCCCTTCTTCTGGTGGATGGTGACGCCAACGATTTCATCCTTGAACACGCCGGCAGCGTTGGCGCGCGCCCAGCGCTGCTGGCTACGCAGCGCGAACGCGTCCTGGTCAGCGCGGCTGATGCCAAACTCACGCGCTACATTTTCGGCCGTCTCGGGCATGGAGTCGATGCCGTACTTTGCCTTCATGAGCGGATTGACAAAGCGCCAGCCGAGCGTGGTGTCTTCAATCTTGGCCGCGCGCGAAAACGCGCTGTCGGCTTTGCCCATCACGAAAGGGGCGCGCGTCATGCTTTCGACGCCGCCGGCGATAATCAGGTTCGCCTCGCCCGACTTGATGGCACGCGCGCCGATGCCCACAGCGTCCAGGCTCGAGCCGCACAGCCGGTTGATGGTATTGGCTGGCACCTCGGGGGGCAGGCCGGCCAGCAGCGCCGCCATGCGGCCGATGTTGCGATTGTCTTCACCGGCCTGGTTGGCGCAGCCGTAGTACAGGTCGTCGACGGCGGTCCAGTCCACCCCGGAATTGCGCGCGATGAGGGCGGCAATCGGCAGCGCCGCCAGGTCGTCGGCGCGTACGCCCGACAGGGAGCCACCGTAGCGGCCGAATGGGGTGCGGATGGCGTCGCAGATGAAAGCGTCGTTCATGGTGATGATGGCTCCAGATTAAATGGGGGTGGTCTCGGCCACCATGCCGCTGACACGGTGCGATTTGCCGCGCATGAGCGCCACGATGCGGCCATGCTGGTTGATGACCTTGATATCGTAGACACCGGTCCGGCCCGACAACGCCTGTTCGACCGCCTCGGCACATAGCAGGTCGCCCTGGTGGGCGGGCGTCAGGAAGTCGATGCTGCAGCCGGCGCCGACGGTGTTGAAATTGTGGGAATTGCAGGCGAACGCGAACGCGCTGTCGGCCAGCATGAAGATGTAGCCGCCGTGGCAGATGTCGTGGCCATTGATCATGTCGGGGCCAACCGGCATCGTCATGCGCGCATAGCCTGGGCGGATCTCCGCGAGGCGCATACCCAGGCGCTGGCTGGCCGGGTCGCGCTCGAACATGGTCTTGCCGGCCAGTTCGGCCAGGGCTTGCGGATCGACAGGCTTATTCATGAAAGCGCGTTCCGTTGGCGACTTTGCGGCGCAGCAGCGGCGAGACGCGATAGCGGTCCTCACCATACGTCGCAGCCAGGTTGGACAGAACGGTCACAATATGCGGCAGGCCGATAGCATCGGCCCAGGCTAGCGGCCCGCGCGGATAGTTCACGCCCTTCTGCATCGCGATGTCGACTGCCGCCGCAGAGCACACGCCAGTGTTGACCGCATCGGCCGCTTCGTTGGCCAGCATGGCTACCGTGCGCATCACGACCATGCCCGGCACATCGTCGAGCAGCGTGACCGCGAAGCCGGCAGCCTGAAACAGCCCAACTACCGCATGGTAGGCCGCATCGCTGCACTGGTCGGCGCGCGCCACGGCGATGCGGGTCGCCTTTTCGGCGTCGAGTACCAGGTCGTAGACAACCGTATCGGGGTGGCGATTGGCGTGCGCCCGCTCGGTCGCGCTACGCCCGTCGGTGAGAAATACTGCCGCCCCGTTGCAGTGAAACGCCGGCGCTTCGCTTTCGTGCGCGTGCGGGAGTGGATTGCGATGCGCCACCTGGAAACCGGCAGCGCCGAGGCGCGCTTCCATTGGCGCGGTTACAGCGTTCTTGACGTCGGGTTCAAGGCTGATGTTGACGGCCTGCGGACGCGCTTGCGGCGCTTCCGTGCCTGGGGCCGGTTTGACGGCATCGGCGCCGTACTGATAAAAACCGCGTCCCGATTTGCGCCCCAGGAAACCGGCGTTGACCATTTCCTGTTGCAGCACCGACGGCATGAAGCGCTGGTCGCCGAAGTAGGCATTGAACACCGACTGCGTGACCGAAAAATTGACGTCGTGGCCGATCAGGTCCATCAACTCGAAAGGGCCCATGCGAAAGCCGCCCGCCTCGCGCATTACCGCGTCGATGGTGGCCGGGTCGGCCGCCCGCTCGGACAGCAGGCGCAGGCCTTCGGCATAAAACGGCCGCGCCACGCGGTTGACAATGAAGCCAGGGGTCGATGCAGCATGCACCGGGTTCTTGCCCCACGCTTCGGCCATGGCGTACACGGTGTCGGCCACGGTTTTCGCTGTGGCCAGGCCGCTGATCACTTCGACCAGCGCCATCAAGGGCACCGGATTGAAGAAGTGCATGCCCACCAGGCGCTCGGGCCGGCGCAGCTTTGCCGCAATCGCGGTCACCGAAATCGACGACGTGTTGGTGGCGAGGATGCAGTCGTCACTGACAACGCCTTCAAGGTCAGCGAACAGCATGCGCTTGACGTCGAGGTTCTCGACGATTGCCTCGATGACGATGGCGGCATCAGCGGCGTCGCGCAGGCTGCTCATCGCGTCCAGACGCGCACCGGCGGCGGAAGCCGCGTCCTGGCTCATGCGGCCCTTCTCGACCAGCTTGGCGTAGACAGCGCGGATCTCGACGATGGCCTTGTCGACTGCGCCCGGGCGCGTGTCGAACAGCTTGACCTGGTAGCCCGCTGCTGCCGCCACCTGCGCAATGCCCGATCCCATGGCGCCGCTGCCGATGACGGCGACCACGCTGCCTTGTTGCAGTGCCTGCGCCATCGTCATTCTCCCTTGAACTGCGGCGTGCGCTTGGCCATGAAGGCGGCCACGCCTTCGCGATAATCGTGGCTGTAGCCCAGCTCGCGCATCATGTCGCCTTCAAGCTTGAGCTGCTCGGGCAGGGTGTTGGCATAGCTGGCCTGAAGCGCCTTCTTGGTAAAGGCCAGGCCCTTGGTGGGCGCGGTCGAAAAATGGGTGGCCATGGCCATGGCCTGCTCCATCAGCGTTTCGTCGGGCACGCTCTTCCAGATCAGGCCCCACTCCTCGGCCTTGTCGGCGCTGAGTTTTTCGCCCAGCATGGCCATGCCCATGGCACGCGCATGACCGACCAGGCGCGGGAGATGCCAGGTGCCGCCGGTGTCGGGAATCAGCCCGAGTTTGCAGAACACTTCGACGAAGCTGGCCGATTTGGCGGCGAGCACGATGTCGCAGGCCAGCGCCAGGTTGGCGCCGGCGCCGGCAGCCACCCCGTTGACTGCGCAGATCACCGGCATGGGCAGCGAGCGCAGCGTCATGACCAGCGGCGCATAGTAGGTCTCGACCGATGCGCCCAGATCGACCCCTTCGGCGCCCGGCTCCACGGCACGGTCAGACAGGTCCTGGCCGGCGCAAAAGCCGCGCCCAGCGCCAGTGAGCAGCAGCACGCGCACCGAAGGATCGGCCTGGATGTTGGCGAGCGCGGCGCGCACTTCGAGGTGCATGGCCTGGGTGAAGCTATTGAGCTTGTCGGGACGGTTCAGCGTGAGCGTCGCGATGCCATTTTCGATGGCGAAGATGATGTTCTGGTAGTTCATGATGAGTCCTATTCGGCCTGGTCGAAGTCGATTACCACTTTGTCAGTGACGGGGAAGGCCTGGCAGCTGAGCACAAAGCCGCGCGCCACTTCATAGTCTTCGAGCGCGTAGTTGGCATCCATGTCGACCTTGCCATCGAGGAGCTTGCAGCGGCAGGTGGAGCACACGCCGCCCTTGCACGAGTAGCGCATGTCGATGCCGGCGCGCAGGCCGGCGTCGAGGATGGACTCCTTGTCCTTGTCCATGGTGAAGCTGGTTTGGTTGCCATCCAGGATAACGGTGACTTCGGTCTCGTGCCGCGTTTCGGCCGCAAACTGGCGCGGTTTGTGCTGGTGCTTCGGGATGCTGGCCGCGAACAGCTCGACCTTGATATTCGCCTTGGGCATACCGGCTTCCTGGAGCGCGCTCGAGACCCCCAGCATCATGTCCTCGGGGCCGCAGATAAAGGCGATGTCGATGTCGTCGACGCGAATCCAGTGATTGAGCAACTGCTCGACCTTTTCCTTGGTGATGCGGCCGTTGAACAGTTCAATGTCCTGCTGCTCGCGGCTCATCACGTAGGCCAGGGTGAGGCGCCCCATGAAGATGTCTTTCAGGTCGCTCAGTTCATCCTTGAAGATGACCGATGACGAGGCGCGATTCCCGTAGAACAGGGTAAAGCTGCTGTTTGGTTCCGCCAGGAGTGTGGTCTTGATGATCGACAGGATCGGCGTAATACCGCTGCCGGCCGCAAAGGCCACGTAGCGGCGCGCGCTGGCGGCGTCGAGCGGCACATTGAAGTGGCCCATGGGCGGCATCACCTCGAGCGTCATGCCCGCTTTCAAATGCTCGTTGGCCCAGCATGAAAACAGGCCGCCCTGGGTGCGCTTGATGGCTACGCGCAGTGCGCCATCCTGCACCGCCGAGCAGATCGAATAGGAGCGGCGCACGTCCTGGTCCTCGATCTGGGTGCGCAGGGTCAGGTGCTGGCCCTGCTGATAGGCGAAGCTGTCGGCCAGTTCGGGCGGCACGTTAAAGGTGACGGCAATGGCGTCGCGCGTTTCGTGATGCACCCTGGCGACGGACAGTGGATAGAATTTGCTCATGGCTGGCCTTAGTGGCACTTGAAATAATCGAAAGGTTCGCGGCAGTCGAGGCACTTGTAGAGGGCCTTGCAGGGCGTTGAACCGAACTGGCTGGTGAGCTGCGTATGGGACGAGCCGCAGTTGGGGCACACGATGGCAGGCGGCGGCGCCGCATTGCGCTTGATACCGCTATGCAGGCCGCTCACATCGATGACCTTGTGGGCGGGCGGCGCAATGCCGTAGTCCTTTAGGGCCAGTTTGCCCGCCTCGCTCATCCAGTCGGTGGTCCAGGCAGGCGATAGCTGGCTGACCAGGCGTACGTCGGTCACGCCATGCGCCTTGAGCGCTTCGGTGACGGTGTCGGCGATGACCTGCATGGCCGGGCAGCCCGAATAGGTGGGCGTGATCGTCACCACGCACTGCGCTCCTTCGAAGGACACAGCGCGCACGATGCCCAGGTCGACTACGGAGATGACCGGGATCTCCGGATCGGCGACCTCGCCGAGCCAGGACCAGACCTGCTCGATACTGGCTGTTGCCGCACTCATTACCATTCGGACCAGGGATAGGCGCGCTGCAGGAACTGCATTTCGGCCAGGATGTAGCCGAGGTGCTCGCTGTGGCGGCCTTTTTTCCCGCCCTGCTGCATCCAGGCCGAAGGATCGGGCATGGCCAGGGTGGCCTCGGCGAAGATCTCGGCCACGTGCTCAAGGAAGGAGGCGCGCAGGCCGTGCGGCTCGGGCGCCACGCCCTGCTCCACCATGGCCTGGTCGATTTCGTCGTAGATGAAGACTTCGCCGCTGTACATCCACAAGGCGTTGACGGCGGCCTGGGTCTTATTGTGGCTGTCTTCGGTGCCGTCGCCCATGCGCACTATCAGGTCGCCGCTGCGGCGCAGGTGGTAGGTGACTTCCTTGATCGATTTTTCGGCGATGTCGGCGATGCGCGTATCGGTCGAGGTGCTCAGGCCGTGCATCAGGAAGTAGTGCCAGGTGTCGAAGTAGAACTGGCGCACCATGGTGTCGGCGTAGTTACCGTTGGGCTGCTCGACGATCAGGCAGTTGCGCATCTCGTGGGCGTCGCGCAGGAAGGCCAGCTGGTCTTCGCTGCGGTTGCGCCCTTCGAGTTCGCCCGCATAGGTGAGCCACATGCGGGTCTGCCCAAGCAGGTCGAGCGCGACGTTGGTCAGCGCCATGTCTTCTTCAAGCGCCGGGCCCTTGCCGCACAGTTTGGACAGCTGCTGCGACAGGATCAGGGCGTTGTCGCCCTGACGCAGCAGGTAGTCGACTTTGGCGCTGTTGACATCCATCGCGCCGCTCACAGGTTTTTGACTTCTTCCGGCATCGGGAAGAAGGTCGGGTGGCGATAGACTTTGCTGTTGGACGGCTCGAACAATGCCGTCTTGTCGCCCGGGCTGCTGGCGACGATGTCGGTGGCGCGCACCACCCAGATCGAAACGCCCTCGTTGCGGCGGGTGTAGACGTCGCGCGCGTTATTGACGGCCATCTCGGCGTCAGGCGCGTGCAGGCTGCCCACGTGCTTGTGGGCCAGGCCGTGCTGGCTGCGGATGAACACTTCCCACAGGGGCCATTCTTTACTCATGTTTGTTCTCCGTCTGTTTATGCTGCCGCGCGCGCGGCTTTTTTGTCGGCGTGGGCCACCAGGGCTTCGCGGAACCAGGCGCCGTCGTCCCAGGCTTTGACCCTAGTGGCCAGGCGCTCCTTGTTGCACGGGCCATTGCCCTTCAGGACATTGTGGAATTCGGACCAGTCGATCTTGCCGAACTCGTAGTGGCCGGTTTCGGCATTGAACTTGAGGTCGGGATCGGGAATGGTGAGGCCGAGGTACTGGGCCTGGGGTACGGTCTGGTCGACCATGCGCTGGCGCAGCTCGTCGTTGGAGAACAGCTTGATGCGCCACTGCGCCGACTGGGCGCTGTTGACCGACTCGGCATCGGACGGGCCGAACATCATGAGCGACGGCCACCACCAGCGGTTGAGGGCATCCTGGGCCATGGCTTTCTGCTCGGGCGTGCCCTTGGCAAGGCTCATCATGATGTCGTAGCCCTGGCGCGCATGGAAGGACTCTTCCTTGCAGACGCGGATCATGGCGCGCGCGTAAGGGCCGTAGGAGCAGCGGCAGAGCGGGATCTGGTTGATGATGGCCGAGCCATCGACCAGCCAGCCGACCGCGCCCATGTCGGCCCACGACAGGGTCGGGTAATTGAAGATGCTCGAATACTTGGCCTTGCCCGAGTGGAGGGCGGCCAGCAGCTCGTCGCGCGAGACGCCCAGCGTTTCAGCGGCGCTGTACAGGTACAGGCCGTGGCCAGCTTCGTCCTGGATCTTGGCCAGCAAAATCGACTTGCGCTTGAGCGTAGGCGCGCGCGTGACCCAGTTGCCTTCGGGGAGCTGGCCGACGATTTCGGAGTGGGCGTGCTGGGAGATCTGGCGCACCAGCGTCTTGCGGTAGGCGTCGGGCATCCAGTCCTTCGCTTCGATCTTGATGCCGGCGTCGATGCGGGCCTGGAAGGCCTGCTCCTCGGCGCTCATGTCGGCGGCCGTCTGGACTGTCTTGAGGCCGGTCTCTACCAGTTGTGCGTACATGGTGATTCTCCCATTGCAAAGGCTGTGGGAAGATAATACGATACATATTTGGAGATGTACACCACTTTTTGTGAATCATATCCATTCCACGCTAAGATGCCGGCCATGAAACTATTGAACACGACCGAATGGATTGCCCACTTCCTGGCCACCGAGCCGCCGCGCTCCAAGTCGCTGGTGATGACCATTTTTGGCGACACGATCGCGCCGCACGGCGGGGCTAGCTGGCTGGGCAGCCTGATCGAGCTGCTGGCGCCCTTTGGCGTCAACGACCGCCTGCTGCGCACCAGCGTATTTCGACTGGTGCAGGAAGGCTGGCTGGTGGCGCGCCGCGACGGGCGCCGCAGCGCCTACGCCATCGTGCCCGAGGCCCTGCCCCGCTTCGAGCGCGCCAACCGCCGCATCTACGCGCCATTGACCGCGCACTGGGACGGCAGCTGGACCTTGCTGCTGGCCGCCGCCAGCGTGATCGACGCGCCCACCCGCGCCCAGCTGCGCAAGGAGCTGGCCTGGGAAGGCTACGCGCTGGTGGCGCAGGGCGTGTACGGGCATCCGAACGGCAGCCCGGACGCAATCGAGGAGATCGTGGCGCGCGCCGGGGTCAAAGGCAAGCTGCTGGTGTGCCGCGCCAGTGAACTGGCGGGTGTCTCGACCCGGCCGCTGCGCGAGCTGGCGGCCGAGGGCTGGGACCTGGCCGAGGTGGTGCAGGGCTATCGTCAGTTCGGGGAGCGCTTCGGGCCTTTGCTGGCCTTGCTGCGGGATGGCGAGGCACTGGCGCCGGAACAGGCTTTCGTGGTGCGCACGCTGCTGATCCACGCTTACCGGCGGGTGCAGCTGCACGATCCCATGCTGCCGATCGAGCTGCTGCCCGATCCGTGGCCAGGGTCGGAAGCCTACGCGCTGGCGCGTGCCCTGTACCGGCTGACGCAAGCGGGCGCCGAGCAGCACATCAATGCGGCGCTGCAGCGCGAGGACGCCGCCGCACCGCAAGCCGATGCAGCGTTTTATCAGCGCTTCGGCGGACTTCAGTAATCGTAATTGAGCGTGCTGTCCGGCCCGGCGATCGGGTTGCGCAGCGACTCGAGCGTGAAGTGCAAATCAAGATCGGGCCAGTACAGGCGGGTCGAGCTGACATACTTGACCTTGCAGATCTGCGCCACCGTCGCGTGTTCGAACCAGGGGAATTCAACGAAGGGCAGGTACAGCTCCTCGTCGCCGCACTTGATCCAGAACCCGTTCTGCTTGATGCTGGTGACTTTCGCCGTATTGAAAAAAATGCCTAACATATGCCTACCCCTTTGAGACGGACGCTGCGGTACAGCACCTCGACGAAACGTAACAGCCGGGGCGATGCACAAGTTTGATTTAAAACAAACTGAAGAGTTATTTGCGCCCGATCGAAATCAGGTAGTTCTGCATCTGCGCTTCAGCAACCGAGGCCCACATGTTCTGGTCCTGTCGAAACCGCTTCCATGGATCGTAAATCTTCCGGAACTTTGCATTCTTTGCAGCTTCCTCGTCCATGAGCTGGGTCGAGAGCCGGTAGGCTTCGTCCATGATGGGCTTGGAAAAATAATTGAGCTTGGCGCCGCCCTTGAGCAGTCGCGCCAGCGCGGCCGGGTTCTTGGTGTCGTATTCGGCCTGCATGCCAACGTGGGCTTCATAGCTTGCAGCTTCGATCGCCGCCTGATATTGCTTGGGCAGCTTTTCCCATTCCTTGACGCCGACGTAGAATGACAGCTGCGGACCGGCTTCCCACCAGCCCGGCGAATAATAAAACGGTGCTACCTTGGCCAGGCCGAGCTTTTCATCATCGTAGGGGCCGACCCACTCGGCCGCATCGATGGTGCCTTTTTCGAGCGCCGGATAAACATCGGCGCCGGCGATCTGCTGCGGCACCGCGCCCATGCGTTCCATCACCTTGCCGGCAAAACCGGCGATGCGGATCTTGAGACCCTTCATGTCGGCCACGGACTTGATCTGCTTGCGGTACCAGCCGCCCATCTGGGTGCCGGTATTGCCACCCAAAAAATTGACCACGCCATAGCCGCGGAAAAATTCGCGCATCAGCTCGCGCCCGCCGCCCTGGTCCATCCATGCAGTCTGCTGGCGCGAGGTCAGGCCGAAGGGCATGGCAGTGTCGAAGGAGAAGGTGGGATCCTTGCCGAAGTAGTAGTAGGACGCGGTATGGCCCATTTCCACCGTGCCGGCCTGCACCGCGTCGAGCACCGCCAGACCGGGGACGATTTCGCCGCCGGCAAACGGACGGATCACGAACTTGCCGCCGGTGAGCTGGGATACGCGCTTGGTGAACACGTCGGAGGCGCCGTAGATGGTATCGAGCGACTTGGGAAAGCTCGATGCCAAGCGCCAGCTGATCGCCGGCAGCGCCTGCGCCAGGGCGGGCGCGGCAACAATGCCCGCACCCGTTCCTGCAGCGGTCTTGGTCAAAAAGGAACGGCGTTGCATGCAATCTCCATCGGAAAAGCGTGGCCACAGCGAACTGCTATCGGAATATCAATTGTAGCCTGTTGTGGGCCAATTCGCGACCGTGTTATTCTGGAGAACTAATAATTTCCCGGGTCAAATTACCATGGTTGTCAATCGTACTATTTTGGCAAGTGCACTATTTTTTCTGAGCGGCGCCGCCAGCGCGGTGAGCCTGATTCAGGCCGGCGCCCTGCTGGACCGGCCGGGCCAAGCCGCGCGCGGCGCATCGACCATCGTGGTCGATGGCGGCAAGGTCAGCGCGGTACTGGACGGCTTCGTCGGCACCGACAAGTATCCGGGCGCCACGGTCGTCGACCTGCGCCAGAAGTTCGTGCTGCCAGGCCTGATCGACAGCCATGTGCACCTCACTACCGACCGCGCCGGCGTCGATGTCGTCGCCGCGGCCATGAGCTCCAACCCGGCTGACTGGGCCTATGAAGCGTCCATGAATGCCAACAAAACGCTGCAGGCCGGCTTTACGACCGTGCGCAATCTCGGTGATGGCGACCAGGGCGTCACGCTGGCGCTGCGCGACGCGGTGGCCAAGGGCTGGGTACAGGGACCGCGCATTCTCGACGCGGGCAATTCGATTTCGGCCACGGCCGGCCATATGGACGAGCGCAACGGCCTGGCCGACTGGGCCCGTGTGCACGCCAACGAGAACAACCTGTGCAACAGCCTGGAATCGTGCCGCCGCGCGGTGCGCCTGCAGGTAGGGCGCGGCGTGGATGTGATCAAGATCGCCACCACGGGCGGGGTCAATAGCCGCATCGGCGTGGGCCTGGGCAAGCAGCTGTTCGACGATGAAGTGAAGTCGCTGGTCGACACGGCGCACATGTACGGCAAGAAGGTGGCGGTGCACGCGCACGGCAACGACGGCGTGGACGCGGCGCTGCTGGCCGGCGCCGACTCGATCGAGCACGGCACCATGATGGACGAGAACACGGTCAAGCTATTCCTGAAATCGAAAGCGTATTACGTGCCCACGCTGTCGACGGTGCTGGGCTACCGCGAGCGATTGGCCAAGAATCCGAATGCGTACACGCCGGAGGTGCTGGCCAAGATCCAGTGGCGCCTCGGCGTGACGGGCAAGTCGCTCAAACTGGCGCACGCGCGCGGCGTCAGGATCGCATTCGGCACCGACGCGGGCGTGTCCAAGCACGGCGACAATGCCAAGGAATTTCCGATGATGGTGGAATTCGGCATGAGCCCGGCCGAAGCAATCAAGGCGGCCACCGTCAACGCCGCCGACCTGCTGGGCATCAGCGCGATAGCCGGCTCGATCGAAGCGGGCAAGAGCGCGGACATCATCGCCGTCGCATCGAGCCCGCTGCAGGACATCAACCAGCTGGGCAGCGTCCAATTCGTCATGGCCCAAGGCAAAATCGTCAAGCGGTAAAACCCGTCGGGGTCAGGTCCTCCATTTGCACACGAGCCCTACCGTAGCG
>JAZKGU010000002.1:0-238188 GCA_040385745.1 Pseudomonadota bacterium
AGATCCTTATACGTATGCGCCGTCCATCCAAAGATTCAACACCTAAACTGTCGGCCGAATGCCAGCGGCTGGTCAGCATCAGCCAGGCCATCGTGCAAGCGGCCAGCCGTGTCGAAGAACGCGCCTGCGAACGCCAGCTCGATCTGCACCTGCAAAAACTGCTGCGCACCGGTCACCAGGACACCATCGATTCGACGCTCAACGTGCTGTTCAAGGAAGACCTGAACGCCTACGACACCCTCATGGAAGGGGTCGAGGCTGTCAGCGAATCGTCGCTCATGGTCGACGTGCACGAGGGCGTGGAAACCACATACCAGGCTTTGCTGGTGGCTGCGCCCATTCTGGCCTGGACCCGCTTTGCCATCGCCTCGGGCACCATCCCCAACGACATTCTCTCGACGCTGTCGGCCCATTTCCAGGCCCACCTGCTGGCCGACGGCGTCAAGATGTCGATTGCCCCTACCCTGTTCGCCATCGACCAGCTGCCGCGCACCCACGCCGAGACCTATGCCGCCACGCACAAGCTGGCGCAGGCCGCCTACAAGGGCGTGCCGACCAAGCCGATCGCCAAGGCCCCGGAAACGGCGCCCTTTCTGGCCGATACGCGCTATTTGCTGATCGCCGTGGTGGCGCCAGTCAACGCACCGCTGTTCCGCTGGCAGGAAGCTCAGCACCAGATCAATTTCGTGGTCGAACGCGCCAACGCGCTCGAACAGTGGCAAAAGCAGGCTGGCGACACCATCGCACGCCTGTTGCCCGGCTGTGGCATCGAACTGCTGCTGCCTGAAGCCTACTATGTGGCCTGCCGCGAGGCCGACAAGCTGATTCGTCCGGTATCGATCCGCGCTGCTGTGCACTATCTCACCAACACCCTGGGCGTGGAGGCATCGGACCTGCGCGCTGTCATCGCCGGTTTTGGCGAAGAGACCGCAGACGGCCAGATCGACGAATACCGGGTCGCCTTCACCATGCGCCAGACCACCGAAGTCATTTACGGCATCGTGTGGCCGCTGTATGGCCAGGAAGACGAAGACGGCACCCCGGTCGAAGGCTTGATCAACGCAGGCATCGCCGGCATCGGCGAGCAGAAGGCGCCGATCGAAGAAATCCAGGCGCACCTGAACGAAGCTGGGGTCACTCACGTCAAGCGCCACAGCGAACGCTTTGTGGCCGAATATTGCGACGACTGCGGCGGGCCATTGTTCGCCGACCCGGTGGGTGAACTGGTGCACGCCGAAATGCCCGAGGACGCCCCGGCGGGTAACGAGCACTTCCACTGATGCTACGGGCCTGCGGGCCCGCAGCACGGCCTGGCGCGTGCTTCAAGCCGACGCGAAGCGCCGCGACGGTTTGCCCATGCGCGTGGCAAAATCGCGCTCCACGAGCACTTGCCACTCCATCTCGGCGCGCAGAGCCTCGCGCTCGAGCGCAGGAATAAACGTTGCAGTGAACTGATCGCTCAGCGAAAGCACGCCAGCGATCTCGCCCCCCGCCCCTGGCCGCACCACAGCCTGGACGCCTTGCGCACGCAGGGCGTCGACAGTGCCGCCCCACGCCCCCTTGAGCAGGTCGCGCAGCGTCTTGCGGTCGATCTTCGGCACGTGATCGAACGGCGTCAGCAAGGCTACCTGCCCCTGCCCTTCCCATGGATATCCAAAATCTTCGAATAGCCGCACGGCCGTGTCGGGCAAATAGGTCGAGACAATATTGATGTTCAGAGGCTCCTTGGCCAGCACCGCCTCGGCCCGTTCGATCAGGCTGCCCGGTTTGATGACACGCACGCTGCTACCGTTGGGCCCCAGATCGCCCAGCGTAGCGCTGGACACTGGAAAACTAAGCTGCGAGCTGGCACACAAAGCCTGTGCAAGCAGAACGGCGATTGGATCAGGCACAACGCCAGCCTGGGGACGGAATGCCTGGCGCCAGCCGACCATGAGCATTTGCCCTCCGGTGACCGGCAATTCACCGAGGCTCCAGCGAGGTTCCAGCGCGGACAGGCACGCGAAAAGGGAAATTGGATTTGTCATGGTCCGGCCATTATTGCGGACAGAGGCTAGGTTGAGATTGCGTAGACTCAATTATTGCGCGGGTGCACTAAACAAGTGGCAAGGCTCAGACCAGCAGCCGCGAATGCTTTGGCAGTTTGGCAGACAGGTAATCATGCTGGTCGGCGAGCACGTGGCGGCCACTCAGGATGAAATGCTCGAAGCGGCACGGGGCGTAAGGGACATACAGGAGCGGGCGGAAATCGTGCACGAAACGCGATCCCTTGGCCTGGTTGCACGACTTGCAGGCCGTAACACAATTCATCCAGGTATCGCGGCCACCGTGACAGCGCGCCAGGATATGGTCGCGCGAGAGCTGCTGGCGCGGATAGATATTGCCGCAGTAGGCGCAGGTGTGGCGGTCGCGGGTGAACAGCAGGCTGTTGTCGTCGCCCAAGGGCAATTCGGCTCGCAGCATCTTGGCCATGCGCTGGCTACCGCTGATGGCGATGATCGGCTTGACGGTCAGGCGCGACATGATGCCCGCGTTGGAGATCCCGCCGCGGAACAGGAATTCGCGGTCGCCAAGTTCCCACGCGACCTTGTCAGTCGCATAGTAATGGACCGCTTCCTGTGCGGAGATCCAGTCAAACGGATTTCCTGCGATATCTAGGGCTAGAATCTGGGGAGTCATCGTATCACCTGTACTGCATGATATTCCAATTCGCAAGCGCGTGGCAAAAACTGCCGTGCCCGATCGCTGAAAAACCTGGCGATAGCGCCCTGGCCGATTGCGAAACACGTACGTACGAAGAAAAACCACACGCACAATTCAAGTGCTTTTGGTCAGACTTTGCTCTGCTAGAATCCGGTCTGTTGCAGCTTGAGAGATGTCAGGATGATTCCAATTACTTCGGATGGCGGGTGCGACGGGTGCCGTGGCGACAATCAAATTACCTTCGAGATCGACTACGCCTACCAGCCCATCGTCAATTTGGCCACGCGGTCCATATTTGCGCACGAGGCACTGGTGCGTGGCCCCAATGGCGAAAGCGCGGCCAGCGTCCTGGCCCAGGTCAATGACGGCAACCGCTACAGTTTCGACCAGGCCTGCCGGGTCAAGGCTGTGGCCGGCGCGGCGCGCCTGGGCATGCGCGAGAGTCTGTCGATCAATTTCATGCCCAATGCCGTGTACCGTCCGGAAGCGTGCATCCAGAGCACCTTCAAGGCCGCGCGCGAACACAATTTTCCCATCGAGCAGATCATTTTCGAGGTGACCGAAGGCGAGCGGGTGCGCGATCGCGCCCACCTGGTCAATATTTTCCGCGAATATGAACGTTTCGGTTTCCGCAATGCTATCGACGATTTTGGCGCCGGCTACGCAGGCCTGAACCTGCTGGCCGAATACCAGCCGCACCTGATCAAGATCGACATGGATCTGGTGCGCAATGTCGACACCAGCAGCGCGCGCCAGGCCATCATCCGCTCCATTGTCACAATGTGCCGCGACCTGGACATTGCCGTGCTGGCCGAGGGCATCGAAACCCGCGCCGAGCGCGATTACCTGGCCAGCGTCGGGATCGAGCTGATGCAGGGTTACTGGTTCAGCAAACCGGTGTTTCGGGGACTGGGCGAGATTGCCCAGGCAGCCTGGGAGTAAGCCTGGGCTAGCGCGCTGCGGGAATCGACTCGATCACGCGCCGCGCAAAATCGGCCGCGTTGCCCGCATGCCAGCGCCACACTATCACCAGTTCGTGATCGGGCGAGACCACGATGGTATTGCTGCCCGCCCCCAGCGCCGCATAGGCGTTGGCCGGCAAACCCGGCAAATTCTTGCCGCGCATATTGAGCCACCACAGGTAGCCATTGTCCGGTCCATGCGCGCTCGGCGCCAGTGCATCCTTGACGAATCCTGCCGGCAGCACTTGCCGGCCGTTCCAGGCGCCGCCGCGCAGCCACAGGTAGCCAAAGCGTGCCATGTCCCAGGAATTGATCCACATGCCCCCGCCCCAGCGGGTGCCGCCGCTGACCGAAGCCGCGCGCCTGCCGTTCAGCTCGACATAGCTGTTGTGATACGGCACCCATTTCCACGAGGACGAGGCGCCGATCGGCCCCATGATCTCGTCCTGGAATACGTCCGGCACCGGCTTGTTCAGCACCCGCAGGAGGGACAGCGCCATGCGATTGATGCGCACGTCGTTGTACTCATAAAAGCTGCCCGGCGCCTGCAACACGCGCGGCTTGCGCTCGCCCGCGCCAAATGCGCCCGCGCCCACGAAATCGTGGCGCTTGCCCCACATTTCGCCTTCCCACTCCGACTGCTGCTGCAGGTGCGCTTTCCAGGTCACGGCGGCGTTGTGCGGCGATTGGTAGCCGCCATCGTTGACAGTTTTCGCCACCGGCTGCTCAAGGCTGGGGATGCGACCGTCGCGCAGGGCCACGCCTGCCACCGAGGACAGCATGCTCTTGGCCACCGAATAGGTGGGGTCGACCGCCGCGGTGTCGCCGAATTCGGCCACCACATAGCCCTTGTAAATTACCAGGCCGTTGGTATGAGCGCGCCGGGTCGGCATGGAGCCGAGCAGCGAACCGAAGGTGGCTTCCTGATCGGAGAAATCGCGCGCGCGCTCGGTCTCGCGCGACTGGGCATACGCCAGCGCAGCGTTCAGTTTGGCGCTGTCGAGGCCCAGTTCGGCGGGCGTCTTGCGGGCCCAGTTGCCAGCGGGCGGAAAGTAGGCGCTGCCCTGCCCCAGCGCCAGCGGGGCGGCCAGGGTCAGGCACAGGGCGAGCAGCGCGCGGCGTATCGAATTTACCATTGGGAGTAGGGAAAAGTGATCAGACTGGAATTGAAGTAACGGCGATCGTGGGTGACTTCCTCGCCGATCCACGCCGGCTTGTCGAACGCTTCTTCTTCGGACGACAGTTCGATTTCGGCAAACATCAAGCCCTGGTTCTCGCCGAGAAATTCATCGACTTCCCAGGTGTGATTGCCAATGGCGATGCGACGCCGGTATTTTTCAATCAGCGGCTTTTGACACAGGCGGTCGAGCAGCTCCATGGCGTCGGCCAGCGGGATCGGGTACTCCCATTCGGCCCGCGTGGCGCCGCTGCTGCGGCCCTTGATGGTCATGGTGCCAGCCTCGCCTTCGGTACGCACCCGTACCACGCGCTCCGGATCGGAGGACAGATAGCCCTGGCGCAGCAGGACCGGCTGACCCAGCGCGCGCCAGGCTTCGCCGGCGAGAAGGAACTTGCGCTCGATCTCGACGCCCATGCCTAGTCCAGCGACTGCAGGATCGGCTGCAGGATGGCCGCGCCCAGCTCGCTGCTGCGCGCGCCATTCCAGCCGGTGTATTCGTCGGGCAGGTTGGCGTTGTCCTTGAACGGCATTTCAAGCGTCAGCGACAGGCACTTGAAGGTATGGCCGATGTACTTGGACGCCAGGGTCAGCAGTTCGTCGTTGTACTTGCTGGCGGCGTAACCGTAGACGTCCTGGAAGTCGGGGCTGGCAGCCTTGTACTGGTCGATGAAAGCTTGCTGGCGGGCTGCGCGCTCGGGCGTGAAATCGGCCAGCATTTCATTGCCGGCCACAAAATTGTAGGGCAGCGCTTCGTCACCGTGGATGTCGAAGAACATGTCGCAGCCCACAGCATGGATCTGCTCCTTGACGCACAGCACTTCAGGACTGCGCTCGAGCGACGGCGTCATCCATTCGCGGTTGAGGTTGGCGCCGGCGGCATTGGTGCGCAGGTTGCCGCGCACCGAACCGTCCGGATTCATATTGGGAACGATGTAGAACACGGCGCGCTGGAGCAGCTTGCGGGCGACCGGATTGGCGTTGTCGAGCAAAGCGTCCACCATGCCCTCGACAAACCACTCGGCCATGCTCTCGCCGGGGTGCTGGCGCGCGATGACCCAGATTTTCTTTTCAGCCGAGGGGTTGCCGATGACGACCAGGTTCATGTCGCGCCCGTCGACCGTGGTGCCGATGTCGTGCACGCGCGCGAGCGGATTCTCGGCCACTTCGCCCAGCAGGCGCAGGTGGCGTTCCCAGGAATATGGCTCGAAGTAGGCGTAGTAGACGCTGTCGAGTTCCGGGGTGTGGCGCACGGTCATGACCTCGCCATCGAAGCTGGTGGAGACACGGAACCAGTTTTCGGTATCGTAGCTCGCTGCCACCTGGTAGCCCTCGAACCCCTTGGGATAGGTGGCCTTGCCAGCGTTCAGGAAGCGCATCGTGCAGTCCTGCCCGCGCGCGCCTTGCAGGCGGAAGTGAAACCACTGGTGGATGTCGGCATGCGAATCGCTGCGCAGATTCAGGTCGATCCGGGACGGGCTTTCGGCCGAGACGACATCGATGGCGCCAGAATCGAAATGCTGGCTGATCTTGATAGGCATGGCTGGTCCTCTGCTTGGTGGTTGCGCAAAAATACTGCGTGATGGCGGGAGCGCTAGCCCCGCCGGCCTTAGAACACGCCCAGGTCCATCAGGCTAGGCTGATAGTTGACCATCATCTGGCGCATCAGTTCGACATTGGAGCGGTCGAGCAGCACGGTCAGTTCCGAATAGTTTTCCAGTTCCAGCGTCATGCGGATGGCATCGGCGAATTGCTTGCACTGGATGGTCGCTACCCGCGGCGCGCCGCGCTCGTCCCAGTCTTCCTGATAAATTTCAGGCAAAGGCAATGGCGCCTTCAGATTGGGGTCCTGGTTGACCGGGAAGTGCTTGATCAGCCAGAACACGATGTGCGCCGGGATGATCACGCAGGCGTGTTTATTGCCCTCGAAGGTCATCTTCGCGAGCAAGACATTGCCGACGGGGTCGCATGACATCATCATGCTCTTGACGATGCGGATCACCGCTTGTTTTTTGGCCACGATATTCCTCAGAGATTAGAAAAAAGCGCAACGATTCTACCTTATCCGTGGAGCAAGTTGGCTAAAGTTGACGCAAAAACGGGGAGCTGTTGCTCCCCGTGCTCGCCGACAGGTAGACGATCAGCGCTGCTTGTTGCCGCCGGCGGCACCTTTGCCACCGCCGGACTCGCCGCCGCTGCGGTTGCCGCTCTTGGCGCCCTGCTTGTTGCCCTGGTCGCCGGAGCCGCCTGAGCGCGAGCTGGACTGGTCAGCCTGGCGGTTGCCGTGGCTCATGCTGCCAGCCCGACGGGCCTCCTCGGATGTGAATTCGTGGGCAGTCCCTTTCTGGTGGGCCGCTTTGCCACCCTCGCTGGCAATCTCGCGCTGACGCTCGGGATCCATTGAAGCAAAACCGCGATTGCTCGTTCCGCTCCCCTGGCTGCCCCGACTGCCGCTTTGCTTGTTGCCCTCTTTACTTGATGCCATGGTCATCTCCTTTAGCTTGGATCAATACACCGGTCTCAGCTGCGAACGCGGTCGAGCAACCGGGCAAAACTCATCTTAGGCAGCGCTATGGATGGGGACTATAGGAATTTGCCAGTAGAGTTTGTAGGAGCCAAGGAGAGTAGCAATACGATTTGGAAATAAAATTCCAACTGGATCTTTCATCTGCCAACTGTCCTACGTCGTGGCGCTCCGTGTTCCTATACATGCAAAGGCGAGCTGCGCGCATGATGGCAAACTTGGCAACGCCATCTACGCGGCCTGAGCGGTGCAAGCGCCCTCCGCCGCGGCGTTGTCTCCGCTTAATATTAATGGAGGGTCAGAACATGAATTCGAACCAACGCAGCCAGGGCAATAACCAATCGAGCAATGGTGGCAATGAAAAGGAAGTCTCCTCCTCGCGTGGCGGCACTGTCGAGAAAGACAATATCAATCCCGAGAACCGGCAGTCTGGCACCCTCAACGGCTCGGGCCAGGGTGGCATGGACCTTGGCGGTTTGAACCAGAGCTCGCAGCAAAACGCTTCCACGCAAGGCGGCACCCCGCGCCAAGGTGGTTCGCAGCAGGGTTCAACGATAGGCCAGGACAGCACGGACCGCACCGGATCGCAAACCGGGAGCGGCAGCCAGCAGCAGGGCCAGCCTGCCCAGCGCCAGTCGAACGACCTGGCGGGCGGCATGCCAAAGAGCCCGGGCACGCACAATCTGTCCGCCGATCGCGATATGGACGACGACACCGGCCTGTCGAATCGCGCTAACAACCCGCAAATTGACGAAGGCAGCAAGCAGGAAGCGCAGAGCAATGTGGGTCGGCGCAGCGATATGACGCCCGATTGATCTGCCCCTCGCAGCTAGTATTGAGCCGGGGCGCGAGCCGCCCCGGAGCTAGCCTTTACAGCTATCCCCAACTGCAGCAAGCGTAGCCGCCCTGACGGGAAAAGCTGGCGGCCTGCTGCCCGAACTCCCCCACCCATACAAGAACTCGCAGGCGGCGCCGCACACCCGGCCCTGGCATGGGCCCATTCCCACGCGCGTTTGCAGCTTGGCGCTACGCCAGTCACTGTGCAGCTCCAGTTCCTGCGACCGCACATCCTCGCATCGGCACACGATGGTGGCCGGGGTGGCCAAGGCCTTCAGACCGGGGTCAGGGGCGAACGATGAAGTCAATAATTGCGCGAAGGCGTTTGCCCTGTGCACTGCGCGCATATGGACCGCGCCGGGAACCAGCTCGCAAGCGTCCATGCCTGCGACAGCGCCCTCGGCAAGCGCCTTGTCCACGCCTCCAATGCCAGTTGACTCTCCCGCCGCCCAAATCGTGGGCACGCTGGTTCTCTGCTTCGAATCGACACATACCTTGCCGCCGTGTACCGCACAGCCAAGCATACGTGCCACCTCGAGCGCAGGCACCAGGCCAAAGCCACAGGCCACGAAGTCGCATGCAATTTCATGGTGTGCGCCAGCCACCGAGACCCGCGCGGCGTTGACCCGGTCCGTGCCCAGCGCTTGCTGAACTGTCGCCCCGTGCAAATACCGGATGCCGCGCAAACTGGCGCGCAAGTGCAGCGCCTGGCGCAGCTTGGCGGGGTGGCGCAACGCGAGCTTGAACAGGAAGCGCGCCAGCTCGCCGGTGGTGCGACGCTCTGCAATGGCTACCACTTCGCCCCCGTGGCGCCTGACCGAATCGGCGACAGCGAGCAGTAAGGGACCGCTGCCGGCTACCACCACGCGCTTGCCCGCCACCGGCATGCCGCCTTTGATCAAAGCCTGCATGCCGCCAGCGCCCGTCACGCCGGGCAGGGTCCAGCCGGGAAATGGCAGCAGCAACTCGCGCGCGCCTGTGCACACGATCAGGCGCTGCCAGGGCAGCTCGAGCGCCCCACTCGCCGTCTCCAGCAGCAAAGTCTGGGGACCGCTGGCGCTCAGCAGCCGCGCGCTGAGCAAAAGCTGGACGTGCGGCCGCGCGCGCAGATGCGACCATAGCGCATCGGCCCGCGCATCGCGCCACTGGCCTGGGCCGCCGCGCCAGATCTGGCCACCCGGATCGGGATTGTCGTCGACCAGCACCAGCGCCCTCCCCTCGCGCGAAGCTGCCTCCGCTGCCGCAAGACCGGCAGGCCCGGCGCCCAGCACCACCGTCGTCGGCGCGTTCATCGCATCCGCCCGGTCGACGTGTCGACGCGCATGCCCTCGACGCAGCGCACCTGGCAAGCAAGCCGATGCGCCACGCCGTCGATGCTGACCCGGCATTCCTGGCAATGCCCCATACCGCACAAGGCAAAGCGTGGCTCGCCGCTGACCGAGCTGCGGGTGTGCAGCCGGTCCGCCTGAACCAGGGCGCCAACCACACTGGTACCCGCCGAAACCTGCACAGCGCGTCCATCCACCAATACCGTCACGCTTTCATCGCGCATACGCGTGCCTTTCGATTAACGGGAAACGGCGCGGCAGGTAGGCGCTGGTGTCGATCGGACTGGCGCGCCCCGTCATGTGGTCGGTCAGCAGACGCGCCGTGGCGAAAGCCATGGTGACGCCCAAGCCTTCGTGGCCACACGCGAGCCAGACGCCTGGGCGTGATGGATGCGCGCCGATCAATGGCAGGCCATCGGGCGAGGCCGGCCGCATGCCGGTCCAGGCGCGCACGATGTTCATCTGGCCCAGGCATGGCAGCAAGCCGATGGCCGCGCGAAGTAGTGCCCCCAGCACCAGCGGATCGACGTTGTTGTCGGTCTGGCCTTCCTGGCGCGAGGACCCGATCAGCCACTGTCCGGTGCCGCGCGGCTGCACGTTGGCGGCCACCGCCAGAGCATCGGGGCCGCTTGCCGCCTGGCCGTAGGCCATGCTCACCACCTGGTGCGACAGCATGCCCGGGTAGCGGTCGGTGATGGCAAGGTGGCCCTTTCGGCCGAATACCGGCACCTCGGGCAGCAATGCCGCCACTTCAGCGCCGGTGGCTACCACGATCGCGCCGGCCTTGATGCTGCCACCGTCAGCCAGCGTCACTTCCCCGGTTCCGATTGCGCGCACCCGGGCGTCCATGTAGACGCTGGCGCCAAGCGATTCCAGGCGCTGCACCAGAAAGCTGGCCACCGCAGGCGGGTAGACCACGCTGTCCTCCCGCACCAGCAGGCCGCCCGCCACGCCACGCCGCAAGGCTGGTTCACGCCGCCGCGCCTGGTCGCCGCTCAGCAGCTCGGCGCCGCAGCCGCGTGCCGCCAGCCGCTGCGCCCGGCCCGCAGCTTCGGCCAGCTGATGCTCGTCTTCCGCCACCCACAGCGTGCCGCACATCTCAGGCTGGCCGACGCCGGGATGTTCGGCAAAGAAGTTCTGCCACAGGCGCCGCGAGAGCATGCACAGCGCAAGTTCGGCAGGCGTTTCGTCGAGCACGACCACGTGGCCCATACCCGCGGCCGTCACACCAGCGCCGGGCGTGGCTGCATCGAGCAGCGCCACGTCAAGACCCTCCTCACGCAGTGCGAGCGCGCACGCCGCGCCCACCATGCCGGCTCCGATCACGAGGATGTCGTGCGCGCGCGTCACGCCTACACTGCAGGCAGCTGCGGGCGCCGTTCGATCGCGCTGCGGATGACCGCTTCGGCGCGGGCGCGCTGTTCGCCCGCCAGAGGCAGACGTGGGGCGCGCACGCGCTCGTTCGAGCCAATTGCCAGCGCCTCGGCCAGCTTGATGTTCTGGACCAGATAGGTGGAGACGTCGAGGTCGAGCAGCGGGCGGAACCAGCGGTAGATCGACAGCGCCTCGGCCTGCCGGCCCGCTTTCATGAGGCGGTAGATGGCCACCGTCTCCTCCGGAAAGGCCAGCACCAGGCCGGCCACCCAGCCCACCGCCCCAACCGCAAGAGCTTCGAAGGCGAGGTTGTCGACGCCGGTGAACAGGGCGTAGCGCTCACCAAGCCGGTTGATGATGTCGGTGCTGCGCCGGATATCGTCGGAGGACTCCTTGATGGCGACAAAGCGCGCGTCGTCGGCCAGTTCCTCGAGCATGTCGTTGGTGACGTCGACCCTGTAGGCCAGACGGTTCGAATAGATCATGATCGGCAAATCGCCGGCAGCGGCAATCGCGCGCAGGGTGGCGACGGTTTCGTCGTGATTGCTGTGATAGATCGTGCTGGGCACTACCATGAGGCCATCGGCGCCGGCGCGCGCGGCTTTCTCGGCCAATGCGCAAGCGTCGCGGGTGGCCGCTTCTGCAATGGTGAGCAGTGCCGGTCGCGCGCCGCTGGCCTGCTTGGCCACGCGCAGCACGTCGAGCCGTTCGGCGTGCGAGAGCATGGGGCCTTCGCCCAGCGAACCGCAGGCGATCAGGCCATCGCAGCCGGCGTCCATCTGCAGCGCGAAGCAGCGTTCCATTTCGCTGAAATCGAGACTGTCGTCAGCATTGAACTTGGTCGTTACTGCGGGAATCACGCCGTGCCACATGGAGTACCTCTGTCTGAGTGTAATGGAAGGCTCAAGAATAAGCGGAAGCACCCTTGGGGTCTTGATGGCGCGAACATGCTAAAAGTCTCAAATCGGCACAATGGCCAAATCCCGATTTATACTCCGGGATTGCCCAAGCACGGAGCCCGACCATGGAACTGAGCCCTTTGAACGCCATCAGCGCGGTCGACCTGCCGGCCCTCGAAACGCTGTTCGACGCCCTCAACGATATAGCGTTTTTCGTCAAGGACCGCGACGGGCGCTACCTGAGTGTGAACCATACGCTGGTGCGGCGCTGCGGCCTGCGTAGCAAGGATGAGATCGTTGGCAAGACGGCGCTGGACGTGCATCCGCGTCCGCTGGCGCACAGCTATCTGGCGCAGGACCGCCAGGTCATCGACACCGGCGTAGCGCTCACGCGGCACCTGGAACTGCACCTCTACCCTACCCGCAGCAGGGGCTGGTGCCTGACCAGCAAAACCCCGCTGCGCGATGCCAGTGGCACTATCGTCGGTCTGGCTGGCACCTCGCAGGACCTGGGCCTGGCCGACGAGCAGCATCCCGTGTACGCCAAAATTGCCTCCATTGCCGACCACATCCGCGCCAATTACCACGGTCCCGTGAGCATGGAAGAGCTGGCCGCCGGGGCTGGTCTATCGCTGTCGCGCGTGGAGCGCCTGTTCCAGCGCGTGTTTCACTATTCGCCTCGTCAGCTACTGCTGCAGTCGCGCCTGGCGGGAGCCATGTCGATGATTGAGGCGCGCGGCGGGCACAGCATTGCCGAGATTGCCTATGCCTGCGGCTACACCGACCACAGCGCCTTCAGCCGCCAGTTCAAGGCGCACACCGGGATGAGCCCGGTTCAGTACCGGGAACACTGCCAGCACCGGTAACAAGCTCAAGCGTGCACTCCTGTCCTGGACAGATGGCTATAATGGCTTCACAAATTCATAGCGGGGGAAACATGGGCAAGCTCAAGAAAACATTGCTGGTACTGGCTGCCGGCGTGGCCGTGCTCGGAGGCGTGGTTGCTTGCTCGCCACTGGGCACGCTGAACGCCCTGTCCCCAGGAAAATCGACCAAGGTGCAGACGGCCCTTGCGTATGGCTCCAACGCACGCCACAAACTCGACATCTACGCGCCAGACAATGCTTCCGGCTCAAGCCCCGTGATCGTGTTCTTCTACGGCGGTAACTGGGTCAAGGGCGAGCGCGACGACTACGCCTTCATTGGACGCGCCCTCGCCTCGCGCGGCATCATGGCAGTCATTCCCGACTACCGGCTGTATCCGGAGGTGCGCTATCCGGACTTTCTGGACGACTCGGCACAAGCAGTAGCGTGGACAACCCGCGAAATCGCGCGCTATGGCGGCGATCCCAAGCGCGTATTTGTGATGGGCCACAGCGCCGGCGCCTATAACGCGGCGATGGTGGCGCTGGACCCGAGCTACCTGAACAAGCATGGCGCCCGCGCCGTCGACCTGCGCGGCTGGATCGGTCTGGCCGGCCCCTACGATTTTTTACCCATCGTCAATCCGACCACGCGCCCAGTCTTTCATCATCCCAACACGCCTCCGAATTCGCAACCAATCAATCACGTCAGTAAGTCATCGCCACCGGCCTTGTTGATCGCCGCCAGCGAAGACAAGCTGGTCAACCCGGCGCGCAACACCGGCGGCCTGGCCAACAAGCTGCGCGCCAACGGCGTCCAGGTGCAGGAGCTGTATTTCGACAGCGTCAACCACCTGACGCTGGTGGCGTCCATGGCTGCGCCCCTGCGCGTGATGGCGCCCACGCTCGACTCGGTGGCAAGCTTTGTCGCGGCCGACGCTGGACGTACCCAGCCACTGGTATCGGAAGGGCGACCGAAAGCGGCTGCCGCCGAGGAACCACTCGGCAGCAGCCCCGCCCCGGCCCGATAAGCCGCGGGCAGTTCGCCCACAACCACCATACTCGGCGGCACGGCGAATGCAAGCGGGCGCCGTCGCAGGCTTGATGGTGCGCAAACGCTAGTGCTGGGAGCTTAGCGCGGCCTGCCTTGTCCAACAAGGCATGAAACCGGAGCCCGACGACACGCCTGCCCGACCGCCAATTTCCACTGAGATCTGGCAAGTGCTGTCGCAGTACCGCTGGCGTATCCTGGCAGCGCTGGCCTGCCTGATCCTCGCCAAAATTGCCGCAGTGGCAGTCCCGCTGCTACTCAAGCGCATCATCGACGCGCTGTCCCAGCCCGAGCAATTGCTGCGACTTCCGGTGTACTTGCTGGCGGGGTACGCCTTGCTGCGATTCCTGAGCACGCTGTTCAATGAACTGCGCGACCTGCTGTTTGCCCGGGTGACGCTGCGCACTGTGGCCGCCTACGCCGAGAAAACTTTTTCGCACCTGCATGCGCTGAGCGCGCGCTTTCATGCGCAGCGCCAGATCGGCAGCCTGCTTCCCGACATCGATCGCGGCAGTAATGGCCTGGCCTTCCTGCTGGGCGTGGGGCTATTTACTATCGTACCGACCATGATTGAAATCGGTCTGGTGCTGGCTGTCATGCTCAGCCGTTACAGTGTTTGGTATGCAGCCATCATCGTGCTCATGTTCTTGCTGTACGGCGGCTTTACCTTGGCATTTACGGCGCGCCGCGTGCTTTACCAGCGCCGCGTCAACAAGCTCGACTCGGGCGCCAAAGGCCAGCTGGCCGACACGCTCATCAACTACGACACTATCAAGTATTTCGCCAACGAAAAGCTCGAGGCTGCACGCTTTAGCAACCTGATGCGCCGCTGGCAGGAGGCCGGCATGGGCAACCAGAGGGCGCTGTTTGCCTTGCACGTCGGGCAAAGCGCCGTCATCGGCGCCGGAGTGGCGGCCATCATGCTGCTGGCCGGCCAGGACGTCTGGCGCGGCAGCATGCGCGTGGGCGACCTGGTGCTCATCAATGCCTACGCCCTGCAAGTGTGTCTGCCGCTTAACGCACTGGGCTTTGTGTACCGTGAGGCGCGCGACGCCTGGGTCAATACCGAGAAACTGTTCGACCTGCTGCGCGAACGTCCCGATGTGCCCGACCCGCCGGGCATGGCGCGCTTGCAAACCGTGCGCGGCGAGGTTGAGTTCCGGCATGTTAGTTTTCATTACGATCCGGCGCGCCCGATTCTCGACGACGTCAGCTTTCGCATCCCTGCCGGGCATACCGTGGCCGTGGTCGGGCGCAGCGGTTCGGGCAAATCGACGCTGGCGCGCCTGCTGCTGCGTTTTTACGACCCTGCCAGTGGGCAGGTGCTGATCGACGGCCAGCCCATCGTTGCCGTGTCGCCCAGCAGCGTGCGCGACGCTATCGGCGTGGTGCCCCAGGACAGCGCCCTCTTCAACGACACGGTTGGCTACAACATTGCCTACGGCCGCATCGGGAGCAGCCGCAAGGACATCGAGGCGGCCTGCGAAGCGGCCCACATTCATGCCCTGATCATGGCCCTGCCTCAGCAATACGACACGCCGGTAGGCGAACGCGGCGTGGCGCTATCGGGTGGCGAAAAGCAACGCATTGCCATCGCCCGCGCCATATTGAAAGATCCGCCCATCCTCATTTTCGACGAGGCAACGTCGGCGCTTGATTCAGATTCAGAGCACGCCATCCAGCAGGAACTCAACCGCTTGGCGCGTAATCGAACCACTCTCATCATCGCGCATCGGCTGTCCACCATTGTCGATGCACACGAAATCATCGTGATGGAACGCGGGCGCATCGCCGAACGCGGCACGCACCAGGACCTGCTCAGGCGCAAGGGACTTTACGCGCGCCTGTGGCAGCTGCAACAGCGTATGGACCAGGACTCAATGGAACGAGAAACATCGTAGGAGAACAACATGAAGCCCATACACACTGCGCCCGCTTCCCATTCGCATGGTGGTGCCTTGCCTATCGCATGCGAGGCAACGCCATGCGCCCGCTAAACATCCTCACCTGGCACACCCACGGGAGCTATCTCTATTATTTGTCGCAGCTACCGCATCAATTCTACGTGCTATCCAAGCCCGGCCGCCCGGCGGGCTATGGCGGCCGCTGCGGCGACATGCCCTGGGGCAACAACCTGCACGACCTGCCGGTCGAGCATGCGCGATCGCAGCAGTTCGACTGCATCATTTTCCAGGACGACGCCCAGTACGAAAAAGACCAGTACGAATTCCTCAGCGCGGCCCAGCGCGCCTTGCCGCGGGTCTACATCGAACATGATCCGCCGCGCGAGCATCCTACCGACACCTGTCACCTGGTGGACGACCCCAACGTGCTGCTGGTCCACGTCACCCACTTCAATGCGCTCATGTGGGACAGCAAGCGCACGCCCACCCGTGTCATCGAACATGGCGTATGCATCGACCCCGATGTGCGCTACCGCGGCGAACTCGATAGTGGCCTGGTCATGATCAATCAGCTAGGGCAGCGCGGGCGACGCCTGGGCGCCGACCTGTTTCTCGAAGCGCGCCGCCAGGTAAAGCTCGATTTGGTGGGCATGGAATCCGAAGCCATGGGTGGCCTGGGCGAAGTGAGCCACCGCCAACTCCCGGCATTCGCCTCGCGCTACCGCTACCTGTTCAATCCCATCCGCTACACCAGCATGGGCCTGGCCGTCATCGAAGCCATGATGGCCGGACTGCCGGTGGTCGCGCTGGCCACCACCGAAATGGCCACCGCCATCGACAACGGCGAAACAGGATTCATCGATACCAATCTCGACACTCTTATTCGCCACATGCAGGAACTGGCGCGCCAGCCAGCGCTGGCCCGGCATTTGGGCACGGCGGCACGACGGCGGGCCTGCGAGCGTTTCGGCATCGATCGCTTTTGCGCCGATTGGGAGCGCGCATTGCGGGACATAACAGGCAGTAAGGCAGCACGGCCAGTCAGGGCTGGTTGATCAACCTCTTACAGGAGTCCGGCATGTTATTCGATGAGAAGCATGTGACCCATTGCGTCCCTGCCAAACGCCCGCTCCGGCGCATAGCCATGCTGAGCGACCATGCATCGCCGCTGGCGGCGCCCGGAGGCATCGACTGCGGCGGGCAAAACGTTTATGTGGCCCATCTGTCGCGCGAGCTCGCCGCAGCCGGCTACGAGATCGATATTTTTACGCGGCGCGACAGCATCGCCCAGAAACAGGTGGTGCAGTGGCGCGACAACATCCGCGTCATCCATGTCCCGGCGGGGCCGGCCCACTATATCCCTAAGGAGACCATGCTGCCCTACATCGAGACTTTTGCACGGTTCGTGACCCGTTTCGCGCGGCGCCAGACGGTTTCCTACGACATCATGCATGCCAATTTCTTCATGTCAGGCATGGTGGCCGAGCACGTCAGGCAAGTGCTCGGCATTCCCTTCGTCATCACCTTTCATGCGCTCGGCAAAGTCAGGCGCATGGCCCAGGGCGCGGCAGATACCTTTCCCCCTGCCCGCTTGCGCATTGAGGACGCGCTGATGCGTTCGGCTGACCGCATCATTGCCGAATGCCCCCAGGACCGCCAGGACATGGAGCAACTCTACGGCGCCCAGAGCAGCCGCATCGATATTGCCCCATGCGGCTTCGACCCGCAGGAGCTATGGCCGGTTCCCGCGCGTTTGGCACGTCAGAAGCTTGGCCTGCCAGCGGACAAATTTATCGTTCTGCAACTGGGGCGCTTGGTGCCGCGCAAAGGCATCGACACCGTGATCCAGGCCGTCGCCCTGCTGCGCTCGCAGCACGGGGTCGATGCTGAATTGCTGGTGGTCGGTGGCGAAAGCAATGCTTCCGGCACGCACGACACGCCGGAACTGTCGCGCCTGCGGGCGCTGGGCGCGCAACTGGGCATTAGCAAGCACATTCGTTTTACCGGGCGCACCGAACGCGCCGAGTTGCGCTACTACTACGGCGCGGCCGATGTGTTCGTTACCACGCCCTGGTACGAACCGTTCGGCATTACCCCGGTCGAGGCGATGGCGTGTTCGCGTCCCGTCATTGGCGCCGAAGTCGGCGGCATTCAAAGCACCGTCGTCAACCACACCACCGGTTACCTGGTGCCCTCGCGCGACCCGGGCGCTGTGGCCGACCGGCTGGCGCTGCTGCACGCCGACCCGGTGCTGGCGCGCGCCATGGGCGACGAGGGCATGCGGCGCGCGTTTCGCCATTACACCTGGCAATCTGTGGCCCACAAGGCGGCCCAGATCTATGCGGCTGCCCTGGGCCAGGCCGCCGTCTCATCGCACATGGTCCGCTAAGGGGAGTCAACATGCAGAATAAACATAACAGCGCCGCGCCCAGCCTGGCCGGAAAAACCGTCTTCATCACCGGCGGGGCGAGCGGATTGGGCGCCGCCCTGGGCCACACCATGGCGCTCGCCGGCGCCGATGTTGTCATTGGCGATATCAACCAGGCCCGCGCCGCTGAGGCTGCAGCGCGCCTGCGCGATACTGGCACGCGTGCCTGCGCGCTTGGCTTTGACGTGGCCGACCCGGCCAGCGCCGAGCGCGCAATCGCCAGCGCCATCGACAATTTCGGCTCGCTCGACGTGCTGATCAACAACGCCGGCACGGACATGACCTTGCCGATCGCCGAGCTCACGCCCGAGCAATGGCAGCGCGTCATCGACACCAATCTCAATGGCCCCTTCCTCATGGCAAAGTACGCGGCGCGCCACATGCGCACCACCGGTGGCGGCCACATCGTCAATGTCGCTTCCACGGCTGCCAAGCGGGCCTGGCCCAACGCCAGCGCCTACCATGCCAGCAAATGGGGGCTGCTGGGCCTGTCGCACGCGCTGCACGCCGAACTGCGGCCCCACAACATCAAGGTGACGGCAGTCATCGCCGGCGGCATGCGCACCCCGTTCCTGCTCGACCGTTTTCCCGACATCGACCCGGCCACCCTGCAAGACCCGATGAACGTGGCCAAGGCCATTGAGGCGCTGCTACTGATGCCGGGCGAGAGCGTGGTTGCCGAGATCACCGTTTTGCCCCTGCAGGAGACTTCGTGGCCATGAGCATCAAAGCAATCTTCTTAGACAAGGACGGCACCCTGATCGATGATTTCCCGTACAACATCGATCCCCTCAAGATGCGCTTGTGCAGCGGCGCCGGTGCGGCGCTACGCATGCTGGCGCGCCTCGATTATCGTTTCTACGTGGTCAGCAACCAGGACGGGGTGGCCCACGGCCACTTCGGTGAAACCGCGCTCGGCGAAGTGGGCAACCGCCTGACCGATCTGCTGTTTCGCGAGCGCCTGGTGCTGGAAGGGTTTTATTACTGCCCGCATCATCCAAAGGGGAAAGTCGCACCCTATGGCTTCGTGTGCACCTGCCGCAAGCCCATGCCGGGCATGCTGCTACGCGCCGCGAGCGAGCACGACATCGACCTGGGGCGCTCCTGGATGGTGGGCGACATACTGCACGATGTCGAGGCAGGCAACCGGGCCGGCTGCCGCACTGTGCTTATCGACAACGGCAACGAAACCGAATGGCAGCTTGGCAGCAACCGCATCCCCACGCACGTAGTGCCCGATCTGTACACCGCTGCGACCTTGATAGCAGGCGAAGCCGGGAGCCGGCAATGAGTCATGCCCAGTGGCAGCAGGCACGGCGCATCTTATGCATCCGCCTCGATTCGCTGGGCGACGTGCTCATGTGCACGCCCGCCATGCGCGCCATAAAGCAGTCGCTGCCGAACTGCACGCTCACGCTGCTCACCTCAGCCAGCGGCGCTGCTGCCGCGCCCTACATTGAAGACGTCGATGCTGTCATTGAATATGCAGCGCCATGGATGAAAGCCGAGGTAACGCCGGCTGGGGACGCTGATGCATTCATGATCGAGCTGCTATCGGAGCGCAATTTCGACGCTGCCATCATCCTGACCTCGTTCAGCCAGAGCGCCCTGCCCGCCGCCTTGCTGTGCTATCTGGCCGGCATCCCCCTGCGGCTGGCGCATTGCCGCGAAAATCCCTACCACCTGCTGTCGGACTGGATCGCCGATCCCGAACCGGCAGCGCTGATACGGCACGAAGTCAGGCGCCAGCTGGACCTGGTGGCGCAACTGGGCTGGAGCGCCGACCATGCGCGCCTGTCCTTTAGCGTACCGCCGGGGGACCACGCCGATGTCAGGTCGCGTCTGCTAGCGCATGGAATTTCCGAACGCCAGCCCTTTATCCTGATGCACACGGGCGCGAGTGCGCCATCGCGGCGTTACCCTCCCGCCCTATGGATCGAGGTGATTCAAGGAGTACGGCGACAGACCGGATGCCCCGTGGTACTCACGGGCGACGTGCACGAACTTGGACTGATTGAACAAATCAAGCGCGCCTGCGCGGTCAAGGTGGTATCGCTGGCCGGGGAGCTGGATTTGGGACAACTCGGGGCGGCCATCGAGCTTGCCTGCGTGGTGGTGGCGAACAATACCGGGCCGGCCCACATGGCCGCCGCGATTGGCACGCCGCTGGCCGAACTGTATGCGCTTACCAATCCGCAGCACACGCCGTGGCAGGTCGAGAGCAGGCTGCTGTTTCACGACGTGCCGTGCCGCTTCTGCTACCAGAGCGCGTGCCCGGAAGGCCACCACGACTGCCTGGGCAAAGTGCCGCCAGAGCGTGTGGTGGAAGCCGTGTGCAGTTTGTTGGCGGCGCGGACGCTGCAGCAGGCCAGATCATGACACCGATTCAGCCTGCCCGCAGTTCACTTGCGCGCTTGCCGTTTGAGGTTGGCAGCGCTGTTGCTCCGGAACAGTTCCAGCGGGATGGCGTTGGCCATTGCCTGCATGCCGAGGTCGTTCGGATGCAGATGGTCGCCGCTGTCGAATGCTGGCAGCATGCGCGTAGGATTGCTTGGGTCGCGGACAGCACGTTCGAAGTCGATGACGCCGTCGAACTCGTCACTGGTACGTATCCAGTTATTGACCGCCTGGCGAATTGCTTCCTTCTCCGGCGTGAAATAACCGGGGAAGATAGTGCCCTCGAAAGGCGTCAGGGTGGCGCCGAAAATGGCCAGGCCCTTGACATGCGCGCGGGCGATCAGCTGGCGGTACCCGGCGATCATTTCCTGCACAGTCACAAGCTGCTCGGCGGGCGCGCTGTTGGTACCCGGGTGGCCGATGTCGTTGATACCAATGAGCACGATGAGCGACTGCACGCCAGCGGTGGCCAGCACATCGCGGTCGAAACGGGCCAGCGCAGCGCGCCCGAACAAGGGCTGGGTGCCGGGGTCGCGCAGCAGCCGGTTGCCGCCGATGCCGCGGTTGACAACGCCCAGGCGGTTCTGACTACCCTGGGGCACGCCGCGCGTGGTGCGAAGCCGGAGCGAGAGCAGATCGGGCCAGCGGTTGTTAGCATCGACGGTAGTGATAGCGCCATCGGTAATCGAATCGCCCAGGGCAACGATGGCAGCACCAGGACCTGGCGAATGCACGTCCACCTCGGTCAGGAACGGCCAGGAAGTGATGGTCCGCTGCGTTGGAAGGCTAGGCGCATCGGTAAAGTTACCTGGCAGCGACACGTAGTTGGTCTGGAAGGCCGAACTATGGATCGTGGTCGCCTGCACCTGGCCGGGCAAGTAGAGACTGATGGCAAGGTCAGACAAGGCCGGAACGTCAAGCGCCACAGGATCGCTGAGCGCAGGCGCTCCCGCTGGGATGGTAATCGAGGTGCCGCCACTGAAAGTCAACGCGCGGTCGCTGCCGGCCTGAGTAGCCGCGCCCACACCGCGCAAGGCTACACGCGCGGCGCCGATCCGCAGCGGCGTGGTGCCAAGTTCATTGGAAACACGAATCCTCACATGCGTACCGCCGATACTGGTGTGCACAATCAAGCGCAGCGTCTGGTCGTTGAAAGTTTGCAGCTGTGCCTCGAGCGGCGGGCCTGCGGGCGCAGTGCCCCAAGTGCCGACCCAATGCTGCGAGTTCCAGTCACGCTGGCCCTGCGCGTTGGCCTGGCCGAACGGCAAGGCGACGCTGGCCACGGCCAACAGGCCGGCCAACAGAAAGCTGCGGCGCGAGCGGCCCAGCAGGTTTTTGAGAGGTAAGTTCATGATCATGCTCCTGATAATATCCGGACCCAGGGGGACCGGTCAAAACGGCAACGCCTGGCGCTCAGTTGCGCAGGGCTGGCCGAATTCTTGAAAGTCGGTATGGACGAAACAATTCGAGCGGAACGGCATTGCCGAGCGCCTCCATCCCCAAGTCATTGGGATGCAGATGATCGCCGCTGTCGAAGGCCGGCAGCATGCGGGCCGGACGGGCCGGATCGCGGATGGCGCGATCGAAATCAATGACAGCATCGAACTCGTCGCTGGTGCGAATCCAGGTATTGACTGCTTGCCGGATGCGCTCTTTTTCGGGTGTGTAATAACCCGGAAAGCTGCCCTCGAAGGGGGTGAGCGTCGCTCCAAAAATGGCAAGCCCGCGAATGTGCGCGCGCGCGATCAGCTGGCGGTAGCCAGCGATCAGATCGTCGGCGCTGACCACTTCTTCGCCCGGCAACAGCCCCCCTACCCCGATATCGTTGATTCCCAATAAAACTATCACATACTCAACGCCTGCTGTGGCGAGCACATCGCGGTCGAAGCGCGCCAGGGCGGCCGAGCCAACCGTTGAGCCCTCGAAATCACGCAACAAGCGATTGCCGCTAATGCCGCGATTGACCACGCCAATTTGACGGGGTGCAATCAATTGGGCTTCGGCCGCATCGCCGTCAGGCGCATCAAAGTTTGTACGGCTGCTCTGCAGGCGCCGCGCCAGAAAGTCGGGCCAGCGCTGATTGGCATCGAGGGTGGTGACCACACCGTCGGTAATCGAATCACCCAGCGCCACCACGGTAGCTCCGAGGAACGGAGTGACCACGTCAACCTCCGTCAGGAAGGGCCACGAGGTAATTGTGCGAACCGCAGGGAACGCAGCCGCTCCGGTAAAGTTGCCCGGACCTGAAACGTAGTTGGTCTGAAACGCAAGCGGATGCACGGTCGTGGCCTGGGTGGGTCCTGGCAAATGCAGGCTGACGGCAAGATCGGACAGGGCGGGCACGGTCAGCGCGACCGGATCGCTGAGCGCGGGCGCACCGGCCGCAATCGTGATCGCAGCGCGTCCACCAAAGGTGAGCACGCGGTCGCTGCCCGGCACAATGGCAGCGCCGCTGGCGCGCAGAGCAAGATGGGCCGCCCCGATGCGCAGCGGCGTACGGCCCAGCTCGTTCGACAGGCGCACCCGCACGCGAGTACCCCCAATACTGGTGTGCACGATGAGGCGCACTGTCTGATTGTCCAGGCTGAGCTGGTCCGCAAGCGGCGGCGGGCCGGCGGGCGCCGTGCCCCAGCTAGCTACCCAGCGTTCGCCAGTTCTGTCTGGACCTGGCTGCGCGCTCACCTGGGCGGACGGCAACACAAGCATTGACGCCATGCAGGCGCAACCCAGCATACGCTGCGCATGGCGCAGCATTACGGTTGACGTGATCATTATTTGTCTCCTTGGAGCGACGGATGCGCCTATTGCCGGGCCGGCAGATCGCGCGCCAGTACCTGGCGATTTCCGCGGAACAGGTCGAGCGGAATCGCGTTCGCCATCGCCTGCATGCCAAGGTCATTTGGATGCAGGTGGTCGCCGCTGTCGAAGGCCGGCAGGAATCGCGAAGGCTGGCCCGGATCGCGCACGGCCCGATCGAAGTCAATCACCCCATCGAACTCGTCGCTGGTCCGGATCCAGTTATTGGCTGCCTGGCGGATCAGTTCTTTGGCCGGGGTAAAGTAGCCGGGGTTGAGGGTGCCTTCGAACGGGGTCATGGTGCCGCCGTAAATGGTCAGGCCCTTGGCATGGGCGCGCGCTATCAGCTGGCGATAGCCCGCGATGAGGTCTTCGACCGTCACGGCCTGGTCGGCCGGCGTGCTGGCCGTGCCTGGGGCGCCGATATCGTTAATACCAAGTAGCACAACCACGTGCGACACGCCGGCGGTGGCAATCACGTCACGGTCGAAGCGCGCCAGGGCGGAGCGCCCAGCCAAGGGATTGGCGGCCGGATCGCGCAGCAAGCGGTTGCCGCCAATGCCGCGATTGACGATACCGAGCTCGTTTGCTCCGCCATGTGCAGTCTGCAGGGCGGACAATTCACGCGTAGTTTGCATGCGCAGCGCGAGGAAATCGGGCCAGCGGTGGTTGGCGTCGCGCGTGGTGACGGCGCCGTCGGTAATGGAATCCCCCAGAGCCACCACGGCCCTGGCTGGCGATTGCACATCGACCTCCGTGATAAACGGCCAGGAAAAAATGGTGCGCTGGATCGGAAGAACACTCGCGCCGGTGAAATTGCCCGGTAACGACACGTAATTGGTCTGGTAGGCGCTGCCATGGATCGTGGTGGCCAAAATTTCACCGGGCAAATAAATGCTTACTGCCAGGTCGGACATGGGTGGTACCGTCAGTTCGACCGGATCGCTGAGCATGGGCGCGCCAGCCGGAATGGTCACCGATGTGAAACCGCTGAACGTCAGGGGTCGATCGCTCTCGACATTGATATCGGCGCCGGCCTGGCGCAGAGCAATTCGCGCCGCCCCCACGCGCAATGGTGCTGCGCCAAATTCGTTCGACAGCCGGACACGCACCTGGGTGCCGCCAATGCTGGTGTGCACGATCAAGCGCAGTGTCTGGTCATTGAAAGTTTGCAAGGCGGCCGGCAATGGGGGACCTGCCGGCGCGGTACCCCAGGTTCCCACCCAGCTATGCGAGTAGCCGGGCGTGACCTGGGCGCAGGCGGGAAATGTGGCTGCAGCAAGGGTCAAGGCAGCAGCTAAGGCGATACCGCGGCTGGTGCCACTGATCGCGCCTGACAGAATCTGTTTCATGATGACACTCCTCAGCCAGTCGAAGTTGGCCGGCTGAACAAGGACCAGACAGACCAGCGGGCGCTAGCGAGGGCGCGGCAAGGGGTATCAGGTCCAGTTGAAATGCAAAACACGGTGATGATGTATTCCATCATCCTTGCGTGTTGCGGAGCGGTGGCAGGCACCGGTGAGTGTCAATCTACGCTGCAGCGTAGCAGATGAGAAGATGGAAGCGAGGTCATCCATTGCGCTATCTCTAGCGCAGCGCGTTAATGCTGGAAAGCTGGAAATTAACTTGATTAAGAGCATAGGCCTGCCGCAACAATAGTGTTGCGGAAAGCCGGGTTAAGGTTGGTCTGCTTAGTTACCGGGCTTGGATGCAACCCCGGGAATCTCAGCAGTAGGACGAGCAAACTTGCCCTTCAGGTCATCCACGCCGGACTGGGGACGGGCGAGCTTTTGCAACTCGGCGCGGCGCTTGCGTTTCTCCGCCGTGCTCACCCCCATTGCTTTGTCACGCCTGGCTACCATCGCTGGCACGGCCTCGCCTTCACGGCTGAATGACCAGGCCAGCATAGCCGGTCCGAGCGGAAGCGCGTCTGCAGCCATGCCCTCGTGACCCGTATTCCAGACATGCCAAGTCTTGCCGTAGCTATTCATTTTTTGCCGCATCAAGGCTTGCTCCGCAGGCGGGGGGATACCTGGTGCAATCAACTGCCCCGACAGGATCTCGCCGTTGTGCGGGTGCCAATACTTGCGCTCTTCGGCGGGCAGGGTTTCAAACAGCTTTTCGGAAATAATATATTCGATGCCGTTGAGTTTGGCGGTGCGCGAATTTCCATTAAACAAAGTGCGCTGTGCGAAGTCCTCACTCATCTGGTGACAAAAATGATGTGACTCCATTTGCCGCTCTGGATGGTCCTTCATTGGATGAAACCCGTGCACATAGACATCGAAGGGCTGCAAGGGCGCATTTTTCTGTAAAATTTTTGCCCCAGTTTCCAGAGCCAATGTTTTGGGTGTCTTGGCTTCCCCTGGCGCAGCAGGTGTTTGGGCCCCCACGGCGCAGTGCGCGAAGGCTGACGAGAAAAAAACAATGGCGTGAAAAGTTCTCGACATGGCCATACTCCTCGGCTGTGGGCTGGCCTTATATGACACAAATGCGCACAGCGAGTTGCGCGAATCCGACGGGGATTGATATCGTGCGCCCAGGAAAAAATTCCAATGGTAATCTTTTAGTCAAGGAGGCCATTATGACAACAAACGACCGTCGCAGCGATTCGACCACATCGATGAAAATCGCGTTCGCATTACGTATCAAAAAAGCATTTGGCCATGACGTGGCAATGACGTTCACGGAAAGCCAACGGCTCGAAGAAAACTTGGCTAAAGCAATATTGCAAGAAGATGATGACCGGCGCCAGGCCGCGCGACGCATCAATCAACGCTCGATCCCGCGAAAAATCGTGACGACACCCCGCTAGTTTGCGCTGGCAGTCCCGTTTCAACCGGGGCTGTTCCCGCCGTCTCATCCCTCCTTTTTCCTGCTTTTCCCGGGCTAGCGACGCCCTGACGGGCCAATGTCGTCCTGCTGTCGGGTAAGATTCGTGACCGACACGGACGGATCGGCCCAATACTGATGACTCGCTTGCAACAGGACAGGAAAATGATTCTCAAACAATTACGGCTATGCCGACACCTTTCACAAGAGCAACTCGCCGAGATGTCCGGGTTAAGTGTCCGGACGATTCAGCGTCTTGAAAGTGGTCACAAACCGAGCGTTGAATCACTCAAATGCCTTGCTGCGGTTTTGGAAGTTGACATCCCAACTCTTACTCAGGAGAAATTCGTGCTCGACAAAAAATCTGACAACTGGCATCACCTGCCGCTATGGCTGAGAATTCTATTCTTCGGCAATTTTCTCGACTTGCGGCCCACGCGCGCCGTGGCCAGGCGCATCGAACTGGTCTCGCACGTGACTGGCTTCCTGTTTTGCATGCTTGGCTTCATGAGCGAGGCAGCCCTCGCGGGCGGATTGATCATGCTGGCCACTGCCTACCTGTTCGCACTGCTCACGTGGCAAGGCGACAAGATCGGCGTCTGGTATGAGGCACCGGAAGCGGCTTGAGGAGGGATAAGATCAAGTAAGCACCCTAATTTGTATGCCAAAAGTGTAAGACGCTCTGATATAATTCGCAGTTCGTCGGGGCGTAGCGCAGCCTGGTAGCGTACTTGCATGGGGTGCAAGGGGTCGGAAGTTCGAATCTTCTCGCCCCGACCAATAGAATCAAAGACTTAGGCCAGCCGCAGTGCTGGCCTTTTTCTCGTCTGTGTTTTAGTGTCCGGCTGGTGTCCGGATTTTTGGACGTTGATGGTCGATCTAATCGGCTTCAAACGACGGTCTGGCCGACGATTTGGACTGCAAGCAGCCAAGATTGGCTGCCTATTGGTCAGATCACACAGGACGCCTGTGTCGAGCTGGAAAACAAGCTTCGGGACAACATTACGACTATGCTAGTGTGGTAAGCAATTGAGTTACTGGCTGACTCTTCTCGACTAAAGAAAAGCCCGAACCGTTAAAAACGTTCGGGCTTTTTTCATTACTACTTTACGCTCAGGTTGGCAGCAAGAGCGTTGATCAATCCGTTAAGGTATTTCGAATCTCTCTCAATATTCTTATCGGTATGGCCACTATCACTGGAACCCTGCAGTTTGATCGATCCTGACTGGAGTCCCGCGGTAACGAGGGCCACTGCGCTGGTGTAGGCGGCGTGCGACTTAAATGCGGACATTCTAATTCCTTAAAGTAAACAAAAACCAATAATAGCAGAGTTCATATCTCCGGACTTATAGGGGCAGCAACCCTTGGCCGATAGCGGACATGGGCCATATTCCTAACCACCAGCCTACGCTCTTTGCCGAGTGGAAGTTTCTCAGAATTTTTTAGGTTCATACCAACCAAGGCCGACATGATGAGCGAGGAAGTCCGAGCGAGAGGATTTGACTTTGAAACTCTCAAGTACGCAACTTTTTTCTCAACTTCACGCGCAGCCTTTTGGGAGAGAACTAACTTGCATCGATCCGCAACCGGCTGTATCAGCGCTACCTCCGAGACTATCCTCGCCACCCTGTCGAGAAGGAGCGCGAAAGCCAATTTTCTGGTTAGCCATCTGTGCTTGGACTGGCTGCGCTTCAAGCAAGGTTAAAAGACCATTTCCAAATGCCATCGACCTCTTTTACAATAAGTATTTGATAATAGCTGTTGCGACTAGCCCCTTGATTGCATTCCCCACAGGCCGGCCGAAGCCCTGCCCTTGATCTCGATTGCTTGCTTTGCCTAGGCATGCCTATGTAAAAGACACTGCTTCGGCAAATCGAATTGCACATCACTTTCCATTCCCAACGGACCGCTGACAACACGATGACTACCAAGCATCTACCTGGCTCCTTCTTCTCGCGCACTTTCGTCGCGTCATGCGCCCTGTTGCTGGCCGCCTGCCACACGCCGCCAGTGGCATCGGGCAAATCGCCGGCGGAATGGCAAGCCATGGCACGAGCCGACCTGGACGCTGCCCACGCCCTGACGCTATCGGCCCACCCGGGTGCGATCGACCGCGACAACCCCGCCTTTCTGGCCTGGGCCGAGCGTGGCTACCGCGAAGCCCAGGCGCTCATACCCCGCGTGATGAGCTACGACAATGCCATGGCGGCCGTGCGCTATTACATCGCAGGGTTTCGCGACGGCCACTTCATCTACTCCGACAACGCACGCAAAGGCTACCCGATCTGGGTCAATGGCTGGCGCCTGGAAGTGCTGGGCGGCCGCTACCTGGTCGATGCGGTCATCACCCCCTGGCCGAGTGAGCTGCCCCCGCTGGGCGCCGAACTCCTCCAATGCGACGGGCGCCAGCCAGCATCCATTCTCAGCGAGGACGTGCGTCCATTCAGCCACACCTCGGGTTCGCCTGAGTACGAACAACAGCAACTGGCAAGCCAGCTCTGGGCACTGCCGATGGGCGGGCTGGAACTGAAAAGCTGCCAGTTCCGCCTCCCCGACGCCGGCATGCGCACGATCGCCGTCAAATACCACCCGGTCACCCAGGACCAGTATTTCGACGCCAGCGCGGCCAATCAGCGCCCCGATCCCGAACGTCCCGGTAACAGCTACACCGTCAAGGACGGGGTGGTGTGGATCCGGGCCGCCAACTTCAACCTGAGGCCAGGCACCGATCAGGCGCGGGCGCTTGACGCCATGCTGACCGACCTGGCCCAGATCAAGGGCGCGCGCACGATCGTGTTTGACGCGCGGGGCAACGGCGGCGGCGACAGCGGCATTGGCGACCGCATCTTCGAGGCGGCCACGGGCGGGCTCGACTATGACGAGCGCGGCATCGAGCGCCTGCCCCGCACCTATGCTCAATGGCGGGTGTCCGATGTCAGCATCGCCAGCACGGAACGGCACCTCGCGCGACGCCAGAAGGTGTATGGCGACCAGCACCCGGAACAGCTGCGCCAAAGCAGCGCTTTTCTGGCGCAGCTCAAGGCGGCGCGGGACAAGGGCGAGCCTTGGGTGGTGCAAGAGAACGGCCACCGCGTCACCGCCGACGATGTCGCGCAACGTCAGGGCCGCCTGCGCCGCTTCTCCGGCACCCTGGTGCTGGTCACCGATGCCAACTGCACCAGCGCCTGCCTGGACTTTGCCGACCTCATCCGTCAGGTGCCGGGCGCGCTCCATGTCGGCCAAACCACAGGCTCGGACACGGTCTACATCGATGTGGGTGACGCTGAGCTGCCGAGCAAAAATCGCCTCTTTCTGCCGCTGAAAGTCTGGCGCAACCGTCTGCGCGCCAACAACGAGCAGCTCGTCCCGCACGTCAAACTACCTGTCCTGATCACCGATGACGCGGCGGTGCGTGCCGCCACCCTGGCCGCGCTCGGCTCTCGGCTTCCGTCTCCATAAGCGGGTGGTTCTAAGAAACTGCTACAGACTGGCCCTACTATTGGGATAGCGGAATGGCTAAGATGGGCTACCCGTCATTTAGGAACCGTGCAATGAAACTTCCATTGCACCGCTTGCCTAGTCCACCTTTTATGAAGAAGACGATATGAAAAAACAGATCACGCTCAACTTGCCAGTAAAAGACCTGGAAAAATCCAAGACCTTCTTTTCCACCCTTGGGTTTACTTTCGACGCCAGATTCAGCGGCGAGAACGCAGCATTCATGAACATCGTCGGCGACACCATCCAAGCCATGCTGACGACCGAGCCATTCTTCCGATCGCTGATCGACAAACCCTTGGCGCAGGCGAAGGAAGCCAACGAAATCGTCATCTCCCTGAGCTGCGAAAGCCGGGAGGAGCTTGATACCCTCATCGCCAAAGCAGTCGCTGCCGGTGGCCGCACGCCACACCCGCCTGAGGACCATGGCTTCATGTATGACCAGGGTTTCGAAGACATTGATGGCCACCTGTGGAACCTGGTCTGGGTCGCGCCGGAGGCCTAAAGAGAAACCACGGCGTCAATTCATCCTGCACCCTTTTTCCATTTCCTCTTCCTTGCTAACACTGCGCAAATCCGAAGTGGTGTATCTAGGCGCGGGGTGCATGTGTGCTTGAATTATCTCCCAACGCAAGGCCGCCAGTTTTGCTACCGCGCGGGTAACTACCGTACCTTCTTCACGAATGTCAGACCCGCCCCCCCTTGCCCGAATTGTCGCGCTTGGACGTCATTGTCAGCTATCGCTCGCCCGAGATAATGCGCCGTGCAGTTTGCGCTTGACACTGCCACTGGTGTGAGACTTTAGACTCCCCTTGGCTCGGGCAATTGTGCTCGGATTCAATGGGAGAAATGTTTATGAATGCCTCATCAAGCCTAACTTTTGCACTACTGCTGTCTATACTGCCCTTGATACCAGCGCTAGCATCGGGAGAGGAAAAGCAACGAGCGGCGCAGCCGGCCTGCGGGACTGAGCCCGTCGACAAAGCTGCTGCAAGTCCAGCCACACTGGTCCGGGCCCTGTATGAAATCGTCTCCGGGTCCGCTGGTGGTGCAAAGGACTGGACCCGGCTTGCGCGCTTGCATGCTCCAGGTGCCTTGATCACGCCAACCCAGCATACCGAGTCGGTCCCGTTTGCCGCCGCGCCGCAATCGCTTGCTAAATTCATTGAGCTCAACGAACGCCTGTTTGCTCACCGCGGCTTTTATGAACGCGAAACCTACCAGCGCGTACAACGTTTCGGCCACATTGCGCACGTTTGGAGCAGCTATGAAGTACGCGAACAGCCCGCAGGTCCTGTCCAGAATCGGGGGATCAACAGCTTCCAGCTGTTAAATGACGGGCAGCGCTGGTGCGTGTTGTCGGCGACGTGGGACACTCATACTCCCGCGCACCGGTTGACTGGCAGAGGCGATGCAGTCGAGGGACTGGAATGAGCTCATCATCGACTACACTGCGCATTGCGCGCGTTTCTTGATCAGGGGCGGGCCCACGGGTCGCGACGGTTCGTGACGAATTCCGGTATCTGATGGAGCGTTCTGATGTTAATTGGTGAGCTGGCGAAGAAAACCCTTTGCAGCGTGCGTGTGATACGTCACTACGAGCAGTGCGGTCTGTTGTCGTCCGAACGCGGCGAAAACGGCTATCGGCGCTTCGATGATGCTGCCGTTGAACACGTTATGCGGATTCGCGTGCTGCTTCGAAACGGCTTCACGATCGATGAAATACGCCCGGTAGCCTCCATGCTGGACGCTACGCTACGGCCCCGCAAGCTGATTTGCGCCGATGTGATCGCGCTTTATCAGAGCAAGATTGACGAAATGGACCAGCGGCTGGCCGATCTTCTTGAGCTGCGAGACCGTGCTAATCGGCGTCTGCATGAACTCATTGAGCAACGCGAGCGTGGCGGGCTGCTTGATCCTAAAGACCCTAGCAATATGTAGCTCGTTTTGGACGCTAAATCCAATAAACCCAAATCATCAATGACCTAAAAAATATTTTTCGCCACGGTTCCGCCACACGTGCCAAGGGGCGAAATGAAAACAATCGTTTCTTCAGCAGGTTCGCGGCCTTCAGGCCCTTCATTATCGTGCTGGCCGAGGCGCAGGGTTATGGAAACGAGGTCGAGGCGGCGCTAATCGATCAACTGCTGCCGGCGATTCAAAAGGAAAGGCAACAGGACTTTCACAAAACATCTCAGGACTCGCAATGGTAGAAAGTCCGGTTTGGGACGGGTATCGTTAAGCCCTCCTCCACCACTTTAAAGGAATTACCATGAAAACAGTCCTCATCACCGGTTGCTCGTCCGGCTATGGTTTGCACATCGCTCGCCACTTCCACAACATGGGCTGGAACGTCGTGGCCACCATGCGTACTCCCTGCGCAGATATCCTGCCCAGATCCGAGCGCATGCACATTATCGCGCTCGACGTTACCAATCCCGACAGTGTCGCCACAGTGATCAAGACCGCCGGCCCAATCGACGTACTGGTCAACAATGCGGGCATCGGCGCAGTTGGCGCTCTCGAAGCTACCAAATTGTCGACAATTCGCGAACTGTTCGAGACCAACACATTTGGTGTCATCGCGATGATGCAAGCAGTTATCCCGCAATTTCGGGAGCGCCGTGCAGGCACCATCGTGAACGTGACCTCGAGCACCACACTGGCGTCGTTTCCTCTGGCAGCTGCCTATACCGCCAGCAAAACGGCCATCGACGGACTGACAGGTTCAGTAGCCCACGAGCTGGCCGCCTTCGACATCCGGATCAAGCTGGTCGAGCCAGGATATGGTCCCAGTACGCGCTTCGCTGAAAATGGCGGAGCTCGCATGCAGGGCACGATCCCGGCTGCCTACCTGCCGTTCGCCGAGCCAATCTTCTCCGCATTTGCCAATCCAAGCGCGGTGACAACGCCGCAGGACGTCGCTGACGCGGTGTGGGAAGCAGCCCACGACACTTCTGCGCGACTGCATTTCGCGGCCGGTGCGGATGCTGTCGCGCTCGCGAGCGCGAAGTCACGATTGGCAACCTGAACAACATGCGCGCAACGCGGGTGGCAAGGCGCCAGCGGACGCAGTTGCCAAGCCTGCCGCGCGCTGCTATTGGACAGGGTCGATTACCTCATCTCCAGCGGCGTAGCGGCTTGGCGACTGGCCGACATGCCGGCTAAACGCGACACTGAAAGTACTCGTCGATGCGTAGCCAACCCGCTCGGCCACTTGGGCGACCGGGAGTCTTTCCCGGCGTAGAAGATCCTTTGCGATCTCCGTTCGCCACGAAAGCAGATATTCCATCGGCGCGACCCCGACGGTGCGGGTGAAGCGATCGAAGAATGCTGACCGAGAAAGCGCCGCAGCTTTAGCCAGTTCGCTGACTGTCCATGCGCGATCCACTTGCGCATGCATGGCCTTGAGCGCGCCGGCCAGGCGCTCGTCGCCCAGGCCACGCAGCAAACCTGGCGGCGCAACGCCTGTTGTGGTCGAACGCATAGCTTCGACCAGCATCATCCCAATCAGGCGAGACAGCATGAACTCACTGCCAGGCTGCTTGTCCATAAACTCCTCACCCAACATATGAACGAGTCGTGCCAAGCGCGTGGAGTCTTTGACGTGGACCACTGCGGGCAGCAGGGAAACCAGGAGCTGCGGATCGGCGTTGTCGAACACAAATGCGCCGCCCAGCGAGCGCATGTCAGGCGGACCTCCTTGCTCTCCGTAGCGCAACTCTTCGCCCCCTTGCGCGATCAGGTGGGGATCAAGCTGCGTGCAAGGTGCCGCGGTGAAGCTGGAAATGGTGAGCGCCGGGGTCGCCGGCAACAACACGAAGTCGCCGGCGCTGATGGCGATGGGTGCGTGCCCCTCTACTGTCAACAGACAGCTTCCCTCGAGAACAATGCAAAAGCTCGGCTTTCCGTACGCGGAATACCGAATAGCCCAGTTCCCCTTGCCGCTGATTGGGTTCGCAAAGACACCACGTGGCTGCAAGAGTCTGACGACCTCACTTAACGGGTCGCTCATGGGGGGCTCGGACGAATGCTGATCATCTTGCGACTCTACCATGCATGCTGCGGGCAAAAAAAAAGCTCCACACGCTTGCGCATGCGGAGCTGATGTCGGTGACGCAACGAGTCAGATTACGAGTTTTGATTCGGCTTCCAGGACCTTGCGGCGCCCCATGGCCAGGTTGGCGCGCGAACGGTCCAGTACGTAATAAATAAACAGGCCGTCATGTTTTTCGACCGGGCGAATGATGTGGTACTGCTTACCGAGCGAAATCAGGATATCTTCGATACTATCGTTCAGGCCTAACGATTTCATGACCTTCATTTTCGCCCGCACGACTTCAGTGTTGCCGGCGGCTGCCGCATCGAGGTCGATGCCGCTACCCACTGATTCAAGCAACATGCCACTGTTGTAATCGACCAGCGCAGCGCACATAGCGCCTTCGATTTGCATGAGTTCGTTGAGCATTTCTTTCAGAGTTGACACGATAGTCCCTTTCAGTGGATGGCAAAAATGCCGGAGGTCGCCGTTGTCGGCGTGTTAGAAGTCTTTGGTGGATATCCGCGCTAACCGAGGAGCTTGGACATATGGCGGGCCAGTTTTTCTGTTGTGCTGCGGCAGTTCCATAACAGGTTGCCCAACACGATAGTGTGATCCGTCGCGGCGGTGAACACGAGACCCGCATTGGCCGCTTGGACCTTGATGAAGACGATGCGGCCATCTTCCGATTCCAGCAAGACGCGGTCCGGTTCGGAATGTTTTACCTCCCGGGTCAGAGCCGCCGCGAGTGCCGATATCGAACTGGACATCGCGGCGATCTTGTCGCCCTCGGTTTTCCCTTCCACCGTTGAAGCTACGGTGACGCCGTCAAATGTGGCGATCGTGGCACTCTGGATGCCCGCCGTCGTGGCACAAAAATCGTTCAGCAAGCGGGTGCAGAACACGATCAAGTCGTGCCGCTGTGCCTCGCTGAAGGTGTCGTTCTCGTTAAGCACTTTCTACCTCCGCCATACTTACCAGGATGGACAACAGCAAACGCACATCGTCCGCCTTACGCACATCGACTTCCAGTACCGGCACATTGAATCCGGCTTGCGACAAGCGCGCGGTGTACTGCTCGATTCCGACCGACGGATGCTCGCCCAAGCGCCCGACGCCCACGACAATGCGGCGCGGCGAAAAATGGTTTTCGAAAGCCTGCAAGTAATGCAGCACGTCCCCGACGGCATCGGGACGTGTATGGTCTGCCAGCACGATCAGCCCGAAGGCGCCCTTGGCCAGGATGTCCCACATGAAGCGAAAGCGCTCCTGGCCGGGCGTGCCATACAAATGCAAGCAATGGCCATCGGCCAAATCACACTCGCCGTAGTCGAAACCGACGGTCGTCTGGCGTTTCGAATCGGTTGCACCTTCGCTCATCGGGACTTCGGTCGAGAGGGTCACTTTTTCGCTGATCGCGTTGATGGCGGTCGTCTTTCCCGCGCCGACAGTGCCAGTAAACAGGATCTTCCACTCTGTGGCGTTCGGAGGCAGGTGCGTTACCATAGTTTTAACCGATCACGAATGCGGCTCAGCATCGAGGAAGCCGGGGCTGCGTGGACTATGATGGGTTCGGCGCTGGGCGCGCTGTGCTCGGCCATATCGACCAATTCGGCAATGCCCAGCGCGAGGTTGGTCCTCAGGAACCAGCTCACAGCCGCGGGGCTGGCGCCGCTTGCCTTGGATGCTTGTGCAACGCTGTGAGGACGATTGGTCAGCAATGCAGCCAGCATCGGAAATCCGGGCCGCGACAAGCCCATCGCATCAGGCCAGCGGTGCAAGCGAAAATTACCCGACAGCGTGTCGCAGGGTGCTGCAACGTCTACCAGGCGGTTGGTCGCCTGCCACAGGAATTCGCGCAGCCGTGCGCCTGGCTGAAGGGCGATCGACGCTATCTCACCCTCGTTGGCCCGCCGTGATTCTTGCAAGTCGAATTGGCCCTCGAACAACGCCTCCAAAGGCAAGCGGCAGTGGTAGCGATCCTCAAGGAAGTCGACGATGATCTCCTGATCTTCTCCCAGTGGTAGCACTGTTGTGCGCCGCTCACGGGACATCAGCTTGCGCAGAAGTACCGAGAGCAGCGGCGCAAGGCTGCCTGATGCAGAGTGGACTTCAGCATGAGTCAACAACTCTGCCGCAGCCTGCAGCAACAGACTGGTATTCGACAGGCGCAGCGGGGCCCGAATCGATAAGCCGGGGTGTAGTGGTGTCTCGCCCTGGCCTTCCGGAATCAGGTATACCGCCACGCATCCGGTGGGCAGCCGTGAAAGCGAGCCGATCGACATCAGTACAATATTGCACTCTGTCAGTTCATCACTGAATCTCAGCCTCAAATGGTCCTTACCATCCATGACCTTGAGCAAGGAGCGAAGAACAAGCCGCTCTTTTTCCGGAATGTCAGCTACGCCGACCACCAAGTCCTGGCTGTCACTGACGTCCACCACCGATGCCAAAGAACAGCGCAATGGCGGAGCTTCTTCAAGCTGTTGCCGGCCAATCATAATGCCTCCTCCCTGTCAAACTTGGGAATAAGGCTCGATTTGGTGGGGTCGGCTATTCGCTCGCGAATCACAGTTGCAATGGGTCGCCCAAACTTCCCTGCAGAATATTTATATTCTAGAAGTGTCATTATGGGGAACATGTCTTTACCATCTGCCATTACCCCAAAAAAATCGAAACCAACAATTACCAAGCTTATTAACTTTGGTGACCATTTAGGAAAATTTGACTACCGGTTAATGCATATATTTTGGAAAACTTTTTTTATTGCCTAAACGAAATATAACATTATTTTGTCTAGTTCAACAGTAACTATAAATACTATGGAAAATATTGAGAAGTGAGGTGTAATTACAACACATGACGCCCCCTTTTTGTGGCAAGAATAACGCATGCTGGAGTCTGATTAATATTACCAATATATTAATTCGTGCGCGTTTTGTCCAACCTGGCTAAGACGGAACAAGGAATCATGAGGTCGCTAAGTTGACATGGCGTTTTTAGAAACATAGCCAATTGCTTCAGGATGAATAGCTATTTAGAATCTTTGGGTGGCCCTAAATAGAATGACTTTTGAAATTTGATAAGGTGAGGGTTTCAATTACAATAAAAATGCCAGTCTAGCCAATGGCTTTGCAAACAGATCAATATAACCCTGCCCGGCGATAAACTTACTCGCCCAGAGTGCACTAACGGGGCAGCATTAGCCCCGTCCAGCCAACCTACAGAGGACGAGCGTTGATCGCCCACGACGATGCGAGCTGCTCATGAGCGTAGGCGGACTCAACGCCCGTAGGGGTGTAGCGCAAGCAGCACTAGCAAGACGAATGCAACTGGCGGTCGAGTACAATCGACACTGGGCGATCAAGCAGGCTTGCGTACCTGACCGTTGCGAAGCTTATCGATACTGCAGCGAGTTTCTACCCGACGATGGGGCCCCACGAATAACACGAAGGCAGGATCTAAGAATGACTATTGGGAAAAAACCGGACGCCGCGCGATTGGACAAAATAGTGGCCGACGCAAGGCGCGCAGCCGACCAGCGCGAGCTGGGCTATCGCGAGCGCTCGCTGAAAATGTATCCCTGGGTCTGCGGGCGCTGCATGCGCGAATTCACGCATAGCAATGTGTCGCAACTGACGGTACATCATCGCGACCACAATCACGACAACAATCCGCCTGATGGGAGCAACTGGGAGTTGTTGTGCCTTTACTGCCACGATAACGAACACTCGCGCTATCTTGAAGCCGACCGCGGACCGGGCTTGAAATCGGCCGAGGTCGCGCCGGCCACTCACAACCCGTTTGCTGCATTGGCCGGCCTGTTGAAAAAGAAAGAATAAGGGCGCGTGTGGAAGACCCGAGAAGGCGGCGCTTGACGCATTGATAACCCCCTTTTATATTGCTGGTACTCGTTTGACATAAGCGAGACCTCAAACGATTTAACAGGGAATATTGAATGCAATCCCAACATCGCGGAGCGGGTGGTACCTCAGGGGGCACCTTGGCGTTTTTAATGGGGCTCCTCATGGCAAGTGCCGGAGGGTACCTGCTGCTCGACAATATCATTGTCACTAGCAATTGGGGCCTGTCTGTTCCCCTGTACCGCTTCGGCAGCGGCTGGAATGTGACCGGTGGCGCCCTGCTTATTCCCTTCATGTTCGGGGTTGGCTGGATCTTCTACAACTCGCGTGCCCCGTGGGGTTGGGTCTTGGCCGCAGGCTCCTTAGCCGCCATCATCTTCGGCGTCCTGATGAACCTGAGCATCAGCCTGCGTAGTATGTCCTTGCTCAGCCTTTTGATTATCCTGGTACTCCTGGTAGGCGGGCTGGGCTTGTTCGCGCGTTCATTACGCGAGACCTGAATCAGCGTCGACGGTTCGAGCGCCAGCAAGCATAGCCGTCGAATCTCTCTCTCGACTCATTTCACAGCAGTCGTGTCGCAGCTTCCGTACCGACTATACGGGCCGGTTGCAGTCCGCTCGCCGGTACGAACTAGCCTTGAAAATTTGCAAATATCCCTGCATATGTACCAGGAGCACTAACAACCCTGATACTTCTCGAAGTAACCGCCCACCCCCCAAGGAAAAATGAAAGTATTCAAATCGCTAGCGACCGTGGCTGTCGTTTCCGCACTAGCTCCGTCACTTGCCTTGGCACAGATGCCGGAAACAAGCGGCCAGGCCGATATGCAAGTGACTCCGGCGACCAGACAGCAACTGATCACCAGTCTAAGCAATGAAATCAGAAATAGCTACGTCTTCCCCGACATCGCCAAGAACGTCAGCGCAGAGTTACTCAAGCGACACCAGCGCGGCGCGTACGACAACATTAACAGTGCAAAGCAGCTGTCAGCAACGCTGACCAAGGACTTGCAAGCCATGTCAAAAGACCGGCATTTGCAGGTGATGTACAGTGCGCACGCCATCCCGGTGAACCAAGTCCATAGTGAACCAACGAGTAGCGAGGTCGCCAGCACGCTTGCGATGATGCGCTCTAATAATTTTGGCGTCGAAAAGATCGAGCGCCTGCCGCTCAACATTGGCTACCTGAATCTGGTCGGGTTTGCGCCGGCAAAAGAAGCGGCCGAAACGCTTGCGGCAGCGATGACGGTGATCGCACATACCGATGCGCTCATTATCGACATGCGCGATAATTTCGGCGGCCAGGCTGCCACCTCTACCCTTCTAGCAAGCTATCTACTCGACAAGCGAACTCATTTAGGTGATTTTTACTACCGGGAAGGCAACCGCATCGAACAGCGGTGGAGTTCGGACGTGGTCCCAGGCCTTCACTATGGGTCCAAAAAAGACGTATATATCCTGACCAGCAGGGACACTTTTTCCGCTGGAGAAGACTTTACCTACGCGCTCAAGAACCTCCGCCGTGCTACCGTCGTCGGGGAAACAACCGGCGGCGGCGCAAACGCCGGCGACAATAAACGATTGCTGCCAAACTTCTCTGCATTCATTCCGCTAAGCCGCTTGATCAACCCGGTCACAAGAACTAACTGGGAAGGGATAGGCGTGACGCCGGATATCAGCGTCTGTGCCGCCGATGCGTTGAGAACTGCGCAGGTCGCCATCCTCAAAAGGATGGCAAACGTCGAAGCAGATCCCGGCAAACTCAGTGGTCTGAAGGATCGCATCGGAGAGCTTGAGAAAGCTAGCTCGGCGGGCACCGATTGCCCTTGAACGAGGCCCTCCGGCCAAATCAGCTCGGCCGGACACCCAAGGTAACTCTCAACTATACGGTTGATACGCAACCCCACCTTGCAAAACGCCGACCAGTGCAGCCACGTTTTCCTGGCTCTCGCTAAAGCCGACAAGTACCTCGGCCACGGTGGCACGATTCTGATCGAGCGTTTCGGTCCAGAATGCAATGCCGGCACTGTCGCCCGGACGGTGCAGGATGTTCATATACAGCTTTGCCACGAACTCGGCGTTGGTCGGCGCCATGCCGAATACTGCCTTGAACTCGGCCGACTGCGTGAAGGCGGCAGCGACGGCCTGCAGGCTTTGGCCCTTGTCGAGTGCATTAATCCAGAACCCGACCCCAGCCTGGTCCGGCGCGCGGTCAAACGCCGCCTGGTACAGACGGAACGCCTGCCCGCCAGCGCCGGCGATATCAAGCGCGATGTTACCGTCGCTGAACTGCAGACGCTCGACGTCCACCAAGGTATCGCGGCCGTTGCGCGCAGGCTGGCTGTCGGTGATCGACCGGCCCGAGACGATGTATTCCGCGCGCGCGCCCGGATACGTAAGCATGTCAATGCCGATGGCCCCCTGGATGGTCTGGTCACCCGCGCCAGGTGCCGCGTTCCCCCTTAGCACCGCCGAAATTTGCAGCAGGTCCGTGGTCCCTCCGTCGCTGGCAGGCCGGAATACGTAAGCAAAATGGCTTCCGTCGCTGGACAAAGAGCTCTCCACCAGCTGGCGACCGGGCTGGCTTTCGGAAGGCGAAAACCGGCTCACCTCATCCCTGGCAATGTCGTGGAAGTAAAAACTCACGGCATCAGGAAAGACCGTCGACGAGCGCACATACGTCACCAGGCTGCCATCGCCCGACACTTCGGGGTCGATATTGATGGTGTAGCTGGGAAGCGTTTCGCCGATCTTGAACTGGCTGGGCACCAGCACTGGTGTCAGTTCGCCACTGACTAAATCGCGGCGATAGGTGTCAACCCCGTGGCGCGAATCGAAATGCCCGATGACGGTGACGACGCCTGTCAGCACGGCACTGCGGCCATCGGCAGCCAGCTCATAGGCCTGGCGTCCATAGCCTGCGGCGTAGGCATCGTTGAAACCGCTCGAGACAAGTTGACGAACACCCGTCGTCATGACCTGTGCATATAGCTGAAGATTGTCGCGAAACAGCACCAGAGTCCCGTCGCCCGAAATTTGGGGCGTCGAAAGCTCCGAGTCGGTACCCGCGACGCGCAGAATCGTACCGGTCTGCACGTTACGATAGAAAATATCAGGCAGCCCATTCGTATCGCCCGGCACCAGGTTGCTGGCAAACGATTCGAACACGACGAAGCTGCCATCGGCAGACAAGGCCGGCGCCGATGAGGCGGCGTTGCCCTGTACGCCCCCGACGCCCTGCGATGCAATGCTCAGGACGCCAGTTGCCAGCGCCAACACACCCACCTGCCCGGTCGAACTGATGACAAAGCTGATGGTGCTGCCATCGGCCGAGAGAGTGGGCTGCAGCGTTTCCAGCCCTTGCAGCGCCGGGTTGATGGAGCCGAGCGTGCGGGTGAGCCCGGTAAGCGTTTCGTGCAAGATCACCTCGCGCGCTGTGTTCGGCGCGCTTCCCAGCGTACCCACATACGCAACTAGCGCGCCATTTCCGGACATCACCATCGAATTGCTTAGGTAGTTATTGGCCACGATACTGGCCTGGCGAACAAGCATTGTCATGATCGTTTCCCTGGCGCCTTGAGCGCAGTCGCTTGTGGAAAGTCCATCGTTCCAGGCCAAGGGCTATCTGGAGTAGATTTTTGTTCAAGATTAACACGAGCACAAGCTTGTGACGTTTGAAATGGGTAAAGGCTCGTCAGTTGAGCGACCATCGACAAGCAACGCCAGAACCTCGACAAAGGAACTATGCAGTGGGACTTGATGGTTTATGCCGATCGCAGGGGCGGCAAAGTCCGCCGACATCGCTATTGTCGCGACTTCAAGCTCTCGCGGTTCAAGCAAACTGGCTTATGCAACCACAACTGAACCTGTTCCGGCATCACGGCTACTTTATTGGCGCCGCCACGCGGTCCGAAGCCCTGGATTGAATTGGTTCCTCCCCACGTCGTACTGAGTTCAACCGGGCTCGACTCTCTCATATCGAACAAGGTGATTTTTACCAGCTCATCAATCGCGGGTAATTTCTCAAGAAGTTGCTGATACTTTTCCTTCGTCGCCGGATCAATCTGGACACCGAGTTCGAAGCCGCTCGGCAGGCGCATGCGATGGATTTTTCCAGTGACCGGCTCCCAGCGCTCCTTGGCAGCGCCAACGATCGATAGTTCGACTGACTGGATCGATGCGCCGTCGCTCATGCAGCTGGCGAACGAAGCGGTGCAGGTGGCGCCCAAGGTGAGGGCAAGTACCAATGTTCGAATCATTATCATCTCGACAAATGGATGCTAGTCATGGCGTGTGCTGTAGATTAAGCATTGCAATTCTACAACTGTGAGTCATGCCCCGGCAAAAATTCGAAGAGTCTCTAGTTGTCGCGCAAGAGAATGCGGGTCGGATTGTCGCGATCAACCTTGAGCCAGCCGCCCACCATCTGTAATTCGCTCACCTGGATCGAACTGCGGCGCTGTTCCGGTCCGTCTTTTCCAGCGTTCGCGGCGGTGCGGCCTGGATGGGTAAAATAGAACAGGTATGCGCGTCCGGCGCTGACCACGACATCGGGATGGCCGCCCATCACCTGGTCGTCGGCGCCCTGGCCTGGCTGCTGCAGCAAATTGTCCGGCTGGCGCGCCCAGTTGATCGCATCCGTCGATCGGTACACCGCCAGACCGCGCCAGACGTCGGTGATCATCCACCACACGCCCTGCCACTGAAACACCTTCGCACCTTCGCCCCCCTGATCGGCAACAGCGCGGCCTTGCTCGCTCCATCTATGCAGGTCGTAGCTGTCGGCATAGTGGATAGCCTTGCGGTCATCCTCATTGTTGTACCACATGCGCCAGCGGCCATCGGGCAGGCGCGTGAGGGCCGCGTCGATCAGGCGCTCCCCGGACAGCTTGAGCGTGACGGCATTGCGCCAGGTACGCAGGTCGGCGCTGGTGAGGTGCACGATGTGGCGTGGATGCTTCCAGTCGCTGAATACGCCCGGCACCACGGTCAGGAACATATGCCAGGTGCCGTCATCGGCGCGCACGATGTCGGGCGCCCAGTGGGTGGCGTCGCTCCCGCCCAGCTCCCGCGGCAACGCGATGTCGGCGGTGCCCAGGTAGCTCCAGCTTGCTCCCTCGTCGGTCGATTCGGCGATCCCGATGCGCGTGCCATGTACCCAGGCTACGCCCGGCAGGTTCGCGGCAGTGGCGCGACGGTTGGTGTAGAACATCCACCAGCTACCGCGCTCGGGGTTCTTGATGAGCACCGGGTCGGCCGCTCCGTCAAAGACCGGGTCGCGAAACAGCGGCTTGGCGGCTTTCAGGCCACGGTCGGCCACCGGCACGCCAAATTCCGGACTGCCGTCGGCACGCCAGGCGATAGTCTGGGCGCGCGTATGGCGGTTCGGATCGCGCAGCGAATCGCCCTTGATGTCGCGGTAGTTACGCGCGTGGTAGACCAGTACATCGTACTTGCCATCGGGCGTGGTCGTGAACGAATTGTGGCCTGGACCATACTGGCCGTTGGCTGCACTGCTACGAAACACCGGCTCTGCGGCCTTGCGCCACGATGCCGGATCGAGCAGTTCGGCGCCGGCATCGGCCGTGAGCATGCCCATGCTGTAACTGGCGTCGGTCGCGCTGGCCGAATAAGTAAGAAACACCTTGCCGTTACGCTGCAGGACTGCAGGCGCCTCGTTGACCTGGTACTTGACCTTCTCCCACGCATATTGCGGTGTCGAGAGCAGGACGGCCGCGCCTCTGATGGAGGTCGGCGTGTCCATGCGCGCCAGGTAGATGTTGGTGGCCTTTTGCTCCGGGCCAGGTGCGCGCTGCGTCCAGGCCAGGTAGCGCTGGCCGCCACTGACGGAGGTAGTGGCGTCAAGCGAAAAACTCTCCCAGCCAGTTTTGATCTGCCCGCGTTCTATCCATTCGCCCTCGAGCGGATTGGCCGCACTGCTCTCCAGTGCATAGAGGCGAATTTCCCAAATCGCATCCGCGCGGCCCGCCGTAAAGTAGATGAACCATTTTCCATCGATGAAGTGCAGTTCCGGCGCCCAGATGTGCGCGCTCATCGGACCGGCCATGTGCTTGCGCCACACCACCCGCGCCTGGGCCTTGCCCAGGTCATCGAGCGAGCGCGCGCGCCGCAGTTCGATGCGGTCGTATTCAGGCACCGTAGCGGTGAAATAATAGTAGCCGTCGGTGTGCAGAATGACATGCGGATCGGCGCGCTGGCGCACCAGCGGATTGGAGAACGTCGGCGAGGCCGCAGCCACGCCGCAAGCGCACAGCAGCAGCACGCATGCAAACCGGCGCAGCCATGCTTTCATGAGCTGATTACCATTTAATGATTTTCACGGAAGGCTCTTGGGGCGAAGGGCAATCGAAAGAACTTGCAAAGACACGCGATATGGTAAGCGGTGCCGCGGCCGCCGCGCGCGCACTGCGTGCATCACTCATCAAGTTGATCATCCGCTGCGCGTGTCGCTCTGGGCATGCACCAATCATCGAACTGAGTCTTTCCTGCGCCAGCCCGCATGGCCGCCGGACTCCACATAAAATACGCGACAATGCAGCCCGTACCCACACGAGAGAACGCCCCATGACACAGTTTCTGCGAGCTGCGCACCGCGCCGGCGCCCGTGCCTTGTTGTCCGCCGCGCTTTCACTACTGGCCTGCAGCGCCGCGTACGCGGCCGACGGCTACCTGTTCGTCTACTTCACCGGCAATGGCCAGGATGGCCTGCACCTGGCCGCCAGCGACGACGGCTACCGCTGGGAGAAGCTCGGCGGGGGCAAGAGCTACTTGCGGCCTGTGGTGGGCAAGTCGCGCCTGATGCGCGACCCTTGCGTGGTGCGCGGTCCGGACGGCACCTACCACATGGTGTGGACCTCAGGCTGGAACGAGAACAACATCGGCTACGCTAGCTCCCGGGACATGGTGAACTGGTCGGCGCAGAAGGAACTGCCCGTCATGGCGCACGAACCGACTGCGCTCAACGCCTGGGCGCCCGAAATCATCTATGACGAACAGCGCGGCCACTACCTGATCTTCTGGGCCTCCACGGTGCCGGGAAAATTCCCGTCGACCGAAGGGAGCTCCGAAGACAAGTACAACCATCGGATGTATTTCACCACCACCCGCGATTTCGTCAGCTTCGCACCCACGAAGCTGTTCTACGATCCTGGATTCAGCGTGATCGACGCGACCTTTCTGCGCGCCGGTGGCAAGTCCACGCTGCTGGTCAAGGATGAAACGCGCTACCCGCCGCGCAAGTACCTGCAACTGGCCGCGGCGCCCGACCTGCAGGGTCCTTTCGGCCCGCTAAGCAAGCCGATTACCCGTGAAGGCCTGTGGGTCGAAGGGCCCACCGCGCTGCAGATCGGCGAACACACCATCGTCTATTACGACGCCTATATGACCAAAAACTACGGCGCGCTGCGCTCGCGCGACCTGGTCAACTGGGAAGATGTCAGTCAACAGATGCATTTCCCCGACGAAGGCACGGCGCAGCGCATGCGCCACGGCAGCGCAATCGCGGTGCCTGCCGCCTTGCTGGAAGCCTTGCGCGCTCATTCGAGCCGGTAGATCTTTAAATGGTCGATGGCCTGGCGCGACCAGGTCGTGCGAAAGCCGAAATAGCCGCTGTTGTAGGGTTGCGGGTCGCGGTAGGAGAAGTACTCTCTGCCGTCCACCAGCACGCGCGTGCAGCCCTGGTAGACCATGATGTCCACCTGATAGTCGTGGTTCGCCTTGAGCAGATGGGTGGTGTCGGCGTGCTCGCCCACCAGCACCCGCTCGCCATTGCCGTAGCGGCGCATGCGTGTAGTGGTATTTCCATTGCCGCCGATGCCCACGTAATACAGGTCCAAATCATCGTATTCTTCGAACCGGCCGCTCCGTCCAAACAGCTTGCCGCCGCGCGGATCGCGCGCCATCCAGAAGTGATTCAGGTCGGACAGCCGGTCGTTCCTGCCGCCGTCTACGACTACCCGTCGCGTGTAGCTGATGTGCACGTTGCCGGACATGGGCTTTGCCAGCCACACCGTCGCACCCGCGGCGACGTCGATCAGCAACCGCCCGTCACGGGCTTCGACCACATTGCCCGGCCCGGCGGCAAACTCGCTCACATAGCCGCTCATGGGGCCGTCGAACTCGTCCTGGTGCAGCAGCATGCCGCGCCTTCCCCAATCCACGCAGGCGGCAGGAGCTGTGTGCGCGATCGACATCACCGGCGGAGACAAGAGCATGGCGGCCAAGGCCAGCGCGGAGATCTGCAAGCGCATTACAGCCTCACTTCGTACCACCCTTGAACGCCGTTTCCGCACGCGCAAGCTCGTCGGGCGTCATGTTTTTGGCCACGATCTTGGCCGTGGCTGCGGCCTGCTCGTTGCCCAAGGTGGCCGACAGGCGCAGCCAGGCCAGCGCCTGCACCACATCCTTGCCGCCGCCTTCACCCAGGAACAACATCGCCCCTGCACTGGCCATGGCGGTATCCGAACCCTGGACCGCCGCCGCCAGAAACAGCTTGCGCGCCAGCGGCAGATCTTTCGCAACCTGTTCGCCCTTGTAGAAATAGGTCGCCAACGCATTCTGGGCGCCGGCGTGGCCGGCCACGGCCGCCACCTTGTAGAACGCCAGCGCGCGCGTGGGCTCCGCCTTGACGCCGATCCCTTCATCGTAGGCCTGGGCCAGCGCAAACTCGGCCTGCACCTTGCGTACGCCAGCTTTTGGATTGAACGCTACCTGCTGAAACAGCTCGAACGCGGCCTGCGCGTCCTGGGGCACCAGTTTCCCGGCCTGGCGCATGCGCGCCAATACAAACTGGGCCGGCACATAGCCGGCCTTGGCCGCCTCGGCATACAGCCTGGCTGCGCGGGCCGGGTCGGCAGCGCCGCCATAGCCGCTCTGCAGCATGCGCGCCAGCGTGAACTTCGCGGGCACGTGCTCCAGCTCCACCGCCTCCTGGTACCAGGCGCGCGCCTGTGCAGGGTCTAGCGGGGCGTCGGTGCCGGCCATGTAGATCTGCGCCAGCAGCAGCTGAGCCTGAATGCGCGGATTGGCGAATTCCGGGTTGTCCGGATTGAAGCGGCTGAAATGCGAAGGTAGCCTTTTGGCCTGCGCCACCTTGCTATACCAGGCAATAGCCTGTTTGGGGTCGCGCGCTGTCCCCTGCCCCATCTGGTACATGGAACCGAGCATCAGGGCCGCCTCGTCCCAGCCCACCTTGTTGTACGAGATCTGGAAGGTCTTCAGCGCCAGCGCGTAGTCGCGCGCATCGTAGGCGGCGTAGGCCTGGTCCAGGGTCTTGTCCTTGCGCGCGATCTGGTTGCGCGCGCCGGCCTCGTTGTAGGCCGACTGGGTACAAGGTCCGCTGCGGCCAGTACCGTCAGTGGCGCCCGTGACAGGCCCATCGCGACTGGCGTCGCCGTACGGGCTGCTGTCACGAATGCCCCTGTCGCGCGGCAGATCGCCGTCGATCAGCTGCTCCATTTCGGTGCCGTCGTTGACCCGGTCCTTGCCGTGAAAACTGTCGAGATAGCTGTCGATCACCGCGGTGCCGGCTGCCGAGAAATCGTAGGCGCAGGACGATGCCGAGGATCGGTCGAGGCGACGCATTTCGGGCGAACGACGCACCGGCATCCGTCCCAGCACCGTCACCACCGAGATCTCGGGCGCTGCGGGTGCAGCAGGCGCTTGCTGTCCCGATGCAGCCGGGGTAAGCGCTCCCAGCGCCACAAGCGCTACGGTCAGACGCGTCCATCGCGCACCGGCCAGCTCAACATGCTTCATTGGAAACCCCTCGTGCGAGAAAAATCGCCGCGTTCAATGCAAAAAATCCCCCGAGCCGAAACAGGCGCTGCGGGGGTCGTGAAGCCGGTCCCGGGTTACGGGACCCGAGATTTTAGTTACGGATATTCATGCCGATCATGATGCGGCGACCGGCGTAAGCGTAGTCGAGCAAATTCGGCGTACCGTCAGCGAACGGCGAGTAAGCACCCTGGCTGTTCGAAGTCGTCGCCAGGCCAAGGTTGCGGGCCTCGGCGAAGAACTCGACATGTGGGCTGTACTTATACGAGAACTTGACGTCGATGAAACGAGTCGCATCGCGGAAGTTTGGCGAACCTGGGTTGTAGGGCAGGACCGTCACGCGTCCGCCGTTGGCGTTAGGGTAGTTGTTGACCGTATTGGCGCCGCACGCTGCGATGCAGGTGAAATACGCGTCGACCGCCTGTACTGCAACGCGGGCCGAGAACACGCCATCGTCATACCAGAGCGAAGCGTTATACGAATATTTCGACTCGCGCGCCGGCGGCAGCGGATTGCCGGTGATCAGATCGACCACGTTGACCGACGACACGGCCGAACGCAGCTTGGTGTAGTTCATGTCGAAGCCGGTGTAACGCAGCTTCCATGGCAGGAACGTGAAGGCCGTCTTGGTGGCCACTTCGATACCCTTGCGCGTGGTGACGGCCCCGTTCTCGTAGGTGTTGAAGTTGAACTCGAGATCGGACAACTGCGCGCCCGTCGCAGGATCGACGTAATCCAAACCGGCGAACACCTTGACATTGCTCTTGCCCACCACCGTCGACGGGCCGACCACGCCGCGCTGATTGAAGGTGGCGATCGAGAACATAGAGTCCTTGTTGGGGTACCACTCGAGGCTCAGGTTCTTGTTCACGTTGCGCTGCGCCATCAGGGCTGGATTGCCGAGAGTGCCGCTGCAGGTCATGCCCAGATCGATGCCGGTGGCGGCTTCTTCGAGGATGCGGCGCTGGTCGTAGGTGCAGGTGCCAGCCGGCAGCAGATTGGCAACCGGTGGACGTGCAACGGTCTTGGCGCGATTGAAGCGGGCTACCAGCACATCTGGAATAACCCACAGTGCCGTGTTAAGGATAGGCAGGATGTCGGTGCTGGTGGCGTCAAACGAGGTTCCCTTGATGATGGTGTTGGTGGTAAAGCCACCAGCAACCGTCGGACGGGTCGGATCAAAGGACGGCGTCACCAGAATCGAGGTGAAGCCCATGTTGCCGGTAGCATGGACGCGGGTGCGGACGTAGCGGTAGCCGAAGTTGCCGTCGAATTCCATACCGAACGGCAGCGCTCTGTCGGTGAAGGGAATCTTGTCGAGACTAAAATCGGTCATCAGGTAGCCCGAGGTGGTGCGCTCGCTGAACTTGCCGACAGGTTGCTGATACACCTTGCCGTCATTGGCCATGCATTCCTTGACGCAATCGAAATTGACGTTAGGCGCATTCACCAGCGAAAACACCTTTTCGACGTCGATCTGATTCCAGCCATTGATCAGGTTGGCTGGCCGATCCCTGGCGCCGGCGAAAAATTGCGAGTTCGGACCTTGCGTCAGGCCCTGGGTCAGGATCGATTGAAACTGCGGCTGGGTCATGACGACCTGGCCCGACAGCACGTTCAATGGATTGCCGCTTGGCAGAAAACCGTTCACGCAGGGATTGCCGCCAGGGCCCAGTGAACCCGGCGTGTCGGTGCAACCGACAAAGGTGCTGCGAATATTTGCAGTCGGTACGATGATCGGCGCCTGATAGCCGGCCTGGCCATAGGTGCCCACCGGCGCCTGATAAGTGTAGCCGCCGCCCCCCCAGCTGTTGCCGGAAGTGTCGCGCAAGTTGAAACCACCCTTGACGCGGGTCAGGAAGGGTATCTTGTCGGTCAGGGCGTAGGTCAGGTCGAGCTTGGCGGTGGCTTCGTGAGTGTCCTTGATCTGGGGCGAAAAGCTGATCTGCGGTGCCTGGGTCAACAGGGCCTGCTGGGCGATCGTGTAGGCCGGAACGGCGCGCGTATTGTTCGGTCCCAGCGCCACCGCCGCCGTGGACACGGTGGCCGGGCGCGTCGATGAATACAGGGCCGCATTGGTCTGGTCGAACGTGCTGTTGGCCGGCAGCGTGTAGCCCCACAGGCCGTTCGGCAGCACTTCCAGGGTGGCGGGGCCGTAGTTGTAAGTGAACGCGGTGCGCTTGTCGCCGCGCCGGAAGTCCGACTTGGCGTCGCCAATGAAAAACTCAGCCAGCAGATCGCCATTCCGGTAGGTGCCGCCGGTCTGGAAGTAGGTCGAGCTGGTTTCGATGATGTTGTGGATCTGGTCGGTGGTGGCGCTGCCGTCGGTGATGGTGAACTTGGTGACGTGGTGGTTGGCATCGACCACCGCCGAGCCGGGCACCACGTTGGCCGCCGCGCCTACGGCGGGAAATGCCAGCGTACGGAAGCTCGGCGTATCGTAGATTGCGTAGCCAGAACCTGGAACGGCGGAGCGCACCCCGGTGGCCGAATCGATGAAGGTCGGGCCCGAGTAGGTAGGGCTGTTGGCCACCGCGGTGTTAACGTTCAAGCCGCCCATGCCGTAGGTCAGGTTGGAATCATCGACCTTGCGCTTGCTGTAGCTGCCCTTGGCGTACACCGTCAGTTCATTATTGATCTTGAAATCGAAACGCAGGTCGAGATTCTTGCGCTCATCGACCTGGCGCTTGACGATATTGCGGATCAGCGAAGGCGTGTAGTCGTTCCACTGGTTCAGGCAGGTGATCAGCTCATTGCCGCGGTGATTAATCGCGCCATTGCGAGTATTGCCAGAGGCAATCGCGTTCTGCTGCGCCGTGGTCAGATTCGGGAAGGCGGCGTAGCAATCGGCCTTGGTCTGAGCTGCAGCCGACTTCGTGACCAGTTCGAGCGGAGTGGATGCATTGAAAAAGCCACCGGCGATAAGCGGCGTGGCCAGGGTCGTCGTGGTCGACGCCGGGTCGTTGGACGACACCGTGGCGGGATTGAAGGCAAAGGTCTTGTTGGGCGAGTTATCGAAATCGATAAGGCGAGCATAGCCTTGGTTGGCCGAGGTAGCTACCTGCGAAGAATGTCCTTCGTTGACCGTGGCCGAGCGCGAGCCGTTGACCAGCACACCGAGGCGGCCGTTCATGAACTTGTCGGCGGCGATCACGTTCAGATCAGGCGACCATTCCTTGTTAAGCGAGCCTTGCGAGCCGGCCACGCGCAGCGACAGGAAGGGCTTCTTGAAATCGAGGCCGGTACGGGTCTTGATGATGATGCCGCCGCCGAGCGAGCCTTCGGTCATGTCGGCGGTCGAACCCTTGACCACGTCCACGCTCTTGATCAGGTCGGCCGACATTTCGCGCAGCTCCACGCCGCGGCCCGAGCCGCCACCGTTCAAATCGGTGCCGCCTGCCGCCTGTACACCCTGGCCGTCGATCTCGACGCGGGTCAGGTCGGCGGCGTTACCGCGTACGGCGACGCTGACGCCCTCGCCGAAGTCACCGCGATCAAGCGCGATACCGGAAATGCGCGAGACAGCTTCGCCGACGTTACGGTCGGGGAAGGCACCTATGTCTTCAGCCACGATGGAGTCTATTGCAGTAGCTGCATTCTTCTTGCGTGCGATACCCGATTGCTGCGAAGCGCGCGTGGCGACTACTTTCACCTGCTGGATCTCGCCTTCGACTTCCTTCTCGGTAGCGGGCTTGTCGACCTGCTGGGCCATCACCAGGTTCTGGGCCATCAGGGCCATGGCCACCGATACCGCATAGCTCAAGCGTTTAGGCCGAATGACCTGTTTGGAAAATTCGCGCATTGTCTATCTCCATTGTGTTCTGATCGAACTGTTTTTATGAGTCGTCAGCCCCGCGCGTCTTGGCGCGGTTGTCTGACAAGTTCTACTGCATGCAGTTTATGCGGGAATTTGTCGCATTAATCCTGCTCGGGATAAACACTCACCGGCGTGATCAAAGTGCGCGGCAAACGCGCAACAATCACTTTTTTGGCGCGACAATTTGGGGCTTTTGGGGGGCAAAGATAAGGCTGCGCCCCGGGCTCGAGAGCCCTGGGAGCGATTCAATCATCTTGGTGATTACTTTGGTGGGAACCGCGCAGCGAGCATTGTTGCTCGCTTAAATAAAGCTTCCCTAGTCGATCGCGACGAGCGTCACGCGACGCAGCTCGTAGGGAGCACCTTCGAGCTGGAAACCGATCCTGCCCGCGCCGGGTGCAAGCGCACTGGCGCGATTCTGGGGCACGCCGTTGACGCTGACCTCGACCACGCCGTCGCGTGCGACGATGTCGCAGGTATTCCACTGGCCCACCGGCAGCTCGCTATTGGCGCCCATGCGCGCCTTGATTGCCACCGGCCCGCCGCTCACCGCTTCGGCGAAGCGCGCTCCGGCCATCGGCAGCAAGTCGCCGGCGCTGCCATGCTTGGTCTGCACCTGAACGCTGAGGGGCCACACCCGGTCCATCGGTCCGGGACTGATGTGCAGCAGCACGCCAGCATTGCCGGGCGCCCCGCTCCAGCGCCATTCGACGTGCAGGCGGTAGTTGCGGTAGCTTGTGCGGGTAGCGATGAAGCCAGCCGGTTTGCCCGAAATCGCGATCACCCCATCCGGCAGCATGGTGACGATATCGGCCAGCAGCGCATGCGGGGTGGTGTGCGCTTCCCAGTCCGCGCCGCCCACCAGCAGATCGGCGGCGCCGGCATTGGCCACCGATAGAGCAAGCGCCAGCAGCGTGCAAGAACGTTTAAACATGACACCCTTTCGATGAATGCGAGCCCACGCTCAACGGCCAGCCTGGCGCACCGGGGCAGGCTTGTGCTTGCGCGTCACGATATTGGGCGCCGGCGGCGCTTTCATGCCGTCGCCGATGAAAAAGCTCGGGTACGGCGGCTGGTTGTAGGCAGTGTTTTGCCACGCGATCGCCGTGCGGTATTGCGCATCGTGCATGAGCGTGACCAGGCGGCGCTCGGTCGGATGCGGCGTGGTATAAATGCGCAGGAATTTTTCGTCGGGCGTGTGCCAGATGACTTCTTCGCGCCAATCGCCGAACAGGTCGCCCGACAGCACCGGCACGTTTTTCGAGCCGGCGGTGTGCATGGCGCCAGTGGCCTCGAGCAGATTGTTCGATTTGCCGGCGCTCCAGTCCCACTTGGTGATACGGTTCTTGTCGAACATTTCGCGCAAGTCGTCGCCGTCCCACCACAGGAAAAAGCTCATCTCGCGCGGACGCTTGGCACCCTCGATGGGCGTGCCCTGGGCCGTATAGAGCACATCGCTGTTCGAAGCCCACGCTTCGGCGCCCGGGAAACGCGGATCGATGTCGGCCGTCACGCCACGACCGGTGTCCTTGTCGGCCGGTGTACTCCACAACACCTTGCCGGTGCGCGCATCGAGCATGGCCGAGCCGATACCGCCGTTGCGCGACACCTCTTCGTGCGCGCCGAATTTCTCGAGGCCGGGGCGGCCTGGATCGAGATCACTCACTGCCATCGCATCGCCATGGCGCAGCCCGGAACTCCACAGTCCCTTGCCGTTATCGTCGATGACCATCGAGCCGTAGACGATTTCGTCCTTGCCGTCGCCGTCCACGTCGGCCACGCTCAATTGATGGTTGCCCTGTCCACCGAAGGCCACGTTGCCTGGCTCGGCGCTATCGAACACCCAGCGCTTGCTCAACTTGCCATCGCGCCAATCCCAGGCCGCCACGGTGGTGCGCGCGTAGTACCCGCGCGCCATGACGATGCTGGGGCGCTGCCCGTCCAGATAGGCGGTGCCCGCCAAAAAACGGTCGGAGCGGTTGCCATAGGAATCGCCCCAGGTCTCGGTCATTTGCTCCCTGGTCGGCGCATCGGTGCGCGGATCGCGGCTTGGCCAGTATGGTTCGCTGGCCAGCGCCTTGCCGCTCAGGCCATCGAAAATCGTCAGAAATTCCGGTCCTTTCACGATGCGGCCCTGGAGTTGGGCCACCATTGTGCCGTCGGGCTTGACCAGGCCCCCGGTGCGATCGGTCGAAGCGACTTCGCCGCCCTGCTCGCGCCAGTCGGCCTGCGGATTGCCGAGCACCTGCCCAGTGCCGTCGACAGTGCCGTCGCTGGTGCGCACCGCCAGTTCCGCGCGTCCGTCACCGTCGTAATCGAATACCTGGAACTGGGTGTAGTGGGCGCCGGCGCGGATGTTGCGTCCCAGGTCAATGCGCCACAAGCGTTTGCCTTCGAGCGAATAGGCATCGAGGTAGACCACCCCGGTATAGCCGTGAAAGGCGTTGTCCCTGGCGTTGGAAGGCTGGCTGTAAGGCCCGTCATCGCGCTTGGCCGGATCCCACTTCAAAATGATTTCGTACTGGCCATCGCCATCGAGATCGGCGGCACTGGCTTCATGGGCAGTGTAGACGTAGGCCTCGCCCGACTCGGTCACGCCGCCGGGCGGCTGCTGGATCGGTAGATTGAGGTAGCCTTCGGTCCAGACCAGCGCCGGCTTGCTCGCTGCAACGCTGCGGCCATTGACCAGGGTCCGGATCACGTAGGTCGATTGTGGCGTGCCGCTGGCATCGACAAAATTGGTGCCGCCGTCTAGCGCGCGGGCGTTGATCTTTTTTCCGTCCCGGTAGACATCGAAGCTGGTCCTGCGCGCGTCAGTGGCCAGCAGGCGCCAGCTCACCAGGTTGCCGCCTGCCTTGGCGGGCACGGCGACCACGCCGCGATCGAGGGCCTCCATCCAGCGCGGCGCGGCCAGGGCGGCGGAGGCCGGCGCCAGGCCGAGCAGAACGGCGCCCAGCAACAGGCCCTGGCGCAGGCCGCACTTCAACATTGCATTCATCATCATACCTTTCGAATTGTTCTGCCATCCCATCGGATGGTCGCGGCGCACAAGCTGCCTATTTATAGCGGTAAATCTCGATCTTTTGGGCTCAACTTGTTGACCGAAACGGTCGTCGAATATATGGCCACTGCTACGGCTGCACCTTAAGCAGGAGGACAGGGGGTCAGCGTTTGAGCGGGGCCGGCGCCTCGTGCATGCCGGCCTCGTCTACGTCGACGGTCACGGAACGGGCACGCTTGTACTGCAGTTCACCATCGATATCGGGCAGACCCGCTCCGGTGTACATGACGGCAACGTCGGCCAGGGCCGTGGCGCGATCACTGCCGAAGCCCGACAGCGAGGTGAGTTTCAGGTGGCGCGCTGTGACGCCAGCGCCGAACTTGATGCTCTGCATGTCGAAACTCGACTTCAAGGTGGCCCGCGTCACCTCGCGCCAGGTGGCGCCGTCGTCGCTCACCTCGACCAGCAGTTCGCGCACATCGCCTTCATGGTCGCGGTGGTTCTGGCGCGGCATCAGCACCAGGCCGTCGAAAGGCACTGCATTGGCAAAGTCAATCAGCAGCGCCGGCTGTGCCCGCGCTGCGCCCGCCGTCGCCGGCAGCAGCGCATAGGTGTTCGGATCGCCATCAATGGCATTGGCAGCGTCCGGCCAGCCACTGGCCCGAGCGCCCAGCTTTTTCATCACGCGGGTGTCGAACAGGGTGGCGCGAAACGCCGCCGCCGTTAGCTCCTGCTGCGGATCGAATTGGGCGCTGGCCATATAGTCGAGCACGGACTTGCGCAGTTGGCGCGCCACTACCCGCACGTCCAGCTTGTTCTCCAGATCTGCTGTCGACACCATCAGCTTGCCGGCGCCGACCCGGGCTTCGAACAGCATGCCCAGCTTGTAATTGCGGTTCCAGTCGTCGATCGGCTGCACGATCGGCTGCAAGGCGCGCGGCAGCCGGTCCAGGTTCATGGCGCGCGCGCCACTAACCAGTTCGGCCCACTGCCAGCTGTAGTGGGCTTCGGTCGGAAAGCTTGCCAGCGCCGGGTGGCGGTGAACGATCCACATGCCCAGCATGCGGCCCCAGCCAGGGCTCATCAGGCGGTTCCAGAACACCGGCACATCGGCCAGCGGCGGCGAGGCCCAGTCCAGGTCGGCTTTGGGCGGCATGTAAAGCACCTTGCCGCCGCCGCTCAGGTGACGCTCTGCCTCGTCCCATGCATGGGTGATCAGAACATCGGATGGGGCCGAAGCGGGCAGCGCGGCCGGGTACAGCCAGAAGTTCCAGTCGTTGGCAACCGGGCTCCCCTCCAGGCCCACGACCAGCCGGTACTGCCCGGGTGCGGGCAGCGCGGCCAGGGCCGCATCGATATGGCCCAGCGCGGTATTTTTCCCGATCGGGACGTCGCGCTGCGCAAACGTCCCCTGCATCACCACTTCGCCGGCCGCGCCGAGCACCTGCCAGTAGGGGCGTACATTGGTCAGCGCCCCCGACCCGTAGTGTGCAATTTCGACGGGAACATCGAGCCGGTCGGACGTGGTCAGGACCAGCCGCCGCAGCCGCGCCAGAGGGACCGTTTCACTGTTAAAGCGCTTGAATTGCTCGGCGCTGGCATAGCCCTTCGGTTCCCAGAACGCATCGAGTACGCCGACCAGCGCGGTGCCCTGCCCCAGATAGTCGTGCAGGTCCAGCAGCTGGAAACCGCTCAGGCCGCGCGTACGCAGCACTGCTTCAATTTCTTCCTTGTAGCAGGCCAGCTGATACTTGCCCGAGGCCAGCGCGAACTCCTTGTTTTTGTCCAGTACACCGTGCGCGCGCGCCGAGTCGCGGAAAATTTCATAGTTGCCGGGCCGTAGGTAACCAGTGAATTTATCGATGACCGAAAAGTCCGGGTAAGCGATCCACTGGCCGTTTTCGTGGGTGATCACGGGCACGCCAATACCATCGAGCGAGGCTTGGTAGTCGCGCCCAAACCAGCCAGTCTTGTTACGCAGCGGTTTGGGGCCGATGCGCTGAATGGCCAGAAAGTCGGTACCCTTGTCCACCTCCGGTACCGATGGTTCGGTGTGACCGGTGCCGTTGGTGTACAGACGGCGCGGATCGCGCTCGCGGTAATGCGCAATCCACTTGTCGAGCGGTCCCTTCCACTTGCCCATCGGCTCATTGCTAGGGCTAAACAGCAGAAAGGATGGATGATTGCCGAAGGAACGGATCATGCGATCGGTCTCCTCGTAGAGCATGGCTTCCATCGGCGTTCCAGGCGAGATGTTGTTCCACATGCCGGGTTCTGCCTGGAGGTAAATGCCAACCTCGTCGGCCGCCTCGAACGCCGCGGCCGGTGGATTGAAGGAGTGGAAGCGGATATGGTTGATACCCCAGGCCTTGTTGATCTTGAAGATTTTTTTCCATGCCAGCACATCGGTGGGTGGATGCCCGGTGAGCGGAAAATCACCGCCGTGGTGGGTGCCGCGGAAAAAAGTCGGCTTGCCGTTGACCAGGATGTCGGTGCCGCTGGTGGTGATCTCGACAAAGCCGAAACGCAGCACGCGCGCGTCGCCCGCCCCACCGCCCGACAGCGCCAGCTTCATCGTCTGGCGCACCGGATTCCATTCGTCCCAAGTGCGCGCGTTTTTCGGATACTGCACGCGCAACTCGGCCTGTCCGCCCTGCGCCGTCCAGCTGACCGGCACCTCGCGGCCGTTGACCGACAGGCTTCCCTGGCCGCTGCGGCCGGACGCGTTGCCAATGCGTACACGCAGCAAGGCGCTGCGGTCGCTCACCCGCGGGAACACCTGGGCGTCGTCGATGTACACCAGCGAACTGGCGCGCAGTTCCACCTTGCCGACGATGCCATTCCAGCTGCTGCCCAGCGAGTCCGATACGCTGTGGGCGTCGGGGCGATACCCCATCAGCATGCGGCTGTCGACCCGCACCGACAGGCGGTGCTTGCCCGGCGTTAGCGCACCGAGTTCGTAGGCATGCTCGGCCACCAGGCTGCGGTTGGCGCCGACCAGGCGCTGGTCCACCCACACGCTCGATCCCCAGCGCGGGCGCTCCATGAAAAGCTGCACGCGCTTGCCGCGCCAGCTGCGCGGAATCGTGATGTCACGCTGATACCAGGCCGCGCCAAGATAGTGGCGGGCAGGCTGGGCCAGGAACGGCACTTTCACCTTGCCCTCTTTGGTGTAGGCCTGGTACTGGTCGCGCAAGTGCCATTCCTTGTCGTACAACGATAGCACCCAGGGTGTCAGGGTGCTGATTTCGTCACCGTATCCCTGGGCATTCAGAATGCCCGGCACCTTGATGCGCCCATCGAGTACGCGGTCGTGCCACTGCTGCGCCACACCCTCATCGGCGCGGTCGATGGCGAAGCGCCAGTTACCCGCGAGGTCGAGCGCTTGCTGCGCCCGAGCAGCGGGGACTGCCAGCGCCGCCAGCAGCGTTGCTGCGACGATCAGGAAAGAGGAAATGCTGATGGTGTTTTTTTTCATGGAAAGGAGAGTCGCTCACGTTGGCGGACAGAGAATTAGCAACACACTTCAATCGTGATACAGCTGCGAGCGGCCCCCATCGATCAGGATATCGGCCGCGTTGATGAAGCGCGCTTCATCACTGGCCAGGAACAGCGCCGTGTAGGCCACCTCCTCCGGCGTGCCGATGCGGCGGTTCGGCAGAAGCTGTTCCTGGCGGGCGCGTTCAGCCTGCGGGTCAGGACAGGAGGCTAGCCAGGCCTCGGCGCTGTCGGTCATGATCAGCCCTGGCGAGATCGAATTGACGCGGATGCCGCGCGCGGCATATTCGATCGCCAGCGAACGGGTAAGGCCGATCAGGGCGTGCTTGGCGACGGGATAAGGAAAGCACCCGGGGATAATCTTGTGGCCATGGACCGAGGCGATGTTGACGATATTGCCTGCGCCGCGTTCGAGCATGGAAGGCAGCGCGGCGCGGGTCACGTTCCATGCGCCTTCCAGGTCGACGGTGAAGCAGCGCTGCCACTGCTCGGCGCTCAGCGCCAGGGGATCGCTGAATACATTGACCCCAGCATTATTGACAATCACGTCGACCTTGCCGAAGCGGGCCAGTGTTGCGGCCAGCATGGCGTCGACCTGGGCACGCTCGGCCACATCGGCGCGCACATAGAGCGCGCTGGCTGCGCCAAATTCAGCGCGCGCGCTTTGTGCATGCGCGTCTTCTTCGGCGCTGTTGAACACCACCCGCGCGCCTTCCGCCAGGAACAGCCTGGCCACGGCCTTGCCGATTCCCTGGGTCGAGCCGGTAACGATGGCCACCTTGTCCTGCAGTCGTGCGACCATCCATGTCTCCGAAAAATAGTTTGGCTCGCCGGGCGCAACAAACTCCGGGGTCAGATCCAGAAATGCTACACGAGCTGAGCATTTAGCCCGTAGGGCTAAGCTCGTGTAGCATTTCTGGAGCTGACCCCGGAAGTTGTTGCGTATCGAAGTTCGATGCGAAGGCTTAGCGTATAAAGCTTGGCTTCTTGTTGTCGAATTTCCAGCCCGGGAAAAAGCCCTGCATGGCGATGGCGTCGTTGCGCTCGCCCAGACCCTTGTGCAGGTAGAGCTGGTGCGCCGCTTCGATCGCTTCCAGATCGATGTCCACGCCCAGACCCGGCCGGTCAGGCACGCTGATCTTGCCGTCCACGATCTGCATTGGGTTCAAGGTCAGGTTCTGGCCATCCTGCCAGATCCAGTGCGTGTCGAGCGCGGTAATTTCGCCCGGCGCAGCTGCGCCCACCTGGGTGAACATGGCCAGCGAAATGTCGAAGTGGTTGTTGGAATGCGAACCCCAGGTCAGGCCCCACTCCTTGCACATTTGCGCCACCCGCACAGAACCTTGCATGGTCCAGAAATGCGGGTCGGCCAGGGGAATGTCGACCGACTGCAGCAGGATCGTGTGGCCCATCTCGCGCCAGTCAGTGGCGATCATGTTGGTTGCAGTGCGCAGGCCGGTCGCGCGCCGGAATTCCGCCATGATTTCGCGTCCCGAGTAGCCATTCTCGGCGCCACAAGGGTCTTCGGCGTAGGCCAGTACCGCGTGCTTGTCGCGGCACAGGCGCACCGCTTCCTTGAGCGACCATGCGCCATTCGGATCGAGCGTGATGCGGGCATCCGGAAAACGCTCGGCCAGCGCAGTGACAGCTTCCATTTCAGCGTCGCCAGCCAGCACCCCACCCTTGAGCTTGAAATCCTTGAAGCCGTAGCGTGCCTGGGCCGCTTCGGCCAGGCGCACCACCGCCTCGGGCGTCATGGCTTTTTCATGGCGCAGCCGCAGCCAGGCATCGGCAGCTTCGGGCTCGCTCGCGTAATCGAGCTGGCCGACCGCGCGGTCGGCGATGTAGAACAGATAACCGAGCATGGCAACCTCGCTGCGTTGCTGCCCGTCGCCCAGCAGCGCGCACACTGGCACGTCGAGGAATTTGCCGAGCAGGTCAAGCAGCGCAGCTTCCAGCGCCGTCACCGCGTGGATGGTCACGCGCAGGTCGAAGGTTTGCAGGCCTCGCCCGGCGGCGTCGCGCTCGCCGAAGGTGGCGCGCACCTGGTTCAAAATGCCCTGGTAGCTGCCGATCGGCTTGCCCACTACCAGCGCGCGCGCATCCTCGAGCGTCTTGCGGATCGGCTCGCCCCCCGGCACTTCGCCCACACCCGTGTTGCCGCTGCTGTCGGTGAGGATCACGATGTTGCGCGTGAAATAGGGTCCGTGCGCACCGCTCAGATTGAGCAGCATGCTGTCGCGCCCCGCTACCGGCACTACTCGCATACCCGTGATGACGGGCGCCTTTGCAGCCCCGCTAACTTGCTGTGTATTCAACATAACACCCCTTGGTGAGATCAGACATCGTATAACATTTTCTTGTGTCGAAGAATGCTGCAGCAGTCACAATCGTGAGCATTTCGACGCCTCTTACATCACTATGATGGAGCGGCTTACCTTGGGCGGTTCCGGGCCCAGGTGATAGGCAAATTTACGGTCGCGCAGCGCTACGTCGGCCTTGGTGACGCGATCGAAACGGCGCAGGTGCTCGGTCCAGGACTCGTCGACGATCCGCTCGGTATAAGCGCCCGCCACGCTGACGCTGCGCAGCAGCTCCCAGCTAAGCGCGCCCTGGCGCAGCCGCGCGCGGCGGCTCTCCTGCATCAAGCGGCAGAACTGCTCGGCTCGGGCCGGATCGATCAGGTACTCGATGGTGATCTGGACCTGGCCCGACGAGGGCGTGTCAATGGCAACGGGGAGTGCAAGTTCGCGCGTGGGGGTCAGGTCGTCGACTTCCTGGCTCAGGTCAGGCGCCAGCCAGTGCAGCGCGAGCATGGCGGCCGCGCCGCACAGGCTGGCCAGGAGCAGGCTTTCGGCCACCCCCAGCATCGCGGCCACCTGCCCCCACAATGCCGCGCCCACGGCGCTGGCGCCCATCATCGACATCTGGAACATCGACATGCCGCGCGCCCTGACCCAATCGGGCAAGGCCATCTGGACCGCTACCGTCAGGCCGTTGCCGGTGACAATCCAGGCCACCCCGGCCACCAGCATGGCGGCGCCGGTGAGCCAGGTATGCGCGCTGAGCGCAACCAGCGCGCTGGCGCCGCCCTGGGCCAGCGCGCTGGCCAGCATCAGGCTGCGGCTGCTGACCTGGCGCCTCAGGTAGGGCAGGAGCAAGGCGCCAATAATCGCGCCCGCCCCCATGCATGCGAGCAGCACGGTAAAGGTGCCCGCGGCATCGCCCGGCAGCGCACGGGCCAGCAGCGGCAGCAAGGCCAGCAAGGCGATCGCGTTGACGAAGAAAATCACGGTGCGCAGCAGCGTCGCGCGCACCCGGGCCGACTGGCGCACGAACTGCACCCCCACGCGCATGGCGCTGAACAGGCGCTCGCGCCCGAGCGGGCTGGGCGTGTGCGCATGGCGCCAGCGCACCAGCAGGCAGGCCGACACCACCGACAGCACCGCGTTGAGGGCGAAGACGTAGACGCTGCCGGCGCTAGCGATGAGCGCGCCGGCAATCAGGGGACCGGCAATGCGCGAGGCATTCATGGCCACGCCGTTAAGCGCCAGCGCAGCGGGCAGCTGGGCGCGCGGGACCAGCTCGGGCACCAGCGCCGCAAACACGGGAAAGCGCATGGCCAGGCCAATGCCGTTGGCCGCCGTCAGCACCAGCAGCATGGCCGGTGTCATGGCGTCGGCCAGGACCGCAAGGCATAGCAGCAGCGCCACGCCAGCCACCCAGAACTGGGTGACGATGAAATAGCGGCGCCGGTCGAGCGTGTCCGCCAGCGCACCACTCGGCAATCCAAGCAAGAACATCGGCAAGGTCGAGGCGGTCTGCACCAGGGCCACCAGCAGTGGCGAGCTGGTCAGCGAAGTCATGGCCCAGGCTGCGGCCACATCGTTCATCCACATGCAGATATTGGCGGTGAGCCAGATACTCCACAGCAGGCGATAGGCCGGGGTTTTCAGCGGCGCCAGGGCGGACAGCGATTCCCCTGCCTGTTGTGGACCCGGCTCCATGGTTCAGTAGGTGCCGGGCACCAGAATGTCCTTGGTGACATTGCGAATGTCGCGGTGGCCACAAAAGGCCATGGTGATGTCCAGTTCCTTGTGGATGATTTCCAGACAGCGCGTCACGCCGGCCTGCCCGCCCGCCCCCAGGCCATACAGGAAAGGGCGGCCAATGTACACGCCGCGCGCGCCCAGCGCCACGGCCTTGATCACGTCCTGACCCGAGCGCACGCCGCCGTCCATGTGGATTTCGAGATCTTTACCGACCGCGTCGACAATACCGGCCAACGCCGAGATGCTCGATGGCGCGCCATCGAGCTGACGGCCGCCATGGTTGGACACGATCAGTGCATCGGCGCCGGTTTGGGCCGCCAGATGCGCATCCTCGACATCCATAATCCCTTTGAGAATGAGCTTGCCGCCCCAGCGCCGCTTGATCCATTCCACGTCGGCCCAGGACAGAGCCGGATCGAACTGCTGCGAGGTCCACGCCGACAGCGAACTCATGTCGTCCACGCCGCTCACGTGGCCGATCACATTGCCGAACCCGCGCCGCCGCGTGCCCAGCATGCCCATGCACCAGCGCGGCTTGGTCATCATGTTGGCGATATTGCGCAGCGTGAGCTTGGGTGGCGCCGACAGGCCATTGCGCAAGTCCTTGTGGCGCTGGCCGAGAATCTGCAGGTCCAGCGTGAGCACCAGGGCCGAGCAGTTGGCCGCTCTGGCGCGTTCAATCAGGCGTTCGATGAAGGCGCGGTCCTTCATCACGTAAAGCTGCATCCAGAACGGCGCGCTGGTGTGGGCTGCGATGTCTTCGATCGAACAGATCGACAGGGTCGAGAGCGTAAACGGAATCCCGAACGCCTCGGCCGCCCTGGCGGCGAGAATTTCGCCGTCGGCATGCTGCATGCCGGTCAGGCCGGTTGGCGCGATCGCCACCGGCATTGCCACCGGCTGGCCCACCATGGTGGTGGCCAGGGTGCGGTTGGTCATGTCCACGGCCACGCGCTGGCGTAGCTTGATGCTGGCAAAATCATCGCTGTTGGCGCGATAGGTCGACTCGGTCCAGGATCCGGAATCGGCGTAGTCGTAAAACATCCGCGGTACCCTGCGTTCAGCCAGCTGGCGCAGGTCGTCAATACAATGCATCGATTTCAATCGCACTTCTCCATGGTGTAGGCTAGCTGATGATACATCAAGGCGCCTTGTAAAACTCGGCTTCGACAATCGACAGTGAGCCCTTGGCGATGCGGCCGGCGCCAGTGTCGGCGTTGGCCTGGTTGGCCACTTCGGTCAGCTTGATGGCGCCGCCGTCGTCGGCCGCACCAGTCAGTTCAATGCGCACTGCCCTGCCCGCGTGCGGCTTGAGCGCCAGCGTCACATAGCCAAGGCTTCTGGGCGTGACGCCTTCGTACACCACCACCCCATCAACCAGGATACGCAGCGGGTAGCTGCGTTCGCGCCAGCCGGTCAGCTTCAGGGCAATTTCGCTCAGCGTGGCCGCTTCGGCCAGCCGGTAAGTGATGGCCGCCTTGTCGCCGCCTGCGCTGCTCCAGGTGGTGGTTTCGTCATCGTCGACCGACTTGCCAGCATCGTCCTGATTGCTGGCAGCTTCAATCCCGGCCAGCGCCACGTTCACCCGCGACACCGTGAACGATGGCGTGGGCGGGGTCGGGCCGCGGCCCACGAAACCCGGCAGCGCGGCGCCAGTCCGGACCTTCGACAAGCCACCGTGCACCTTGACCGGCTTCGATTCCAGCGTCAGCGTGGCCGGCGCCAGGCCAGGCGCTGTTGCGCGCAGCACGATTTTTCCAGCTGAGGTGGCGCTGCGCACCAGCACGCGGTTGACGCCCGCTTCAACCGGCAGGCTGCGCGCAAGGACGTAGTTGCCCGGTCCTTGGGCGATACCGCCGCGCCACTCAGCCGGCCCCTGCAAATCGAAACTGACCATGTCGAGCGCGATCGGGTTGCGCCGTCCCTGGGCGTCGACCACTTCCACCTGCACCAGCGCGAGATCGGCGCCGTCGGCCTGCAGTCCCTTGGGCGCCGTGCTGGCCGTCAGGCGCAGCGCGGCAGCAGCGCCGGCAGTGTGCAAGACCGATTCGGCCACGCGCTTGCCGCGGGCATCAAGTCCGATGGCTTTCAACTCGCCGGCCTGCCAGGCCACGCTGTCGAAGGTGAACAGGAAACGCTCGCTCTGGCGGCCCTGCCCGAGCAGCTTGCCGTTCAAATACAGCTCGACCTTATCCGCGCTCGACACGACGGTGACCGGCTTGACCGTGCCCGGCGCGTAATTCCAGTGGCCGATAATGTGTGCGCGTGGCCGCTCCACATCGACCCAGCCATCCCACATCACCTGATGCGCGTAGAAGCCATCCTTCGGAATGCGCATGGCATCCACTTCGCCGCTGCGGCGGTAGTTTTCGTGGCCCCGATGATGGGTATTACTGTCCGAGAAAATGATGTTGACGCCGCCGCTGGAGACGCGCCTGCCGGTGCCGGGCCGCTCGCGCCAGTAATCGTACCAGCGCCTGACGTTTTCGATGGCATGTGAGTCGGCATTGCGGTTGTAGCTCTTCGCGTCCCCGCCTTTGTAGGCAGGCCCCTCCCCATCTTTGTGGAATGGTGGGGAGAATTCGTCCCAGAACTTGCGCGCGCCCTCATCGCGTGAATATTCCATCGCCCACAGCGGTATTTTGGCGCTCTTGTTGATGTACAGCATCTCGCCACCATATTCGGCCACCTGCTGCAGCGCTGCGCTATGCATCTCGCGGCTGCCAGATGCCCGCCCCCCATAAGGGTCGAAACGGTCGCGCAGTGCCTTCATTTCGATCATGTGCTCTGCGCTCACGCCCTTGTTACCGGATTCGTAGAACAGGATGCTCGGGCTGTTGCGGTTGTAGACGATGGCGTCGCGCATCGCCTCGATGCGCTGTTCCCAGCGGCGACCGGTGACGTCCGCCTCCGAGTCGCCCGGCGGCATGGCCTGCATCATGCCAATACGGTCGAGCGATTCCACATCCTGCTTCCAGGGCGCGATGTGCATCCAGCGAATCAGGTTCGAGCCGCTTTCCAGCGCCAGGCCGTTGCTGTAGTCGCTCAGCCAGGCCGGCACCGACATGCCCACCGCCGGCCACTCGTTCGAGGTGCGCTGGGCATAGCCCTTCATTTGCATCACACGGTCATTCAGCTTGACCATCCCGTTGGCGAATTCCGTCTTGCGAAAGCCGGTGCGGGTGGTGACAGAATCGAGCGCCTTGCCGTTCACTTTGAGGGTGGTAGTCACCTCGTACAGATAGCCGTAGCCCCAGCTCCAGAAGTTAAGGCCATTGACTGGCGCGCTTGCCTTGACCACGGAGGTGGCCCCTGCCGCAATCGTCTGCGGGCTTGAGGCGAAGCGCGCCACCTGCTTGCCCTCGCGGTCGCGCAGCACGGCCTCGTAGACGAAAGTACGTGCCTGCGCATGCTCGTTGCGCACCTCCGATTCGGCCCACACGGTGGCGCGCCGCGCCGGGATATCGAAGTCGCGCGCGTACACATACACTCCGGTGGTGCCGAGCGAGGAAAACAGCGGCAGCGTTTGATACAGCCGGTCCGTCACGTGCAGGCGCAGGTTTTTTGGCAGCCCGCCGTAGTTGGCGTTGAAATTCTTGTCCGCCCACTGGTAGCGCTGCTTGGTCGCCTGTTCGCGATAGTCCCAGCGATTGTCGGTGCGCACCGCGACCACGTTCTCCCCAGCCACGAGGGCATCGCTGATGTCGAAGCCGAAGGCGTTGATGCCGTTCTCGTGCATGCCGACCCGTTTGCCGTTGACGAAAACCTCGGCGGCCTGGCGCGCGCCCTCGAACTCGAGGAATACCTTCTGCCCTTTAGCCGACACCGGGAGGCTGAAGCGCTTGCGGTACCAGGCCACCCCGGTCGAGTGGTCGACTATGTCCTTGCTGAAGGCGTCATCCTCGTTCCACGCGCGCGGCAGGGTGACCGGCTTCCAGGTGGCGTCGTCAAACGCCGCCTCCGCCGCGTTGGCGGGATCGGCCACCGCCAGCCGCCAGCCGGGGTTGAAATTGAACACCTCGCGGGCAGCGTAGGCAGGCAGCGTGATAGCGTGCGACGCCAGCGCCATCAAACCGGCAACTGCAAAAGAGCCTGGGGATATTTTCATTGTGCTGTTATCAAAAAAATGGTGAATGCGGGGTCAGGTCCAGCCGGCGTCGACGACGAACGTCTGCGCTGTCAGCACGCTGCTGAGTGGCCGCCCAGGACCAGCGCCATGCTGGCCGCATCCGGCTCCCGGTCGGCGGCGTTCATTGCTAGCCGGGTGGGTGCCCATCGACTAGTGGCGCTGGGCGCGGTTATTGAGCTGGTCCAGCAGCACGGCCGCCAGCAGGATCATGCCGCGCATCAGGTATTGGTAGAAGGCGTCGACGTCCATCAGGTTCATGACGTTTTCCACCGTGCCCATGATCAGCACACCGATCAGGACCCCGAAGATGCGCGCTTTACCACCCTGCAGCGATACCCCGCCCAGCACGCAGGCCGAGATGACATCGAGTTCGAATCCCTGGGCCGCATTGGGCTGGCCGCTGGTAATGCGGGCCGCCAGGATCAGCCCTGCCAGACCGACCACCAGGCCTTGCAGCGCAAAAATCCAGACCCGCAGCTTTTCTACCTTGACCCCGGCCAGGCGCGCAGCTTCCGGATTGCCACCGATGGCAAGCGTATTGCGTCCGAAGACTGTGTGATTGAGCAGTATGCCAAACACGATGAAGCAGGCCGCGGCCACCAGCACCGGCATCGGAACGCCAAAGATGCGCGCATCGCCAAAGTCGATAAAGCTGTCGTCGTTGATGCCTACCGCCTGGCCTTGCGAAGCGATGAAGGCCAGGCCGCGCACCATCAGCATGGTGGCCAACGTGGCGATCAGCGCATTGACGCGCAGGTAGGCTATCAGCACGCCATTGAGAGTGCCGATTACCGCGCCCGCGCCAAGGCCGGCCGCAATCGCCAGCGGCACGCTGCCGCTGCGCTCAAGGACGATCGCGCCCAGTACGCCGGCAAACGCGATGGTCGAGCCAACCGACAGGTCGAAGTCGCGCGACGCCAGGCAAAACATCATGGTGCAGGCCACCATGCCGATCTGCGCCACCGAGAGCATCAGGCCTACGATGTTAGTTACGGAGAAAAAATTCTCGACCGTGAAGGCAAGCACGCAAAACAGGATGGCAAAGGCGAGCGGCATGCTGAACTCGGCCAGCATGGCGCGCCGCCGGCCCGGCATGGACCCCGCGCGGGTGGGTAGTGACAAAGTGCTCATGCGGTTCTCCGGGAAATGGCAGGTTCGGACGTGGAATCGGGCAGCGCCAGGCGCAGCGCTTCAGTGGGGCTGGCATCGGCGCGCGCCAGTTCGCCGGCTATGCGACCGTCGCGCATGACCAGCACGCGGTCGCAAATGCCCAGCACTTCCGGCAGTTCGCTCGACACCACGATCACGCAGCGGCCGCTCGACGCCACCTCGTGAATGATGCGGTAAATGTCGTTCTTGGCGCCCACGTCAATGCCGCGCGTAGGCTCGTCCAGAATCAGGACTTTGAGTTCGGGTTCGGCCAGCCAACGCGCCAGGATGGCCTTCTGCTGGTTACCACCCGATAGCAAGCGGATTTCCTGGTCGCGGTGCGGGGTCTTGATTTTCAGGCGCGCGATGAAGTCGTCGGCCAGCGCCGCTTCACGCGCGTGGCGCAGGAAGACGCCGCCCAGCAGCGCATTGCGGCGGCAGCTGATATTGATATTTTCCGCCACCGACGCCTGGGCCAGGATGCCCTGCTCCTTGCGGTCTTCGGGGCACAGCACGATGCCGGCCGCAATGGCAGCCGCCGGGCCCGAGCGGTCCACTTCGCGGCCGTCGAGCAGCACGCTGCTGGCCGCGCGCCGAGTCGCCCCGTATAGCTGCAGCATCAACTCACTGCGCCCTGCCCCCACCAGGCCAAAAAAGCCGAGCACTTCGCCGCCGCGCGCCGAAAAATCGCAGCCCTCGGCCATGCCGCTCACCTGCAGCCGCACCGGGCCGTGCTCTCGCTCGCGGTAATCGTAAATATCGGACAGTTCGCGTCCGACCATGTCGCTGATCAGGCGCTCGCGCGGAACTTCGGCCATCACGGGATGGGTGGCCACTTTGCGACCGTCGCGCAAAATCGAGCACGAATCGCACAGCGCGTACAGTTCTTCGAGCCGGTGCGAAATGTAGATCAGCGTGCGTCCCTCAGCGCGCAGGTCGCGCACAATGCGAAACAGGATTTCGGTCTCGCGATGCGACAGGCTGCTGGTGGGTTCGTCGAACGCGATCACCTGCGCGTCCTGCATCACGGCCTTGCAAATCTCGACCATCTGGCGCTGCGCGATCGACAAATCGGCCAGGCGCGCGCGCGCATCCAGGTCAACTCCGAGCCGCGCGAGTCGCTCGCCAACCTGGCGCTCGGCCGCCGACTTGTCGACAATGCCGAAGCGGGTTGGCAGGCGGCCCAGCAGGATATTCTCCGTGACCGTCAGTTCGGGAACGTACTGCAGTTCCTGGTGAATCACAGCGATACCGGCGCCAATCGCGTCAGCGGCCGAACCGAACCGGCACTCCCGCCCGTTGAGCAGCAGGCGGCCGCCATCGGGACGGTACTGGCCGCCGAGGATCTTGAGCAGCGTTGACTTGCCGGCGCCGTTTTCACCAAGCAGGCCGTGCACTGCGCCAGCGTGAGCCTCGAAGCTGACTCCGCCAAGCGCGACTACGCCTGGAAAGCGCTTTTCAACGCCCTCGAACTGCAGACTAGGAAGCATCGCATTACTTCCCGCGCACGACGCCAGCCTGCGCCAGCGTGGCACGCGTGGTCAGCGTGCCGGCCGTGAGCGTGAGCGGTGCGGGGACCTTGCCCTTGGTGATCCATTCATACATATTGACCGCGGTCTCGTAACCGTGGCGTTGCGGACTAAGCGAGACGGTGCCGAAAAAACCGGTTGGCTGTGGCTTGGCGAATTCATTGAGTGCTGTCTTGCTACCGCCAATGCCGACACCAATCATGGCCTCGCGTTTTAAGCCTCGCCCTTCCGCGGCGCGCACCGCGCCCAGCACAGCTTCGTCATTGAGGCCAATCGCCAGCCACTGCTTGAATTTCTGCTGCTTGGTAAAGGCGATGTTGGCCGCATTGAAGGCCGATTCGGTATCGGTACGTGACTGCGGCGCGTCGATCACGTTGGCGGCGGGCAGGCCCGCGGCCTTGAGCGCGTCCACAGCGCCGCCGGTACGCTCAACCGCCGTGGGAAGCTGGTCGTAGGCCACCCGCAGCAGGCCGACTTCGGACAGCTTCCAGCCGCGTGCTTTGGCCTCGGCAGCGAGCGCGTTGCCGGCCTGCTTGCCGATTTCATACGCGGAGATACCCATGTGCGGCACCGATGCCAGCGGCTTGCCGGCGCCGTCGAGCAGGCGGTCGTCCACCGACATGACCAGCATGTTGTTGCGGCGGGCGGCGCGCTCAACCGCCTTGCCCAGCTTGACGTCGGGCGCGCAGATGATAAAGCCCGCAGCCTTCTGGGCCGCCAGGTTGTCAATCGCGGCAATCATCTTTTCGCCGTTCGGCACGCCGATCTTGACCAGCGTGAAACCCTTGTCCTTGGCAGCCTGCTCTGCGAAGCGCCACTCGTCCTGGAACCATGGTTCTTCGGCCTGTTTGACCAGGAAACCGATCTTGACCGGCTCCGCTGCCAGTGCCTGCTTGTGTAGTATGAGGGCGCCGATGGCCAGTGCGGCCAGCATCGTTCTGCGTGTCGTCATTGTCGTCTCCTGATGATTGTCTGTGCGGACCTTGCTTGGGCTCTGAAGGCCGGTCCTGCCGCGGACGATTAACCCCGCCCGCAGATCATCAGTAGACGGCAGCAGACCCTTTCAGTCAATCCGCAATCACGCAAATCGACGATCGGAACCCAAATAATCAAATGTGTGATCCGAACTGGGTCGCTCGCGCGCAGCATGCGGCCTTTCGTCCACAGAGCTGCGTCCGGCGATCACCTGGATGATTCTTTCCGCAACCGGCGTGCGCAATTTTCCGCCTCACTTAGAATACGCGCAGACCATTGTCACCTGCGCATATCAAATTATCGAGACCATGAAAAGCCACCTGCCACCGGCGCCTGGCGCCGCCCATATTCCGACCTCACGCACCCCTGCTGCCTTGCGTCTGAGCTGCCTGTGCCTGGCAGTGGGCGCCGCGCTCTCCGGTTGCGCGAGCACCGCTTCCGGCCCCCGTGGCCTGACCTTCTCGTCGGAGCGCCCTGCCGTCATCGCTACCGAAGTCCCGTCGGGAATGCTGTACACGGCCGAACGCGGCTTCGGTTTGGAACCGGGCGCTCATGAAACGGGCAAGCCCTTCCTGTTCAGCGCCAGGGCGGACGAGGGCAACCATACCGTCACGATCACCTTCGGCGACAAGTCAGCGGCAAGCAGCACCACTGTCAGGAATGAGCTACGCCGACTTGCGCTTGAAAATGTGCGCACAGCCCCGGGCCAGTTCGTCACACGCAGCTTTACCGTCAACGTGCGTACACCCCAGATCAAGGCGGTCAAAGGCATCGAAGCGGGGACCGTCAAGCGCAAGGAGCCGCGCGAGACGATTGACGAAGCGTGGGCCTGGGACGATCGCCTGACGCTCGAATTCACCGGCACCAATCCGGCAGTGCGCTCCATCCACATCGCCCCGGTCAAAGTCCCTACCCTGTTCCTGCTGGGCGACTCGACGGTGTCCGACCAGGGCCGCGAGCCGTTCGCTAGCTGGGGCCAGATGCTGCCGCGTTTTTTCAAGCCGGGACTGGCCGTTGCCAACTATGCACAGTCGGGCGAGACCTACCGCGATTCGATCGGCCGGCGCCGGCTCGATAAAGTCCTGAGCAGCATGGAGCGCGGCGACATGGTGCTGATGCAGTTCGGGCACAACGACCAGAAACAGCAAAAGGATGGCAAGGGCGGTCCCTTCACGACCTATCAGGCCGAGATTCGAACTCATGTGGAGGCAATTCGCCAACGGGGCGGAATTCCGGTAGTTATCTCACCCATGGAGCGGCGCCGGTTTGACGAGCAGGGCAAAGCGTATCAAACGCTGGCCGACTACACGGAAGCGGCACGCCAGGTCGCGGCCGAACTGAAGGTAGCCTTCATCGACCTGAACGCGCTCAGCCTGCCGTTCTACCAGGCCCTGGGGCCGGACAAGTCTAAATACGCGTTCGCGCAGATTTCGCCGACGCAAACCGACAATACTCACCATAATAATTACGGCAGCTACCAGCTGGCGCGCGCAGTGGTGAGCGGGATTGTGAAGAACAATCTGCCGATGGCGAAATTTATCGTCGACGATGTAGCACCGTTCGATCCGCACCGTCCGGACCCCTTCGAGACCTTTGCACTGCCGGCCAGCCCGGGCTTTACCACTGTGCGTCCACTGGGGGATGAGTCCAACAGATAGATCGCACAAACTGGTGTGGCTTTTGCGACGTTGGGACACCCCAGGCGGCCCGCACACTGAAAACCCCGTCTTCCCCGGCCTCGGCGGCCCCCTTGGCGGGGAAGACGGGGTGCGGGGGGATTGGTAAAGTGAGTCCTTCGGCCAGTCGACGTTTTGCGACGAAAGGGTTTCCGAGTTACCCGCTCAAGCCAGGTGGAAAACCTGCGTCAGCGGCCACTCGAGCGGCCGGTTGCCCGGCGCCGTTTCCATCAACGGCGCCATGCTGTCCCACCAGCGCTGCATCACCGGATGCTGTGGCAGCGCGGCACTGGTGTCGCCGTCGCGCAGCTTGAGCACGGCGAAAAGGGACAGGGTTTCCTCGTCGAGAAAAATGGAATAGTCGTACACCCCGGCCTCGCGCAGGGCGTCGCCCAGTTCCGGCCAGAGCGTGTCATGGCGGCGGCGGTACTCCTCCACCGCCCCCGCCTTGAGCTGCATGCGAAATGCGCGCGTGGTCATGAGAACTCCAGCAATCAGACGATGCCGCTGCTGCTGGCGCCCGCCTTGGCAGGGCGCTGCTCCGCTTTGGCTGCACGATAGCCCGCTGCGCGGTAGCAGCCGACCGGGTCGCCGGCGCCGCCGGCACGCAGCCGCGCCATGGCAAGGATCGGGCTCACATCGGTGCGGAATGCATGCTTGAGGTCCTGAGCCGACTGCAGCACGTCACTGCTCTCCTGGTGCTGAGCCAGCGCCTTGCGATCGACCAGGGCCGACTGCACAAAGGCGCGCTGCACTTCCACTGCGCTGTTCATCAGGCTTTCGATTGGGTCCGTGACATTGTGCGACTGGTCGAGCATATAGCTCGGCTTGAAGCTGGAGTCACGTGCGGTGGCATCGGCCAGCTCGTTAAAAATCAGGAACAGCTGGAACGGGTTGATGCTACCCGAATCGAGATCGTCGTCGCCATACTTGCTGTCGTTGAAGTGGAAGCCACCCAGCTTGCCGAACTGCGCCAGGCGCGCCACGATCATTTCGATATTGGTGTTGGGCGCATGGTGGCCCAGGTCAACCAGGCACTTGGCCTTTGGCCCCAGTTCGGTGGCGCACGCAAAACTGGTGCCCCAGTCGGCGATGGTGGTGGCGTAGAAAGCAGGTTCGAACAGCTTGTGCTCGATGTACATCAGCCAGTCCGCCGGCAAGGCGCTGTAAATGCCGCGCATGCTGTCGAGGTAGCGCTCGAGCGCGCCGCGCAGATTGTGCTGGCCGGGGAAGTTGGCGCCGTCGCCAACCCAAACCGTCAAGCCCTTCGAACCGAGCACCTGGCCCAGTTCGATGCATTCGATATTGTGGGCCACTGCCTGGGCGCGCGCCTCGGCGCTCAGTGATGTGAGCGAACCGTGCTTGTAGCTATGGGCCTGGCCAGCCTGGTCCTGGAAGGTATTGGAATTGACGCTGTCGAAACCGAGTCCGTACCCACTCGCCACTTCACGCAGTTCTTTCGCGTCGGTCGGCTTGTCCCACGGGAAATGCAGCGATACCAGCGGGGTGGCGCGGGTCAACTGCTCGATGACGGCGCAGTCTTCGAGTTTTTCGAACACATTACGCGGCTCGCCCAGACCGGGAAAGCGCGCGAAACGGGTGCCGCCGGTGCCTACGCCCCAGCTGGGAAGCGCAACCGCAAAGGTCTGGGCCAGTGCGGTCAGCTTTTCAATATCCTGGCCGCGACGGGCCAGCATGCCACCCAGTGCCTCGTAGTCAGCTTCAATGCCGGCGCGGACTGAATTGTTGTGTTGCTCAAGCAGGCTGCTGTCGATGACGGTTTTCATGTTGTCTCCTGATATTTTTATGTGTCGACCTAGCGCGTGAACGCAGCGGCGTTGCCTGCATCGACATTGAGGATATTACCCGTGCTTTTGCCCGCTTTGCTACTGGAGAGGAAATACACAGCCTCGGCAATATCTTCCGGCAGCACGCTCAGTTTGAGCAGGCTGCGCTTGCGGTAGAAGTCTTCCACGTCGTCGGCTTCGATCTTGTTGGAGGCGGCGCGTTCTTCCTTCCACTTGCCGTCCCAGATGCGCGAACCACGGATCACAGCGTCCGGATTGACGACGTTGACGCGAATGCCGTGCGGCGCGCCTTCGAGCGCGATGCAGCGCGCCAGATGAATCTCAGCTGCCTTGGCGGTGCAATACGCGGCCGCGCCAGCCGACGCAACCAGACCATTTTTGCTGGCCACGAAGACCATGCTGCCGCCCATTTCCTGCTTTTTCATCATACGGAACGAGGCGCGGCTGACCAGGAAGTAGCCGGTCGACAGGATGGCCTGATTGCGCTCCCAGACTTCGAGCGAGGTTTCGTCGAGCGGAGCCGATGACGCGATGCCCGCGTTCGAGACCAGCAGATCGACGCCGCCGAAGGCCAGCGCCGTGGTGTTGAGGATAGTCTCGACATCGCTCTCGCTGGTGATGTTGGCGCTCACCACGGTCACATTGTCCTTGCCGGCTACCTTGACCAGGCTGGCCTGGGCAGCGCTCAGCGCTTCCGGATCGATATCGGTGAGCATGACGCACGCGCCCTCCTGCAGCATCTGGCGCGCTACGGCCTGGCCAATGCCGCCACCCGCGCCGGTCACCAGCGCAATGCGTCCGGCCAGGCTTTTCGGCTTGGGCATACGCTGCAGTTTGGCTTCTTCGAGCAGCCAGTACTCGATGTCGAACGCTTCCTGCTCGGGCAGGCCGACGTAGGTGTCGACCCCGTTGGCGCCGCGCATGACGTTGATCGCGTTGACGTAGAACTCGCCGGCGATGCGCGCCGTGGCCTTGTCCTTGGCGAAGGACAGCATGCCCACGCCGGGGATCAGATAAATGATCGGGTTGGCGTCGCGCACCGCCGGGCTGTTGGCGCGCTTGCAGCGCGTGTGGTAGGCCACGTAATCGGCGCGGTAGGCCGCCAGCGCTTCGTCCAGCCCCGCGACGACCTTGTCGAAGTCAGGGTTGGCAGGATCGAAATCGATCAGGAAGGGACGAATCTTGGTGCGCAGGAAGTGGTCGGGGCAGGAGGTGCCCAGTGCCGCCAGCGGCGCCAGGTCGCGGCTGCAGACGAATTCGAGAACAGCGGCGCTGTCGTCGAAGTGGCCCAGCTTGAATTCATCCTTGCTGATCTTGCCGCGCAGCAGAGGCATCAGGCGTGCAGCCAGCGCCGCGCGCTCGGCTGCCGGGAGGGCCGTGACCGCTTCCCCGCCAAACGATGGCTTGGCGCTGTTGGCTTCGATCCAGCTTTCGGCGCGCTGGATGATGGCCAGCGTGGTTTCGTAGCAGGACTTGGCGGTATCGCCCCAGGTGAACAGGCCGTGGCCTTCAAGGATGATGCCCTTGAGTTCAGGCTGGGCTTGCGACAGCGCCTCGAGCTTGAGACCCAGGTCGTAACCCGGGCGCTGCCATGGCAGCCAGCCCAGTTCGCCTTCAAAAATGCTCGCGGTCAGACTTTCGCTGTTCTTGCAGGCGGCAATCGCGATGCAGGAGTCAGGGTGCATATGGTCCACGTGCTTGCGCGCGATGTAGGCATGCAGCGGGGTGTCAATACTGGCGGCGCGCGGATTGAGGTTGAAGGTGCAATGGGGCAGATAGGCCACCATCTCGTCTTCGTGCTCGAGCCCGCGGTAGCGGCCCTTGAGGGCGTGGAGCTTGCTCATGTAGAGGGTGGAAAAACCATCCAGCTTGATGCTGCCCAGGTCGCCGCCCGAACCCTTCACCCACAGCACTTCCACAGTGTCGCCGCTGAGCGGATCGGCCATGTCGATTTTGGCCGAGGTATTGCCGCCACCAAAATTGGTAATGCGCAGGTCCGAGCCGAGCAGGTTCGAACGGTACAGCAACAATTCCGGCTCGCTCATGGAGGCAGCGGCGCTGTCGTCCCAGAGTGAGGTGATACCGGACTTCAAACCGATGGGGTTTACCGCGTTCATACGATCTCCATGATGTTCTGATTGGTGAATTCTGTTTGTCGCTTGCGCCTGGGGCGGCCGGCACACAGCCGGTTACAAAGCGGGACAAGTCCGGACAGTAGAAATCAGGCGGCAAGGCATGTCAATCGACTGCCGCTCAAGTTGATGATTAAGCGCCCAATAATCATTTCTTTGATCATTCGGCCAAAGGCGGACGCCACACGGCGCCAAGTAATCAAATCATTGATCATTTGGTGATTGACTCATACCATCGCTTTGATTAGTCTGTACCTCAGCGGAGTCTTTCATTATCGAAAGTTACCGCCACCAAGCCGCACAGACGGCACACATGGAGACATAAAATGGTTAATCACAAACGCCGCAAACGTTTGCTGAAGCTGCTCGCCGAACACTCGTCGGCGACCGTACCGCAACTGGTCGAATGGCTCAGCGCTTCTCCCGCCACCGTACGTCGTGACATCAGCTGGCTGGCGGCCCGCAACCTGCTTACCCGTACCCGTGGCGGCGCCGCCAACCTTGAGCAAAAGAAGCGCAACTTCGCGCTCTCGAGCGAAACTTTCCAGAACAATATCCAGTGCTTCGCCGAACGCAAGCGGGCCATTGCGCGTTGCGCGGCCAGCTTGTGCGTGGACGGCGAAACCATCATCATCAATGGCGGCACCACCACCTTCATGATGGCTGAATTCTTGGCCGACAAGCATCTCAAGATCCTGACCAACTCCTTCCTGATGGCCGAGCGCTTGCTGGTATCGAGCGAGAACGAGATCATCCTTCCCGGTGGCACGGTCTACCGCGAACAAAACGTCATCCTCAGCCCTTTCGAAAACGACATCACCCAGCATCACTATGCCGCCAAGATGTTCATGAGCGTGTATGGCCTGTCGCTGCTGGGCTTGATGGAAGCGGACCCCTTGCTGATCGCCGCAGAAAAGCGCCTGATCGGGCAGGCCGAGGAATTGATCGTGCTGGCCGACAGTTCCAAGTTCGCCAAGAAAGCCGGCCTGATCCTGTGCGGGCTGAACCGCGTGTCGACTGTCATTACCGATACCTATGCTTCCGAATCGGCGGTCCAGCTGCTTGAGCAGTCGGGCGTCAAAGTGATCACCGTGGCGCCGGAGGTGCTGCTCGAGCAGCCGGGTGCCAACCCTTTTAATCAGGCGCTTGACGCTTCAAGCGCCCTCTTCTTCTCGGAGACATCCCATTGAATCCCACCAGACTGATCGCTGCCGCAATGGCCGCGGCGCTGTCCATCGGCATGGCCGGTTGCAGCAAGCAGGCCCAGGAGACGCAGGCGCCGGCGGCGGACAAGCCGATCCGGATCGCCATGGTGGTCAAAAACCTCGGCAACGGCTTTTTCGATGCTGCCCATAGCGGGGCCAAGGAAGCTGCCAAGGAACTGGGCAAGGTCGAGGTCATTTATACCGGCCCGACCACGCCGAGCGCCGAAGGACAGATTGAAATTATCAATTCCCTGATCAGCCAGAAAGTCGACGCCATCGTCATTTCGGCCAACGACCCGAATGCGATCGTCCCAATTGCCAAAAAAGCCATGCAGCGCGGCATCAAGGTGCTGTCCTTCGACAGCGGCCTGGCAGCAGAAGGCCGCCTGATGCAATTGAACCCGTCGAGCGCGGACCTGATCGGACGCAAGCAACTCGAGATGGCCCTCGACGCCAGCGGCGGCGAAGGCGAGATCGCCATCCTGTCGGCCTCGGCCCAGGCCACCAACCAGAACATCTGGATCGGCGTAATGAACAAGGCCCTGGCAACGCCCGAGTTCGCCAAGCTGAAGCTGGTGGCCACCGTGTACGGCGACGACCAGTCCGACAAGAGCTACCGCGAGGCGGTGGGCCTGCTGCGCAGCAATCCCAAGCTGAAAGTGATCATTTCGCCGAGCACGGTGGGCATCAACGCCGCCGCCAAGGCCGTGGTCGACGAAAAGCTGGTCGGCAAGGTCTATGTGACCGGCCTGGGACTTCCATCCGAGATGGCCGGCCACGTCAAGTCGGGCGCGGTCAAGTCCTTCGCAATCTGGAACCCAATCGATCTGGGCTATGCGGCCACCTACGCGGCGCACCAGTTCGTCGTGGGCGCGCCGACGGCCAAAGCCGGTTCCACAATGGCCCTCGGCCGCATGGGCGCGGTCGCCATCGACACCAAGGGCGAAGCCGCGCTGGCGCCGCCGTTCACCTATAACAAGGAGAACATCGATCAGTTCTCCAAGATTTTTTAAGTGATGAGCGTGCATGCCCCGACCCCACCCGCGCCACTGCTGCAACTGGCGGGCATCGGCAAGCGCTTTGCCGGTGTGGTGGCGCTCAACGAGGTTGGCTTTAGCGTGCGCGCCGGCGAAGTGATGGCGCTGATCGGTGAGAACGGGGCCGGCAAGTCGACTCTGGTCAAGACCCTCACCGGCATCCACCGGCCCGACGCCGGCACCATCACGCTCGACGGCAAGGCGATGGTATTCCACAGCGCGCAGCAGGCCATGCAGGCAGGCATTACCGCCGTGCACCAGGAAACCGTGATGTTCGACGAGCTCACGGTGGCCGAAAACATTTACGTTGGGCGCCAGCCTACCTGCGGCTTTCCGCGTCGGGTCGACTGGGCGCGTATGGAAGCGGAAGCGGAACAACTGTTCGCGCGCCTGGAAGTTGCCCTGCCGGTGCGCGCCCGGGTCAAGGACCTGAGCGTGGCCCAGCGCCATTTCGTTGAAATTGCGCGCGCCCTGTCGCAACAGGCGCGCGTGGTCATCATGGACGAGCCCACCGCGGCCCTGTCGCAGCGCGAAATCCACGAGCTGTACCGCATCATCGGGCAACTGAAAGCTGCCGGCACCGCCGTCATTTTCATTTCCCACAAGTTCGACGAAATCTTCGCAGTGGCCGACAGCTATGTGGTGCTGCGCGACGGCCATTTTGTCGCAGACGGCGCACTGGCCGACATCACCGAGCCAGAACTGGTGTCGCTCATGGTCGGACGCGCCTTGCACCAGGCCTTCCCCAAGCTGAGCGTTGAACTGGGCGCGCCGGTGCTCGAAGTGAGCAAGCTGTGCCATCCCACTGAATTTGACGACGTCAGCTTTGCGCTGCGCAAGGGCGAAATTCTCGGCTTTTACGGCCTGGTCGGGGCCGGAAGGTCCGAAGTAATGCAGGCCATGTTCGGGCTCTCGCACGGCGTGAGCGGCGCCATCCGCATCGACGGCAAGCAGGTGGAGATCGCCTGCCCCGCCGACGCTGTCAGGCACGGGATTGCCTACGTACCGGAAGACCGCCAGCACCAGGGCGCTCATCTGTCGCTGCCGATCGCGCACAACATCACCCTGCCGATCCTGTCGAAAATCGGCTTCTTCCTGCGCGCACGGCGCAAGGTGGAAACCACGATCGCGCGCCATTTCAGCGAGCAACTGGAATTGAAGGCGCATCACCTGGCCCAGCATGTGTCCGAACTGTCGGGCGGCAATCAGCAGAAAGTGGTGCTCGGTAAATGGCTAGCGACCAGCCCCAAGGTCATCATCCTCGACGAGCCGACCAAGGGCATCGACATCGGCTCCAAGGCGGCCGTGCACCGCTTCATCAGCGAGCTGGTAGGACGCGGCCTGTCGGTAATCCTGGTGTCGTCCGAACTGCCCGAAGTGCTGGGCATGGCCGACCGCATCGTGGTGATGCACCAGGGGCACATCAAGACCGTCTTCGAGCGCGCCGAGGCCACGCCCGAAAAGGTGGTCGCCGCGGCTTCAGGCAGCGAACTGTTAATGAAAGAATGCGCATGACGCTGTTTAAACAAAGGGAAGTGCTGCTGGCCGGCCTGGTGCTGGCGCTAATTCTTCTGGTGGGATTGCGCGCGCCGGTGTTCCTGAGCGCCGCCAGCCTGGGAAACCTGCTGACCGACGCCACCTTGCTGATCATGCTGGCGCTGACCCAGATGTTCGTGATCATCACGCGCGGCATCGACCTGTCGGTGGCGTCCAACCTGGCCCTGTCGGGCATGATGGCCGCGCTGCTGGCGGCCAGTCAGCCGGCGCTGCCGCTGGTGCTCGTGATTGGCGTCGCCGTGGTCATCGGCCTGGCGCTCGGACTGCTCAACGGCTGGATGATCGGGGTGCTCGAACTGCCGCCCATCGTCGTCACCCTCGGCACCATGAGCGTGTACCGCGGGCTGGTGTTCGTGCTCTCGGGCGGCGCCTGGGTATCGTCGCATCAGATGCCGGCCAATTTTGTCGCCTTCCCGCTTGCCACGCTGCTGGGCGTGACCCACCTGGTGTGGATCGCCGCCGCCATGGTCGCACTGAGCTGGTTCGTGGCGCGCCACACCCGCTTCGGGCGCGACCTGTACGCCATCGGCAACGAGCCGCGCTCGGCACGCCTGATCGGCATTCCTACTCGCCGCCGCCTGCTGTGGACCTACGGCTTGTCGGGCGCCATGGCCGGCCTGTGCGGCTACCTGTGGGTAGCGCGCTACGCCGTGGCCTACACCGAAATCGCCTACGGCTTCGAATTTACCGTGATTGCCGCCTGCGTCATCGGCGGCATCAGCATCGCCGGCGGCACCGGCACCGTGTGGGGCGCTCTGCTGGGGGCCATGTTCCTGGCCGTGATCAACAACGCCCTTCCGATCGTGAAGGTGTCGCCCTTCTGGCAAAGCGCGCTGACCGGCTTCGTGATCCTGACCGCAGTGCTGATCAACGCGCGCGGCGACGAAAAAGGCAGTCGCCAGATCCTGCCGCTGCATTTGATGAACCCTACCGACCACAGGAAAGCCGCGTGAACATCCCCGCCACTGCCGCGAGCACTTCGCGCTACACCATTCTGGACCGCCAGGCATTCAGCCTGAAAGCCGTCCTTGGGCGCTGGGAGACCCTGCTCGCGCTGCTGTTCCTGATAGCATTCGTGGCCAACAGCGCGCTGCTGCCCAACTTCCTGGACATGCACAACCTGGCCGATTCCACCTTCAGCTTCAGCGAGAAGGCCATCATCGCGCTGCCGATGGCGCTGCTGATCATCTGCCGCGAAATCGATATCTCGGTGGCCGGCACTTTGGCCCTGGCCTCGGTGGCGATGGGACTGGCGCAGGCCAACGGCGTGCCGCCGGCCGGGCTGATCGTGGTGGCGCTGGCCACCGGCGCGCTGTGCGGCAGCCTGAATGGCGTGCTGGTGACGCGCTTTGCGCTGCCGTCCATCGTCGTCACCATCGGCACCGTGGCCCTGTATCGCGGCCTGGCCAGCGTGGTGCTTGGCGACCAGGCCTACACCGGCTACCCGCAAGTGATGAGCGACTGGGGCCAGGGCTATTTCTTCGACCTGATCCCGCGTGCCTTTGTGGTCTTGCTGGTATTGGCAGCCGTGTTTGCGATGGTGCTGCACACCACCAGCTGGGGCCGCCGCATTTTCGCGATCGGCAACAACCCGGTGGCGGCCAGGTTTTCCGGCATTTCCGTCGACCGCTACCGTCTGCTGCTGTTCGTGCTGACCGGCGTCATGGCCGGCCTGGCGGCCTGGCTGCTGACCGGGCGCATCGGCAGCACCCGCCCCAACATCGCCATGGGCTGGGAGCTCGAAATCATCACCATGGTCATCCTGGGCGGTGTGCGCATCGAAGGCGGGGCCGGCACCATTGGCGGCGTGCTGCTGGCTGTGCTCACGCTGGGTATCGTTACCTACGGCCTGTCGCTGGCGAATATCCCCGGTATTATCATGACCATCGTGGTCGGCATTCTGCTGCTCGTGACCATCGCCCTGCCACGCCTGCTGGGCGGCCGCGCGAGCGGCAAATGAGCGAAGCCGCGGCGACCGCCGTCCTTGATATCGGCAAGACCAACGTCAAGCTGACCCTGGTGGACGCGAGCGGCGTCACGCTGGCCGAGCGGCGTCTGCCCAACACTGCGGTGGCCGACGGACCGTATCCCCATCACGACACCGAGCGTATCTGGGACTGGCTGCTCGCGACCCTGCGCGAACTGGGCGCTACGGCCCGCATCGGGGCCATTGTCCCGGTAACCCACGGGGCCACCGCCGCGTTGGTCGACGCCGAAGGCCTGGTGCTGCCGGTGCTGGACTATGAAAGCATCCTGCCCGAAGAAATCAGCGCGCGCTACGACGGCGTGCGGCCCCCCTTTGCCGCCACCTGCTCGCCCGCGCTGCCTGCGGGTCTGAACCTTGGCCGCCAGCTGGCCTGGCAGGCAGCGCGTCATCCTGAGCAGTTCGCGCGCACCCGCCACATCCTCATGTATCCGCAATACTGGGCATGGCGTCTGTGCGGGGTGGCCGCCGGCGAGGTGACTTCGCTGGGCTGCCACACCGACCTGTGGCAGCCGCAGACGAAAACTTATTCCTCGCTGGTGGCCTACATGGGCTGGAGCCCGCTGATGCCGCCGTTGCGCCCGGCCGGCGAGGTGCTCGGCCCCTTGCTGCCCGCGCTCGCGCAGCTGACTGGCCTGCCCGCCGACTGCCAGGTCGTGTGCGGCATCCACGATAGCAACGCATCGCTGCTGCGCTATCTCGATGGCGGTGTGGGTGCGGTGCTGTCGAGCGGCACCTGGCTGATCGCCGCATCGTTCCACACTGCGCTCGACCGGCTCGACGAACAGGCTGACATGCTGGCCAACACCAATGCACGCGGCGCGCCGGTAGCCTGCATGCGCTTCATGGGCGGGCGCGAATTCGCGCGCCTGGCAGGGGCGGCGCCCGTTGCATGTGAACTGGCCGACCTGCAGACTGTGATCGAGCAGGACTCAATGGCCCTGCCCTGCTTTGCCGAGTCGGGTGGACCGTTTTCGGGCCGCAGCGGTTCGATAAGCGGGCCGGCGCCTGCCTCGGACGTGCAACGCTATGCCCTCGCAACGCTGTACTGTGCACTGATGTGCGACTACTGCCTCGACGCGCTCGACGCGAGCGGTGCGGTGGCGGTAGAAGGCAGCCTGACCGGCAACCCCTGGTTTGCCGGCCTGCTCGCGGCGCTGCGACCGGCACAGCCCGTGCTGGTATCGGACGACACCAGCGGCACCACGCACGGCGGCTGGCTACTGCACCGCGGCGCGGCCACACGCGGCAATGCCAGGCCCCCCGCAGAGGCACTGCACCTGGCAGGGCTGCATGCCTACAAGGCGCGCTGGCGCGCCCAGGTTTCTTAAATCTCTGGATTCGAACCAATGCACAAGCACACCACTATCGCCACGCTCGCCCTGCTGGCCATCGCCTCGGTCGCCTGCGCCTCCAGCGGCAAGCAGCTCGAGCAGCTCGACCGCGGCGTGGTTGCCATCCCCACCGGAACGGGAAATTTCGTCAGCTGGCGGGCGCTGGGGCACGAAACCGCCGCCGTGAGCTTCAACTTGTACCGTGACGGCAAGCGGCTCAATGGCGCCCCGCTCAGCGCCACCAATTTCGTCGACGCGGACGGCGGAATCGCAGCCGCCTACAGCGTGCGCACAGTACGCAATGGGGCCGAACAGCAGCCAGCACCCGGCGTGGCTAGCGCCACCTGGAGCCAGCGCCACCTGCGCGTCCCTTTGCGCAAACCGGCGGACGGCGTCACGCCCGATGGTCAGTCCTATCGCTACTCGGTCAACGACGGCACGGCGGCAGACCTTGACGGCGACGGCAGCTACGAATTGCTGGTCAAGTGGCAGCCCACCAATGCGCGCGACAATTCCCAGCGCGGCTACACCGGGTCTACCCTGGTCGACGCATACCGCCTCGATGGCACCCTGCTCTGGCGCATTGACCTTGGGCGCAATATCCGCGCCGGCGCCCACTACACCAGTTTCCTTGCCTACGATTTCGATGGCGACGGCCGCGCCGAAGTGATGATGAAAACTGCTGACGGCAGCGTCGATGGCCAGGGCAAAATGATTGGCAACGGCGCTGCCGACTACCGCAATCCGACCGGATATGTGCTGGAAGGTCCTGAATGGATGACCGTGTTCGACGGCCGCACGGGAGCGGCCCTGGCCAGCACAGATTACCTGCCGCAGCGCGGCAAGGTGGAGGCCTGGGGCGACGCCTACGGCAACCGGGTAGATCGCTTCCTCGCTGGAGTGGCCTACCTTGACGGCAAGCGGCCAAGTGCGGTGTTCGCGCGCGGCTACTACACCCGCGCAGTGCTGGCCGCCTGGGACTGGCGCGACGGCAAATTGAGCAGCCGCTGGGTGTTCGACAGCGATGCGCCCGGCAAGCAGGCCGCAGTCGGCCAGGGCGCACATTGGATGTCGGTCGCCGATGCCGACGGCGACGGGCGTGACGACCTGGTCTACGGCGCGGCCACTATCGGCAGCGACGGCAATTTGCTGTACAGCACCGGACTGTGTCACGGCGACGCTCTGCACGTGGGCAAACTCAACCCGGCCCAGGCCGGCCTGCAAGTATTCATGGTGCACGAATCGCCGTCCTGCTATCGCGGCCACGGCGCTGAAATGCACGATGCGGCGACCGGGCGCATTCTGTGGCGCGTGGATGGCGGCGGCACCGATGTGGGGCGCGGCGCCTGCATGGATATCGATCGCGCCCACCCCGGCGCCGAATGCTGGGCCAGCGTAGGCGGTCTGATGAGCGCGTCGGGAGTGCAGATTTCGCCCACCCGTCCGCGCGCGCTGAACTTTGGCCTGTGGTGGGACGGCGACCTGCTGCGCGAATCGCTCGACGGCACCCGCATCGAAAAATGGAATCCCGCCAGCGCGGCCCTGGACCTGCTGCTCGACGGCGCTGCTGTCGGCGCGGCCTCCAATAACGGCACCAAGGCCACGCCGGTATTGTCGGCCGACCTGCTGGGCGACTGGCGTGAAGAAGTTGTCTGGCGTAGTGCCGACGACACAGCCCTGCTGGTGTTCAGCACGACCGCGCCGACCGCCCATCGACTCCCCACGCTGATGCACGACAGCCAGTACCGTGTGCAGGTGGCAGCACAGAACGCCGGCTACAACCAGCCGCCGCACCCGAGCTACTTCCTTGGCGAAGGCATGACGCCGCCGCCGAAGGCTTCCCTTCAACCTTGATGGCCCATATCCATATGACTCCACAAATGTCCCTGATCGCGCTGGCCGCCGGCGCACTGTGTGCCGCCAGCAGCGCCGGCGCCGCCGAGCGCCTGAGCGTCACCGTCACCCACACGCTCGACATCGCCCGTCCGGCCGAAACCATCGCCATTCCCTGGTCCCGCGTCAACGAAGCGCTGCCGCAAGCCCTGAACCAGCAACTGGTGATCAGGGACGCGGCGGGCCGCGTGCGGCCCTACCAGGTCACCAACATCGCGCCGATGGGCAAGGATCCAAAGATGGTCGGCGCCACTTACGGCGAACTGCTGTTCCAGCACGACTTCAAACGCGGCCAGAAAAGCGCGACCTTCACCATCGAAAAGGCGCGCGCCACGGTGCCGCCATTCCCGCCCAGGACTTACGCGCGCTTCGTGCAGGAGCGCCTTGACGACTTTGCGTGGGAAAACGACAAGCTGGCCCACCGCACCTACGGCCCGGCGCTTGGCGCTCCCGCGCCGGCCGGCAGCGACAAGGAAGTGCTGGTCACGAGCGGCATGGACATCTGGTTCAAGCGCGTGGCTTATCCGATCGTCGACCGCTGGTACAACATCGGGCATGACCACTACCATGTGGACGAGGGTGAAGGCATCGACATGTACAACGTCGGCTCCACCCGTGGCGCAGGCGGCACCGGCATCTGGGATGGCAAGAAGCTGCATGTCGGCACCAACTACAAGCAATGGAAGATTTTGAGCAGCGGCCCGGTGCGCACGGTTTTCGAACTGAGTTACGACGCCTGGGACGCGGCCGGCGCCAAGGTCTCCGAGGTCAAGCGCTTCACGGTTGACGCAGGCCGCTATTTCGATAGCATCGAAAGCACCTTCAGTTTCGCTGGCGCCGACAAGCTCACCGCCGCCGTGGGCCTGAACAAGCGCCCGAGCGACAAGGGCGAAGAGGTCAAGGTCGACTTCGTTCGGAATGCAGAGGATGGCACGCTGGTGCAGTGGGTCAAACAGCGCAGCCTGGGCGATTTTGGCGTGGCGCTGATCGTGCCTGTGCCCGGGGCCGTGAACTTTGCCGAGGACGAGCGCAACGCGCTGGTCACCGCTCCTGTTGCAGCCGGCCAGCCGCTGCGCTATCACGTCGGCGCAGCCTGGACCCGCGGCAGCCAGTTCGCTACCCAGGCCGACTGGCAGAAACACGTGGCTGAAGAAGCGGCGCGCCTGCGCGCGCCAATCAGCGTCAGCCTGAAGGCGGGACGCTAGCAAAAAAACCGTCTCCCCCTTGCCATTCCCCGCTCCCCAACCCCGTCTTCCCCGGCCTCGGCGGCCCCCTTGGCGGGGATCCATAGCACATCATTTAAGCCAACGAAACTTTTAATCATCTATCGCTTAACTGAAGGTGGTATGGATCCCCGCCTCCGCGGGGACGACCGGGTGGGGGGTGGTGTGCAAGAGGAGGCATTGGGAGGTTCGAGGGCTTGCGCCACCCGCCTTCGCGGGGAAGACGGGTGGCGACGGTCGGAAAAATACTTGCTAGCGCGCGCCCTGGAACATCAGGCCGCTGTCGTTCAAGCCGACCTTGTACTTCTTGTTCATCTCGATGATCTCGGCCCCTGCCAGTAAGGCCGGGCCGTAGCCGTGCGCCGCTTTCACGCTGGTGGGGCGATACGCATAGAACGCAGCATCGAAAGCCATACCCGTACCGACGCAAATGCCTTCAATCTGCCCGTTTGCCAGCACCTTGCTCGCCACCGCATTCCAGGCCAGGTTGGCCATCGGGGCGTACATCTGCGCCTCGACGTAGCCACGGTTGACCGCGCGCGCGATGGCATAGGTGTAGATCGCGGTGGCGGAAGTCTCCTGGTACGTGTCGTTGCGGTCGATCAGCTGATGCCAGAATCCGTCCCGGGTCTGGTAAGCGGCCAGGCCGCGAATGTGGGCGCGCAGCTGCTCAAGTACCGCCTTGTAGCCCTTGTGGTCCTTGGGCAGAACTTCGAGTACCTCCACCATCGCCATCACGGCCCAGCCATTGGCGCGCGCCCAGTGGAATTCAGGATGGTCGCGCATCCCTTCGACGTAGCCGTGCATGTAGATGCCCAACTTCGGATTGAACATGCGCTTGGAGAACTGCAGCACCTGGCGCACTGCGTCGTCGTAATGCTTGCGATCGCCCGTGGTCTTTCCAAGGTAAGCCATGGTCGGCACGCCCATGAACATATCGTCCAGCCACAGGGTGTTCTGCAATGGGCGCATCTTGACGCCACCTTTGCCGTCCGGGCCGCCGCGCGCGAGCGTTCCATCCTTCAGGCGGTATTCCTGCTTGGTCACGAAGTCGCCACAGATGCCGATCATCTGACCATAATCGACCTTGGAGCCGGCCACCTTGGCCTTCATGAAGCTGTGGCAAAGAGCGCCGGCATCGTCGAGGGCATGCGGGTTGAGGAAGCTCTTGATCGGCGCGGCCGAGCCGGCGGGATTGGCTTTGACAAGCGGCAGGTAGGCGCGGGTCAGATCGGCCAGCAACTGATGGCGCTTGCCCACATAGTCGGTATAGCGCTGGTCGCCCGTCGCAGCGCCGGCGGCGAGCATGCCGATATAGGTGACGCCCCATTCATAACTGGTCAGACGGAAGTCGCCCGGCTTGAGCACGTTTTCCGGTTCGGCGCGCGAGAAGTCCTTGACCGCCGCGCCGGTTGTCTTGTTGATCAGTTCAGCCGGTGTGGTGCGATCAAGGTAGGTAAATACGCGATCCAGAACGGCCTTGACTTCGGCTGTCTCCATCGCGCGGTAAGGGGTCGGATACGTCACGACCAGCGCATGCAGCATGGCGTCGGCCGCGGCCGGGCCCTTCTCCTGCGGGGGCGGTGCATCCTGCGCCGAGGCGTTCATGGCCACCGGGAACAGGGCGGCGAGCAGCACGCTCATCAGGGTGCGGCGCGGGGTTGGAAAATTCTTCAAAACGTGTCTCCTTCAGTTGGCCGTAGGCTGGATTTTGGTCTGCCTCAATTCTATGCGGCAGCGCCCGCGCAGATCCACTCACTATCCAAAGAATCACTAATATGATCGGTTTTTGGCATCGCATGCGACGACAATGAACAAAACAATCATTTCAATCGGAGACTCGATCATGCGAATCAACCTTGCCGCCCTCGTGTGTGCGTGCGCCACCCTTGCCCCCTGCCTCGACGCCTCGGCCCAGATCGGGCGTCGCTTTCCGTCAGAGCGCAAACTCGTCAAGGACCCGGTGACCGGGACCATGCTCACGTTCCTGACCAGCAAAGCGCACGGCGACTCGAAGATTTATCCGACTCACCCGCAGTGGACTTCGGACGGCAAGTGGGTGGTGTTCCGTTCCCGCCTGGCCGGCGGCGAGGCGCTGGCCGTCAACGAACAGACCGGCGACATCGTGCAGGTCACCGAAGGCGGCTACATCGGCATGCTGAACCTGGCGCGCAAATCCATGAAGCTGTACTACCTGCGCCGCACCGACGCCGGCCTGCAGGTTGTCGAGGCGGACCTGGGCAAGCTGCTGGCCGCCAGCGCTGCGGGAACGCTGCAGGGCGCCGACAGCTACCAGCGCGTCGCGGCCACCCTGCCCGCCTCGCTGCAGGCCGGCGGCGACCTGGCGCTCGACGCCGACGAGGAGTGGGTCTATTTCGCGGTCGGCAAGGACGAAGCTGCGCGCCACCTGGCGCCTGGCACCAAGATCGAGGCTGCCTTCGGGCCGCGCAACATGGGCGCAGGCCCGACCGGGATCGCACGCCTGAATGTGCGTACCGGTGAGCTGCGCCATGTGGTCTCGGTCCCATTCCAGGTCGGCCACATCCAGGCCAATCTGTTCAATCCCGGCGAGCTGATATTCAGCTGGGAGACCGGCGGCAAGTCGCCGCAGCGCACCTGGACCGTGAACGCCGACGGCAAGGGCCTACGTCCGCTGTATCCGGAAGCCTCCTACGAGTGGGTGACCCACGAAGCGGTGATTTCGAAAGACGAGGTGGCGCTGGCCATCATGGGCCACCGCGCGATTCCCGGCGCGCTTGCTCCTGTGGCCGGACCGGCAACCGGCGTGGGCGGAGCCAACCCGGGCCAGGACGATGGCTGGGGCCAGACCGGCACCCGCGAAAAGCCGACCGGCCTGGCAATCGTCAACCTGCGCACGCGCCAGGTGCAGATCGCCGGGCAGACCGAATCGGGCAGCGGTCTGTGGCACGTGCACGGCTCGAGCGACGGGCGCTTCGCCGTGGGCGACGATTTCAGCCGCAGCGTCTACCTGATCGACCGCCGCAATCGCGAAATGATGCTGCTCACGGCCGGCCACAAGACCACTGCGGCAGATCACCCGCATCCGACCTTCAGCGCCGATGGCACCCGCATCCAGATTCAGTCGGCCATGCTGGCCGAAGACGGGCGCACGATGAACATCGTCATCGTGCCGGTGCCGGAAAGTTGGCTCAAGCGTTAAGCCAGGCCAGGGCGTCCGCGCCCTGTCACTTGCCGGCCTGTCCGGCGCCTTCCATCAGTTCCAGCGCTACCCCGCCACGCACCGCACGCAGCTTGACCAGTTTGACCGGCTCGAGCGCGTTAGCGGCCTTGCCATCCGTCGTCACCGCCAGCGCCAGCGTGTTCTCGCCGTTCGGATTCAGTATCCCTGGAGGGATCACAAAGCTGCGCTGGGGACCAAGGTGGGCGATGAATTGGCCCATATTCCAGCCGTTCACAAAGATCAGCACGCGGTTTTCGCGCTCCGATCGCGGTTTGGACGTGTCACCAAAGGCCAGTCCCAGCTGAACATCGTGGTCCGCCGGCAGATCCAGCGCAAAACGGGTGCGCAGCCAGTAGGTGCCGGCTGCGGGCGGCTTGTCGGTGATGGCCGCGGCCTTCCAGCCGGCGTCGATCCTGGCGGGGCCTGGCAAATGCCAGCCCAGGCGCTCGCCGGACAAACCGCCGTTGTTGACCGGACCGCGCACGCGGTCGACCAGGTCTTCGCCACCCTGGCGGCCCTGGATGCGCCATGCTATCGGCACGGCGAAGCGCTGGCCGCCGCGCCGTCCCAGCGAGGCCGAGATCAGCCCACGCGCCTCGCGGTGGAAGTCGTCGGCCATCAGGTTCCAGTTGTGCGAGTTATTGCGCACCATGACTGCAATGACGTGCTCGCCAGGCGCCAGGTCGCCCAGCGACACCTTGATGGTGTCGGTGGTCTCGGGGAAGGACCTGCCCACGTCGAGCTCGTTCTGGGTCACGAAGCGTCCGTCGATCCAGACCTGGATCATGCCCGCGCCGCCGGCGCCGTAAAACAGCTCGAGCTGGTTGGCTTTCCTGTCACTACTGGTGAAGCGGCCGCGATACCACACGTCGCCATGGTGGAAACCGTAGTCGCTCATCGCCAGCGTAGGCTGGCCGCGCTCGGGCGTGCTCCAGGTCTGGGCTGCGGACGCGCGCCGGTCGGCCTGGATCCAGGCGCTGTCGTCAAATCCGGGCGCGGCGTCCAGGCTGTCCATGCGGCGTTGCCATGTCAAGCGAGCCAGGTCGGGAACACTCACCGCTTGCGGGCCCTTGACGCTGGCGGCACGGATGCTGCCGTCCGGCTGCGCGGTGAGCGCCAGCGCCTGGCCGTTGAAGCTCGCGGTATCGAATGCGGGACCCCAGATCTCGATAGCGCTGTCCTCGCCCGCGTCGCCGCGCAGGTCCAGTTTGCCGGTGCTGATCGCCGCCGAGCGCACCAGCGCCGGCGTCAGTTGCAAGGCCCTGCCGGCGCCGGTCTCCTGGGTCCAGAAGCGCAGGCTGTTCTTTTCATCGGCAAGCAGCAACAGCATAGGCGCGCGGCCTCCGCCCGAAATCCGCACACGTGCCAGGCCATCATGCAGGTACGTTAGAACAAGGTCGCTCCTGGCAGCATCCCAGCGCGCGCTGACCTTCCCGGCCAGCACCTCGACCTTTGGTTCGCCTGCGTAGCGCAGCACGGTTTCGCCCTCCAAGCCATCGCGTCCGTGCAGCAGCACGATATCGCGCTCGCCGTTGCGCAAGTGAGTCTGCAGTTCCGAGGTCGAATACACCAGCCGCTGGCGCTCCATGTCGTAGGAGGCCAGCAGCATGCGCGCATCCTGCCCGCGCAGGCGCGACGCTATCTTGTAGCTGCCGTCACGGGTGCTCAGGTCGACGCTGAAGCCCTGTTCGCCGCGGCCATCGGTCGGATTGTGTGCGGCGAACAGCACATGCGTGCCAAGGCGGCGATTGACGTTGTGATAAATCCTGAGATTGCCTGTGTCGGGCGCCAGCACCGGTCCCTTGTCCATCTCGGCCAGCACCTGCTCGGCCGCCTGCACGAACATGCCCTGCTGCTTGAGCGCGTACGCCTTGGGCCGCAGTCCGCGATCTTCGGAGATGGCCGCTCCGTAGTCGTACGAGGTGTACACCACAGGTCCCGCCAGCCAGCCCCAGGACGTGCCACCGAAGGTCATGTAGACGTTGTGGATAGTGATACGGTTGATCAGATTGGTGCCGTAGAAAACGCGCTGATAGCCGGTTCCCTGGCGTTGGGCCGTGCAGCCATAGGTGCCGTTCGAGCCCCAGTAGTCGAACCAGCCGCCGCCCACCTCGGCCACAAATCCGGGCGTGCCAGGCGAGGAGCGTGCCCCGGCCTTCCCCACCACCGTACCGTACATGCCCCAGTCGGGCGCCTTGTTCGCGCCGGCAGGGCTGGCATGCACATCGCAGCTGCCGCCCGGGTAGCCGTCGAAAGCATACAGGTCGGTCGGCCCGGGGTTGGCCCAGGGCGCAGTCGAGCCTTTGGGTGTCCAGTCGGGCAATCGGCCGGCCGAGTTATGGAAAAACGGGACCTGGATACCGTCGGCGCGCGCCTTTCGCGCCAGGTGCTCCATCTGGCGCACATGCTTGGGTTCGACCTTGCCCAGTTCATTTTCAAGCTGGTAGGCGATGACGTTGCCGCCACCATTGGTGATCTGGTGGCGCGCGATGATCGCGTTCACCTGCGTCATCCACTCGTCCACTGCCGCCAGGTAGACCGGGTCGTCGGTACGCGCCTCGGCGCGATTGCGAAACATCCAGCCTGGATAGCCGCCACCGCTCAGTTCCGAATTGATGTAGGGGCCGGTGCGCGCGATGACGTACATCCCCTCTTCCCGGGCGATCTCCAGCGCGCGCTCCACATTGCGCACGCCAGAAAAATCGTACACACCGGGCGCGGGCGAGTGGTAGCCCCAGTCGAAATAGTAGGCCACGCCGTTGAAGCCGAGCGCCTTCATCTTCTGGATCACGTCGCGCCACAGCGCCGGGTTGGGCAGGCGAAATGGATGGATTTCGCCAGACCAGACCACTACGCGCTTGCCGTCCACCTTGAGCGAATACTGGTCCCAGCTTACTGCCTGCGCGCGGCCCCTGGGCGCAGTGGCGCTGGCCAGTGCTGCCGGCTCCGCAGCCAGCGCTCCGAATCCGGACGCCATGGCCGCCGTGCCCTCCAGCCGGCGTTTCGCGCTCCAGCTTACGCCGCCATCCTGGCTGTCCGCGTACACAGCCCGCGCACTGGCGGTCTCGCTGGCGTAAAGACGCCAGCTTCCATCGCCAAGGCGCAGCAGCGAACGCGGCGCAAGGCCGCCAAGCGCGTGTAGAGAAGCCGGCGTATCGATGCGCCATGGTCCAGACAGGGATGCGGCGCGGGCCAGCACTAGCCGTCCGCTGCTTTGGTGTCGCGCCACTGCCACATAGCCGTCGCCGGCCACTAGAATGACTGCGTCGACAAGGCCCTCGAGCCCGGCCAGCGGAATAGCGGCGGGCCAGTGCACCAGGTCTGCATCTGGCGCAAGGAGGTGAGCGCCGTAGGTCCCGCTGGGCGCGCGCAGCGTCAGCACAAGTTTGTTGCGTCCGTCGCGGTCGCGCACCCAGCGCGGCGAGCGGGCCGGATCTGCGGCGGCGGCCAGGCGCACGTCGCGCACAAATTCCCAGCGCCGTAAATCCGAGGAGCGCGCCAGGCCAAGCCCGCCAGGTGCGCCGTTGGCATAGGCCAGGTAGTAACTGCCGTCGGCAAGGCGCATGAGCGAGGGATCGGTCAGGGTCCCGGCGGGCGGCGACCAGACTTCCGACGCGAGCGACACGAAGTTGACGCCGTCGTGCGCGGCCAGCATGCTCAATTGACCGCTGGCGCCTGCGGTAAGGGCCGGCATCAGCACTGTTCTATCGCCGGTCAGGGTGGCCTTGCCCGCGGCCGAAGCGTTGACGCCCGACCCCTGGGGAATGCCCAGCTCCTGGGCCAGCGCGGACCCGCCAAAGCATGCCACCGCGCCGAGCGCGCTGGCGAGAATTTGGCGGACATTCGCCTTGTGCGAAGAGCGGATGCTGCTGCCAATATGAGACCACTTCATGCGGAATTCCTTTGTGCCCGTTTGTTGGGCATTGTTCAGCATAAGACAGGCGTCGGGGGCGCTTTTGACCAATCAATCAGCATCGTGAGAGTTCGCGCGGGGCACATTGACACCGGGGCCGAATCAGTCGTTAATGACGCTTCGAAGGCGCACCCCGCGCCGCACACGCAATGCGAACCATGCCATGACAAAACCATTCAAACGACTCTTATTTACCGGCGCCGGCGGCAACCTCGGGCGCCGCCTGCGCGAGCACCTGCACCAGTTCGCGGATATTGTACGCCTGGCCGACATGGCCGATATCGGCCCGGCCGGGCCTGGCGAAGAAGTGGTGCAATGCGATCTGGCCGACCGCGACGCGGTGCTGCGCATGTGCGAAGGCGTGGACGCGATCCTGCATTTCGGGGGCGTCTCGACCGAAGTCGAATTCGCGCCCATCATGCAGGCCAATATCCTCGGCATGGTCAATCTTTATGAAGCTGTCCACAAGCTCGGCATCCGCCGCGTGGTATTCGCCAGCACCAACCACACGATGGGCATGTACCAGACCACCGAAACCGTGGACGCCAAAATGCCGGCGCGCCCGGACGGATATTACGGCCTGTCCAAGGTGTGGGGCGAGAACCTGGCGCGCTATTACTGGGACCGGTTCGGCGTCGAGACGGTGTGCATCCGCATCGGCTTCTGCTTCCCCGAGCCGGCCACGCACCGCCAGGCGATGACCTGGCTCAGCCTGGACGACCTGGTCGAATTGCTGCGCCGCTCATTGATCACGCCGCGCGTCGGCCACACCGTCACGTTTGGCGTATCCAATAATCCGGGCCACTGGTGGGACGATCGCTACGCCCGCCATCTGGCCTTCAGCGCCAAGGACAGCTCGGCAGTATTTGCGGACAAGCTACCGCAGGCGAATGGGTATCCACCCGAAGACGATCTGACAACCTTCCTCCAGGGCGGCATGTTCGTCACGACCGGCCCCATTTATCCATCCTGAATCCAAGATCCATGAACGCTTCCTTCCTGTCGCGCCGCACGTTTCTACAATCGGCCATTGCCAGCTCGGTGCTGGCGCAGTTTCCCGGCATCGCCAACGGGGCGACCGCCAATTCACCGGCCGGCGCCAAGGCCGTGAACCTGACGGCGCTGCGCTGGCTGGATCGACAGCCTGCACGTTTTGAAGGGGCGACCTTCGGCGTGCCCTGGCCACGCGGACAGGTGCGGGCATCGGGCAAGGAACTCCAGTTCAAGCTGGCCGGCGCCGGCGCCACATTGGCGGTCCAATCCTGGCCGATGGCGTATTGGCCAGACGGTTCGATAAAGTGGACCGCTCACGCAGTGGCGGGCGGCGTGCCGGCCAGCGACTGGCGCCTGGAACGCGGCGTTTCGCAACAAGGCAAGCTGGTGCTGCGCCAGAGTGAAACCGAGATCGTGATTTCAGCGGGCGATCTTGTGTGGACCGTGCCAATGACCGGAGAACACCTGGTTTCAAAGGCCACGCGCGCTGGCCAGGTACTGATGCAGGAGCTGAAGCTGGTCGCGCTGCGCCAGGACGGCGCGGATAGCGAGACCGAAGGCGGCGTGAAACGCCATGCCTTCGTCAGCAAGATCACCAGGGTCACTGTCGAGCAGCGCGGGCCGGTGCGCGCCGTTCTCAAGCTCGACGGGGTACACGCGGCCAAAGGACGCGAATGGCTGCCGTTCTCGGTGCGCCTGTATTTCTACGCCGGTGCCGAGAGCGTGCGCGTGGTGCACTCATTTATCTACGACGGTGACCCGGCCAAAGATTTCATCGGCGGTCTGGGCGTGAGCGCCAGCGTGCCGATGCGCGACGCCACCCATGATCGCCATGTGCGCTTTTCGGGCGAGGATGTGGGCGTGTGGGGCGAGGCAGTGCGGCCTATCACCGGCTTGCGGCGCGACCCCGGCCAGGCCTTTCGGGACGCCCAGGTGGCGGGCAAGGCGCTGCCGGCGTTGGTCGACATGGCGCAGACTGTGCGCGACGGTCTCAAGTGGATCCCTGAATGGAGCGACTTCTCCTTGTCGCACGCGAGCGCTGACGGCTTCACGATCCGCAAACGGACCCAGTCGGGCCAGGCGTGGATCGATTCCAACGGCGGCGCCCGCACCAAAGGGTTGGTATATGCCGGCGGCGCATCGGGTGGCGTGGCTTTGGGACTGAAGGACTTCTGGCAGCGCGCGCCGGTCCGTCTTGACGTGCGCGGTGCGGCCGGTGCGATGAGCGAAATCACTGCCTGGCTGTGGTCCCCGTCGGCGCCAGCAATGGACATGCGCTCCTACCGCTCGGCCGGTGAGATGGACACCCACGAAGAACAGATCCAGGGCTTGAACATCACCTACGAGGATTACGAGGCAGGCTGGGATTCGGCCAAGGGCGTTGCCCGCACCTCGGAGCTGCAGCTGTGGGTACTGAACAGCACTCCCTCGCATCAGGCTTTCTCGGACATGGCCGAGCAGGTGGCCAATCCGGCCCGGCTGACACTGTCGCCGCAACGCATCCACCAGTGCGGCGTGTTCGGCGACTGGGACCCGGTCGATACCGCCAGCCCGGCGCGCAAGCTGATCGAAGAGCGCCTGGCGCTGCAGCTGGACCAGTACCTGAAGGAGGTCGAGCAGCACCGATGGTACGGCTTCTGGAATTACGGCGATGTGATGCATGCCTACGACGCCGATCGTCACATGTGGCGCTACGATATCGGCGGCTACGCCTGGGACAATTCGGAACTGTCGACTGACCTGTGGCTGTGGTACAGCTACCTGCGCACAGGCCGCGCCGACATTTTCAAACTGGCCGAGGCCATGACCCGCCACACCGGCGAAGTCGACGTGTATCACCTGGGTGAATTCAAGGGCTTCGGCACCCGCCACGGCGTGCAGCACTGGTCCGATTCATCCAAGCAGCCGCGCGTGTCGAACGCGGCTTATCGGCGCATTTTCTATTACCTAACCGCCGACGAGCGCGCCGGCGATCTGATGCGCGAACTGCTGGAGTCGGACGCCGACCTGCACAAGGTCGACATTTCGCGCAAGCTCAAAAAGGATCCGGAGCGCCCAGCCGTACCCGGTCTGACCGCGGCTTCGTTCGGCACCGTGTGGGGCTCGCTGATCGCCGCCTGGCTGACCGAGTGGGAGCGCAGCGGCGAGGTGCGCTGGCGCGACAAAATCGTCAATGGGATGCAGAGCATCGCCGGTCTGCAGCAGGGATGGTTTGCCTCGAGTGCACCCTACGATCACAAAAGCGGAAAATTTTCGGGACCCGGCGACAAGCCAGGTTTCTCCAACCTGAACGGCGTGTTCGGGGTGGTGGAAATGAACTCCGAACTGCTTACCCTGGTGGACGTGCCGGCCTACCGCAAAACGTGGCTGCTGTACTGCCGCACCTATAACGCGCCCAAGAGCGAAGTGGTAGCCTTGCTGGGCAGAGATCCAGGCGGGCGCGCTATGAGCGAAACGAATTCGCGCATGACGGCATACGCTGCCCACCATGAACGCGACCGCGCACTCGGCCTGCGCGCGTGGCGAGAATTCTTCGACGCCGACACGCTCAAGGGTGCGCGTGGGGCGCCGCGCACAGTCGCCGGGCCCTCCGCCATCCGGGCGCTCGCCGAGCAATCCTCGATCAGCAGCAACCATTCGGCCCAATGGGGACTGGCGGCGATCCAAAACATGGCGCTCGTTGGTGACACCTTGGAAGAAGCCGCCGGGGCCGCAGGCCTGGTTCGATAGAAAAAACACCATGCTCACATTCACCCATATCATCAAGACAGTCCTGATTTTTTTCGGCAGCTGCCTGATGGCCGCCGCCGTGCATGCCAATTCGCTGCGCCCGGCCTTCCTGTTGACCGGTTCCCTGCAGCGCGACAGCCAGGAACTGTCCGGGCAGTGGACCTACTCCAAGGATCTGTACCGTACCGGCCTGCAGGACATCAATGGCTGGGTTGCCAAGTCGCGCATGCAGCGCTACCGCGACCTGGACGTGGCTGCCGAGGAAGCCAAGGCCGGTCCGGCCTTTTTCGAATTCGACATGGACCGCGGCCCCTTGATGGCCATTCCTGGCGCCTGGAACGCGGCCAGGCCCGAGCTGCGTTATTACGATGGCCTGATCTGGTTCCAGCGCAAGTTCAAGAGCCGCCCGTTGAATGGCGGCCGCGCCTTCCTGCGTTTCGAGGCCGTTAACTACCGCGCCTACGTTTACCTGAACGGCAAGGAGATCGGACGTCATGAAGGCGGTTTCACGCCCTTCGTGCTGGAGGTAAGCGAAGCGCTGCGCTCGGGCGACAATCGCCTCTCCGTCGGAGTCGACTCCAGCCACGACGCTCAATCCATCCCCACCACCGTAACCGACTGGGACTTGTATGGCGGGATTACCCGTCCCGTCAAGCTGATCTATACCCCGGCCACCTTCATCGACGACGCCACGCTGGCGTTGACTGCGGACGGGCGCATCAAGGGCAGCGTACAGCTCGCGGGGCCGCAGGCGGCAAATCAGGCGCTCACGGTGGCCATCGGTGCGCTGGCCAGCGTCAGGGCCACCACCGACGCTAGCGGCCGCGCCGCCATTGACCTGCCCGCGCCAAGCCAATTGAAACGCTGGTCGCCCGACAGTCCGGTCTTGTATGACGTGCGCTTCAGCACCGCAAGCGACACACTGCGCGAGCGTATGGGCTTCCGCACTATCGCCGTCAAGGGCAGCCAGATTCTCTTGAACGGCCTTCCGATTTTCCTGCGCGGGATTTCGCTGCACGAAGAAGAATTCGGCCCCAACCCGGCCCGCAACATGACCGAGCAGGCATCACGCGCCCTGCTCTCGGAGATCAAGCATGGCTTGAACGGTAACTACGTCAGGCTCTCGCATTACCCGCATTCGGAAACCACCTTACGTCTGGCCGACGAAATGGGGCTGCTGGTGTGGAGCGAGATCCCGGTTTACTGGACGGTCGACTGGGAAAACCCGGCGGTCCTGCGCAAGGCGCTCGCCATGCAGGCCGAGACCATCTACCGTGACCGCAACCGCGCCTCGGTGATCCTGTGGAGCGTGGGGAACGAGACACCCGTCTCGGCCGCGCGCACCAGCTTCCATGGCGCGATGGCCGACAACGTGCGCCAGCTCGATCCGACGCGTTTAATCAGCGCAGCCCTGCTGGTGAACCGCAAAAAGGTCGGCGCCGAGGATGTGACGATGATCGATGATCCGCTGCTCGACAAGCTCGATGTACTGGCGGTAAATACGTATGCCGGATGGTATGGCGACGATCCTCTGTCCGCGCTGGCGGGCCTGAAGTGGCAGCTGCCGCGAGAGCGCCCCCTCATTCTGTCCGAGTTCGGGGCCGATGCAATGGCCGGCTATCGCAACGACGGAATGAAGAAATTCACCGAGGAATACCAGGCGGAGTATTACCGCCAGACCTTCGCGATGGCGGAAAAAATGCCCACCCTGGCCGGAATGTCGCCATGGATCCTGAAGGACTTCCAGTCGCCGCGGCGCGAGCATCCGGTGTTCCAGAATGGCTGGAACCGCAAGGGCATCATGTCGGAAACGGGTGTGCGCAAGCAGGCTTTCAAGACGCTTAGCGACTACTATCGCAGTAAAGACAGGTCGCCGCCCGAAGCCCGCCAATCACCCTGAAAGAATCAAATCGATGAGCGAACTGTAGCTTGTGGCGCTTTGACTGTACTTGCCAGCGCGATTTCTTTATGCTGCCGGGATGAGCCAATTTGCCCGAGCGCGCACGCGCATTCCCCTCCAGCGTACCATCCTGTCACTCGCACTCGGCTGCATGACCATGCCGCTGGCCGCACAAACCACACCTGCGAGCGAACCGGTCAAGAAAGCTGTCAAGAAGGATCAGGTCGCCGCGCCCGTCAAGACGGATGGCGCGATCAAACCAGATGAGAAAGGCGAAGCGCCCGCCGCGCCGGTGAGCAGCGATGCCATCGTTTCGGTCCAGGGCCAGCGTCCCAGCAACCGCATCGACCGCCAGGTCTACGACGTCAAGAGCGACGTCGCCGCCAGTAACAGTTCGGCCGCCGATGCGCTCAACAATGTGCCCTCGGTGGCCGTTGATCCCGACGGCACGGTCACACTGCGCGGCAGCACCAACGTCCAGGTCTATATCGACGGCAAACGCTCGGCCATGCTGTCGGGCGATAACCGCGCCGCTACGCTGGCGTCGATGCCGGCCGAGGACATCGAGTCGGTTGAAGTGATCAACAATCCCGGGGCCCAGTTCGGCAACGACGGGGGCGGCGGGCCGATTCTGAATCTGGTCATGCGGCGCAACCGCAGGGCCGGCGGCTTTGGCTCGCTTAGCGCCAACATCGGCAACGGCGGCCGCTACAACACCTCCCTGTCCGGCAATTACAACACCGGTCGTTTGAGCTTCCAGGGCGGCGCCTACTTGCGCCACGAAACGCGCGACACCGACACCGATTCGGACCGCCTGCGGATTGACCCGGCGGCGGGCACCACCAGCCGTAGCACCCAGGCCGCACGCTCTGATACCCAGACGCGCGCGGCGGGCTTCAACACGGGCATCACTTACAACCTGGGCGACAAGGACACGCTGGGCGCCGGCCTGAGTTTCGCGCGCCGCAGCACGACGCAAGATGCGACCGACCGTTACATCAGCTACGGGACCGACACCATCGCCGATCGCGACTACATTCGCAGCACGAGCCGCGACGTCGCCAACGATAACCTCAATTTCAACGCGCGCTTCGAGCACAAGGGCGACACGCCCGGCGAATCTGCCAAGATGGATTTGCGCCTGTCCTCGACCACCAACGACACCGACAGTGCCTTCGCCAATCTGTATTCCATCGGCCTGCCCACCAGCGGCGCCTTGCAAAGCCACCAGCTCAACCAGTCCGACACCCGCGTGGCCGACCTGACGGGCGACTATGAACTGCCAGCCGAATTCGGCCTACTGCGACTCGGCTACAAGGCCGTGCGCGACCGCAATCTAATCGACACACGCCTGGTCGACATCGACCCGGTGACCCAGGCTGAAACGCTCAATCAGCAGCGCAGCAATACCTTTGCGCTACGCGACACGACCCTGGCCGTGTACGGATCGCTCGAACGCCGTTTCGCCAATGTATGGGGGCTGCAGGGCGGCTTGCGCGCGGAGCACACCAAAGTCAAGGTGGCACAGATGACCAGCGCCGTGGATGCCGCCAACGACTACTTCAATCTGATTCCGAGCATGTTCGTCACCTACAAGGCTTCGGAGGACACCGACTTCCGCTTCGCCTACGCGCACCGGATTCGCCGGCCGGGCGCCAATGACCTGAATCCGTTCATCATATACCGCGACGAATTCAATGTCTCATCGGGCAATCCAAACCTGCGTCCCACCAAGACCGACTCGTTCGAACTGTCCTGGGAGACCAACTTCGGTCCCATCGATACCAACCTGCGCGGCTACTTCCGCAAGGATAGCGGCATCATCGCCGAGCGCAAGGTATTCATCAGCGATACCGTGCTGCTGACCACACGCGACAACGCAGGCAGCAATCGCGCCGGAGGTCTGGAGTTCACCCTGCGCGGCAAGCTGGCGCCGCAGTGGACCCTCAACGCCTCCGGTAATCTGGCATACACCGAGCAGCGTATATTTGGCGCGAATGTGGGCGCCGACGCAAAGCGCAGCACGCCATCGTTGAGCGGGCGCCTGCGCCTGAACTACCAGTCGCCGCAACTGGGCCAGCTGCAGATGGCCATCAACGCCCAGGGCAAGACGCTGACGCGCCAGGGTTACCGCAAACCGATTACCACTGCCAATCTGAGCTACCGCCTGCCGCTGACGGCGACGATCCACTTCGTCGTCAACCTGACGGACATATTCGATTCGGGGACCGTGGAGACAATCACCGATACTGACCTGATCAAGGACAACACGGTCTCGCGCTCGAACGGGCGCACTGCATTCATCGGTCTGATGCTGCGCTTTGGGGGCGTGAGCGGATTTCAGGGCGGTGGCCCCGGAGATGGGCAGCGCAGGCCGCCAAGCGCGGGCGGGCAATGGAGCCAGCAGGCGCCCCCACCTGCTCAATGAGGTGATTATTCAGTGAGCGTGGCCGCGTATTATTGACACCCGCCCGGCACGATCCGATACTGTATTCATCAGTCGGCTCATTGCGACTGGTCCTATGAAGGTCTCTTATTCCGCAACGGTCTGCACAGCACTCCGTTGCGATTTTTTTGCCTGATACACCCGGGGTACCGCCGAATGAAAAAGATCCTGATCGCTGCCCTGCTGGCAGCTTCGCTCAATGCAGCATGGGCAGCTCCCGCCACTACGCTAGCTGACGACGCCAACTACCGCGCGCGGGTGCCCTACCAGACATATTTCTCCGACTACGCCGCCTTGAAAAAAGGGCAGCCAGCCGACATTCTTTTCATCGGCGACTCGATCACCGAACAATGGCGCTGGGGCGCCGGCGCGGCGGTGTGGAAGCAGCATTTCGAGCAGCGTGCCTTCAATTTCGGATTAAGCGCGGACAAGGTCGAACATGCCCTGTGGCGGCTCGACAATCTGGCGCCGCAGGGCTTGGCGCCCAAACATGCTGTCATTATGATCGGTACCAATAACGTCCAGGACACACCGGAAGATATTGCAGCCGGGGTCAAGGTGCTGGTCGGCGCGGTGCAAAAGAAGTACCCGGGAATCAAGGTCGTGCTGATGGGGATTCTGCCTAATGCCCGCGGCGCCGAACGGGTGGCCCCGACCAATGCCCTGCTGGCGCCACTGGCGGACCGGAAGTCCGTATTTTTTCTCGACCTGGGGCAAAAGTTCGTCCCGCTAGGCGACAACTGGAAGGGCCTGAGCCGCGACAAGCTGCATTTAACGGCCGAGGGCTACGAGATGTGGGCGCAGGAGCTGAACGGGCTGCTGGCGGCCCTGGCCAGTCAGCCATAGTAAATCACAGTCGTATCAATCGGCCCGAATAATCTCGATCCGGTCTATCGCGACGCCCGGATCGATCCCGTACACTTGCAGCGTGTGGCCGCCCGACGCTGCCAATAGCAGGTCGGTGGATACGGTACGGCCGCCATCGAGCACACCCTGCGCCCACTCAGGCCCGCCGTCCTTGACCTCCATTTCGACCAGCACAGCGGGCGAGTCATCCATGCCGATCGCAAGCCGCAGCGCGCCCCCGCTGATAGCATGCGTGGGCACCAGGTGGAAGCGCAGCATGACCCGGCCCGCCGGCGCCTCGAAACGGTAATCGACTCTGGGTGCACTGGTGACGGCCGCATTGACGCCGAGCCGCGCCGCCGTGGTCGGGAAAACGCTGACCGAGCCCTCGCCCTGGCCCAGCCCCGCTATCTTGCGCCATCCGGCCGCGCCGGCGTCACGCGCGCTGCTAAAGTGTTCAGCCTCGATCCTGATGATGGCCGGCTGGGCGGCCGGTACGGTCGGTGCGTACGCCGGCATACTCCATTTGGCACTGCGCATCGAGCGCCATTGGGAATCGTTCGGTTCACCCGGCATCATGTGGCGCCATTTGCCGCCAGCCAGTTGCCCGTTCCAGTACTCGTTCAATTGTTCAATCCCGGCATCCGCCGCCATGGCTGCCGTCCGATTGCCACGCTCGCCCTCAAAAAAGCGCTGGTTCGCCAGGGCTGCGGCGCGCACCGGATAGGCCACCAGCTGAAAGAAGGCACTGCGTCTGGCCGGCGCCATGTCAGCGCCAAGAGCCTCCAAGTGCGAGCTCAAGCGGGCAAACGCTTCCAGCCGCGCTGACGATCGCGCCGCCGGCCATCCGCTGTGCTTGGGCGCTTGCTTCGGCAGCCACCATTGCAGATGCTCCGGCTTGCGTTCGTGATTCAGCCGATAGAATTCGGCCATGATGGACGCGATTTCACCAGCCTGCTGCGGTCCGAACTCACGCCTTGCCCACTCGCCCAGGAACGATGGCATGCTCTCGCGCGTCCAGCGCTTGCTGTCCCACGCCATCTGAAGAAAAAATTCAGTATTGATTTCAGCCGGCTTGATATCGCCCACATTGGCGATCCAGATTTGTCGAGCGCCCTGCTCATATGCCTTCGACATTTCGGCCCAGATCAGGGCGGGAGGAATGGTGCTCAGCCACAGATACGACAACGGTGCGCCAAGATAGGACAGGTGATAATAGATGCCGAATCCGCCGGCCCGCTTGCGTTCTTCCTCGTTCGGGAAACCACGGATGTAGCCAAAATTATCATCCGGTAGCATAATCGTGACGTCGTCCGGCACCATGAGGCCCATGCGATAGAGCCCGAGCACTTCCTTGTAGGCGCAGAACAGCTGCGGCACCCGGTCGGCGCCTGTGCCGGTATGCTGCGCGAGCATGTCGCGCTGGTCGGCGATAATTTTTTCCAGCAGTGCTACCCGTTCCGGATCGGTCGACGGCCCGACCATGCGCGAATCATGAATGCCGCGCATGCCGACGGTGTAAAAGTTCTCGAAGCGCGCATTGGTAGCAAGCCGCTCTTCCCAGTATCTGCGTACGCCATCCGGATTGCTGAGATAGTTATAGGCTTGCGCTCCGTCCTTCCATTCGCTCACATTATTTCGCAGCATCGGCTCCGCATGCGAGGAACCCATCACGATAGCGTAGTCGTCCGCCAGCAGCGCATTGCGCGCAGTGCTGTTGAATGCCGGCGTCCCCGGGTGCATGGCCGGCCACAGGATATTGGCCTTCAGGCGCAACATCAGTTCGAACACACGCGCGTAGGTCTTGGGCCCGATCCCGCCATTCTCCGGCTCCAGCGTACGGGCTGCCCAGGCCTGCAGCCCCCAGTCCTCGTCATTGATGAAAATGCCGCGATACTTGACCGAAGGCGGACCGAAACGGCGCGTGCCCGCCTTGACGTACAGGGCCCGCTTCTTTTCCGGCACGACATCGGACCACCAGTACCAGGGTGATACCCCGATTGCCTGCGACAGTTCGTAGACGCCGAACGCGGTCCCGCGCCGGTCGCTGCCGACGATTACAAGCGCCTCGGCCACGCCAGGCATTGGCTGCTTGACGGTTGTGACGACAAAGCTCTCCCAGGCGCCCCTCAGTGCTTTTACATCGAGCCTGCCCGACTTTGCCAAAGCGTCGATAACGCCGCTCTTCCCAAGCGTGCCAATCAGGATGACCGGGCTGCGCGCATGACGGGGACGGTGCAGCACGTCCGCTCGTTTCCCGGTGACCTGCTGCAGGTCACGCGCAAGGTCTTTGGCGGCAATTGCCACAACCTTGTCGTCGCCCTCGCTGATCACTATCGTTGGGGCGGTGCCTTGAAAGAGCGCGAAGGCGGCTGGCGATCGGTCCTGGCTTACCCACGGCGTCTGGGCCAGAGCCGGCCCGCTCGCCAGCGCCAGCAGCAGGCACGAAACGGCCCGGAGCATTGATGCGCTCATCATGGCTTCAGATAGGACCCGAATGGATTACCGGGCAAGGTCTTGAGTCCGGCCACGACCTGCGTGGCGTTGAAACGCGCACCGGCCTCGTTGGTATGGGTACGCGCATCGGAAAACAAGCCGTTGACGACTTGCGCTCCGGCCTTGCGGTATGCCTCGCCGATCAGCATGGTCAGGTCGATGAAATGGGCGCCGCCAGTACGCGCCACCTGCGCGCTCCAATCGGCGAAATTGGCGAAATCGCGGCCCTGTTCCCAACGGTCACGGTGCGGTATCGGCGAGAGCAGAATGACGGTAGCGCCTTTGGCCCGCGCATCGGCCACATACTTCGCCATGTACCAGCCGAAGGAATGGACCTGCTGTTTGCTCCCATTGGTGAGCGTATCGTCGACGGTATCGCTGCCAATGCCGGGCGCCGAAGCGCGGTTCTTGTTGGCAGGGTCGCCGATCCGCCCGCCGTCGTTATGGCCGAATTGAATCAGCACGAAGTCGCCGGGCCTGAGCTGCGCAAGCAGCTTGTCCCAGCGTCCTTCCGTATAAAAAGTACGGCTGCTGCGACCGCCGATAGCGTGGTTCACCAGGTTGATCTTGCGGGGATCGAAGAACGCGCCGAGCCGCTCACCCCAGCCATAAGCGCCGTTCTGGCCGGCGCTGCGTACAGTGGAGTCCCCTGCGATGAACAATGTTGGGAGAGCCGGGTTGGCGATGGCCTCCACCTGCACAGCCGAAGCATCGACTACGGGGCGAATATCCTCGGATGGCCGCACATAAGCGCGCAGCGGCTGGCCGGGCAGCGCGCCTAGCCCTTCGATTACGGTACGTGCATTGAGTTCGGCGCCAGCCAGGTTGGTATGGGTATGTTCCTCCGGCGTCACCTGGGGAAACAGCTGCATGACGGCGTCACGGCCCAGTGCCTCGTAGCGGCGCGCGACCATCTCGTTGAGGTCGATGAATCCGGCTTGTTCCTGACGCGCGACCTCGGCGGCCCAGCCGGCGTGCTCATTTTTGCTGCGCGCGATCTTGCCATCCGCATCCCAGCGCTTGCGCGGCACCGGCGAGGCGACAATCGGCAGCACACCTTTGGCGCGCGCCTCGGCGATATATTTGCGCAGGTACCAGCCGTAGGAATGCACGGTCTCGGGCTTTTTGGTCAGCAGGTTGTCAATGTGCTGCGCCTCCTCTCCGATGCCCCGAATCGAGGCCCGCGCGCGGCTGGTATCATTGATTGCGCCGCCATCGTTATGCCCGAACTGAATGATCACAACGTCGCCCGGCTTCATCAGGGCCAGGGTGCGTTCCCAATGGCCACCGGTAAGATAGGTACGGCTGCTCAAACCACCGATGGCGCGGTTGACAACGTTGATCTTGCTGGTGTCGAACAGCGCGGCGATGGGATTGCCCCAGCCCCACTGACCTTGCGCGCCCTTGTTCTGGCCATCGTCGCGCCCATTGCGCACAGTGGAGTCGCCAATCAGGAACAGCGAAGGCAATCGGGCGTTGGCCGGCTCGGGCAGGACGATACCCTGGCCGAGACGCGGATCGGTATTGACAAGTGGCGTCAGCGGCGCCGGAGCGCAGCCCGACAGAAAAACAAGCAAGGTGGCGAGCAGTAGATTTTTCATCGGGGCGGTTCGAGAACGGTCAGGCAAGGCGCCTGCAGTGTATTCTAGGGGAGCGGATCCGCGCTGATCGTTTCACTCGAAAAAAATCAAACAACTGAGCGTTGCCAGTCCCGCCGGGACAATCCGGTGCAACTGGCGGACAATGGCAGTATCCGCCCCCTTTTTCACACAAATGATGAAACGACTCCTCGCTACATTTCTGACATTCGCCACCACGGCGCTTTCCCATGCGACGCCCAGCGTGATGCCCTTGTGGCCCGAAGGCGTGCCGGGCATGCAGCAGATCGGGGCCGAACAGGTCGAGGCGGGCAGAATTTCCAATGTCAGCGAACCGACGCTCACGATGGTGGGACCAGCCGCCGGCAAGTCCAACGGTACTGCGATCATCATTCTCCCCGGCGGCGGATATTCGCGGTTGTCCTTCGATCACGAAGGTATTCAGTATGCAAATTTTCTCAGCTCCCTGGGAGTGACCACCTTCGTGCTGAAATATCGGCTGCGCCAGTTCGGCCATCCGGCTCCCCTGCAGGACGTGCTGCGCGCAGTGCGCCTGGTGCGCGCGCGCGCGGCGGAACTGGGCGTGAACCCGGCCCGCATCGGCGTAATGGGCAGCTCCGCGGGCGGGCACCTGGCCGCCAGCGCAGGCACCCTGTTCGATCACGCGGCCGGAAAAACCGGCGCGACGCTCGACGCCATCAGCGCGCGGCCCGACTTCCTGATGCTGCTCTATCCCGTCATTACGCTCGACGGTCCCGCAGCGCATGCAGGTTCGCGCGGCGCGCTGCTCGGTCCCAACCCCACGCCCGAGCTGATCAAGCTGATGTCGCTCGAAGGCCAGGTCAGTGCAGCGACCCCGCCGACCTTTCTGATGCACACCCAGGCCGACAAGACGGTGCCGGTCGAGAACAGCATTCTTTTTTACCAGGCCCTCACACGCCACGGCGTGCCGGCGGAGATGGTGCTGTACGAAGTGGGTGGGCATGGCGCCGGCATGCGGCCTGGGAATGGGACGACCTCCGAGTGGCCGCGCCGCGCCGAAGAATGGCTGCGCGAACGCAAGCTGTTGAACCAGTCGCCAGCGCCTTCGATATCCCCTGACTAGCCTTGCCTGCCGGGCAAGTCGACCCAGCGCGAGCCCTGGCGATGACTTTCCATCACAGCGTCGATGAAACGCAAACCATCCACCCCGTCCTCGACGTCCGGCACGTCGCCGGCGTGGCCGGCGCCGATGATCTGCGCGGCAGTTTCGCGGTAAAGCGTTGCGAACGCTTCCAGGTAGCCCTCGGGATGGCCACTCGGGATGCGCGTTGCATCCTGCGCCGCAGCGCCGTGAAGGCGTCCGCGCGTGAGGCGTTGGGCACAGCCGCCCTGCGGCGTTAGCCACAGTTCGTTCGGATTTTCCTGGTCAAACGCCAGACTCGCCTTGGTGCCGAACACGCGCAGGCGCAGTCCGTTCTCGCAGCCAGTCGCCATCTGGCTCGACCACAGCATGCCACGCGCCCCGTTCGGATAGCGCAGCATGGTCTGGACATGGTCATCCAGCTTGCGCCCAGGCGTAAAGGCGTGCAGCTCGCCCAGCACGGCGTTGGGCTGCATGCCGCTCACGAAGCCGGCCAGGTGAAAGGCGTGGGTGCCAATGTCGCCCAAACAGCCGGCCGCACCGGCGCGGGCGGGATCGTTATGCCAGTCGGTACTCTGAAATTCGAGCGACTGCTTGTCCGCTTCGGCCAGCCAGTCCTGCGCGTATTCGACCTGCACCAACCGGACCTCGCCAATTTCGCCGGCGGCGACCATGGCGCGCGCATGGCGCACCACCGGATAGGCCGAGTACACATGGGTCAGCGCGAATACGCGCTGATGCTTCTTTGCCAGCGCCGACAGCGCTTCGCCCTCGGCCAGCGTGATGGCCAGCGGTTTATCGCATATGACATGGATGCCGGCCTCCAGGAAGGCGCTCGCCACCGGCGCGTGCAGGTGGTTGGGGGTGACGATGGTGACCACCTCGATGCCGTCCCGACGGGCGGCTTCGGCGCGCGCCATCTCCGCGTAGCTTGAATAGCTGCGGGCCGGGTCGAGCCGGATGCCGACCGCGCTCGCCAGCGCGCGCGCCGGCTGGCTAGACAGACATCCCGCCACCAGTTCGTAACTGTCGTCCAGCCGCGCGGCGATGCGGTGTACTGCGCCGATGAAGGCGCCCTCGCCCCCGCCCACCATGCCGAGCCGGAGGCGCCGATGCGGAGCCTGCGAGGCACTCATGCCTGCTCCTTGTGGCCGAGGCCAAGCAGGGCGCGGATCTGCTGGAGATCCACGCCGCTGCCGGCAAAATCGTCAAACGCGCGCTGCGCTACCGGAATAATGTGGCGTGCTATGAACTCGGCGCCTTCGCGCGCGCCCGCTTCAGGATGCTTGAGGCAGCATTCCCATTCGAGCACGGCCCAGCCATCGTAGTCATACTGCGCCAGCTTGGAAAAAATGGCGCCAAAATCGATCTGCCCGTCGCCCAGCGAGCGGAAGCGGCCGGCGCGATCCTGCCAGCCTGCGTAGCCGCCATACACGCCCTGGCGGCCGTTGGGGCGAAATTCTGCATCCTTGACGTGAAACGCCTTGATGCGCTCATGGTAGATGTCGATGAAGGCCAGGTAGTCCAGCTGCTGCAATATAAAGTGGCTAGGGTCGTAAAGAATATTGGCGCGCCGGTGCCCGCCGACGACATCGAGGAAGCGTTCGAAGGTGGTGCCGTCGTGCAGGTCCTCACCCGGATGCAGTTCGTAGCACACGTCGACGCCCTCGGCATCAAAGGCATCCAGGATCGGCCGCCAGCGGCGTCCCAGCTCGGCAAAGGCTTCTTCGACCAGGCCGGTAGGGCGCTGCGGCCACGGATAAAGATAAGGCCAGGCCAGCGCGCCCGAAAACGTGGCATGCGCTTTCAAGCCAAGCCGGCGCGACGCAATCGCCGCCTGGTGCATCTGCCCCACTGCCCAGGCCTGGCGCGCATCTGGATTGGCTCGCACGGGCGCCGGCGCAAAACCGTCAAACAGCGCGTCGTAAGCCGGATGAGCGGCCACCAGCTGACCCTGCAGATGGGTCGACAGCTCGCTCACCTGAAGGCCATGCGAGGCCAGCATACCGGCGATGTCGTCGCAGTAGCCCTGGCTGGTGGCGGCTATCTCGAGGTCGAACAGCCGCGGGTCTGACGGCAACTGGATTGCCTTGTAGCCCAAGCCGGCGGCCCAGCCGGCCAATCCGGCCAGGCTGTCGAACGGTGCTTCAGGCACCATGAACTGGGCCAGGAAAATGGCGGGCCCCTTGATCGTTTTCATAACATCCTTTTAGTACGGCGAATCCGGGAAATAGAATTTGCTGGCGTTTTCACGCGTGATCAGCACCGACGGAATGATGGTCTTGGCCGGCAGCGCCGTGCCGTTCAGGCGCGCAGTGGCCGTCATCTTGATAGCCTCGTAGATGAACTTGGGCGAGTACGACACATTGGCCTGCACCAGCTTGTCGCCATCGATGATCTTCTTGACCGCGGTCTTGGCACCGGCCCCGCCAAACACTTCCTTGATGTCGGTGCGCTTGGCCTGTTCGATCGCCTTGAGTACGCCGATGGCCATGTCGTCATCGGCGGCCCATACTGCATCGATCTGCTTGAAGCGGGTAAGGTAATCCTGCATGACCTTGAAGGCGTCGTCGCGGTTCCAATTGCCGTATTTAGTGTCCAGGACCTTGATACCCGGGGTAGCCTTCAGTCCATCGGTAAAAGCCTGCACCCGCTCATTGTCGAGGGTACTTGGCATGCCGCGCAGGACCACGATATTGCCCTTCCCACCCAGCTTCTTGCCCAGGTATTCGGCCGGCAGGCGGCCAAAGGCGCTGTTATCGCCAGCGACGTAGGCGTTTTGCGCGGCCGGGTTGGTCAGCCCTCGGTCGACCACGGTCACATACACACCCTTGTTCTTGAGCTGCATGACCGGCTGGGTCAGCGAGGCCGATTCGAGCGGAAAAATGACCAGCGCATTGATCTTGTTCACCACCAGCATGTCCTGCAGCTGGTTGGCCTGGTCCGGCGTGCTGGCCGCAGTCTTGATGATCACTTTCAGCGTTGGGTTGGCCGCCTCGAGTTCCTTTTTGGCCTGGTTGGCCCACCAGACGATACCGCCCGTGAAGCCATGGGTCGCGGTCGGAATCGCCACGCCCAGGACGACCTTTTCGGCCGCCTGGGCCGATACGGCGCCCAGGGCGATGAGGCAGGCTGCGGTGATGCGGCTTAGTAGGTGCATGCGGTTCTCCTTGGTGGTGTTAGCGCCGTCCACGCTGCAGATAGGCGACGGAAATGATGACAACACCCTGCACGGCGGCGTTGAGGTGGACACTGATGATATTGGTCAGGTTGAGGATATTGCCGATGACGGAAAGCAGAATGGCGCCGACCACGGTGCCGACGATCCGGCCCGAGCCGCCCTTGAGCGAGGTACCGCCCACGACGACGGCGGCAATCGCTTCGAGCTCCCACAGGATGCCGGTGGTCGGGGTGGCCGAGCCAAGACGCGGCACGTACAGGATGGTGGCAATACCCACGCACACGCCGAGCAGCAGATAGGTCAGCAGCTTGACGCGGTCGACCCGGATTGCGGCATAACGCGCCACCTGTTCGTTCGAGCCGATCGCCTGCACATGCTGGCCGAATGCCGTGCGGTTCAACAGCAGAGCGCCACCGGCTGCCACCAGCAGGAAGATCCAGACCGGCACCGGCACGCCGGCCACGCTGTGGTAGTAGACCGGGCTGTATGTGTCGGACAAGGTCGATTCCAGCGTGATCGCGCCGCCGTCTGCAAGGTAGGTCAGGACCGCGCGGAAGATGCCCAGCGTGCCCAGGGTTACGATGAACGGCTCGATGCGGCCGTGCGTGATCAGCAGGCCGTGGGCGCCGCCGAACAGCGCGCCGAGCACCAGCGCAAACACGACGCCCAGCACCACCGTAGTGACCGGGCCGAGCGCAGCTTGGCCGGCCGCATTCATCAGCACGATCATGGCGCCTGCAATCAACGCGGCCATTGAGCCCACCGACAGGTCAATGCCGCCGGAGACGATTACGAACGTCATGCCGACCGCGATGATGCCGATGAAGGCTGTGCGGGTCAGCACATTCATCAGGTTGTCGAAGGTGGCGAAATCCGGATTCAGCAGGCCGCCGGCAATGCACAGCAGGACCAGAGCGAGCACCGGGCCAAAGCCCTTCAGGCGCTCGAACGCAGGCCAGGAAGGCGCGGTTTTAGTGATGGGTGTCGGTTGCATGGGCTATCAATTCTTCTTCGGTGAGGTGGTCGCTGGTGAGCATGGCCTGCAGAGAGCCCGCGCGCAGCACTGCCACGCGGTGGCACAGGCCGATTAATTCGATCAGCTCGGACGAGATGACGATCACGGCCCTACCCTGGGCTGCCAGCTGGTGAATCAGCAGGTAGATATCGCGCTTGGCGCCAACGTCGACGCCACGCGTAGGTTCGTCCAGCACGATCACGCGCGGGCCCGGACGCAGGTATTTGGCCAGCGCCAGCTTCTGCTGGTTGCCACCCGAGAGCGAACGCGCCGCGCACTGTTGGTCACGCAGGCGGATGCCGAATTCGCCGATGGCCTGGGTGAGTGCGGCGCGGCCGCCCTTGATGTCGAGCCAGGGTTTGGCGTCGCGTTCCAGCGTCATCATGGTGAGGTTTTCACGCAGACCCAGGTCCACGTGCAGGCCTTTGCCCTTGCGGTCTTCGCTCAGGTAGGTCAATCCAAGTTGCATCGCCTGACGGGGGCTGCGAACGTCGACCTTGACGCCGTCGATTTCAATCGTACCGGCGGAGCGCTCGCGCAGGCCTATCAGCGCCTCGAAGGCTTCAGTGCGGCCCGCGCCAACCAGGCCGCCGAAGCCGAGGATTTCGCCGGCGCGCACTTCAAAATCCAGAGCGTCGACCCAGCCCGGCACAGTCAGGCCTGCGACCTTGAGCAGCACTTTGGCATTGTCCGGCGGAGCCGCCTTGGCCTGAAACATATCCGACACATCACGTCCGACCATCAGGTTGGCCATCTCGCGCCGGGTGATATCGGCAGTGACCGCGCGCGTGACGAACTGACCGTCACGCATGACCACCACTTCGTCGGTGTTGGCCTCCATCTCGTCGAGTTTGTGCGAGATATAAATGATGGTGACGCCTTGCTGCTTCAGCCGTGCCATCAGCTCGAACAACTTGCGTGTTTCGCCGGCTGACAGGCTGGCCGTGGGCTCGTCCATGATCAACAGGCGCGCATTGCGCGAGAGCGCCTTGGCGATTTCGACCAGCTGCTTCTCGGCGACGATCAAGTCTGACACGCGCGTGTCCGGATCCGCCGCAAGGCCGACCTGGGCCAGGCAACTGGCCGCGCCGGCGCGCATGGCGTCGCGGTCGAGCAGCCAGCCCTTCTTTTTCTCGTGGCCCAGGAAGATGTTCTGCGTGATCGTCAAATGCTCGGCGAGATTAAATTCCTGGTGAATCAAGGCGATACCCAGGGCCTCGGCTTCGCGCGCGTCGGCAAAGTGGCGCGCGGTCCCGTCGATCAGCAATTCTCCTAGTGTCGGCTTTTCGTAGCCCGCCAGGATTTTCATCAAGGTGGACTTGCCTGCGCCGTTTTCACCCAGCAGGCCGACAACCCGCCCGGGTTCCAGCGCGAAGTCGACCCCGTGCAGTACACGCACCGGGCCAAACTCCTTGACGATCTGCTGAAATCGTACTGACAGGCTCATGGCATCACTTCGCAGGCGCGCCGGCGAGTACGGCCTGCAGCCCGCGCATCGAGGCGCCAACGGCTTCGACCTGACCCATCCCGTTCGGATATTCTTCCTGCTCGACGATCATCCACACCGTGCCGCCCACGCTTTTTGCCGCCGCAGTCACACCGGCCCAGTCGGTGGCATCCTGGCCGATGATCGGCGTGCCGCTTTTACCCGCTGCGATCTTGGCCTTGAAGTGCATGCTGATGGAACGCCCCGGATAGCGCTTGATGTAGGCGATCGGATCCTTGCCGGCAGCCGTGGTCCAGCCGATGTCCTGCTGCAGGATCACATTTTGCGGGGTGCCGGTGGCCAGGATGTCCCATGGGGTGGCGCCCACGACGCCGGCCATTTCTTCGGCGTGGTTATGGTAGCCGGTGCGCATGCCAATGGAGGCCAGGCGGGTTGCCAGAGCGCTCAGCTCCACCGCCACTTGCGGGCTGCCTGCGGTGCTCAGCGCGCGCTGTTCCCATGGCACGATCAGGTCCGTGCAGCCGAGCGCCTTGTAAAAGCTGGTGGTCTTGTCGAAATTCGCGGCGTTCAACTGAGGCAGGCCGACGTGGGCGCTGGTGCAGCGCAGCCCATTCTTGTCGAGGAAGGCACGCAAGTCGGCCGGTCGGTCAGCATAGGGACCGAAGTGGCCGGCGAATTCGACACCCTGGAAGCCCAGTCCCGCCAGTTTGCTCAGGGTGCCCTCGAAATCCTTCTTGATCTCATCCTTGACCGACCATAGCTGCACCCCGATGCGGGGCCCACCGATTGCTGGCGCGGTCGTGGTACAGCCTAATGCCGCAAGGGCGATCGCCAGCAGCGCCGCGATATTCATCAGTGCGCCGCGGCGAACTTCGTAAGTTTTAAACATAGTTGACTCCACAAGATGGACGGGAAAATTCAGGATCAGGCGGCGCGCCGCTCGGCATCGATGACCAGGCGCTGGTACTGTTTTGGCGTGATGCCGACCACGCTGCGAAACTGTTTGGTGAAGTAGCTCTGCCCGCCAAAACCGGTTTCCAGCGCCACCCGCGCAATGCTGCGCATCCCGGGCAGCAGGCGGCATGCTTCGTGCACTTTCATGTGCAGGATGTACTGCTTGGGCGTGCGCGAAAAGTGCTGCTTGAACTTGCGCTCGAAGGTCGACAGGGACATGCACGACATCTCGGCCAGCGCGCTGATGCTGACGTCATCGCGCAGATGCTCCTGGAGATACTCGATGCAGGCGCGGAATTCGTGAAACGGCGCGATCATGTCTTCGGCGCGCTGGGCGTCACGGCTGAAGCCTTCCAGGCCGATGATGACGCCGTCGCGGTTGCGCAGCGGCGCCTTGGTGGTGAACAGCCAGCGCAAGGCGCCAGAGGCGTCTCCGATCACTTCCAGCTTGTTTTTGACGGCCTCCCCGCTTTCCATCACGGCCAGGTCGTCGGCGCGGATGCGGTCGGCGATGTCGCGCCTGAAAAAGTCATGGTCGCAGCAGCCAATAATGCCCTGCGCGCCGTGCAGGCCGTGCATCTCCTGCAGCAGCCGGTTGCCCCATACGAAACGGCCTTGTTTGTTCTTGGCGAAGTAGAAGGTATCGCCGATATCGTCGAACAAAGGGCTGGGCGGCGAGATGCCGTTGGCGTCGAAAAAGCGGGCGCATTCCTCGGTCGCCCTGGCGCGTTCGAGCGCGGTGTCCTCCCGGGCGAAGGCGACCACCATCCCGATGCCGATCATCGTAGTCATCGTGCTGTCTCCATCTTTTTTTGTGAAATGATGGTAGCACCGGGCAGATCCGAAAAGTGCGAAGAAATCGCCATTTTTTATAACAAAATCGGCGCTAAGGGCAGCCCCTCGACCTAAAAGTGTAACGATTTCTGTTTTTCATTCAGACTACACGCACCGTGACTTCGTTTGCATTCGCAACTCATTTATCTCTAACTAATTATGAAGATAATGTGCTTCAAATCATCGTATTAGATAAAATGTTGCGATTGACTTCGATTGCAATTATTATGAATGGACCAATCCCGTTCACTTCTTTCTTCCCATTGCGAGCACATGACCTCACCTAACTTCCGCGAGCGCCTGCGCAACGGCGAACCCATGATGGGCACCTTTCTCAAGACCCCGTCGGCGATCGTGTGCGAGGTGCTGGGACTCACACCCCTTGCTTGCGTTTGCATCGATGCGGAGCACGCCCCGTTTGGACGCATGGAACTGGACAGCTGTCTGGCGGCCCTGCGCGCCGCCGGCATGCCATCCCTGGTGCGGGTACAAACCGGCACCGCCGGCGAAATCCTCGGCGCGCTCGACTCCGGCGCCACAGGCGTGGTGCTACCCCATGTCATCACAGGTGCCCAGGCCGCCGAAGCGGTGCGCCTGGCACACTACAGCAGCAATGGGCGCGGCTACGCAGGATCGAGCCGCGCTGCGGGCTACACTACCAAATCGATGGCCATGCACCTGAGCGACAGTGCCGCCAGCACCACCGTCATCGCCCAGATCGAAGACCGCGAAGCGCTGCCCCATCTCGATGCCATTGCCTCGACGGAGGGTATCGACTGCCTGTTCGTCGGCCGCATGGACCTGACGCTTTCGCTGGGCGCGAGCAGTCCGCTGGATCCGATTGTGCTGGACGCGGTAGAACAGATCTGCGCGGCCGGACAACGCCATGGCAAGGCCGTCGGCATGTTTGTGCCAGCCGGAGAGAGCTGCGCAGACTGGCAGCGCAAGGGAGCCACCTTGTTTTTGCTGGCCTCGGATCAGCAATTCATGATTGACGGCGCCCATGCGCTGATGAGCAAGATCGCGGCGCCCGCCTGATAGCCTGTCGCTTGCGGCTCCCCAAACAGACCAAGGACTCAGTCGCGAAGGCGAGCGCCGATAGCTGCGCTGCTCACGGCTGCAGGGCACTTGTCCGCATGTAAGACACCCGTCTTGCTGGCATTCGCCACCTGATTTTCCAGCATTCCGACTGCGAATGCATCAAAATCACCACAGCCGCCTTCGTCTTTTCTCATAGCCACTACATCAGCAGCATAATTATTTGCAAAAGTCGTTGCATTCGAAGTCAAACAAGCTAATAATAAGCTCATCACTTCAACCAACACCATTACATCGGGAGCACTCAGCATGATCCGGTACCTCAAACAAGGTAAGCCAGTAGAACAGAAGCGTGACATCGACAACCAGGTACAGGCCACTGTCAGCGCCATCCTCGCCGACATCGAAGAGCGCGGCGACGCCGCCGTGCGCGAGTACTCGGAAAAATTCGACAAGTGGGCGCCTGAGTCGCTGCGTCTGACGCAAGCCCAAATCGATGAGTGCATCGCTTCGCTCCCGGCCCAGGCCCTCGATGACATTCGCTTCGCCCAGGCCCAGATCAAGCGCTTCGCCCAGGTCCAGATGCTGTCGATGCGCGACGTCGAAGTCGAAACACTGCCCGGCGTGGTACTGGGACACCGCAATATCCCCATGAATTCGGTCGGCTGCTACGTCCCCGGCGGTAAATATCCCCTGCTCGCATCGGCCCACATGGGCGTGTTGACGGCCAAGGTGGCCGGCGTGAAGCGGGTCATCGCTTGCGCCCCGCCCTACCAGGGCAAGCCGGCCGCCGCTATCGTGGCCGCCATGGCCATGGCCGGCGCCGATGAAATTTACGTCGTCGGTGGCGTGCAGGCGGTGGCCATGATGGCCCTTGGCACCGACAGCGTTGAACCGGTCGACTTCCTGGTAGGTCCCGGCAATGCCTACGTCGCCGAAGCCAAGCGCCAGCTGTTCGGCCGTGTCGGAATCGACCTGTTCGCCGGCCCCACTGAAACCATGGTGATCTGCGACGACACTGTCGACGCCGAACTGGTCGCGGTAGACCTCCTGGGCCAGGCCGAACACGGGCCCAATTCCCCCGCGGTATGCGTGACCACCAGCGCCAAGCTTGCAGCCGAGCTGCCGGGACAAATCGACAAGGTGCTCGAGCGCCTGTCCACGCGCGACGTGGCAAGCGTGGCCTGGAACGAATATGGACAAATCATTTTGTGCGACACCGACGAAGAGATGCTGGCCGAGTCGGAACGCATCTGCTCCGAACACGTGCAGGTCATGACGCGCGACCCTGACTGGTTCCTGGAGCGCATGACCAACTACGGCGCAGCGTTCCTGGGCCATCGCACCAATGTCTCGTACGGCGACAAGGTCATCGGCACCAATCACACCTTGCCTACCAACGGCGCGGGGCGCTACACGGGCGGCCTGTGGGTCGGCAAATTCATCAAGACCCACACCTACCAGCGCGTGCTGACCGACGAGGCCTCCGTCATGATCGGCGAATACTGTTCGCGCCTGTGCGCGCTGGAGCATTTCGCCGGCCACAAGGAGCAGGCAGACATCCGTGTACGGCGGATGAGCAAATGAGAGCCCGCGACTTGCCGCTCACCGGCAAGGTCGCCCTGGTAACGGGCGGCGCCGGGGGCCTGGGGCGGGCCATTTGCCATGCGCTGGCAAACGAAGGCGCCCGCGTCGTGGTCGGCTACAACCGCTCGGCCGACGCCGCGTGGGCAGTAGCCGCGTCCTTGCCCAACCCCAAGTGCGGACATGCAGCCGCCCCCGCGCCGGTGACCGACACGCCGGCCCTGGGCACGCTGGCCGAGCACATCGCCGCCACCGCCGGCCGTCTCGACATACTGGTCAACTGCGCCGGCACCACGCGCTTTGTCGAGCACGCCGACCTTGATGCACTCGACGATGCACTGATCGACGACATTCTGGCCACCAACGTACGCGGCCCACTGGCCGCAGTGCGGGCACTGCGCCCGCTCTTGCGCGCCAATGGCGACGGCCTGGTCATCAACATCTCTTCGATCGCCGCCAGCACTGCCATGGGCAGCAATATCATGTACTGCGCCTCGAAGGCGGCGCTGGACAATATGACCAAATCGCTGGCGCGGGCGCTGGCCCCCGCGATCCGGGTGGTGTCGATCGCCCCCGGACTGGTGGACACCGACTTCGTACGCGGGCTCGACTCGGCGTGGCGCGACAGCCAGGCCGCACGCACGCCCTTGCAGCGGCTGGCGGAGCCGGACGAAATCGCGCGCGCCGTGAGCGCCGTCGCCACCCATCTTACATTTTCCACGGGCACCGTCATCGCTGTCGATGGCGGCCGCCCTCTTGCTTGAACAGTAAAGGATTTACCGTGCCACTTTCCCCATCCCTGCGTGAGCGCCTGGTACGCTACGACGAACTGCGACCATGCACCAACGCCTTCATCGATGCGCGCAGTCCGGGCAGCGACAAAAAAGAGAACTTCACGATCATCGGTCCCGGTGTCGCTGAAAATCCGCACCAGTACGTGCACATCACCGAGCCGCACGGCTTCAACATCGGCGCCGCGCGCCAGCCGCCCGGGTGCACCAACTCCCTGCACAGCCACACCACCGCTGAAGTGTTCATCATCCACACCGGGCGCTGGCGCTTTTTCTGGGGCGAGCATGGCGATGCTGGCGAAGTGTTCCTGGTCCCCGGTGACACCATTTCGATTCCCACCAACGTGTTCCGTGGCTTTGAAAATGTCGGCGAGGATGTGGGTTTCATGTTCGCAGTTCTCGGCGGCGACGATCCGGGCCGGGTTCACTGGGCACCCCATGTTATCGAGAAGGCCGCCGGCTATGGCCTGGTGCTGCTCGAAAGCGGCCGCCTCATCGACACCACCGAAGGCGAGCAGATTCCCGCCGGCGCGGCCGTCGTGCACCCGTCAGCCCCTAGCGAAATCGCCCACATCCGCACCCCGCTGGCCGCCGAAATGGCTGTCAACGTGGCGCATTGCGCAGCATTGCGGCCTCTGGCCAGCGCCGTTCTGGGATCGGCCGCAATCCGCGAGAGCGTCATCATCGCCAACAGCGCCGACGACAGGGCTCAGGCCCAGATTGATCCGGTCCACCAGTTCGGCGTTCGCAAGTTCGACTTTAACGCAGGCGCGGCCACGGCCACTTACACGCGCAGCGGCGCGGAAGTGCTGCTGGTGCAGTCGGGCGAGCTCTCGTGGACCAATGACGCCGGCGCCGAAACGACGCTGGCCGCAGGCGATACGTTCACCGTCCCTGCGGGCATGCAGCGCAAGCTGCGCGCCTTGACTAACGCCGAGCTGTTCATCGTGGCGACCGATCCTGTCTCAGTGGTCAGCGCCAGCGCAGCATGACGCCCACCCTGGTCTTTTTGCCCGGCTCGCTATGCGACTCACGCGTATGGCAGCCCGTGTACGGTTCGCTTCACTCCGAGTATCCCTGCATTATCTGGAATTACCAGCCTGACGACAGCATCGCCGCCATGGCCGCGCGTGTGCTGGCCGCCGTGTCGGGATCCCTGCTGCCGGTTGGACTCTCGATGGGCGGCATCGTCGCGCTGGAGATGTGGCGCCAGGCGCCGCACCGGATCCATGCCCTCGCGCTGTTCGGCACCAATCCCGGACCCGATACGCCGCAGCGCCAGGAAGGCCGCGCCACGCAGATTGATCTGGCCCAGCGCGACGGCATGGAACGCCTGGCGCGCGATCGCCTAGCCCCTGCATACCTGGCGCCTGCGACGGTCGGCCGCGAGCCCTTCACATCAACCGTGGCGGCGATGGCTGCAAGCGCCGGCGTGAAGACGCTCGTGGCACAATCAGGCGCACTGGCAGGGCGTGCCGATTCCTGGCCAAGCCTGCCCGAGATCGATGTGCCGGTCCTGGTGGCGTATGGTAGTGGCGACTGCATCTGCCCTCCTGACGACCACGTGCGCATGGCGGACATGCTTCAACATGGCAGCCGCGTGATACTCGATAACGCCGGCCACCTGGCGCCGCTGGAACAGCCGTCGGAGTCGGGGCAGGTTTTGCGCGACTGGCTCAGCACAATCGGTATCAATGCAGTTAAAGAAACCAGATAGAACGCGAATGAACACCCAGCGCGTGCGGATTCACTGGTAATTGGTTATGGGCGATGACTGGGTGACCATCGAGGTTGAAGTCCGCGGCGGGAAAATGATTCGCCATATCCTCGATGGCAAAACGGTGGCGAGCTACGGCCAGCCTCAGCTCAACCCGAGCAGTCCTACGCGCAGCGTCTCCTGGCCAATGGGCTGCCGCAGGTGCTCGATGGCGGCTACATCGCCATTCCGGCCGAAACGCATCCAACCGAGTTCCGCAAAATCGAATTACTCATTTTGGATTAACTCAACGATCACCCGGAATTCAGGAGTTCACCATGTTGACCGATGCCCACCGCAGCTTCGATGAACCAGGTCCGGACGAGAGGCGCCGCGCCGCGTTGCTCAACATCGCCGCGCTATGTGGACTGGCGCTGTCGGGCGAGGCGCTTGCAGCGCTGCCCAAGCGCGGAGTCGTCTACAAGCCAGTGCTGCTGGACCCGGAGGCGTTCAAGCTGACTGCGGTGCTGGCGGAGCTGATCATCCCGGCAACCGACACACCCGGCGCACTGGCGGCAGGCGCACATCGCGTCATCGATTCAGTACTGTGGCTGTGTTCGCCGCTGCCAGATCAACAGCGCTTCACGCAGGGGCTGGCGATGATCGACGACGCAGCCCGCCAGCAGCACGGAAAAAAGTTTGTAGCTCTGAGTCCGGCGCGCCAGGCCGCTTTGCTGCATGCCCTCGACACGGGCAGCGCGCCTTTCACGCCGGGACAGCGCGCCTTCATGGTGCAGCTAAAGACGCTCACCCTGTTCGCCTACTACACCTCGGAGATCGGGGCCACGCGCGAACTCAAGTACCTGCCGGTACCCGGTGGCTACAAGGGCAATGTACCGTTCAGCACAATCGGCCGCCGCTGGGCCTTGTAAGCGTATCGACTATTCAAGGACATCATGGACCAGGTTTCATCGGCATACATCAAGAAGCGTAGTGAGCCATTCGACGCTATCGTAGTTGGATCGGGCATTACCGGGGGCTGGGCCGCCAAGGAGCTGTGCGAACGCGGCCTGCGCACGCTGATGGTCGAGCGTGGCCGGCCAGTCGAACACCGCACCGACTACATCACCGAGGGTGTGGACCTGTGGGACATGCCCAACCGCGGCCAGGTCGAGGCCAAGGTCATCGAAGAGCAGTACCCGGTGCAAAGCAAGAGCTACGCCTTTGGCGGCACCACCAGACACTTTTTCAATAACGATCGTGACATGCCTTACAGCACCCCGCAACAGCGCCCGTTCAGCTGGATCCGGGGTAATCAGGTCGGCGGCAAGTCGCTATTGTGGGCACGCGCCTGCTACCGTTGGGGCCCGCTCGATTTCGAAGCCAACGCCAAGGATGGCCATGGGGTCGACTGGCCGATTCGCTACGCCGACCTGGCGCCCTGGTATTCTCATGTCGAGAAATTCGTGGGCATCAGTGGCGGCAAGGAGAACATGGACATCCTTCCCGATAGCGAATTCCAGGAAGCCTTCGAGTTCAATACCGTCGAAAAATCGTTCAAGAAAAAATTTGACACAAGCTATGCTCCGGCCCGCATGATCATGGGGCGTGTAGCTCACCTGACCAATCCTACCGAAGAACAGCTTGCGCAAGGCCGCCTGCCATGCCAGGCGCGCAGCATGTGCGAACGTGGTTGCTCATTTGGCGCCTATTTTTCGACACAGAGTTCGACCTTGCCTGCGGCCCTCAAAACGGGTCGCCTGCGTATCGCGACCAACGCCATTGTGCACAGCGTGATCTACGATGCCAAGACCAACCGCGCAACCGGTGTGCGCGTGATCGACAGCGAGACCATGGAAACGCGCGAGTATTTTGCCAAGGTCATCTTCCTATGCGCGTCTACGCTAGGCACCACGCAAATTCTGCTGAACTCTGTCTCGAGCGCTTTCCCGTCCGGCATCGCCAATTCGTCCGGCGTGCTGGGCCATTATTTGATGGACCACCTCCAGGGCATCGGCGCCTACGGTCGGGTCGAAGGCTTTGAGAACGACTACTATTCTGGCCGCCGGCCCACTACTCCTTATATCCCGCGCTTTAGAAACGTCAACGAGCAGCATGCCAAGTTCATTCGTGGCTATGCCTTGTCGGGCCATGCGATCCGCACCAACTGGCGCGACGCCGCTAACCTGCCCGGCTTTGGCAAGCCATACAAAGCAGCCATTCGCAAGCCGGGCCCTTGGAAATTCACCCTGTACGGCGCCGGCGAAATGCTGCCCCGTTATGAAAACTCGGTCCAGCTGCATCCGACCAAAAAAGACAAGTGGGGCATGCCGCAGCTGCATATCGATTGCACCTATGGCGACAATGATCATCGCATGCGCGAGGATATCGTCGAAACGGCTGCCGAAATATTGGCCACTCTTGGCGTGAAGGACATCGTCAGTGATTTTCCAACCATTGAGCAGTACGCCCCTGGCAGAGCAGTCCACGAGATGGGAACTGCGCGCATGGGGCGCGATCCAAAGACCTCCATGCTCAATGGCTTCAATCAGGCCCATGACATCCCCAACCTGTTCGTCACTGACGGCGCCTGCATGCCGTCGATCGCTTGGCAGAACCCGTCGTTGACCTTTATGGCGCTGACGGCAAGGGCTTGCGACTACGCGGTGCAACAAATCAAACTCGGCAAGCTGTAAGAGCTGCGCAATTCAATTTCTTCGCCCCCCAGGCCAGGGGATGGTGCTCGTCCTGGCAATCGCTAGTGCTGGCTGCGCCCTCGCGCCTTGATCTGCTCCGAATGAACCACGCTCCGGCGTCCAGCTATGGGACGAGATTGCCCATCAGCGCGCGAGCACCTGCATCCAGATAGCGACTTCATCGATGAGCACCCATTCGCGCAAAACCCTGCCGCGGAAAAACTCGACATGGCTGATGCCCAGGATTTCCACGGGTCGCCCGCTGGCTTCGCCGAACATGCCTGCTCCGCTGTGCACGGCCTGGGCACGCCAGCGCAAGGCCGCGCGATCGGCACGCCCGTCGCCCTGCTGATGCGCCAGGTGCTCGACGGTGAACGATTCCACCTTCAGCGCCCCAAACAGCGCCCGCCAGTAAGCCCCCATCTCGTCGTGGCCATACCGCTGCTCGCCGCCCGGCCCCAGATGATGGACGGCGTCGTCATAGATCTGCGTGACGTCGCCCCGTCCATAGGCCAGTTCCTCCATCGCTGCGGCATAGCGCACTGCCGCGGGCGCCGCGCTGATGAAGGAGAGGTATCCATCCGGCGCCGGCCCGGCTTTGGGCTTGCGCCAGCCGCCGGCAGCATCGAGCCAGCGCTGCGCCACATCCTGCGCGGTGGTGCCGATCTGCCGCGCAATGGCGCCAAGGTCGCGCACCAGCCATTCGTGCACGATGCGGTTGTCTTTGCACACGCAGTCGGCGATGGTGCGTACGTGGATGCGCTTGCCTGTTGCGGCGCCAAACGTGCCATCGCCGCGGTGCGTCATCGTCGAGATAATGCGGTGTGAACTCAGGAAGCCGCCGCGGTCATCACCGGAGACGATGATGTCTTCGGCCAGCAGGCGCCGGTCCGGGAACTGGGCCAGGTTGGCGCGGGTGCCGTCGATCACTGCGGCCAGCGATGTGCTGACTGCCGAGGGGGTTTCAACGATGCAGGGATCCGAGTAGTAAAGCGCGATATCGTCGATCCTGCCGCCCTCCCAGATACGGTCTGTGATGACACGAATATACTGGTCCAGATCGGTGAATTCATCGTCGAATCCAGCCATGCCATCGCTGCGCTGCTTGCTCATGCTTATTCCTTGATGTCGATTCTGTTGCAGTTCAGGGGTCGATGCCAACTAGATCAACAGCGACGATTGCAAACTGCTTCCCCAGCCAAGCGTTGCGACTCAAATTGGCGGACGTACCGTCTTGCTGTCTTGCGGTACTGTTAAAAGAAATAGCGCAACGCCGTGCGGCTGCACCATGCGCGTCAATCCGTCGGCGACCGGCTTGATCAATTCCCCCGACCAGATCTCTTTTCCGCCAATTAAGGTCGTCGATGGCAGAGCAAGCTCCGACCAATGCACTCTGAGCTTACGCGCGCTTGCACTCCGGTTGAACATCAAAACGGCAAGACGGCCGTCGTGCAGCGTGCGCACCCATAGCTCATCACCGTCGTCAGAACGAACCCGAAAGCCAGGTTTCCCAAGTGGATCCTGATTGATACCAATTACCTCACGCTGCATCAGGATCGCCAGGCTCTCGGGGCGAATGGTCCGCAAGTCGGCGGCAATGATCAGAGGAGCTGCTGCCATTGCGTACACACTCATCTGTGCGCGTTCTTCGTCAAGTGACAGTACGCCATTGCCGACCATGAGATTATCGGGGTCGTTCCAGCCGCCCGGTCCGCCATATTTTGCCACTTCCGCAAGCCGATCAAAGGTCTGCACTATCCCAATGCCACCCCAATCCGTGGTACACGACCAGCAATTAATTGTATCCATCGCGATCCGCCACATTTGTCCAACGCCTTTGCCCCAAAGCCAAGGCTTTCCGGTACCCCATTCACAAATGGATAGCATGATCGGCCGCCCAGTGGCGGCCAGCGCATCGCGCATGGTCTCGAAGCTCGAGCGGCTGTCCTGGGTGGGGTAGTGGCCGCACCAGTCCAGCTTGAGAAGGTCCGCGCCCATGGCGGCGAAGTGGAGTGCATCGAGTCGTTCATAGCCTCTGCTACCAATGGGCAGGCGTTGACCTGACTGTTGCAAGTCTCGTTGGCATCCAGTCGTGCCGGCACTGGAGTAGATCCCAAATTTGAGACCGCGTGCGTGGACCTGCTCGGCGACAGCGCTCATTCCCCCAGGAAAGCGCTTCGGGTCGGCCACCAGTCTACCGTCGGCATCACGGCCGGTTGCCCAACAGTCATCCACGTTCAAGTAGTTGTAGCCTAGCTTCGCCAGACCCGAGTCGCGTAGGCGGTCGGCCATGGTGTGCAACACACCAGCGTCATAGTTGCATCGCACGCCGTACCAGGTTGACCAACCCATCGGTGGCGTCATTGCCTGACCAGCAGCCCAAACAGGCGCAACAGCCATTGCCAGCAAAGACAGCAAGCAGGAGCGGAAAAGGAGACGAGTTGTTTGCATAATATCGGCCATAGAGGTGTGATTAAACATCGTAGATGCGCATTGCATTCAAAGTTAATTTTGCTTCGGTTCTTGCGCGTGCCGATGCAGTGCGGGGTCCATGATTCAAACCATCGTGGAGGTCAAACCCGCTTTCAGCCATGTGCCTCTGACCACCGCAACCGGCGCCCCCGCCGAAGTAACCCAGTGGCAGGCGCAGTCGGCAGGATCGCTGCCCGGAATGCGACAGCTGCACGGCGCCGAGGCGCGCTCCCGGCGCGCAAGCTGCTGGACGACCTCAAAGGCCAGCGCTAGCGCGATACGTGCCCGCCGGCCCGCAGGGCCTTCTTGCGCTGGCCAGCTGTCCACGGGCCGCCCTACGCGAAGCTGGGACTGCGGGCGCTCTGCGCCACTGCGGCCGGCTTGTCGTCATCTGGCCGGGCAATCGCCGAAAACAGGTCTTTCGGGTTATCCAGCGAAGGAATCAAGGCAATGCGCTGCCCGAAGCCATGTGTCTCAGCGCTGTCGTACATGAAGCGCAGAGCCGAAAAATCCTCCAGTGCGAAGCCAACCGAGTCAAACACGGTGATCTCGGAGGCCGACACGCGCGCACGCGCCTGGCCGGTAAACACTTGCCACAGTTCGGTCACGGCGAAGTCTTCCGGCATCTGCTGAATCTCGCCCTCGATACGCGATTGCGGCGCGTACTCGACGAACACGCTTGCCTGCGTAAGAATGTCGGCGTGCAGTTCGGTTTTTCCTGGGCAATCGCCGCCGACCGCATTGATGTGCACTCCGGGCCCGATCATGTCCGGCGTCAGGATGATTGCCTGGGTTTTGTCGGCCGTGACGGTGGTAATAATGTCCGCGCCGCGCGCGGCCTCACCTGCAGTGCTGCACAAGGCGATGCTAAAGCCGTAGGGTTTCAGGTTGGCGACCAGCTTGGCCGTCGCTTCCGGATCGACGTCGAAAAGACGAAGGGTATCGATGCCGAGCAGGTATTTGAACGCCAGCGCCTGGAATTCGCTTTGCGCGCCATTGCCGATCAGCGCCATGACGCGGCTATCCGGGCGAGCCAGCGATTGCGCCGCCAGCGCAGACATGGCAGCGGTACGCAGTGCGGTAGTGATGGTGAGCTCCGAAAGCAGCAGCGGCGAGCCGGTATCGACGTCGGCGTAGACGCCAAAGGCCATCACGGTCGACAGACCCAGGCCGGTGTTGCGCGGATGGCCGTTGACGTATTTAAAAGCATAGCGGTGGTCGTCCGAAACCGGCATCAGTTCGATCACGCCGAACTCGGAATGGCTGGCAACGCGAGCGGACTTGTCGAAATCGGGCCAGCGCAGAAAATCTTCGCGAATATTAGCCGCAATGCGGCGCAGCGACACTTCGAGCCCGACCTTGCGGACGAGCAGAGCGGCTTCCGGAGCGCTGAGGTAGAGCGTGCCCGTAGAAGAAAATTGATTAACGGCGGAATTATTCATAATGTTTGCTACCGGAGTGTATGGGGACGGAACGGTGCGTTCCGCGTGCCCACGTTTTGAAAAATGGTGAGGACTTAGCCGTGCGCAAAGGCAGGCGGCTTGAAACAGCACTGACGGGACATGGCACAGCCGCTCATGCAAGCGCGGCCCAGCTGACCGGACAGTCCCTGAAGGGGCTGCCCGGCAGACCTTACGCTTAGAAGCGGTATCCGGCCGACAGGCCGAAGGTGCGCCCTGGCGCGTAGCTCACCAGCTGCGAGCGGTGGTTACCGTAGACGGCGCGGGTAATGACCGCCTCGTCCTCGATATTATTGACAAATGCCTGCACCGTAATGCTGCCGTCGCTTGTCTTGAAGGTCAGACGCAGGTCGGTCTTGGTGTAGGCATCGTTCTTGCCAAACTGCGGCGTCAGGTCGCTCAGGATGTAGCCCGAATTGTAGTAAGTCTGGATCTCCGGCGTCAGCGTCCCGCGCTCGCCCAGACTGAAATCATGCGCCAGGCCGACCTGAATCGTGTGCTTCGGCGAGAACGCTTTCGGGCCCGTGTACTTGGTCCCATCGCGGCCCACGCCGGCGATCACATACTTGAGTTGCGGGACGCCACCAATAATGATCGGATTACCATTGGGATCGGTTACCGGAACAAAGCGGTTCGGATCAGTGCGCGCATTCGGGAATGGCGTGCCTTGCACGGTGTTCGCCTCGCCAGTGGCGGCGATGCAGCTCGGCGTGATGCCGCAGAATCCGGCGGCGCCACCAAAATTGAACACGTTCACGGCGTAGTCAATCTCTTTCGCGTCGAGGAAGTTGTACGAAAGGTTCATGCGCAGATCCCGGGTTGGCCGGAAGACCGCATCGAGATCGAGACCGTAGGCGCGGTCCTTGCCGATATTCTGCACGAGCGCGACGGTGCTGGTGAGTGGAGAATTCGGATTCGGAATGGTGGTTTGCGCCTGCAGATCGCGATAGTCGTTGCGGAAAACGGCCGCGTTGAGCGTCATGCGATTATTGAAAAAAGAGTTCTTCGTACCAAATTCAAACGCTTTCACTTTTTCTGGAGCGAATGGGATCAAGGTCGGCACGCCGCCGATGGTGACTGGCCCCGCATTGAAACCGCCAGCGTGGGTACCGGTCGAAAAACTGGCATAGATCATGTTGTCGCGATTGAACTTGTAATCGACGGCCTGACGGAAGCTGGTATAGCTTGCCTTGTTGTTACCGCAAACAAAGTTATACGCCTTGTCCGTCGGGGTCGACGATACCGATCCCTTGCTGGCGCCAACGAAACCGCCGCACTTGAAATCGATTGGGTCGTACACGTCGAACGCCAGGAAGCCGCCCGGTCCGGTTGCGCCAGCGTTGAAGCGTGTTGTCTTCAGTTCCTTCTTGTCGCTCGTGTAACGCACGCCCGAGGTGAGCGTCAGCTTGTCGAAGAATGTGTACGAGAGTTGCCCGTAAGCTGCAGCCGAACGCGTATTCTGCTCGACCGCGCCAAACCCGTCGTTGGTGAACTGCTGATTAAAGCCCGCAACGCCGGCAGTGTTGTAATTTAAACTGAATGGATAGTACTGCTGCCCCGCCGGCGCAGTCGCGGCGTTGTAACCGCGATTGGTTTCGGCAGTATCGACGCTCTGGTTCGTATCATCGAAGAAATAGGCGCCGGCGATCCACTGCAGCGGGCTGACTTCAGATTTGTTCGACAGAATCTGCAGTTCCTGGGTAAAAGTCTTGGACGTCGTCTTGTAGTATTGGTAATTCAGCAGTACCGGCGTGAGGCTGCCGACGCCGCGCATGATATCGAAATCGCTGTAGCTCGTGATTGAGCGCAGGCGAACTGATCCGATGTCGTAATTGATCGTGGCGCCGTACTGCTGCTGCTTGCCCTCACGGATGTTTTTGCCTGCATAGTTGACCGTATACGGATCGGAGGTTGTGGCAATGCCAACGTCGGCGCCGTTGATATCGGGAATGCCGTCGCGATAACGTGAATCGAATGCAGCGGGAATTCCGGTCCAGCTATTACCATTAAACCCGTTCGGCAATTCATAAGTGACGCCGTTATAGGTCAGCGATTGACCAGGGGCCCGGATCAAGGTCGGGTCGACCAGGGCTCCGACATATTTATAGCCGAAGCCGCCCAAACCTTCTCCGCCGAGATCGAGGTAGGAAGCGCGCAACAGCACCTCGAGGCCTGGAACCGAAGGCGGCGCAAAGCGCAGCGTGCCGCGAATAAATTCCTGCTTTTCCCCACCAAAATCACTGCCCGAGCCAATATTTTTGACATAGCCGTCCGAGTCCTCGGTCAGGCCTGCAATTCGCAAGGCAATCCCAGGGCTCATCGGAATATTCAGGAAGCCTTCCAGGCGCGTTTTACCGAAATTGCCGATCAATGCATCAACGCCACCTTCCAGCGTGTCAGTCGGCTGGGCCGAGTGGAACACGATATTGCCACCGAAACTGTTGCGACCGTACAGCGTACCCTGCGGCCCCTTCTGTAATTCGACGCGTGCCAGATCCACTATTGGTGGCACCTGGCTGGTACGCGACTGGTAGATGTCGTCCACGTAGATGCCGAAGCGCGGGTCGCCGTTGGCGGCGACGTTTTCGGTATAGGTACCGCGCATCGCGGGACGCAAGTCCGATCCCGAACGACCCATGCGTACGCCAGGCATCAACTGTTCCAGACGGTCCACGTTGGTCACGTTGGCGTTTTTGAGCTGCGCGCCAGTGAGCGCAGAAATTGACAGAGGCACCTTCTGCAGGGATTCGGAACGACGCTGCGCTGTCACGGTGACTACCGCCACTTCAGTGTCGCTTTGGGCGTTGGCCTTGGGAGCGGCTTTCGCCTCGCCGTCGGCTGCGGCTTGCGCTACTGCTTGCGCATATGCAAGGCTGGTGGCTGGATAGAGCGCGAGCGGAAAAGCGGACAACAGAAGCGCGCGCAGCGGTTTTAAACGCATCGAACTGGTCATTACAGGTCTCCCTAAAAGGCGGTGGCCGAGGTGGTCACTCATAGTAGTTGCAAACGAAGTCAATTTCAAGAAATATCGTAGGTCGCTGTTTTTAAACACTTTGTTGCATAGTTTTTGATTCTCATGCGAAACTTTAAACAGAATCGGTGCAAACGCAGTCATTTTTGGATGTGATACTTCCAATGAAACCTCACATCATGCAAAGCTCAGCTGCAGCGCCAAGCCGTCACACTGCAGGACCGGTCAACTACCCAGGCGCGGCAGCGAACGGTCGGCAAAGAAGCGCAGGTCGTCGAGGATGTCGAGACCCATCTGATCGAGCATATGCGGAATGTCGATCATTACCCAGTTGTCGGTAATTTTGTTGTTTCGATCCAGCAGATACCAATCGCCGACGCGCATTTCGAGCTTGCGTCCACTCGGCGGCAGACCAAGCCACTGCCCACCCGTGTGGGTAGCATAGATCGATGGCCAGCCTGAGGTCACTGCAAACGGACCGTCGCCGAGACGGGTGTAATGGCCGGGGCCATCTTCCGGCCCGGTTTCATCGCGCTTGATGCCGGACCGATCCGGAAACGCCTTCAAGAACAGCGCCCCGTGGAACTCCCGAAAGCCGCGCAGGCCGCGTGCCGAGCCGATGCCGGCCGGGCCATACCAGTTCATATTGTCGTGCCAGTGCGGACTGTGGCGGCCGGCGGAGGTTGTCATGGTGAGCTTTTCTCCCGCCGGCGGCAGGCCCAGCTGCATCTCGCGCACAATCCGCAGGCTCTCCACGCCGCGTTCGGAATCGACAGTCTCGAGTGTCGCGCCGCTGCCCATCGGCGGCAGTGGCCACTGTTCGGCCGAGCCAGGCATTTCGCGCAGCGGCCAGAAGCCGGCCTGGCGCATCAGGTCGGGAATGTCGAGCATCACATAGGCCTTGGCAAATTTGCCATCGCGGACAATTACATTGAGCGCGAAGCGCAAGTAGGCAACATTGTGAGTGGGAGGAATGGTCAGCCACTTGGCGTCGAAGGTACCGAGCACATAACCGAGGGTACTGACTTGTTCGCGGCCCTCGTACTCACCGGCGATCACTTGACCCAGCCGCTGCTCATAGTCGGGAAAGGCGCGCTTGAGCGGCGCCCAAAACTGCTCAGCGACATTAGCCAGGCCATCGATCCGGTTAAATGGATGGAAGATTTCAAAACGACAGTCGGGGTGGCAGTATCGCTCCAGCACGGCAGTAATGCCCTGCTCCGCTGTGTCGGCCAGTTCGGCCAGAAAACGCGCCGTGAGTTGTTTGTTCGCCAGGTGATTACTCATACTTAGTCTCCAAATATTTGCCGGCTCGCCTGGCACTGACATAGCAGCGTCAGTGCCAGCGGTTTCGGACAAGGCATCGCTGCCCGCCCGGGATGAATGAATTTCGATGACGCGTGGATCAGCGTGAATCGGGAACCATGTCGGAACCCATCCGTGTGCCTTTGTCCAGCTCGGCCTGACGCTGCACCACCAGGGCTGCCTTGGTGGTGTCGTGGGTCTTTCTGGTCACGCGCAGCATTGCGTAGAAAATGGCGGCAATCAGACCTGGAACGGCCGATAGCACGAACGCGGCCGCCAGCGCCATCAACACCGTCTGCGGCACTTCGCCCGGCACGGCCTTGGCGGGAAAGGCGATAAGCGACAATACGAAGCCAGCCAGCGCGGTCCCCAGCGCCTGATCGACCCGTGCAAATAGCGTGCGGGTGGAATACAGGATGCCTTCCTGGCGAATGCCGTATTTAAGTTCATTCTCATCGGCGATATCGGCGAGGGCTGAATACACGGTCGTCGTCATGATGCTGTAGGGAGCATGCTGCAGCGTTGAAAACGCGATCAGGATGAACAGCAGACCGGTCGTGTTTGGGCCGAGCACGCCAAAATAACCCAAGGCCAGTGGAATCGCAGGCCCGATGCTGTAGACGGCAAGCGCGACTGCTCCGGTCCAGCGCTTTTCGAACCGGCGGTGCAAGGCGGTGACCGCGGCCGAGCCGAAGAGATATCCAGCAAGGCTGCCGACTGCGAAAAAGGCAATCTGGTCATTCTTCAGCCCCCAGAAAAACGTCGCGCCATACAGCCACAGACCACCGCGAACGCCGTTCATCAACGATAAGAAGAAGAAGCCGATGAGCAGCACTACATAGTTACGGTTGGTCAGAGCACGCCCCATGTCGCGCATCCATTCGACCATACCGAAGCGAGGCTGGCCGACCTTGGCTTGGGCAACGTAGGGAATGCGCTTGCGGGTGATCATGCTCGAGATGAACAGGCAGGCGATGATCATCACGGCAAACGATGCCGAGAACACTGGCCAGCGCGTGGGATCAAGGGCGCCGTTCGGATAGCCGGGGCCGGCCCGAAAGAACCAGGCAAAGCACAATACCCACCCCAAGGTGTCGCCGATCCATAGGAAAAACGTGTTGTAGCTCATGATGCTCGAACGCTCAAGATAATCGTCCGACATCTCAGCGCCTAGAGCTAGGTGCGGCGTATGAAACAGGGTCATACACTGCAGCAGCATTACATTCATCGCGGCCAGCCAGAACAGTTGGAGGAATTCACTCAGGCCGGAAGGGGGATTGAACAGGAAATAGAAACACAGCGCCGCCGGCAGAATCGAGGCGAACATGAAGGGGTGACGGCGGCCGATACGGGACTTGGTGCGGTCCGACCACGACCCCACGAGCGGATCGAACAGCGCATTGACAATCAATCCCAGTGACAGTGCAAGCCCGACTTTCTCGGCCGGCAGGCCCAGAACCTGGTTGTAGAAGAGCAGCAGGAAACTGCTGGTGGTGGTGTAGACAATGGCCTCGGCGGTGCTGCCCAGGCCGAACGCCATTTTCATGGGCACGCCGACAGGCGGAGCGACCAGCTTGCTTGTGCTGTCAGTCAGCATGGTTCGCTCCTGGCCCGCACTCATGCCGCTACCCGCGGCTGCCAGGGAGCTTGCTGCACAGCCGCTTCGCCCGCCTGATCACGAATCACTGCGTAGGCGGCCAGTTTTCCTCCGGCCACCTGGAAGCTCGCCGCCACCAGCGAAAAGCCGGCACTGCGCCGGGCCAGCGGGCCTAGACGATAGACCGCGAACAAGGCAGCGCCGCGCTCGCCGTCGCTAAAGGCGCGCAACACGAAGGGCCGCACGCGATAGTCACCCGCGCCCTCACCCGATTCCCATTTGCGCGCCAGGTCCTTGCCGATTTCTTCCACCGCGCCCGCTCCGGCCACCGACAAGGCCGGATGGTCTTCCGCGCGCATAGCCACGTCGCGGCGTGCCTGCCACAGATCGGGATCGAAGGGAACGCCGATGGCCGGTTCGGCCACGGCGGGCTGACCCGGACCCAGGCGCCAGATGCGCGCGATATCCTCGCCATACAGATCGGCGAACAGCGCATGTTCTCCATCGAACAGCGCGAGGTGGCCTTCGGCTGCGATCACCTGCGCGGAACTGGAGATAGCGAGCGGCGCGCTGCGAAAGCTCTGCACGATCGCCTCTTCGCCGTAGGACTCGACACCGAAGGCCTCGAGCCGGCACGGGGGCAGCAACTCTCCATCAGGACGCTGCCCGGCCGCGACCTTGCGTAATACTTTCAATGCGCTCATGCTCCCAGCCCTCCGCTAATTTGACGCAGCACCGCCAGTTCGTCGAACACCGTCAGGTCTTCGACAATTTTCCCGTCCCGCACGCGGTAGTGGGAAATCGCCAGGATCAGCAGATCGCGTCCGCTGGCCGGACCCCATACGCCACCGCCGGCATGCACCCCGGCCAGGCACCAGCGCAGTGCAATGGCCACATCGCCATGCGGCAAAGGCCGGGCTGCTATATGGTCGATCGTCAGCGCAGGGCGCTGCAGCGCGCCGCGGATCTGGGTCAGGCAGCCGATCCAGTAGCCACGGCCGTAGCCATGGCGGTTGCTCGGCCAGCGCACTTCGGCTGCTGGCGAAAACGCCTGCGCCGCCTCGCCAAACAAGTCGTCGCGCAAGGCGGCTATCAGGGCATCTGCGGGCAGCCGAGCCGGATGATCGGCCGCAATGGCGACGTCGCCGCCGGCGCGCACGCGAGCGATTTGCGCAGCACGCCAGCCGTGGCGGGCTTGATCGCCCTCGCGGTCGGCCTCGGCCTGGCGTTTGGCCAGCTCCCAGGGATTGCCGCCGACCTGCCACACCGCGCGCAGATTGTCGCGCACCAGCCACTCTTCGATGATGCGATTGTCGCGGCACAGGCAGTCGGCAATGGTGCGCGCGCCGGCCTCATGGCAGCTGGCCGGGCCCAAGGTGGCGTCGTCGCCAAGATGGGTCGAGCTGCTCACGATGCGGTGCGAGCTGTACAGGTTGCCGTCACCCTCGTCGCTCCAGATCACGTCCTCGGCGATTACCTGGCGGTCGCTCGACATGGCCAGCGCGCCGATGGTGTTTTGCACCACCACTTCGCAGCCAACTTGCGGGCCTGCCAGCGTGTGCATGACGCAGCCTTCGCTGTAGTGGGTGCGGCACAGACCAATGTCCTTCTGCTCCCAGATGCGGTGCGTGCAGCGCACAATGTAGTCGACAAAGTCGCGGTAGACCGCCTCGTACCCGGGCAGGTCCTGGCGGCGCGGACCCTCTTCGATCAGCTCGGAAAAACGCCTGCCGACCGGCGAGAGCACTTGTGGATGATCGTTCCAGTTACTCATTTGCGATACGCCTGTACCAGAACACCAAGTTCATCGAATACCATCCATTCCTCCACAATCTTGTCGTCGGCGAAGCGCATATGACTCACGCCCATCATGAATACGTGGCGTCCAGCCGGGCATTCGCCCAGCACGCCGCCGGGTGCGGTGGTGCCTTCGTAGACCCAGCGCACGGCCAGAATCACGCCATCGTTTTCCTCGCTGTGGCAGACATTCTCGACTCGCATCACGCCGTCGGGCATGGCCGCCTGGAGGTGCAGGTAAAGCGCGCCGATATTGCGCACGCCCTGGGCCACGCGGCCGCCGCCGGCATGCACCGTCGCTGCGGCCGAGTAGTAGCGCTCGAGCCAGTCGAAGCGCTTGAGATTCCAGATATTGTGGAACAGGTGGCGCGCCCAGCCATCGGCAGTATCGGTCGGCAGATCGAGCAGCCTGCGCGGAGTCTGGCCTTCAAGGCGCGTTTCGGGCGAGACGATGAAATGCTCCAGCGTGGGTGTGGCGGCGGCGCGCTGCGCCACCTCGTGCAGTTCGAATCCCAGCTGGCGCACCTGGGCGCCGTTGTCGCGCACCAGCCACTCAGTATGGATGCGGTTGTCGCGCGAGATGCAATCAGCAGCAAAGCGGATCGAGGAACGGCGCCCGGTGCCAGGCCCCAGGTTGCTGCGCCCGACGTGGGTCGAGCGGCTATGCCCGAGGTGGGAGGTGTAGAAGCCCTGCTCCTCGTCGCCGCTCCAGGCTACGTTGAGGTGATGGATCTCGCCATCGGGGAACGCATTCAGGGTCGAGATGGTTCCTGCAATGACCTCTTCCACCGAGCGCACCACGCCGTACGAGGAATAGATCACGCAGCTGGCGTCGTAGGTATCGTAGATCCGCCCGACCGCGCGATCCATCCAGATCTCGTCGGTGATGCGCACGATGTAGTCGACAATGTCGACGAACTGGTCTTCGAAGCCGCGCATTGGCTGTGTACGTGGACCGGTAGGCGCGCGCAGCTGGGCCACATCGCATTGGCGAATCCGGGTCACCGGAGGACGGGCAGGAAGGGTAAATGGCAGCTTCGTCATTGTCTTTTCTCTCGTGCAAATTGAAAAGCATACAGTTGCGCGCGCCATGCGCCAACGCCTGGCCGAAGCATGATCGACTTTGCTGCCCGCGTCGAACAGGTTCACGCCACTTTATGCATACGCAGTCATTTCATTCCGGCGGGGCAGGAAGCGAAGCCTTCTCCCTTCTGTGCCGCCGTTCAAACGCACTTGAAAATAATACCGCCGGCGTTTGCTATGGAACAATCATAGTCGCTGTTTGCATTCGAAGTCAATCTGTTTGACGAAATGTTGTAAAAATGCGCTGGAGAGCGAATTCGCGCCTGTAAAACTGGCCTTGCAGCCGGATGCATCGCCATGGCGCTTGCGCTATACTCGGCTACCTCCACACCATCCCCTTCTTTTCATGGCCAGCAAAAAGCCCGCAGCATCGAACGCCGACGCCTCTCCTCGTAAAGGACGCAGCGCGACCTCGTATGACGTTGCGCTGCGCGCCGGCGTGTCGCAATCGGCGGTGTCGCGCCATTTCAAGCCCGGCGCCAGCGTGTCGCCCGAGACCCGGGCGCGGGTCATCAAAGCGGCGCGGGAACTGGACTACATCCCGAACGCCCTGGCGCGCAGCTTGATTACGCGGCGCTCGAACCTGGTGGCGGTCATGATTTCCAACCTCACCAATCTGTACTACCCCGAGGTGCTGTCGGAACTAAGCCAGCAGTTCGTAAGCAAGGGCATGCGCGTGCTCCTGTTCACCGTGCCGCATGAAGAGGACATCGACCAGGTGGTGTCGCAGGTGTGGCAGTACCAGGTTGACGGCGTGATTGCCGCCACCCGGCTCTCGCTCGAACACGTCATGGAGTTCGAGCGGCGCCATACGCCGCTGGTGCTGTTCAACCGCACGCTCAAGGACAAGGCGGTCAATGCCGTGGTGTGCGACCAGATTGAAGGCGCGTACGACCTGGTCGACCGGCTTGCCGCCAGCGGCCACCAGCGCTTCGGCATCATCAGCGGCCCCAAGGACTCGGTGGTCGGCCAGGAGCGCACGCGCGGCGCACGCGATCGTATTCTGTCACTGGGACTGCGCGAACCACTGATCGTGGCTGGCGAATACGATTACCAGAGCGGCGTGCGCGGCATGCGCGAACTGGTCAATGCCCAGGGCAAGGCGCCCGATGCCATCATTTGCGGAAACGACATCATGGCGATCGGCTGTGTCGACGCGGCCCGTCTCGAATTCGGCCTGGATGTGCCGGGCAAAGTGTCGATCGTAGGCTTCGACGGGGTTGAACCGGCCAGTTGGCTCAGCTATCAACTCACTACCCTGCGCCAGCCGGTGCAAAAGATGGCCCGTTCAGCGGCCGAGATGCTGGTGTCCCTGATTGGCAATGACCAGGACTCGCCGGAAAAACGCGTGTTCAGCGCCCAGCTTATCGAAGGCAAGACAGCGCGCCTGGCGCCGCTGGCCGAGTAGCCACGCTGCCCGCTGCGCAAGACGGGGCGCGGCACCTTCACTTTCTAAACTTCAGGGCCTGTACGAGCAAGGAGAACGCGGCAGTGGGTTGACGCCGGCTCGGATAGTAAAGGTGGTAGCCGGACATCGCGGTGGACCAATCCGCTAAAACCCGCACCAGCGTGCCATCCGCCAGGTGCCCTTTCACCACGTTGTCGGGCAGGTAGCCCAGCCCCAGGCCGGCAAGGGCTGCCTCGAGCTGAAGCGTCATCGTATTGAACGACAACTGGCCTCCCGGCCGCACCTTCAGTTCGCGCTCGCCCTTCACGAACGGCCATGACCAGACGCCTCCCGAGGTCGGCAGACGCAATCCAATACACAGATGTGCAGTGAGATCCTGGGGCAGCGCTGGCTTGCCATGGCGGGCAAAATAGGCAGGCGAGCCCACTACGAATTGCTTGAAGTCCGGACCGATGCGTATGGCAATCATGTCCTGCGCCACCTGCTCACCGAGGCGAATGCCGGCATCGTAACGCTCCGCCACGATGTCGGACAAACCGTAGTCGTTGATCAGCTCAACCGAGATATCGGGATACTCAGGCAACAGCTTTGCCAGAGCGGGCAACACAATCGACTGAGAGGCATGTTCGACCGAAGTAATGCGCAGGCTCCCTGCGGGCTTGTCTCTCAACTCACTCAAATCAGCCAGTCCCGCCGCGATGCCATCGAAGTGCGGTTCGATCGACTTGAGCAGCCGTTCACCAGCTTCGGTAGTCGACACGCTGCGCGTAGTTCGCGTCAGCAGGCGAACCCCCAAGCGCTGTTCGAGCGCCGTGATCTTGGCGCTCAAGGCAGGCTGCGAGATTCCTAGCTGCGCCGCCGCGCGCGTAAAGCTTTGCTTGCTCGCCACTACCAGAAATGCGGCCAGGTCATCCAGGCTATCCTTGAGCATTAATAACTTCCATTTATAAATCCAAGATGATTATCGCATCTAATCATATGGATGCGCCGCTGGTACATTGGCCGTACTCATTCAGCAAGCATCACTTTTACCTTGGGATGGATATATGGAAAACAAATACTTCAAACGCGAATCGGCTCTGCACGCCTCCGAAAACCTCGGGCGGCGCGCCTTCATCAAGGAGTCGCTTATGGTGGGAACAGCACTTGCAGCCGGGCCGATGCGCGCCGCAGAGCCTGGTCCTGGCAAGATCAACAGCCCAGCGGCCACAGCAAAAAATATGCGACAGCGCAAATTAGGAACGATGCAGGTGTCGGAACTGGGCCTCGGATGCATGAATTTCGCCGGCAATTACAATGCGCCGGTCCCCAGGGCGCAGGCCATCAGGACGATCCGTACGGCGGTCGAGAACGGCGTCACCTTCTTCGATAGCGCAGAGGTGTATGGTCCATATACCAGCGAAGAATTCGTCGGAGAAGCGCTCGCGCCGTTCCGCGACAAGGTACAAATCGCAACCAAATTCGGCTTTGCGATTGACGGCACGATCGCCTTGAACAGCCGTCCCGAGCATATCCGCAAGGTGGTGGAGCAATCGCTCAGGCGCCTGCGTACCGATTACATTGACCTGTATTACCAGCATCGCGTTGATCCCGCGGTGCCGATCGAAGACGTAGCCGGCACCCTCAAGGACTTGATCAAGCAAGGCAAGGTGCTGCACTTCGGTCTGTCCGAGGCAAGTGCCAAAACGATTCGGCGCGCCCATGCAGTGCAAGCAGTCTCTGCAGTGCAGTCGGAATATTCGCTCTGGACCCGCAATGTCGAACTGAACGGTGTACTGGCCACCTGCAAGGAGCTGGGCATCGGCTTCGTGCCGTGGTCGCCTCTCGGCGCCGGTTTCCTGACCGGCACGATTAATACCAACACGAGATTCGATCCGAAAGTCGACTTTCGCGCCGGCTTCCCTCGCCTCTCGCACCAATTCCTGAAGCTGAACATGCCGATCGTGGAGTGGCTCAAGGCGTACTCCGCCACAAAGGGCGCGACACCGGCGCAGCTTGCCCTGGCCTGGTTGCTGGCGAAAGGGCCGAACATTGTGCCCATTCCAGGTACGCGCAGCGAGGACCATCTGCGCGATAACCTGGGCGCTCAGCGCGTGCAGTTGACGGCGGCCGACGTGCAGACGATCGACACCATGTTGTCCAGGTTTCCAGTCTTCGGCGATCGCATGGGCAAAGACCATATGAGCAGCATCGACTATACCGTCTGACAATTCGAAAACTAAGCCGCGCTGGCCAATCGCGCCAGCGCGCGCGGAAGTAAGGCCGCGACCAGGATCCCTCCAAGAACAGCCACAAGCACCGAGGTCGAGCCTACAATCAGGCCGAAGTCGACCCCGGACAGGCCGAGCTTCCCCGTGCCCGCCCGTACCCACGTCCCCAACGCCGGAATCCGGGTCATGAGCTCCGAGGCCGCCGCCGCGACCAAGCCGACGTAGGACCAGGTGATGAGCGTAGCGTGTGCCCTGGCCCAGTTGCGCGCCGGCTTGCGCGTTCGCACCGGGACAATTGCGGCCAGCAGCGTGAGCAAGGAACAGATCGCCAGGACATGGAATACGCCGAAGCCACCGAACAGGCGGTAGATCGCTAGCGAAGACAGATTCATGGCCGTCATGCTGAGCAGGTAGAGCCAGCCCCAGCGCCTGTGCCCGCGCGTCCCCTTGCGCCCGAGGAGCACGACGGCGCCCGACACCAGCGCCAGCCAGGCGGCGAGATGGTGGCCATGGCCCGGGGCATTCCACTCGCTCATTTTCTCTCCGGCTTGGGTGCAAAATAATGAGTCCATGCTACGGCAAACACGTCGACTTACCCAGTGACAGTTGCGCCGACATTGCCTGACATTTGTCATGCCGGATGCGCCCTGGACTTCGGCAGACTGCACACCGGGATCACGCATTTTTTTTGACTACCGGTGTAAACCTGTCAGAATGCCTGTCAACAGCATCAAGGCTTACTCATGAACGATCTCGCAGAAACCGGCACCCTACAGCCTTCGCACGAAAGGATCCTGGCCCATCTTCAGGATGGCGGCGGCGCTGCGCGCACTGTCGAACTATCGCCCCACTCGATGCTGCGCAAGGCCGGGTTGCTGGTCACCCCCGAAGAAGTGGCCGCAGTCCATGCAGATCTCAAAGTGCTCGAGGCAACCGGCCATCTGCTCCTGGGCGAGCCCACCGCCAGTGGCATCATGGTGATGCTGTTGACGGCCAACGAATTGCCCGTACTGCTCACCTGCGAGCGCCTGGTCACCATGTTCGGCTGGCTCAACGATCATGAGCGCGCCGCCCTGCAGCGCTGGGAAAACGCCAATCTGGCGGCAGGTGGCCCGAGTACGGCCGACTGGCCGGGCTGGCCGACGATCTATCGCCGCCGCTACAGCTAAAACCGCGCGCTCAGTCGATCCGGAAGCGATTGACGCCGCCACTGCTCTCCACCCTGACCGTCCAGCCCAGTGCATCGTGTTCCATCATGCGCGCCGCGGCATGAACATCATCACTGCGCGCAATGCAGCGCGTGCCATCACGGTCACGGGCGACAATGACGCAATACGCGGCCACTCCGCGCTCGTGATACACCGAATAGCTTTCGATGATGGCGGCGCCAGCAAACGCTTCATGCACTGCCACGCCGCTGACGGCGTCAAGCGTATCTTGCAGGGCCGCCGCAGTCGACGCGCGCCATTGACATGGCTCGGTTGAATACACGCCAGCGCTGTACTTGGTGAGGAAGCCACCATTGGCGCCAATCAGGCCATAGCTGCCACGGTTGGCGCGCATGACTTCCACCATTTCCGCGATCGCGTGCATCGCATAATTGTTACCAGGTCCGCCAAAGTAAGGCAGTCCACCGGTCACGGTCAGCCGACGCGGATCGTCCGGCAGCAAGCCTAACTCGTCAACGGCGACGTTCGACACGGCGATCGGAAAACAACTGTAGAAATCGAAGCTGGCGATGTGATTGGCATCGACACCGGCCATCTGCATGGCAGAGCGAACAACGGCGCGCGCGGCCGGCGAGGCGCCCAGATCGGGGCGTTGCAGCAAGGGCTTTTCGGTCGCCTGAGCGTGCCCGTGAAGGAACACCAGCTTGGAGTCCGGCACGCCCAGACTGCGCGCTGTCGCGACGCTGGCGATCAGTATTGCCGCCCCCAGATTGACCTGATCGCGCGCCACCAGGCGCAGCGGGTAAGGACTGGCAATCCAGCGGTTTTTTTCGCCCACGGCGAGCAGTTCCTCGGGCGACCAGGCCGGTGTGTCCCACGCCGCGCGCCTATTGCGGTGGGCGACGGCGGCAAATGGCGCGAACAGTTCCGCCATCTGGCGCGCGTAAGCGCTGCGCGAGAGCCCGAGGCGCGCGCGGCGCGCTGTTTCGGCCAGGCCGTAGGCAAGGGCCGGGATGTCGGCGCCGTGCCGCTCCAGCAGCGCATCCACATAGTCTGCATAGCCCGGCCCCCGGTCCTCGACCTGGCCGCCCGGATGGTCGCCGAAGTCGAGGTGGCCACCGGTGCGCTGGGCATGGCGGATGGTTGAAATGGCTTCCGCACCGGCCAGCAAGGCAAGGCTGGACTGGCCCGATGCGATTCTGGCGCAGGCTTCGGTCACGAGGTCCTGGGGGGAATTGCCGCCGCCCTTGACCCACAGCGCGTAGGCTGGGGCAATGCCCAGGCGCCGCGCCAGTGAGCGCGGCAGGCACGCGGACTTGCCGAAGGGCGCCGCGGCAGGCAGCGAATCTTCAAAGGTGCGGGTTGTGGCGATGGTGTCGATCAGGCTGGCCAGCGCAGCCCCTGCGCCGGCGTCGGCAAGGGCGGCGCGGGCAGCCTGCTCGGCCAGTTGGGTGGCAGACCAGGCATGGTAGTCGGCGGCGTCAAGCCGATCGCTGGACTGGCCAACGCCAATGATGACGGGCGTATTCGGATCGGGCATGAGCATCCTCTGTGCATGGGGTAAGAGCACCATTCTACCGAGCTACTCTTCCACTTTGATATGGCAGGACGTTTGCAGTTTGGATCCTCCAGGAATGGTGTCAATAGTGTTCTCTAACGTACATCAAGGACCAAAAGTTTCATGTAATATTTCAACTAAATAGTTGTTTTTTGCAAAATCTTTCGAGCCGGGGCCCGCCCATGGAAACTCAAAATAGCGACACTTCACGTTTTTTGTCGACCGGCGTACCCGGACTGGATCTCATTTTGGGCGGCGGACTGACGTGTGATCGTTTGTTCCTGGTCGAAGGCGAACCCGGGACCGGCAAGACCACGCTGGCCCTGCAATTCCTGCACGAGGGCGTTCGGCGCGGCGAATCGGTGATCTATATCACCCTGGCCGAAACCAGGGTCGAGCTGCAGGCCGTAGCGCAGTCGCATGGCTGGTCGATGGATGGCATTCACGTCGAAGACATCATCCCCAACGAAAACATCCTGCATCCCGATCAGCAATTCACGATTTTCCATCCGTCCGAAGTCGAAATGGGTTTGACCACCCAGCGCATCCTTGAAGCCATCGAAAAATACAAGCCATCCCGCGTGGTGCTCGATTCCCTGTCCGAACTCCAGCTGCTCGCTGAGAGTCCTCTCCGCTACCGGCGCCAGGTGCTGGCGCTCAAGCAGTATCTGTCAGGCAAAGGCTGCACGACCCTGTTTCTCGACGACCGCACCGCCCTCTCGGGCGACCTGCAGGTGCGCAGTGTGGCCCATGGCGTCATCACCCTTGAACTGATCAACCAGGATTACGGCTCCGAACGGCGCCGGGTGCGCATCGTCAAATACCGCGGCATTGCGTTTCGTGGCGGTTCGCATGACTACAAGATTGTCACCGGCGGCCTCTACGTCTACCCCCGCTTGATCGCAGCCCATACCCGCAGCACGGCCGTGCGAAAACAGCTCTCGAGCGGCATCGAAGGGCTCGACAAACTCACCGGCGGCGGACTCGATGAAGGCACCAGCACCCTGATCGCCGGTCCGCCGGGCACCGGCAAGTCTTCGTTGTGCACCCAGTATGTCTACGCCGCCTCCCAGCGCGGCGAAAAGGCGGCCATGTTCCTGTTCGAGGAGGCCGCCAACAATCTGATGCTGCGCTCGCACGGGATGGGAGTGAATCTACAGGGCGCGCTCGACAAGGGCTTGGTCACGATCCAGCAGATTGATCCCGCCGAAATGTCGCCTGGCGAATTCATGCAGGCCGTCACCGACTCCGCCGAAAACGGCGCGCGCGTGATCGTCATCGACAGCCTCAATGGCTATCTCAAGGCCATGCCGGACGAGCGCTTCCTGACCACCCACATGCATGAGCTGCTGACCTACCTGGGCCAGCGCGGCGTGGTGACCATTCTGGTGGGCGTGCAGCCGGGCGTGATCGGTTCGAACATGTCGACCACGGTCGACGCTAGCTACATTGCCGACAGCGTCATCATGATGCGCTACTTCGAAGCGCGCGGCAAAGTGCGCCAGGCCATCTCAGTATTCAAGAAGCGCGTCGGCATGCACGAGCGAACCATTCGCCTGTTCAAAATGAGCAGCAAAGGTATTGAAGTCGGTGAAGTGCTGACCGGTTTTCACGGCATCCTGACCGGGGTGCCCACTTTCGACGAGTCCGATTGCAACGGCCTGTTCGAGGACGACCAATAGAAGGCTACATCGAGCGAATCAATCATGGAAAAGCGAGTTCTCATCTACGCCCCGACCGGGCAGGACGCCGTGCTGGCATCGAAAATGCTCACGCTGGCCAGCGTCGACAACCTGGTTGCCGCCAGCGCCCAGCAGCTTGCCGAGCAACTGCTGATCGGCGTGGGCGCGGTGCTGACCGTGGAAGAGGCCTTGTCGAACGGAGGCTTGAAGGTGCTGGGCGAATTCGTGCAGCGCCAGCCCAACTGGTCCGACTTGCCTATCGTGCTGCTGACCCACCGCGGTCCTGATTCGGAAGGCGTGCGCCAGGCCATTGCAGTACTGGGCAATGTCACGCTGCTGGAGCGCCCCGTGCGCACCCTGACCCTCATCACCTCGCTGCAGTCGGTCCTGCGTGCGCGCGACAAACAGTACCAGGTGCGCGAGACCGATCGCCGCAAGGACGAATTTTTGGCCAGCCTCGGACATGAGCTGCGCAATCCACTGGCGCCGATCCGCACCTCGATGGGGGTGCTGGGCCACCTGTATCCGGATCAAGCGCCGGTCAAGAAAGTCAGCGACGTGATCGAACGCCAGGTGGCGCATCTGACGCGGCTGGTCGACGACCTGCTCGACGTGGCGCGCATCAACAGCGGCAAAATCGAGCTGCAGCGCGACTACACCAGTCTGAGTGCGGTCATCAATCACGTCACCGAACTGTGTGCCATTCCGGCCGCGGCGCGCCGCATCAAGATCGACGTCGCCTTGCCCGATGACGAAGTGGTGCTGTTCGCCGACTACGCGCGGGTGGTGCAAATCGTGGCCAATATTGTCTCGAACGCCGTCAAATTCACCCCCGTCGACGGCTACATCACGCTGCGCGCTCTGGTGGAACAGGGCAGCCTGAAAATCTACATCAAGGACACCGGCATCGGTCTCGAGCCAGCCGCGCTGTCCCGCATTTTTTCGATGTTTGAACAAAGCCGTCCGCCCACCGGGCAGATCGCCAGCGGCCTGGGTATTGGCCTGTCGCTATCGCGCCAGTTCGCGGAAATGCACGGCGGCAGCGTGTACGCAACGAGCGAGGGGCTGGGCAAAGGCAGCGAGTTTATCGTCACGCTGCCAGTGGTCAGCGAGGCCAGGCCCGCGCCGGCGCGCGGCGCGGCGCCCGCCTTCCACGCGCAAGACCACCGCCCCCGCGTGCTGGTGGTGGACGACAATCGCGACGCCGCCGATTCGCTGCAGGCCTTGTTCGAAATGGAAAACTGCAAGGTGGCCACTGCCTACGATGGCTATCAGGCGGTGGAAGCGTATGACCAGCTGCGGCCCGACATGATCGTCATGGACCTGGGCATGCCCGCCATGGACGGCTATGAGGCCGCGCGCCGCATTCGGCGCAAGCCAGGCGCCCAGGATGTGCTGATCATCGCCCTGACCGGCTGGGGGCAGAGCGACGCGCGCCAGCGCACCATCGACGCCGGCTTTGATCATCACCTCATCAAACCGGTCAATTTCGACGAAATCAAACGGCTGGCCAAGGGCCGCCTGGGCAAGCCGCCGCCGCTGCGCCGAGTTGTCTGAAGGCCAGCGCCGCTGGCCGCTCACGCCCTACTTCCAGTCCCCGCGCAGTCCCAGCACCTGCTGCTGCAAAAATTCGGGCGTGGCCTGTTCCGGCGCCACCGGTGCGCCCACCGCCAGCGCCAGCTGCGAACGCGGACCGCGCGCGAAAGTTCGCTCGAACAGATTGCCCGGATCCCGCGTCAGCAGGCTGCCCCACAGGCCGCGCAGGGCCATCGGAATGACGGGCACCTTGCTGCGCTCGAGGATTTTGGCAATGCCGCCCTTGAACTGGTTCATCTCGCCCGTGGTGGTCAGCTTCCCTTCGGGGAAAATGCACACCAGATCGCCTTCGTGCAGCGCCTGCGCAATTTCGATGTAGGCCTTTTCCATCAGCCACGGATCTTCCTTGGCCGGGGCAATCGGAATTGCGCGCGCGGTGCGGAAAATCCAGCCCATGAAAGGGGTTTTGAAAATGCGGTGATCCATGACAAAGCGGATCGGACGCGGGCTGGCCGCGCCAATTACCAGCGCATCGACATAGCTGACGTGATTGCACACCAAAATGGCCGCGCCTTCGTCGGGAATGCGGTCCACGTCCACAGTCTTGACGCGATGGATGGTGTGGATCAGCATCCAGGCCAGGAAGCGCATCAGGAATTCGGGCACCAGCGAGAAGATATACAGCGCGACGAGCGCATTGAGAATGGCCGTGGCGAGGAACATCTGCGGGATGCTCCAGCCCAGGCCATGCATGAGCATGGCGGCGCCAGCTGCCACGATCATGAACAGCGCATTGAGGATATTCATGCCGCCGATGGTGCGCGACAAATGCTGCGGATCGCAGCGGGTCTGGATCAGGGCGAACAGCGGCACGATGAACAGGCCGCCGAACACGCCCAGCATGGCCACGTCGAACAAGATGCGCAGCGCGCCCGGCACCTGCAGCAGGCTGCCCATGCCGATTTCCATCGCGGGGGTCACGAAGGCCACGCTGGCAAAATACAGTTCGACCCCGAACAGCGACAGGCCGATCGAGCCAAACGGCACCAGGCCGATTTCCACCTTGTGGCCCGAGAGTTTTTCGCACAGCAGCGAACCTACTCCCACGCCGATCGAGAACACCGTCAGCAGGCCGACAAACACCGACTGGTCGCCATGCAGGAAATCCTTGGCGTACAGGGGGAACTGCGACAGGATCATGGCGCCATAAAACCAGAACCACGAATTGCCCAGCATCGCCAGGAATACCGTGCGGTTGGTGCTGGCGAATTTGAGGTTGCGGATGGTCTCCGAAAAAGGATTGGGATTGATCTTCAGGTCGGGCATGGGCGCCGGCGAGAGCGGAATGCGCTGGCTGACCAGCAAACCCAGGACGGCAAAAAACAGCGTGGCGCCGGCCACCATGCCAATGCCGCCCGGCTGATAGCGCACCAGCGCCGCGCCCAGAATCTGCCCGAGCAGGATGCCGACGAAGGTGCCCATCTCGACCAGGCCATTGCCGCCCACCAGCTCCTCCGGTTTGAGCTGCTGCGGCAGATAGGCGTACTTCACGGGGCCGAACAGGGCCGAATGCACGCCCATGCCCACCACGGCCGCTAGCAGCAGCGGCACTGACTTGGTCATCCAGCCGATGCCGGCAACGGCCATGATGCCGATCTCGATCACCTTGACGTAGCGCGCCAGCCGGCCCTTTTCCATCTTTTCGGCGATCTGTCCGGCAGTCGCCGAAAAGAACACATAGGGCATGATGAACAGGCCGGGAATCAAGGTGGTGAGCATGGCCGGGTCGGCGATGTTCCAGCTCGCAGCGTCGAAGGTAAGCACCACCAGGAAGGCGGTCTTGAATACATTGTCATTGAAAGCGCCGAGAAACTGGGTCCAGAAAAAAGGGGCGAAGCGGCGCTCCTTCAGCAGGGAAAACTGGCTCGATTGACTCATGTTGGAGGTCTCTGGTCGATAGTGGGTGAATTGATTTATTTGGGCGTGCGCTGCAGGGCCTTGAATGCGCGCGGCACCCAGGGCCTGGCGGCGACGATGAAACTGATGGCGTGGCGCTGTTCGAGCGGCAGGCGAATTTCGTGCTGGTGCTGCTGGGCGAATTCGGCGGCGACCTGCTTGAGCCGTTCGAGCAGCGCCGCGCCCGACTGTTTGGTCAGCATCACGTTCACCAGGCGCAGCACTTCGTCTTCGCGGTCAAAGCGCGAGTCAAGATAATCGGCCGCGGCCTCGTGCCGGAAGTAGCTCTGGATCGGCCCATTGGGAATCCAGCCGAAGGTGCGCGCTATCAGCAGCTTGACGCGGTTATTGGGCAGTAGTTCGAGAAAGCCGATCTTATCGAGCCGCAGCAGATACCTGGTGACTTCCAGCGCATCCATGTCGTAATAGGCCACGATATCGTCAAAGCCGATGTGGTTCATCGCCGATACCGCCACCGCCAGCAGGCGCGGATCGCCGATGATCTCGCGCTCCTGCGCCAGGGTGAGCTGGGAAATGAGCGCCGGCGTGCTCTGGGCCGCACTGAGCTCGTCGAACTCGATGCCGCTGGCACTCAGGATCTGGTCCAGCCGCTGCAGGGTGAAGTTCTTCTGTGAAAACATGCGCTTGACACTCGCTTCCGACATATCGATCCTCGCGGCCAGTTCACCGTAGGTAATTCCCCGCGCTTTGAGCAAGCGCTTCAAGGTGTCGACAAGTGTAATCGCGTGGGGCATGTGCAGCTTCCTTTGTACATCGGTAGTAAATACTAATACTTATCAGCGCCAAAAGCGATACCGTAGTGCATTTTATTGAGAGCGCCACGGTTCTCGGCCATGATCCGTTCTGCCAATCCGGCAATTCACAGAGGTGCATGATGAAAAAGACTCTTCTTACCTTGATGCTGGCCTGCGCGCTCGGTGGCGCCCAGGCCCATAACAGTGGCAGCACCACCCTCTCGGGCGGGTCCTCGCTGATCGTGGGCGGCTCGGTGGTGGTGGTGGCCGGCTCCATGGCGGCCGTGGCCGGGGTGGGCTCGCTGGTGGTGGGCAGCGTGGAAGTGGTCGGCGAATCGGTGCTGATCGTGCTCGAGGGCGCGTCGGAGGCGGCGCGCGTGTCGATCAAGATGAGCGCTGCGGCAGCAGCCGGCGCTTCGCTGGTGGCCGGCACCGCCGTGAGCGTAGTAGCCCTGGCCAGCGGCTACGTCCTGATTGTCGCCGGCGAGGCCATCGCCTTCATTCCCACCGAAGTCGGACGCTCCCTGCTGCACCACTCGCGTACCGGCCACGGGAGGTACTGATCATGCGCCGCCTGCTTGCGCTGATCATGCTGGCCTGCACCCTGGGCCTGGCCCAGGCGGGCACCGCCTGCCAGCCTAAAAAGAACGACGCGCACACTTTCATCAAGGCGGTGCGGCTGGCAGAACAGACCAGAATTAATCTGGAAGCGTCGGGCGCGAAAGTGGCGTTGATCGCGCGCGTGGGCCGTGACCTGTCGCGCTACCGGCTGCGCTATTCGCACATGGCGTTCGTCGTGCGCGATCATCCGAAGGGACAATGGATCGTGGTGCATGAACTCAACGAGTGCGGGACCGACCACTCCGGCCTGTACGACCAGGGCCTGGCGACATTTTTTCTCGACGACCTGTTCGCCTACGACGCGGCGCTGCTGATCCCCTCCCCGGCCAGCCAGGCGCGCCTGGCACAGATGCTGGCCACGCGCATCCCGCAGCAGCTGCATTCACGCCGCTACAACATGCTGTCCTACGCGTATTCGACGCAGTACCAGAATTCGAATCAATGGGTGCTGGAGACGTATGCAGCTGCATCGAGCGAGTTTCCGATCCAGGAGCGTTCGCAGGCGCAAGGCTGGCTGCGCATGGCCGGCTACCGCCCGCTCACGGTGCATGTGTCGGCGGCCGAAAGGCTGGGGGCGCGCATGTTCAGCGCCAACGTGAGCTTTGACGACCATCCGTTCGCGCGCCGCATGGCCGGGCAGATCGATACGGTGACAGTGGAGTCGGTGATGAGTTTTGTGCGCCAACGCGATCCGGGTGCGACGCAGCAGTTGATTACGCTGCGCCAGTGAGCTTGACCTGTCGCCCCAACTTGAAGGCTGTTGCGAAACCTTTAAAACTCGGGAGGCAGCCCTCGACCTTGCCCTTAGCTTCACGTCTACCTGCGACCTCTCTCCGTCTTCCCCGCGGAGCGGGCATCCATACCACCTTCGTTAAGAGATTGATTGCTAAGAGTTTGTTGGCTTAAATGATGTGCTATGGATCCCCGCCTTCGCGGGGAAGACGGGCTTCGAAGCTGTCGTACTCAATGACAGAGGCCTTTCGCAACATGCTCCTTCGCGGGGAAAGACGAGGTTTCGAAGCTGCGCACGAAGTGACAGAGGCCTCTCGCAACATTCTCCTTCGCGGGAAAGACGAGGTTTCGAAGCTTCCACGAAATGACAGAGGCCTCTCGCAACATGCTCCTTCGCGGGGAAAGACGAGGCTTCGAAGCTGCCGCACGAAATGTCAGAGGCCCTTCGCATCGGGCTCCTTCGCGGGGACGACGGGGCTACGAAGCTGTCGTACTCAATGACAGAGGCCTTTCGCGACAGGATTCCTGACACGGTTGACACACAGCCAGGGAATCAGGCCAGGTTTTCCATTCGAATTTTGACCACGTGTCCGACCACGGTCTCCATCGCCTCGATCTTGGTGATGGCCGCGTCGATGTTCTTTTCCTGGGTCTGATGGGTCAACATGACGATGTCCAGGCGGGTAGCGTTTTCGGCCGGTTCCTTCTGCAGCACCGCGTCAATCGAAATGCGCGCGTCGGCGAGGATGCGGGTCAGGTCGGCCATCACGCCCAGGCGGTTTTTAACATAGACGCGCAGGTAGTAGCTGGTGGTGATCTCGGCCATCGGCCAGATCGCCACGTCGGTCATCTGGTTCGGCTGGAACGCAAGGTGCGGCACGCGGTTGCCCGGGTCGGCGGTGGCCAGGCGGGTGATATCGACCAGGTCGGCAATCACTGACGAGGCGGTCGGCTCCGAACCAGCGCCTTTGCCGTAATACAGCGATGCGCCTACCGCGTCGGCCTGCACCAGCACCGCATTCATCGCCCCTTCGACGTTGGCGATCAAGCGCTTGGCCGGAATCAGGGTCGGGTGCACGCGCAGCTCGATGCCCTCGACGCCATTGACCACGGCGCGCTTGGTAATGCCAAGCAGCTTGATTCGGTAGCCCAGCTGCTCGGCGTAGCGAATGTCGATCGCCTGCAAATTGCTGATGCCTTCCACGTGCGCCTTCTCGAACTGCACCGGGATGCCAAAGGCGATCGCCGACATGATGGTCAGCTTGTGGGCCGCGTCCACCCCTTCGATGTCGAAGGTGGGATCGGCTTCGGCGTAGCCGAGCGCCTGCGCCTGTTTGAGCACGGTGCCAAAGTCCAGGCGCTTGTCGCGCATTTCGGACAGAATGAAATTGGTGGTGCCGTTGATGATGCCGGCGACCGATTCGATGCGGTTGGCGGTCAGACCTTCGCGCAGCGCCTTGATGATGGGGATGCCGCCGGCCACCGCCGCTTCGAACGCCACCATCACGCCGCGTGCCTGGGCCGCAGCGAAAATCTCGTTGCCATGCAGCGCCAGCAGCGCCTTGTTGGCAGTGACTACATGCTTGCCGTTGGCAATCGCCTTCATGACCAGCGTCTTGGCCAGATCATAGCCGCCAATGAGTTCGACCACGATATCGATGTCCGGGTGATTGACCACCATTTCCGGGTCGCTCACCACTTCACAGCTGCCATCGACCAGGGCGCGCGCTTTGTCGACATTGCGCACAGCGACCATGGCGATCTCGATACCACGGCCGGCGCGGCGGCGAATCTCTTCCTGGTTGCGTTTGAGGACATTGAAGGTGCCGCTACCGACGACGCCTAGGCCGATCAGGCCGATTTTGATGGGATTCATAGTCTCTTTATTGTTAAACGTATTTTGATCAAGCGTTGCCGTGGCGCCGACGGTAGCCGTCGAGGAAGCGCGCGATGCGGGTGCAGGCATCGGTCAGGTCGTCAGAGTTGGGTAGGAACACCAGGCGGAAGTGGTCCGGCGCGATCCAGTTGAAGCCCGTGCCCTGCACCAGCAGCACTTTTTCCTCGGCCAGCAGCTCGCAGCAGAATTGCTGGTCGTCGGCGATCGGATACATCTTCGGATCGAGTTTGGGGAACATGTACAGCGCCGCCTTCGGCTTGACGCAGGTCACACCCGGTATATCGGTCAGCAGCTTGTAGGCCAGATCGCGCTGGCGCAGCAGGCGTCCGCCAGGCCCCACCAGCTCATTGATGCTCTGGTGCCCGCCCAGCGCGGTCTGGATCGCGAACTGGCCGGGCGCATTGGCGCACAGGCGCATCGAGGCCAGCATGTTGAGGCCTTCGATGTAATCCTTGGCGTGGCGCTTTTCGCCCGACACCACCATCCAGCCTGCGCGGTAGCCGCACGAGCGGTAGTTCTTCGACAGGCCGTTCATGGTGATGAACAGGACGTCGTCGGCCAGCGCGGCCATCGACTCGTGCTCGGCGCCGTCATAGAGCACCTTGTCGTAGATCTCATCGGCCATGATGATCAGCTGGTGCTGGCGCGCCAGTTCGATAATCTCGAGCAGGATCTCGCGCGGGTACAGCGCGCCGGTCGGATTGTTCGGGTTGATCACCACGATCGCCTTGGTATTGCTGGTGATCTTGCGGCGCATGTCGTCGATGTCGGGGAACCAGCCGGCCTGCTCGTCGCACACATAGTGCACCGGCTTGCCGCCCGAAAGGCTCACCGCGGCGGTCCACAGCGGGTAATCGGGCGCCGGCACCAGCACCTCGTCGCCATTATTAAGCAGGCCGTTCATGGCCATGACGATCAGTTCCGAGGCGCCGTTGCCGAGGTAGATATCCTCGATCGTCACGCCGGTAATGTTCTTGGACTGGGTGTAATGCATGACCGCCTTGCGCGGTGCGAACATGCCCTTGGAATCGGTGTAGCCGGCGGCGCCATGCATATTGAGGATCATGTCGTGCACGATCTCGTCGGGCGGATCGAAGCCGAACACTGCCAGGTTGCCGATGTTGAGCTTGATGATCTTGTGCCCTTCTTCTTCCATCTGGCGCGATTTTTCCAGCGCCGGGCCACGGATCTCGTAGCACACATCGTCGAGCTTGTTCGATTTCAGAATCGGTCGCAAAATATTGTCCTGTCCGGTTGCGCTTATGTTGCAGTGCGAGAATTAACCATTCTGCCGAAAGCGGGCCGATTAATCAACCGCCGGGTTCGCCAAAGTAAGGCCAACAGGCATTTTTTATCCCCGTTTAACGGCGAATTCGCGAAAATTCGCCCTTTTATTCGCTTTGTGGCATGCTGTTGGCCACTCCTGCCTTTGCCTTCGCCTTTCATGAAACTACACGCTAGTACCACCAAACAATACCAGACCGTCACCGGCTACGACGACCAGGGCGTCGAAATCAATGCCGAGCGCTATAACTACAGCGTCATCGTGATGCCCGAGACCCCGCCCCGGGCCTGGGACGTGCCGACCTTCGAGGCGCTCACCGACGAGCATTTCGAGAAAATCGAAGAGGACCGCCCTGACGTGGTCATCCTCGGCACCGGCGAGCGCCAGCGTTTTGTGCATCCGCGCCTGGTCGCCGCGCTGTCGGCGCGCCATATTGGCGTGGAAAGCATGGACAGCAAGGCCGCCTGCCGTACCTACAATGTGCTGATGGGCGAAGGGCGCAAGGTGACTCTGGCGCTGATTATCGAAAAAGCCGCCAGCTGACTTGTTCGGCAACAAATCGTCCCCATCTTGGTGCGGCGAGCTCACCTGGGCGCGCCGCCGATAGTCTCCTCTGTTGCGCTGCAGAGGTATAAAATCAGCGCTGACGCACTCTTTTGGAGAGAACCTGTGGCTGATAGCCAATCTGCAGCATCGACCATCGAGCATTTTTCAGCTCAAATGACCGGCGGCAAGCCGTTTGAACTGTCAGGCCGTCCGGCCCGCTACACCGTCCTGTATTTCTACCCCAAGGACAACACGCCGGGCTGCACCACCGAAAGCATTGCCTTTCGCGAGTTGCACGAGCAGTTCCAGGCGGCCGGCGCCGAAATTTATGGCATCAGCCGCGATTCCATGCGCTCCCACGATGGCTTTAAAGCCAAGCTCGGCCTGCCGTTCGAACTTATTTCCGACCCCGAAGAGCTGGTCTGCCAGCAGTTTGGCGTGATGAAAATGAAGAACATGTACGGTAAGCAGGTACGCGGCGTGGAGCGCAGCACGTTTGTAATTGACGCTGATGGCAAATTGGTGAAAGAATGGAGAGGCGTAAAAGTTCCCAATCACGCTGAAGAAGTGCTGGAATTTATCAAGAGCCAGCCTTGATTAACCGTCGCACAACGCCGATTGCCAACGTATTTTGAGTCAACCCGTCTTTCTTTCCGCATCACTTCAATCTGGCTGCTTGGCGGCCCGGCGATATGCCATCGGCATCATCGGCGACCCCACCGCAACAAGCCACACGCAAAGCCATTCGACGTCCCCCCTGGCCTGCCAGGGAGCTGGCTTATTCTCCTGCAATTTTTTAGATTGAGACCCTGATGCCACTGCCAAAACTCCCGACCAAGCCAGCCGCCTTGCTGCTGGCAAAAGATTATCCGAAAGCGGACGCCTCCAAGCCGGTAGTGCACGCCGTGCCGCCGGCCAAGCCAAAGCTGGCCTCCGTAACCGAAACCCCGGCGGCCAAGGCGCCGGCCAAAAAAGCCGCGTCCAAAGCCGCAGCGCCGGCGCCCGAAGCGGCAGTCCCGGCCGTGGCAAAGCCGTCGGCCCGCGGCAAGGAAAAGCTGCCGGCCGAGATGGAAGCGCCGCATCCTGTCCAGCACAAGCCGGTCGAAATGCAGATCAAGTCAGCCGCCAGCCGCAAGGCCGACAAGTCGGGCAAGACCAAGATGTTTGTGCTCGACACGAATGTGCTCATGCACGATCCGACATCGCTGTTCCGCTTCGAAGAGCACGACGTCTATCTGCCGATGATGACGCTGGAGGAGCTTGACGATCACAAGAAAGGCATGTCGGAAGTGGCGCGCAATGCGCGCCAGGTCTCGCGCACGCTCGACGCTCTGGTGGGAACGCTGGAAGACGGCGCCATTGAAAACGGAATTCCGCTGTCCAAGCTGGGCAACAAGGATGCCAAGGGTTGCCTGTTCTTCCAGACGCGCCTGCAAAACGGCCCGACCCTGCCCGAGGGCCTGCCGCAGGGCAAAGCCGACAACCAGATTCTGGGCGTGGTGCGCAACCTGGAAGCGGAGCAACCGGGCCGCGCCATCGTGCTCGTGTCCAAAGACATCAATATGCGCATCAAGGCGCGCGCACTGGGTCTGCCGGCCGAAGATTACTTCAACGACCATGTGCTGGAAGACACGGACCTGCTGTACTCGGGCATCGTGCAGCTCCCGGACGACTTCTGGACCAAGAACGGCAAGGACATGGAGTCCTGGCAGGAAAACAAGAACGGCACTTCGGCGACCTTCTACCGCGTGACCGGACCGACCATTCCTAGCCTGCTGGTCAATCAGTTCGTGTACCTGGAACCCAAGAACGGCGAAGCGCCCTTCTATGGCCAGGTCAAGCAGCTCAACGGCAAAACCGCCGTGCTGCAGACCTTGCGCGACTTTAGCCACAACAAGAACAATGTGTGGGGCGTCACTGCGCGCAACCGCGAGCAGAACTTCGCGCTCAATCTGCTCATGAATCCGGAATGCGACTTCGTCACCCTGCTCGGTCAGGCCGGTACCGGCAAGACGCTGCTGGCCCTGGCGGCCGGTCTGGCGCAAGTGCTGGAAACCAAGCTGTACAACGAGATTATCGTCACCCGGGTCACCGTGCCGGTCGGCGAGGATATTGGATTCCTGCCGGGTACGGAGGAAGAAAAGATGTCGCCATGGATGGGCGCTTTTGACGACAACCTTGAAGTGCTCAACAAGTCCGACTCCGACGGTGGCGAATGGGGCCGCGCGGCAACGCAAGATCTGATTCGTTCACGCATCAAGATCAAGTCGCTCAACTTCATGCGCGGCCGCACCTTCGTGAACAAGTTCCTGATCATCGACGAGGCCCAGAACCTGACGCCCAAACAGATCAAGACCCTGGTTACGCGCGCTGGCCCCGGCACCAAGATCCTGTGCCTTGGTAACATCGCCCAGATCGACACGCCGTATCTGACCGAAGGCTCGAGCGGCCTGACCTATGTGGTCGACCGCTTCAAGGGCTGGTCGCACAGCGGTCACGTGACACTGGCGCGCGGCGAACGCTCGCGCCTGGCCGACCACGCGAGCGAAGTGCTGTAAGCGAACGCTGGCATTAAAAAACCCTGGACGCCTTTGCAGGCGACCAGGTTTTTTTTTTGCCACGGCCAGGCTTAGCGCACTTCGCAGTCCACCGCTTCAGGCTTGGGCTGGTTGCTATTGCTCGAAGTCGACGTGGGCGTGTTAAACGTTGGCGGCGGCGAAAACTTGAGCCCGGAGTTGTTGGGAACGAGCGTAGGCGGCGTTGAATTGCTGCGCACAAAACCGAACTGCCCGGTGGTAAATTGCTGACTACCACCGGCGTTATTGACCAGGATTGCGCCATCTAAGACGAACAGATGCAAGCCGGGCTGCAGCGTCGAGCTGGGCCCTGAGCGTGGCGGTGGCGGGACGCCCTGCGCCAAGAGCATGGTGGGCGGCGTGCTCTGACCCAGGCTGGCCGTGCTGGCCATCTGGTAGGCCACGCGCTCGACCTGCTCATCCTCGCTCGGCTCGACCCACTCGGCAAGGAAGGTGGTGCCGCGAATGCCAATGGTCGCGGTAGGCGTTTTCAAGGCGAATTTCTCCTTGTTGCGCTTGCCCAGCAGGCCAGTGATCGAACGCAGTCCTCCTTTGACGAGGGTAAAGCTGGCACTGTCGGCATCGGGCTTGCTGGTGTCGTAGGCGAAGGCTTCGATCTTGAAGGTCGTGTTCGGCTTGAGCGTCATTTCGCTGTTGTCGATGAACCTGATCTGGGCGTAAGTATTGCGTTCGGAAACGAGGGTGTCGCCCTGCTCTACTTCCGAGCGCACGGCGAGCACCTTGACCGTCCCGTTCAATTTCTTGGCCACGAGCGGTCCGCTGAGGTTGGTCACCGTACCGGCGACCTGGGCCGCCAGCGCGGAGCCGAAGGCGCCGGCCAATGCCAGCACCATCAGCGCCTTAATTGCAGTACGTTTTCTTAGCAACATCTTTACTCTCTCCTAACGGTTTGGTGCTGCTGTCCGCTTTCTCATCTGTTTTCTCGCCGGGCTTGTCGGATGTTTTCTCCGACGACTGCTCGGCCGGCGGTGGCGGCGGCACGCTACCTGCGCCGCCACCACTACCTTGGGTCGTGGTGGTGACTACCTGGTTGGTATTGTTGACCACGGGCGCCGGCGTGGTGCCGCCGGTCTGCGGCGAAGGCGGCACGACTACCACGCAGCCTGGCGCGGCTGGATTGGCGACGCAGGCCGACACGGGTGGCAAGACCGCGCTACAACCTTGCAGAGTCGGACTGGCGGTGCACTGGGCCAAGGTCGGCAGCACCACAGAGCAACCAGGTGTCGATGGCGAGGCGGTGCACTGCGACAATGTTGGCAGCCTGGCGCTGCAACCGCCCAGCGCCGGGTTGGCCACGCACTGTGCCAGGGTAGGCAACACCACCGCGCAACCGGCCAGCTGTGGCGAGGTCGTGCACTGGGCCAGCGATGGCAGCACCACGCTGCAACCGGCCAGGGCCGGATTGGCCGAGCATTGGGCCAGCGACGGCAGTACGACAGCACAGCCGGGCGCTACCGGGTTAGCCACGCAGGCCTGCAAGGTCGGCAGGACCACCGAGCAACCCTGGGTGACCGGGGCGGCTACGCACTGGCTCAAGGATGGCAACACCACAGCGCAACCGATACTGGCGGGCGCAGCGATACAAGCGGCCAGCGTGGGCAACACCACCGAGCAACCGGCTGTATTAGGCGCGGTCACACACAGGGCCAAGGAAGGCAGCACGCGCGAGCACCCCAGGCTTGCAGGAGCACTAATACAGGCCGTCAGTGACGGCAGCACGGCGCTGCAGCCAGGCACAGTCGGCGTCGCAACGCATTGAGCGAGCGTCGGCAAGATGATGCTGCAACCGGCAGTGGCCGGATTAGCCATGCAGGCCGCCAGCGTTGGCAGCACCACGCTGCAGCCTGTTGCGGCTGGGTTGCTGATGCAGAACATCAGCGTTGGCAAGACCGCGCTGCAGCCAGGCGTTTCCGGATTGGTCACGCATGCGCCCATGGTCGGCAACACTGCACTGCAGCCAGCAGTGGCCGGGTTGCTGGTGCACAGCAAGAGCGTTGGCAACACCACGCTGCAGCCTGGCAAAGTACGATCCGCTGTACAGCTTGCCAAGGGCGGCAGCACTGCGCCGCAGCCTGCCTGGGTGGGGTTGGCGATGCAGGCCGCCAAGGTCGGCGCGCAGCCGGCAAGCTGCGGGTTGGCGGCGCAGGCGGCGCGCGTCGGCAGGACGACGACACAGCCAGGCGCTGCCGGATTGGCTACGCACGCACTCAGACCTGGCAGTACCACAGTGCAGCCAGGCGCGGTTGGGTTGCTGATGCAGGCGTCGATGGTAGGCAATACCTGGGCGCAGCCGGGACCGCTCGGATTGGCCATGCAGGCCGACATCGATGGCAATACCGCCGTGCAACCGGCAACAGTTGGGTCGGCAGTGCACGTGGCAAAGGCGGGCAACACGACTGAACAGCCAATCTGAGCCGGCACGGCGATGCACTGGGTCAGCGATGGCAGCACCGTAGCGCAACCGGTCGCTGCCGGTTGGGCGATACAGGCAGCCAGCGATGGCAGCACTACCGAGCAGCCCAGCGTGGCCGGGTTGGCCATGCAGCTCGTCAATGACGGCAGCACAGCCGAGCAACCGGCGCTGGCAGGCTGGGCAATGCAGCTTGCCACGCTCGGCAGCACCGCGCTGCAACCTGGCGCACCTGGGTTGGCGATACAGGCGGCCAGGGTCGGCAGTACTTGTGCGCAACCTGGCGTCGCAGGGGCTGCGACACAAGTGGTCAGCGACGGCAGCACCTGGGCACAGCCCGCGGTGGATGGGGCGGCAACGCAGCTGGCAAACGACGGCAACACCTGGGCGCAGCCAGCAGTGGCTGGCGCTGCGATGCAGCTGGCCAGGGACGGCAACACCACGGCGCAGCCTGGAGCCGTCGGAGTCTCGATGCAACTATTCAGGGACGGCAGCACAACCGAACATCCGGCGCTGGTGGGACTGGCCAGGCAGGCTGCCAGCGTCGGCAGGACTACGCTGCATCCCACGGTGGCTGAATTGGCCACGCAGGCGCTGAGCGAAGGCAGCACCACAGAACAGCCTGCAGCGCTCGGGTTGGCCACGCAGCTAGCCAGGGACGGCAGCACCAGGGCGCAGCCGGGCGCGGCGGGATTGGCGACGCAGCTAGTTAGCGAAGGCAGCACGACGCTGCAACCAGGAGTGGCCGGCGTGGCGATACAGGCCGACAGCGATGGCAGCACCGCAGTGCAGCCGGGAGTGGCTGGATTGCTGGTGCAGGCGGCGAGCGACGGGAGCACTGCCGGGCAGCCAAGCACGGCCGGATTGGCGGTACAGGTGGCCAGACTCGGCAACACCACGCTGCAACCTGGGGCGGTCAGATTGCCCACACAAGTGGCCAGCGAAGGCAGCACCACACTGCAGCCGGCTGCGGTTGGCGTCGTAATGCAAGTGTTCAGGGTCGGCAGGACCACGGTGCAGCCGGCGGTTGTCGGTGCGCTCACGCAAACGTCGATGGCAGGCAGCACCACGCTGCAACCACTGAGTCCTGGAGTCTGGATGCACGTCGTCAGCGGCGGCAGCACCACCGAGCAGCCCGGCGCAGTCGGGCTCGTCAGGCAGGTGTTGAATGCAGGCAGGACACCCGTGCAGCCAAGGGTATTAGGGTTGCTCACACAGACACTCATACTTGGCAGCACGGCAGTGCAACCGGCAGTACTCGGGCCCGCAATACACACATCCATGCTAGGAAGCACAGCGAGGCAGCCACTAAGGGTTGGAGTCGCGGTGCACTCGAGCAGTGTTGGCGGCGGTGGTGGTGGCGGTGGTGGTGGTGGTGCCACGACGCAGCCGTCGGTGTTGGGGAAGGCCGCGCAATATTGTTCAGTAGTGAGAACTGCCTTGCAACCGCTCAGCGCTGGCGTTGCGAGGCAAGCAGCCTCGGTAGGCAACACCACGGAGCAACCGAGTGTGCTTGGAGTGAGCATGCAAGTAGTCAATGACGGTAACACGGCGGCGCAATCGGGCAATGTTTTGTCGGCGATGCAGGCATTGGTCGCGGTCATCAAGATGAAGCTGCAACCGGCCAAATTGCTATTGATGAGGCAAGCGGCAAGCGTGGTGGTCAGCGGCGCCGTGACGATGCCGAGTGGCGCCGAAAAGGTGCCGGTCACATTGTTCTCGGCCAGCAAGGTGACGTTGCCGCCAGCGGAACGCACAGTTCCTTGATTGATGATATTGGTGCCTTCGATCGTGATCGAACCGGTACCTGTGGTCTGGACATTGCCCGAGGCCGATACCGTCACGTCGCCTGGTTTATTGGCGACCAGGTTGATATCGCCGTTTTCGGTGCGCACCATACCATTGATGTTGACGGGGCTTAAGCTGCGCAGGGTCACACTGCCTGTGCCGGAAGTGATCACCACTGCGCCAAGCGTACTGTTCAATTCGCCCTGCAACAGGGTCAGGCCACCCACAGCCTGCACCGTAATATGGCCCTGATTGCCGCTGCCGTTTTGCATCACACTGCCGAGGCTGAGCGGAATGGCGTTATAAATGCTGATAGGCTGGTTCCCGCCCGGTGCCATGTTTTTGGCCTGCAGGTAGCTGGCACTGGTATAAAGCGAGCCCGTGCTGCCATAAATGCCAGCCTGGGAATCAAGGAACAGCGTATCCGACTGCAGCAATGATGACTGGCCGGCGTAAATTTCACCGGCATTGATCGCCATGGTGCTGCCGCTTCCCATCCGGATGTAGCCGAGGTTGTAAAACTTGGCCGAGGTAGAGAAATTCAGATTGCTCACGCCCGGCAGCAGCCAGTCATTGTAGATCTGGATTTGCCCGGTCATGGCGGCATCGCCCACGTTAATCGTGCGCACATTCCAGTTGCTGGAGTAGGCAGTATTAATGAAGGGATTGCTCGGTCCTTCCGCCCACGGGTTCGACACCAGGATGGTGGTACTGGGCGTGAGCGTGCGCAGGTTCAGCACCGGCAGCGTATCGCCCTTGGAACCGACAATGCCGTACAGGCCCAGGAAGTCGGTTTGCAGCGAGACTGCACTGCTCGAATACAGGCCGAAATTGCCATCGACATTGATGTAGTTGCCGCGCGCGCTGATGCTGCCGGCGCCGGCGTTGATCCAGTTGCTAGGCTCGATCACCGTGGTCGCCGCGTATTGCTGGGTGTCGCGATACAGCCCGTTGAAGTTGACGGCGCCGTTGACGGAAACCGAAACGTTGCCGCCCTCCGTCGTCACTGGCGCATAAAAGTTGACGCTGCCCTGGTACTTCAGGCCGCCCTCGAGCGTGAGGTTGCCGCCATGGGTATTGATCGGCTGATTGATGTTGATGTAACCGCCCGCGCGCAGGGTCAGGCTATTGCCAAGCGCCATTTCGACAGCAGCATCGACGAAGATATTGCTGTTAGCTTCGAGCACCACATTGGTACGCGCATCAGTCAACAGGCTGGCGACAATGCGCGATTCGACCGTGGGGGTGTCGTCGAAACTGTCGGCCGAATCCAGGCCGCCCCAGCCTTCGTCGCTCACGATGTAAATGTCGGAAGGATCGAGCAGCCAGGTGCCGCGGGCGCCATTGCGCGCGCCGGCGTAGACCGAGATGCCGTTCACGTCCAGGGTCTTGCCTGAAGTCTCGACCAGGCCGCCGTTGCCCGACACCATGCCGCCGCCGGCTGAAATAGTGCCGCGGCCGCGCGTGAGACCGTCCGACCACAGCACCACTGTGCCACCATTGCCGGCGCCAATGGCGTCGGCCTTGATGCTGGCCTGGTTGCCGAACATGGTCTGGATAGCATTGCGGATCAGCGGATCGGTACCCTTGTAGCCACCGCCCACCAGCACGGTACCGCCGCCGGTCTGGCCGCTGGCATCGATGCTGGCGTTGCCCGACATGCCCACGCGCTCGCCCTGCACGCTGACCTGGCCGCCCACGCCGGCGCCGGTGGCGCTGGTGACGCTGCCCTGTTCGAGCGTCGCGTCCAGGCTGGCCTTGAGCACAATCTTGCCACTGGCATCGCGCTGCGCGCTGTTGGCGCTAACCAGGCCGCGCTGGCGCACCAGGGCGCCGTAGATGCCCACCCGGCCGCCTTCGGCAATCACCTGGCCCAGGTTGACCGCCTGGTCCGCCGGCGCCGACACCACCACATGCAGGTCGGGATTGCCCGAGTCGACCAGTTGCACGCTGTGGCCAGCGGCCAGCACCACCTGGCCCTGGGGCGAAGTAATGATGCCGCTGTTGCGCACGTCCGGCGCAATCAGGAATACCTGGCCGCCCGAGGGCGTGGTGATCGCGCCCTGGTTGTGCACGCCGTTGGCGCCGGGCGTGGCGGTGAAGTTCTTCTTACCGGCCAAAAAGTCGGCATTGGACAGGTTCAGGGTCGAGGCTGTCAAACCGTTGACGTCAACCCGGGAATTGTTGCCGAACATGATGCCGTTCGGATTGATCAGAAATACGTGGCCGTTCGACTGCAGCGCGCCCAGGATCTGACTCGGGTCTTGTCCGGTGATGCGGTTCAGGACTGCGCTGCTGCTGCTTTGCTGGATGAAGCGGGTAATGTCGCCGGCAGCGATATTGAAATTCTGCCAGTTGATGATGGTGTTCGGGGCATTGGTAATCGAAAATACATTACCTTGCTGGCCAAAGGTGGCCGCGCCGCTGACCACCTGCGGATTGCCGCGCACTGTCTGGGCCTGGGTGACACCCAGGCTGGCGCAAAGCAGCACGGGCAGCAAGGCGCGCAGTAAGGGCGCCAGGCGCGCCTGCGGGGGAAGGAATGGGGTGTTGGTCTTCATTGTTGTCACCTTTAATAGGCAAAGCCCATACGGACATGCACCTTGTTGCGACTGGTGCCGCTGGTCGCGCCAGCATTCACCACGTGTCCATAATCGATCTGCAGATTGGCCGTGGCGCCGAAGGCCACGCGTACGCCCAGTCCGGTGCTAGCCACCGTAGTGCTGCTGATTTCGCCAGGCTGAACTGCATTGCGCGTGCCGTAGGCGGTGTCGTAAAAGGCCAGTGCGCGGCACTGCCACACCCCGGCGCCGCACAAATTGGGCGTGTACAGCTCGAGATTGGCGAACAGGCCGGAGTCGGTCGACACTGCGCGCTCGGACAGGCCGCGCACCGAGGAACTGCCGCCCGCGCCGAACTGCTCGCCAGGCACCAGCGCATCGGAAGAATACTGGCCGTTGAGCAGGACGCGGCCCTGCCATTCCTCCCACAGGGTGCGGGTGAACGCGGCCGACAGTCGCACAATGCTGTAGGAAGCGTCGGCGCCGACGCGGGTGCGGGCGAAGTCGGCGTCGCCACCGCGGCTGCCACCGGGGATATTGTGCGACAGGCCGGCCGACAGGCTCAGATCGCCACCCTGCCAGGGCATGTTGCCAGTCCAGGTGAGGCTTAGTGGATGGACGGTGATGTCGTTGCCAAAGTTTTCGCCCGCAAACAGCACATTGTTTTTAAAGGCTTTGTAATCGATGCCGTACACCAGGCGCTGGTCCAGTTCACCACGACGCGCCAGGGTCTGGTTGTAGCGCATGCCAAATACCGCGCCCTTGCCGCTAACGGCCAGGTTGAACAGGCCCGCGGTCACGGAGCCGGAATCGATATTGGAGTAGCTGGCGAACAGGTCCACGGAATCGCCCAGCGTGTAGAGCGGAATATGGTAGCCAGCGCCAAAGACGCTGACCTTGCCCGGTTCTTCGGCGGTGGTGGTGTACTGGATGCTGCCCACGTGATCACGCCCCCACAGGTTGGCATGTTGCAGTACCACGCCGGCGTGCGTCTTGCCGGTTTCCTCGGTCCCGGTATTGTCCAGGTTGAGCATCAGCTTCCACGGCTTCTCGTCAGTAACCACCAGGTTGGCGTTGACTGCGTCGTCAACCGCCGCACTTTGCAACTTGAGGGCAATTTTGCGCGCCGGATTTTCATTGGCCATGCGCAGGCTGGCCGATACCCGGTCGAGGTCGGGCGTCTGGCCCGGGACCAGGGTGGGCAGGCTGCGCCGTACATTGTCCACGTCGACAAAGGTGTTGCCGCTGACATTGACTTGTGCGATGCGGGTCTGGATCACGTCCAGGCGGATGGCGCCGCCAGTGAGTTCCTGCTCGGGCAGGCGCACCGTGACGAGCTTGTAGCCGCGTGCGTGATAGACGGCCTCGAGCGCTTCGACGGCGCGCTGCACGTCACCGAAATCGCGCCCGGCGCCAGCGAACGGGGCCACCGCTGCATTGACCGCGGCCGCGCCGAGCAAGGTATCGCCACTGACGTCGAAGCGGGTAATCTCAAAGCGCAGGATGTCGTCGGCAGCGGGCGCGGCCGCCCAGGCACTGCTCACCGCCGCAGCCAGTACGGAGCCTGCAAGCAGGCGCGCAAAGCGAAATCTCATGTTTTGGCTCAATCTTAATAGTTGTTTTTATGAATATTTTTATCGCCGTCGTGTTGATAAAATGCAACGCGACCTCGACGAATATTTCGTTGAGGACAGTTTAAACGTCCTAACTTTGCAAGTCAGAAATACTTGCCGAAATTAGATAAATACAGCCGTGCAGACACAAATATGTGTACTCGGAAGCACAGGCGATAAGAAATTGCCAACTGTCAGCATTGACAGTTTAAAAAGATATTTTCTTGGTTGCAAGATAATTCTCTTGCACAGAAAACAGCGGGGGCTTGCGCCCAGGAGCGTTGCTGGCCTTCGGCGCCGCCGACTACTTGGTCTCGAAGGTGGTCACGCCATCCCACTGCTCACCCGGGGGATGGCTGCGGTAAAAGGCAATGCGCTGCAGATAAAGCTGGTACAGCTTGCGCTCGGGCTCCTCGCCCGCCAGGGCCAGCAGCGCGTGCTCGGCCGCGTCCCACTGCTGGGCGCGTACGCTGGCCAGGGCCTGCTCCCAGCGCTCCAGCCCGGCCAACAAGGCCGCATCGAGTTCAGCCGGTTTGCCCAGCGGCTCGAAGATCGCCACTGGCTCGTTCTTGCCTTTGACGCGCACCCGGTCCAGCTCGCGGTAGGCAAATTCCGGCGCCGCGCGGCGCGTGGTCTCGCCCACGGCAATGCCCACGCCGTACTCCTTGGTGATGCCCTCCAGGCGCGAGCCCAGATTGACGGCGTCGCCCATGACTGTATACGCGCGGCGGATTTTCGAGCCCATGTCGCCCACGTGCATCTGGCCGGTATTGAGACCGATGCCGATCTTGAGCTCGGGCCAGCCGCGCGCAATAAAATCGGTGTTGAGACGGCGCGCGCTGGCCTGCATCAGCAGCGAGGTGGCCACGGCGCGGCTGGCATGGTCGGGAAAAGCCACGGGCGCGCCCCAGAACGCCATCACGGCGTCGCCGATGTACTTGTCGAGGGTGCCGCGGTGGGCGTCGCGGATGTCTTCGGACATGGCCGTCAGGTACAGATTGATGTACTCGCGCAGCTGGGTGGCCGACAAGCCCTCCGAAATAGTGGTGAAGCCGCGCACGTCGACAAACAGCACCGTCAGTTCGCGGCTTTCGCCATCCATATTGTATTTTTCAGGGTCGTCCGCCATTTCGGCCACCAGCTCGGGCGCGACGTATTCCCCAAAACGCGAGACCAGCGCCTGCCCTTTGCGCACCTCGAAAAAGTAGCCGTAGGCGACATTGAGCACGAACAGCGCGCCGATCAGCACCACAGTGGCCGCCACATTGAGCACCCAACCGAGCTCGTAGTACAGATAAAAATTCAGGCCGATGGCAGCGGCCAGGCCGCACAGCGCCAGCAGTATCGATTTGAGCGGCGAGAGTACGGCCAGTGCTATACCGAGCAGGGAGCCAAAGAACAGTATCTGGATCAGTTCAATCGCCATGGCGGCCGACGGACGATACTTGAAGTCTTCCTCCAGGATCGACTTGATCATATTGGCATGCACTTCCACCCCGGGATAGTCGGAGCTGACCGGGGTCACACGCAGATCCTTCAGGCCCGGCGCGGTGGTGCCGACCAGGATCACCTTGCCTTTGAGCTGCTCCAGCGGGACCGAGGCGGTGAGCACGTCGACCGCCGATACGTAGCGAAAGCCGCCCCCGGCGGGCCCGCCGCGACCGCGAAACTGCACGAAGGTGGTCAAGCCCTCCCCCACCGGAATATCGATCACCCGCTTGGGCGTAAAAAGCTTGACGTAGTCGACGTAGCCGGCGTCCAGATCGTTCTGCGACATCTCGTCGACAGCGCCGTCAAACTTGGGGAACACCGAAGTCGCATTCAGATACGCATACGCGGTGGCCAGCGACAGGGTCGGATAGTAGGCCTGCCCCACCTGGTACAGCAGGATCGAGGAGCGGATCACGCCGTCGGCATCCGGGGTCGCTGTGAAGATGCCGGCGCCGGCCGCCGCCGCCTGCAGGCGCGCGATATTGGCTTCGTAGCCCTTGGTGGTGTGGGCCAGCAGCGGGCGCCCATTGAGCTGCTCGACCGTGAACATCGGCTTGGGCAGCACACCCTTCACGCTCTGTTGCGACACGTTGTAGCCGAGCACGACAGGTTTGCCCTTCATCGCGGCGGCAAACAGGCCGTCGTAATCGAGTTCTTCCTTGAGCGCGCCCAGCTGGTCCTTGAAACCCGGCACATCCTTCAATTCATTTTTAGACAGCCGTACCATCACATCGTAGCCGGACGAGGTGTCCGGTTCCGGGAAGGAGACGTCGAAACCGACTGCCCCCACCTGGTAGTGCTCGATCAGCTGGCGCACCAGATTGGCCTGGACATCCCGGCTCCACGGGAAACGTCCGACCAGCGACAGGCTGTTTTCATCGATATCGACAATCACGATGCGCTGGTCGAGCACCGGCTGTTCGATACGCATGCGCAGGCCGGAGAAAAAGCCGTCCATGCGGTCCAGTGAATCGATCGTCAATAGTGCGCCGGCATGGGCCAGCGCGGCCAGCGTGAGCAGCAGGCCGAGCGCCCAGCGCCCGCTGTAGCGCAGCAGCACGCGGGTCCATTTCGATGGCAGCAGGCGCACGGTCGGCCGCTACGGCGTATAGCCGGGAATGCGCGACTCGTCGATCTCGTCGATCTGGTGCGCGTCCATGTTCTTGTGCGCGAAGTCCATATAGATGCGGGAGCGGATGAAAATGTCGAACAGGTCCGGATCGATGTGCCCGTTGACGGCGAAATTGCCGAGAATGCGCAGCGACTCCGAGAGCAGCTTGCCTTTTTTGTAGGGCCGGTCGCGCGCTGTCAGCGCCTCGAAAATGTCGGCGATGGCCATGATGCGCGCCGGGACCGACATCTGCTCCTTGGTCAGGCCGCGCGGATAGCCCTTGCCGTCCATGCGCTCATGGTGGCCGCCCGCGTATTCCGGCACATGCTGCAAGTGCTTGGGCCACGGCAGCGCTTCGAGCATGCGGATGGTCAGCTCGATATGGTTGTTGATCACCTTGCGCTCGTCGCCGGTCAGGGTGCCGAACTTGATGTTCAAGTTTTCCTCTTCATTGGCATCGAGGAAATCACGCTCGACCCCGTCCAGGCCGGTCCAGCGGTAGCGCGCAATGCGCTGCACCCGTTCCTGGTCGGGGGCCGGCATGCCCTCCCCGCCCACATTACAGCGGCGCAGGAAATCGCGGTCATCGCGCAGGGCGGCCAGTTCGGCAGCCAGGCCTTGCTCGATGGCGGCGCTGTCCGCGCCGGGGGCTAGCTGCTGCCTGAGCGCGCGGATTTCGCAATCGCGCATCAGCACTTCGAAACGGGTGTCGACGGTGTGGATGCGGTCGTAGATGGTTTCGAGCTTGGTGGCCTTGTCGACCACGTGCACCGGGGTGGTGATCTTGCCGCAGTCGTGCAGCAGGCCGGCCAGCCACAGCTCCTTGCGGTCGGCGTCGCTCATGCGGAAGTCGGCCAGCGGGCCGGTTACGCTGTTGTGTACCGCCTCGGCCAGCATCATCGTCAGCTCGGGCACGAACTGGCAATGGCGCCCGGTGTACGGGGACTTTTCATCAATGCCGATGTTGATCAGGTTGACCAGCGATTCGAGCAGCTCCTCGAGCTGCAGCACCAGCTTCTGGTTGGTGATGGCCACCGCCGCCTGCGCCGCGAGCGCCTCGATGAAGCGCTGGTCGGTCGGTGAAAATGCGTGAATGCGGCCGGTCTCGGGATCGCTCGCGTTGATCAGCTGGAGCACGCCCACCAGTTCGCCCTCGTGGTCGGTCATCGGCACCGTTAGGAAGGACTGGGAATGGTAGCCGAAGGTCGCGTCGAAGGAGCGCATGCCGGAGAAATTGAACACGTCGGCCTGGTAGACATCGGCGATATTGACCGACTGGCCGAAGTTGGCCGAATAGGCCGCCACCGAACTGAGGTTCTTGTTGCCCTGGGCGTCGTACAAGGGCACGCTGGCGATATCGATGGCCTGGCCCGACAGGCCACCCTGGTAGATGCCGAGCGTATCGTTGATCGAAATGGAAAAGCACAGGCTCTGCTTGTCGTCGCTGGGACGGTACAAGGTGCCGCCATCGGCATTGGTCATGCCCTTGGCCACGGTGAGGATGCGGTCGAGCAGCGTGCCGGTGTCGGGACTGTGTCCGAGGGCGACGCTGACCTCGGTCAGCAGGTCCAGGCGCTGCGCGATTTGCGTGTAATTCAACTCCTGCATGATAGTCCGCGGCCCGATCGAAGTGGTGCCCCGGCGCTCAAGATTGCCAGGTCGCAATATCCAGAAGTGTAGCGTTAGTGCAAGGCGATGTATATGACTTCGTTGCCGCACTGTTGGTGGAAGGCGTGGACCCGGACTTTTTAAGTCAATTGAGCAACATTTTTGCAGCCAGTCAGGCGCAAAACCGCTATTATCGTCCCCATTGCGCCTGCCTCGCGTGCACCCTTGCGTGCGCGCCTGCCTGGACAGGCGTCCTTGAAGGCGCCACGGCCGCAATCGAGAAAAGAGTGTGGATCGGCTAGGGGAGTGTTATGAAATTGCGTTTTTGGGGCGTTCGCGGCTCCATTCCATCGCCGGGCCCGCGCACGGCCCGCTATGGTGGCAACACGACCTGCATCGAAGTTTGCACCGACAACCACACCCTGATCATTCTCGACGGCGGCACCGGCATCTTCTCGCTGGCGCAGAACCTGCTCACCCGGCTCCCAGTGCGCGCCCACATTTTCATCACCCACAGCCACTGGGACCACATCCACGGGCTGCCCTTTTTTACCCCGCTGTTCATCCCCGGCAGCACCGTGCGCCTGTACGGCGCGACCGACCCGAGCACCGGCAACGGCATCGAACACGTGATGGGCGTGCAGCTGCAAAACAGCTATTTCCCGGTGAGCGAGGCGCAGATGGACGCCAGCATCGACTACCAGACTATCGAGCCAATGCAGCCGCTCGCAGTGGGCGACGCGGTGGTCGACAGCGTGGTCATGAACCACCCGGTGACCAATCTGGGCTACCGCATCAGCTGCAACGGCAAGGCCCTGTTTTTCACTGGCGACCACGAGCCCTACTACAATATCCACCTGCCGGGCGACCCGCAGCATGCCAGCTACCAGCTGCACATGGAGCAGCGCCAGAGTGAAATCGACGCCGCCATGCGCGGGGTCGACGTGCTGGTCGTGGACTGCTCGTACACGCGCGAAGAATACCCGCGCAAGCAAGGCTGGGGGCATGGCACCTTCGATGGTGCGCTGGAGATGGCGCTGCGGGTGGGCGCCAGGGCCCTGTACTGCACCCACCATGAACCGACCCGCGGCGACGATGAACTCGAAGCCGTTTTTGCCGAAGTGATGGCGCGCCACGCGTCCTCACTCAATGGCCTGCAAGTCTTCCTGGCCTACGAAGGCCTGGAAGTGGACATGGCCCTGGCCTAAGGAAAGCGAGACCGATGAACACCGCCGTGACCGACAAGCAGAACGACACCGACGTGCGCCTGCAGTTTTTCAAGAAGCTGCAGCTCGTCACCACCAAGATCCACGCCACCAACAACCTCGACGAAATCATGCTCGACCTGGGCATGGATATCTGCGACCTGTTCAACTGCGACCGTTTCACCCTGTATGCTGTCACGCCCGAAAAAGACCACATCGTCTCGAAGGTCAAGACCGGCCTGACCACCTTCCGCGACCTGCTGCTGCCGATCTCGATCGAAAGCATTGCCGGCTTCGTGGCCATGACGCGCAAGACCATCAACATCGTCGACGTGTACGACCAGGCTGAACTCAAACGGCTCTCGCCGGACCTGAACTTTTTGATCGGGGTCGACCAGCGCACCGGCTACCGCACCCGCGAAATGCTGGTAGCGCCCCTGGTCACCGTGCAGTCCAACGAACTGCTGGGCGTGGTCCAGTTCATCAACAACCGCTCGGGCGGCCCGTTTTCGGGCGTCGCGGCCGAAGGGGTCAAGGAACTGTGCGAGACCTTGTCGGTGGCGTTCAGCCAGCGCCTCAAGCCGCCCCAGATGGTGCGCACCAAGTACGACGGCCTGGTCGCCGAAGCGGTGCTGTCGGCGCCCGAACTGGATCTGGCCAGCCGCTCGGCGCGCAAGAAGGACGTCGACATCGAGGAAGTGCTGATCAAGGAGTTCCAGGTCTCGCAGGGTGCCATCGGGCGCTCGCTGGCGCAGTTCTTCATGGTGCCCTACGAACCGTACAAGGCCGACCGGGTCAAGCCGGTCGAGCTGCTCAAGAATCTCAAAGCGAGCTTCGTCGAAGAGAGCTTGTGGCTGCCGCTCGAAGACGGCGCGGGCGGGCTGGTGGTGGTGGCGATCGATCCGGAGCGGGTCAACGCCAGCAAGATCGTCAACCAGATCTTCCCCAAATCGAAAGTCAGCTACCGGGTCACGACCAAGTTCGAATTCAAGCAGATGGCCGAGCTGTTCTACGGCGCCGCTGCCGAAGAAGGCTCGGTCAACGACATGCTGCTGGGGATGGACAGCGACGAAGAAGGCGCCGAGGATGGCAAGGAAGTATCGGAAGCTGTTGAAAACGAGCTGGTCAAGCTGCTCAACAAGATCATCGTCGACGCCTACCATCAAGGGGTATCGGACATCCACATCGAGCCGCTGCCCGGCAAGGGCAAGGTCGGCATCCGCTTCCGCAAGGACGGCGCCCTGGTGCCCTACATTGAAATTCCCGCCAGCTACCGCAGCGCGCTGGTGGCGCGCGTGAAGATCATGTGCGACCTGGACATCTCGGAGCGGCGCAAGCCGCAGGACGGCAAGATCAAGTTCAAGAAGTACGGCCCGCTCGACATCGAACTGCGGGTGGCCACCATTCCCTCGACCGGCGGGGTGGAAGACATCGTCATGCGGATCCTGGCTGCGGGCGAACCGATCCCGCTCGACAAGCTGGGAGTACTGCCGTTCAACCTGGAGCGCCTGCGCACGGCGATCGAAAAACCGTACGGCCTGTTCTTCGTGTGTGGACCGACAGGATCGGGCAAGACCACCACGCTGCACTCGGTGCTGAGCTATCTGAACACGCCCGAGACCAAGATCTGGACCGCGGAAGACCCGGTCGAGATCACCCAGAAGGGTTTGCGCCAGGTGCAGGTCAACCGCAAGGCCGGCCTGGATTTTGCGACCGTCATGCGGGCCTTCCTGCGCGCCGACCCGGACATCATCATGGTGGGCGAGATGCGCGACAAGGAGACGGTTGGCATGGGCATCGAAGCCTCGCTCACTGGCCACCTGGTGTTTGCAACGCTGCACACCAACAGCGCCCCGGAATCGATCGTGCGCCTGCTCGACATGGGCATGGACCCATTCAACTTCGCCGACGCCTTGCTGGGCATCCTGGCGCAGCGCCTGGCCAAGCGCTTGTGCGGGACCTGCAAGGTGGCATACCATCCGGACGCGGCCGAAGTCGAGCTGATGCTGACCGAATACTGTTCCGAGCTGCTGGCCACCGAGACCTTCATCAAGCACCCCGAGGGCGGCCGGGCGGGTGTGCTGGCAGGCTGGAAGCGGCGCTACGCCAACGCCGAAGGCAAGTTCACCTTGTACCGCGCGGTAGGCTGCGCCGAATGCAACAAGGGCTATCGCGGCCGGGTCGGCCTGCACGAACTGATGATCGGCACCGACAAGGCCAAGAAGCTGCTCCAGGAACACGCCCGCGTGGCCCAGCTGCTCGCCTGCGCGCTGGAAGACGGCATGCTCACGCTGAAAATGGACGGCATCGAAAAAGTCCTCTCCGGCATCACCGACATCAAGATGGTGCGCCAGGTCTGCATCAAGTAGTGCTACGCACGACGTCCGGGGTCAGGTCCTCCATTTCTACACGAACCCGACCGTAGCGTCCGCTACGGTCGGGTTCGTGTAGAAATGGAGGACCTGACCCCGGAACTTGCCCCCGGAACTTGCAAGCGCGCTTTTTTTGTCCGACAAGTTTGTATTTTGATGGTGATGCAGCTATGTTTTCCTCGACCTTTACGTTTGCCAAGAAGCAGTACAACGATGAGTTTTATCGGCTCGATGAAGTTATCGCAGCTGCCGCCAAGTCCATTCCCGGCTACCTGCACGAAGAAGCCTGGGAGAATCCGGCCACCGGCTTGATGTCCAATGTCTACTACTGGGAGTCGCTCGAGGCCTTGCAGCAGCTGATCAATCATCCCATTCATCAGCAGGCCAAGGCGGCCTCGGCCAACTGGCTGGCGGGCTATCATGTCGTCATCGCGCAGGTGATCCGCAGTTACGGCAATCCCGACCTCGGCCACCGGGTGCTTGCGCACGCTGTTTGACAGAGGCGGCGCCCAGGCGCTACCCTGTCGGTCCCTTCGGATTTTCGCGCACCGGCCCTGATCCATGCTCCAGGCTCTTCCCTTCCCCATCCGCGTTGAATGCCCGCCCGGCGCCTGCGTGTGCCGGCGCGAACTGCTGACGGCGCCCGACAGCGATACCCGCATCCTGATGCTGACCCGGGAACAGGAAAAGAAATTGATCGAGCGGATAGAGCGCGTCGACAGCTACGAACAGTTGCAGCACGTCGGCAAACTATTGCATCAACAACTCGGCGTCACATTGCGTATCACCCCTGCGGCCCGCGAGGTGCGCACTACGCGTGGCATTGCGATTTTGCTCGAAGACATGCCGGGCTTGTGCAAGAAAACCCGCCAGAATGTGCCCGCCGCAATCCGCCGCTGCCTGGATCAGCATCCCGAGATTGTCTTTGCGATCCTCAACGCTCACGACCTGCTGGGCGAGCGCTGAGGCGGTGACGCGCGTCAAACCGGCATAGCAAAATAGCCACATGATGGCAGCTGTCCTTCATGCCATGGCGACCCGATTATGCCTTTCCACAGCAAGTACGACGGCCTGGTGCTGCGCGCCACCCTGTCGGCCTCAGACCTGGAGCTGGCCGAACGCAGTGCGCGCGCGCGCATGCTCGACCTGGAAGAAGTGCTGATCAAGGAGTTCCACCTGGAGCCGGCCGCCATCGGGGCTGCGCTGGCGCTGCATTTTCGCGTCCCCTACGAGCCCTTTCGCGCCCATCGTGTCAAGCCGGTCCTGCTGCTGCGCCATCTCAAGGCCCAGTACGTCGAGGAGAACCAGTGGCTGCCGCTCGACGAGGATGAAAAAGGCTTGCTGGTGATGGCGCTCGACCCCGAACGCGTGCGTACAAGCCGCATCGTCAATCAGGTATTTCCAAAGTCGCAGCTGGCCTATTGCGTCACCACGCGCCACGAATTCAAGCAGACGATGGACCAGTACTTCGGCACCGCCGCCCGCATCGACGGCAGCTCGCTGCGGGAAGTCTTGCAGGGAATGGCCCCCGACGAGGAGAACGACCAGGCCAGCGCAATCGTCTCCGAGGCCGTGGAAAATGAGCTGGTGCGGCTGGTGAACAAGGTGATCATGGACGCCAGCCGCCAGGGCGTCTCCGATATCCACATCGAGCCTTTGCCCGGCAACGGCCGCACCGGCATCCGCTTTCGCAAGGATGGCGTGCTGATGCCCTACATCGACATCCCGGCCGGCTATCGCAACGCCCTGGTGGCGCGCATCAAGGTCATGTGCGATCTCGATACCTCCGAGCGGCGCAAACCACAGGATGGCAAGATCAAGTTCAGCAAATACGGGCCGCTCGACATCGAACTGCGGGTGGCCACCATTCCCTCCACCGGCGGGGTCGAGGACGTGGTCATGCGCATCCTGGACGCCGGTGAACCGATCCCGCTTGAAAAACTCGGACTGCTAGCTTCCAATGTGCCGCGCCTGCGCGCCGCCATCGATATGCCCTACGGGCTGTTTTTCGTGTGCGGCCCTACCGGCTCGGGCAAGACCACCACCCTGCACTCTCTCTTGTCTTACCTGAACAAGCCCGAGACCAAGATCTGGACCGCCGAGGACCCGGTCGAGATTACCCAGAGGGGTCTGCGCCAGGTCCAGGTCAACCGCAAGGCCGGTCTTGACTTCGCCACCGCCATGCGCGCCTTTCTGCGCGCCGACCCCGACGTCATCATGGTGGGCGAAATGCGCGACCGCGAAACGGTCGGCATCGGCATCGAGGCCTCGCTGACCGGCCACCTGGTGTTCGCCACGCTGCATACCAACAGTGCGCCGGAATCGATAGTACGCCTGCTCGACATGGGCATGGATCCGTTCAACTTCGCCGATGCCCTGCTCGGCGTGCTGGCGCAGCGCCTGGCGCGGCGCCTGTGCGTGGCCTGCAAGGTGCCCTATTTTGCAAGCGAGGCGGAAGTGGCCATGCTGCTGGCGGAGTACTGCACCGAGCTTGCCCACACCAGCAGCTTCCTGGCCGACCAGAGCGCGGGCCGCGCGCGCGTGCTCGCAGGGTGGCGCCAGCGCTACGCCGACGGGGACGGGCGCTACAGACTGTTTCGCGCACTGGGCTGCTCCGAATGCAACAAAGGCTATCGCGGGCGGGTGGGATTGCACGAACTGATGATCGGCACCGATAGCATCAAGCAGCTACTGCAGGAGCGCGCGCGCGTGGCCACGCTGCTGGCGGCGGCGCTGGAAGAAGGCATGCTGACGTTGAAAATGGACGGCATCGAGAAAGTGCTGCAAGGTCTGGTCGACCTGCAGACCGTGCGCCAGGTCTGCATCAAGTAGGCGCCTGCCGGCGTCAAAAAAAAAAGCCGCCGGTCTTGCGACGGGCGGCTCGCTTGATACATGATCGCTTACATGATCTTGGTGCCGATCCACCAAGCCACTGCGGCCATGAAGGCCGACGCCGGAATCGTGAAAATCCAGGCCCACACGATATTGCCGGCCACGCCCCAGCGCACTGCCGACATTTTTTTCGACGCGCCTACGCCGACGATGGCGCCGGTGATGGTGTGCGTCGTCGATACCGGAATACCAAAGAAGCTCGACATGATCAGGGTGATCGCGCCGCCGGTTTCAGCGCAAAAGCCGCCCACCGGTTTGAGCTTGGTGATCTTCTGGCCCATGGTCTTGACGATGCGCCAGCCGCCGAACAGGGTGCCGAAGCTGATCGCCGCGTAGCAGGCGATGATGGCCCAGCGCGGCGGCTCGGCGGCGTCCTTGGCCAGGTGGCCGGAAGCGATCAGCAGCATCCAGATGATGCCCAGAGTTTTCTGGGCGTCGTTGCCGCCGTGGCCCAGGCTGTAGCCGGCCGCAGAAATGAGCTGCAGGCGGCGGAACCAGGTATCGACCTTGCGCGGGGTGGAGCGCACGAACAGCCAGGACACAATGAGCATGATGATCGCTCCCAGCGCAAAGCCGAGCATCGGCGCGAGCACGATGAACACCACGGTCTTGATCAGGCCCCCGGCAATCAGCGAACCGGTGCCCGCTTTGGCCACTGCAGCGCCCACCAGGCCGCCGATCAGCGCATGCGATGACGACGATGGAATGCCGTAGTACCAGGTGATCAGGTTCCACACGATGGCGCCCACCAGAGCGCCGAAGATCACGTACTGGTCGATCACCATCGGGTCGATAGTGCCCTTGCCGATCGCGGTCGCGACCTTCAGGCCCACCACGAAGATGGCCACAAAATTGAAGAAGGCGGCCATGGCCACTGCGGTCTGCGGCTTGAGCACGCCGGTCGATACCACGGTGGCGATCGCGTTGGCCGCATCGTGGAAGCCGTTCATGAAGTCGAACAGCAGTGCGAGCAGAATCAGACTGCCCAGCACATAGATGCTGATTTGGATAGTTTCCATTATTGTTCTTTAGGCGTTTTCGACGATGATGCCTTCGATGATATTGGCGACATCTTCGCAGCGGTCGGTGACCGTTTCGAGGATCTCGTAGATAGCTTTCAGCTTGATCAGGTTGCGCACGTCCGGCTCGTCGCGGAACAGCTTGGACATGGCGGCGCGCATCACGTGGTCGGCGTCGGACTCGAGGCGGTCGATCTCTTCGCAGATGGCGACGATCTTTTGCGAGTTGTCCATATTGTGCAGCATCGCCACGGCGGCCTGCACTTTTTCGCAGCACGCCAGCGACAGCTCGGCGAGGCGCTTGGCTTCCGGCGTGACCGCCTTCAGGTCGTACAGCAGCACGGTCTGGGCAGCATCTTCCATCAGGTCGAGGATGTCGTCCATGCGCGTGATGAGCTGGTGGATGTCGTCGCGGTCGATCGGCGTGATGAAGGTCTTGTGCAGCATGTCGACGGTGGCGTAGGTGATCTTGTCGGCCTGCTTCTCGATGCTTTCAATGGCGTGGGTGCGGGTTTCCAGGTCGTCGAAGTGGGTCATCAAACCCACCATTTCGCGCGCGCCTTTCACGCACAGCTCGGCGTGCGCGTTGAACAGGTCAAAAAATTTACCCTCGGTGGGCATCAAACGTCCAAACATGGCTTTCTCCGTTTTTTAAAGCTCGTTTTTAAGCTGATTATGCTGCTGAATGGCCGCCGCAATGAACGCGGCGTAAAGGTTAGTCGCCCTGGTACAGCGCCAGGTTGCCGCTGTAATTGCCGAACTTGGTGTACTGGCCGATCCAGGTCAGGCGCACCGCGCCGATCGGGCCGTTACGCTGCTTGCCGATGATGATCTCCGCCGTGCCCTTGTCGGGCGAATCCGGGTTGTAGACCTCGTCGCGATACAGAAAGATGATGACGTCGGCGTCCTGCTCGATCGCGCCGGACTCGCGCAGGTCGGACATGACGGGACGTTTATTGGGGCGCTGTTCGAGCGAGCGGTTCAGCTGCGATAGTGCGATCACCGGGCAGTGCAGCTCCTTGGCCAGTCCCTTGAGACTACGCGAAATCTCGGAAATCTCGGAGGCGCGGTTGTCGCCTGGCTGCGAACCGGTCATGAGCTGCAGGTAGTCGACGATGATCAGACCAAGTTTGCCGCACTGGCGCGACAGGCGCCGCGAACGCGCGCGCAGTTCGATCGGATTGAGCGCCGGGGTCTCGTCGATATAGAGCTGGGCGTCGTTCATTTTCTGGATCGCGTGCGTCAGGCGCGGCCAGTCTTCGTCGTTGAGGCGGCCGGTGCGCAGGCGGTGCTGGTCGAGCTGACCGACCGAACCGAGCATACGCATGGCCAGCTGGGCCCCACCCATCTCCATCGAAAAAATCGCCACCGGCAGACCTGCTTCGATCGCCACGTTCTCGCCGATGTTGACCGAGAACGCGGTCTTGCCCATCGAGGGACGGCCCGCCACGATCACCAGGTCGCCCGGCTGCAGGCCCGAGGTCATGCGATCGAGGTCGATGAAGCCGGTCGGCACGCCGGTGATCTCGCTCTGGTTGTCGCGGCTATAGAGCTCGTCAATGCGCTCGACGACCTGGGTCAGCAGCGGCTGGATCGAGACCCAGCCTTGCGAGCCGCGCGCGCCCTGCTCGGCGATCGCAAAAATCTTGGACTCGGCTTCGTCGAGCATCTGCTTGACTTCCTTGCCTTGCGGGTTGAATGCCTGTCCCGAAATTTCATCGGCCACCGTGATCAGCTTGCGCAGGATGCCGCGGTCGCGCACGATCTCGGCGTAGCGCCGGATATTGGCGGCCGACGGCGTGTTCTGCGCCATCGCGTTGAGGTACTGCAGGCCGCCACAGTCTTCGGCCTTGCCGATGTTGGTCATGGCCTCGAACACGGTGATCACGTCGGCCGGCTTGGAGGCGTTGATCAGCTTGACGATCTGTTCGAAGATGATGCGGTGGTCGTAGCGGTAGAAATCGTCCGAATGCATCATGTCCGCAATGCGGTCGAACGCGGCGTTATCGCGCAACAAACCACCGATCACAGACTGTTCTGCTTCGATGGAGTGGGGCGGAATACGGAGGGCGTCGAGCTGCGGATCGGAAGGGACATTCATGGCGCGAATTATACCTTCTTCCGTGGACCGGCCGAAATCTTTGGCCGGCTTTGGGCGTAAAAAAAGCCGGGAAAACCCGGCTTTTTTAGCACTTCAACAACGGTGTTATTTAAGCAGCTTCGCCAACAACAGCGATGGTGATGTCAACCACAACGTCGGTGTGCAGAGCCACGGCAACAGCGTGCTCGCCGGTGGTCTTGAGCGGGCCGTTAGGCATGCGCACTTGTGCTTTTTCAACAGCGAAACCTTGCTTGGACAGGGCTTCAGCGATGTCGAAGTTGGTCACGGAACCGAACAGACGGCCATCGACGCCGGCTTTTTGCGCGATCGAGATGGTCATGCCGCCCAGCTTCTCGCCTTGAGCCTGGGAAGCGGACAGCTTGGCAGCTGCTGCTTTTTCCAGTTCGGCGCGCTTGACTTCGAATTCGGCCACTGCCGCTGCGGTAGCACGACGTGCCATACGCTGCGGAATCAGGAAGTTACGTGCGTAACCGTCTTTGACCTTGACCACGTCGCCCAGATTGCCGACGTTAACAACTTTTTCTAACAGAATGATTTGCATAGTGTTCTCCAGTGTTCTGCCAGCGATTAAGCGTGGTGCAGATCGGTGTATGGCAGCAGGGCGAGGTAACGAGCGCGCTTGATGGCGGTGTCAACCTGGCGCTGGTAGTGCGCCTTGGTACCGGTCAGGCGTGCTGGCATGATCTTGCCGTTTTCCTGGACGAAGTCTTTCAGCGTGTCGACGTCTTTGTAGTCGACCTGTTCTACGTTTGCTGCGGTGAAGCGGCAGAATTTCTTACGCTTGAACAGTGGGTTCTGTTGTTTGCGCTTTTCTTTAAGCTTGAGCTTGTTCTTGTCGAATTTTTTACCGAATGCCATTTGAGGCTCCTGTATCTAAAATATGTGCGTTCGCTTAGGCGGCGGCACTAAAATCAATGATGTGAAACACCAGGCTTTTGCTATTGCGGTTCTTCTTGGCCAAAAAGCCCGAAAACTGTTGCGCGGCGCCTAATTCGGCCTGGCTGAATCGTCCTGAAATTTCACCCGCGGCAAGCGCGGCAATTTCAAATTCGACCAACCTGGCTACCCCTGCTTCCATCTGCTGCGAACTGTGCAACAGCGTGGCCGACACAATCGGCACACCGGCCGGGGTATAGCGCAATACATCGCGCTCACAAATCGTTGCTACGAACTGGAGTTGATTCACTTGCGTGAGCAATCCGCGTTCAGGTGATTCTGGGCCGGATAAGAATTAGGCCGCTGCTGGAGCTGGTGCTGGAGCTGCTGCAGGAGCCGGGGCTTCTGCGCGATGGCTCTTGGCTGCGTCTTCACGTTGTACCGACTTCATCATCGGCGACGGCGTGGTTTCAGCCTTCTTCATCTTAACGGTGAGGTGACGCAGCACGGCATCATTGAATTTGAACGCGGTTTCGAGTTCCACGAGGGTCTCGTTGTCGCATTCGATGTTCATGCAGATGTAGTGCGCTTTTGGCAGCTTCTGGATCGAGTAAGCCATCTGACGACGGCCCCAGTCTTCAACACGGTGAACCGAACCGCCGCGCGTGGTAACGCTGGCTTTGTAACGTTCGATCATCGCCGGGACTTGCTCGCTTTGGTCCGGGTGGACGATAAAAACGATTTCATAATGACGCATGCATAACTCCTTAAGGACGTTTAAACAAGTGCCCACCTCGGCGTCAAGACGAGTGTGGGAAGGGGAAAGCCGGCAATTATAGCGCGAAAATGGGCGCTTGGGCAATCCCCCTGCTTGTTGGCATCTCAAGGAACGAAGTCGAAGTCGAGAAGTTGCGCTTCTGTATAGGGCAAATCGGGAGGAAAGGTGCTGACGTCGAGGTTTGTCTCGTAGCGGGCAAGGCGCAGCGCCTTGCCGTATTCGCTGCGCGCATGGGACATGACCTCACGCGCCATGCTTGGGCTGTTCTCAAGGATGTCTTCTATTTTGGAGCGTTGCATGAAGAGCGTACGACGCCAGCTTCTAGTTTTAAGCATCGGCTGAAACTGGCACTTGAGCAGATGCGCAATGAGCACGATGAGTCTGGACTTGGGTGCCCGCCTCTCCTTGCTCACGATATACCTCAGCTCGCCGACCAAATTTTCAACGTCCAAAAGACTGAACTGCCGTTCACGGATCAGATCAATCTGCCGCTCCATCCAGACCACATAGTCAACATCGATGTCAGGGGTCACCGTGGCGAACTCGCTCATCACACTCTCCTCAAGCCCAAGTTTGACCCGCCCTGCTGCAAATAATTCGGGCAAACCGCATTTAATACTTGCATTGTGCGAAATACTGTACAAAAATACAGTCTGTTGATACACACAGTCCGGAACCCCATGATCAAGCTCACGCCACGCCAGGAACAAATCCTCAATCTGATCAAGGACGCGATCGACAACACGGGTTTTCCTCCGACCCGCGCCGAGATTGCCACTGAACTGGGGTTCAAGTCGGCCAACGCGGCCGAGGAGCATCTGCAGGCGCTCGCGCGCAAGGGCGCGATTGAAATTTCGCCGGGCACCTCGCGCGGCATTCGCCTGACCGGCACCAGCATCGAAGCTATGTCGCTGCCCCCGCCCACGCTGATGATGTCGCTGCCGCTGGTGGGCCGCGTGGCCGCCGGTTCACCCATCCTGGCGCAGGAACACGTCGAGGCTACCTACAGCGTCGACCCGGCCATGTTCTCGTCCAAGCCGGATTTTCTGCTCAAGGTCAAAGGCTGGTCGATGCGCGACGCCGGCATCATGGATGGCGACCTGCTGGCCGTCAAGAAGGTCGACAGCGCCAAGAATGGCCAGATCGTGGTGGCACGGATCGGCGACGACGTCACTGTCAAGCGCTATAAAAAGAGCGGTTCGGTGATCGAACTGTTCCCGGAAAACCCGGACTTCAAGGTCATCCGCGTCGACCCGGAAGTCGACGACTTCGCCCTCGAAGGCCTGGCCGTGGGCCTAATGCGCAGCTGGCACTAGGCTCAGTTCTTGATGGATTTGGATGCCTCTTTGGTCATCCGGTTGTGCTCGGCCACGTAGGCATCGGTAGCATCGCGCCACACAGCATAGTCGGCCAGCAGCAGCTTGGCCGACACGCGCGCATCTTCAATAATCCTGGATTGCACGCCGTCGAGGTGGGTGGTGGCCTTGGCCATTTCATCTTTGGTCAGCAGGTCGGCCACGTCTTTCGGGATCATCTTGGTCAGGGGCGTCGCCTTGTTGATGTTTTCGACAAAGGCGTTGTAGCAGGTTTGCCATGCCGTGACCTTGGCGCCCACCGCGGCGATTTCATCGTTTTGCTTGGACATGGCCGGTATGCGCGGCACCGGGCAGCGGTACTGGCCGGTCTTGAACTCGGCGCCATCGTATTTCGACATCCAGTATTCCATATCGTTCTTGCGTAGCACGCGCTGTTTCATCATTTCAAGCGCAGCAATGGCGGTCTTGTTGCCCTTGGCAGCCGACTTGGTGAACCATGCTTCGGCCTTGACCAGGTCGACAGCGCCTGCTTCGCCGTACAAATACATTTCTCCCATATGCTGCTGGGCCTCGGCGTTGCCGGCATTGGCCAGCTTGGTGTAGGCCTGCAGCGCCTGCGGATAGGCTTTCTTGGCCAGCAGCGCGTTGGCATCGGCCAGCTCGTCGGCAAGAGCTGCGCCGCTTACTATCAGGGCCAGGCAAAACAAATATTTCTTCATTTTCAGCGTCTTCTCGGGACAAGGGCGATGGCAGATCATAACTGGATTGTGGCGCACTGTTCAACTGGCGAACGCGTGCGGAACGAGGCTGGCCGGCCACAGGCAGCGCCTGCATTTCCGCCGTGACTTTCCTTTCTGCCCATGTAATGATTAATACTCAACAAACACAGGAGACAGCAGGTGCACCAAATTGTATGCATGATCATCGCCATGGCTGTATCGGCTACAGCCGCCGCGCAGGGCTATCGGCCAGACTTCGATCCCAGCAGAATGAAAGGCCCTGCCAACGGGGTCCAGAACGAGGTGCTGGTACTCGGCTCGCCCCATTTGTCGAATTTGCCGGCGTCCTTCGACGCGGCCAATCTACGCATGCTCAACGACCGGCTGGCCGGATGGCAGCCGCACGCTATCGCCATCGAGGCGTTGTCCGGTTCGCAGTGCGATTTCTTGCGCCGCTATCCTGATCGGTACAAGGAAACCATCAAATTCTACTGCTGGGACCCGGCGGCGGCACGCGCCGCCACTGGCCTGGACGTGCCGCAAGCAACCGCGCAAGCAGAGCAAATGCTGGCCACCTGGCCTGCCACGCCAACCCCGGCCCAGCGCCGCCGTCTGGCGGCCCTGTTCCTGGCAGCGGGCGAGCAGGCCTCGGCCATGGTGCAATGGCTGCGCCTGGCAGACTCCGAGCGGCTGGCCGCCGACGGCATCGATGGCGCGCTGCTGGAGCGCCTGCGCAAACTGGAAAGCCGGCGCGACGAAAGCTATATGATCGGCGCGCAGCTTGCAGCTAGGCTGGGCCATGAACGGGTGTATCCGATGGACGATCACACTGCAGACCGCATGCCGGTCGACGACAAGGCCTATGACGCGGCCATCCTGAAGGCATGGGACAATCCGGCCACGGCCAAACGCCGCGCGATGGACAAGTCGCTCAACGAAAAGCTGGGTAGTCCGCAGGAGGTATTGGCGCTGTACCGGGCGCACAACGCACACGGCAACGGCAAGCTGGTGTTCGCCAGCGATTTTGGCGCTGCGCTCGAGGAGCCGTCACCGCAGCGCTTCGGCCGCGGCTATGTGGGCTACTGGGAGACGCGCAACCTGCGCATGGCGGCCAACATCCGCGACGTCATGACGGCTCGGCCAGGCAGCCGCATGCTGGTGATTGTGGGCGCCTCGCACAAGAGCTACCTCGAGGCCTATCTGCACCAGATGCACGACATGCGCGTGGTCGATAGCGCGCCCTTGCTGCGCTGAGCTAGAGCGCGCTGTGGAAATCGTCGAGCAGGTCGGCGCTGTCTTCGATGCCGACCGAAACCCGGATCAGGGACTCGGCGATGCCCATGCTGGCGCGCCGCTCGGCTCCCATTTCAAAGAAGATCGTGTGCGCAACCGGGATCACCAGGGTGCGCGTATCGCCCAGGTTACTGGCCGGGATCGCGATCTTGAGCCGGTTCAGATAATCGAAGCAGTCGATCCCGTCTTTTAATTCAAAGCTGAACAGCGGACCGTAAGCGCGAAACAGCTCGCTGGCCAGCGCATGCTGCGGATGCGACTTCAGGCCCGGGTAGTGCACGGCGGCCACGCGCGTATCGGCTTCGAGCATGCCAGCCAGCGCCAGCGCGTTGGCCGAGGTGCGTTCCATGCGTAGCGCCAGCGTCTCGGCCCCCACCGCGATGTGATGCGCCGCCTCCGGCCCCAGCGAGGCGCCGAAGTCGCGCAAGCCCTTGGCCCGCACCTGCGCCATGCCCCACTGGGTCGGCGCATTCTTCTTGTAGTTGGCGGCGATGTTCGGATAGGCGCTCCAGTCGAACACACCGGTGTCGGTCAGTGCGCCGCCCAGCGCATTGCCATGCCCGCCGATCGACTTGGTCAGCGCATTGACCACCAGGCCGGCGCCCACCGTCTTGGGACGGAACAGGTAGGGCGAGGTCATGGTGTTGTCGACCACGTACAAGATGCCGCGCTCGCGGCACAACTGGCCGATGCGCGCCAGGTCGGCCACCTGGGTGCGTGGATTGGCGATGGTCTCGACGAAGACGATGCGCGTTTCCGGCTTCAGGGCCGCCGCCACATTGGCTACGTCGGTAGCGTCGACAAAGTCCACGCCCACGCCCTGCCCCGCCGCGGTTTGCCACAGGCTGTTGGTATTACCGAACAGGAAAGAAGACGACACTACATGGTCGCCCGCCCTCAGCAAGGCCTGGAACACCGCGCCGATGGCGCCCATCCCGGTTGCAAAGCAGATGCTCGACACGCCATCTTCCATGCGCGTGACTTTTTCTTCCAGCGCCGAGATGGTGGGATTGCCCTGGCGCCCGTAGCGAAAGCCCGGCTCGCGGCTCTGGAATACGGCCGCCAGCTGGCGCGCATCGGCATAGCCGAAGGCCACCGAGGTATGCAAGGGCTTGTGCAGCGATCCATGCTCGACCGGCTTTTGCCGGTCGCTGTGCAGGATGGTGGTGGTGAAACCGTAGTTTTTCTTCTCGCTCATGAGACCCTTACTCGGCGTTGGCCAGGTTCAGGTTCAGCTGCGTGCGCGCCGAATCCTCGCTGGGCGCAGCCTTGGGGTTGTGGCGCGCGAACTCAAGACCGTCCAGGTACTCGGGGGTCACGTCGCCGGTCACATAAATGCCGTCAAAGCACGATGCCTCGAAATTTTTCAGCACTGGATTGACGTCGGAGATCGAGCGCTTGAGCGCTTCGACATCCTGGTACACCAGGGCGTCTGCCGTGATCTCGCGGCAGATCTCTTCATTGGTGCGGCCATAGGCGATCAGTTCGTCGCGGGTCGGCATGTCGATGCCGTACACGTTCGGGAACAGCACCGGTGGCGCGGCGGACGCGAAGAACACATTGCGCGCGCCCGCTTCGCGCGCCATCTGCACGATCTCGCGGCTGGTGGTGCCGCGCACGATCGAGTCGTCCACCAGCAGCACGTTCTTGCCCTTGAATTCGGAACCGATGGCGTTGAGCTTCTGGCGCACCGACTTGCGGCGGATCGCCTGGCCCGGCATCAGGAAGGTGCGGCCGATGTAGCGGTTCTTGATGAAGCCTTCGCGGTACTCCACACCCAGCTTGAGCGCCAGCTGAATGGCGGCCGGACGCGAGGAATCGGGAATCGGCATGACCACGTCGATCTCGCCCGACTTGAACTGGCTGCGTACCTTGTCGGCCAGGTATTCACCCATCTTGAGGCGGGTGGCATACACCGAAGCGCCGTCCAGGATCGAGTCGGGACGCGCCAGGTAGACGTATTCGAACGCGCACGGATTCAGGCTCGGATTGTCGGCGCACTGGCGCTGGTGCAGCTGGCCGTCGTTGTCGATGAACACGGCTTCGCCCGGCGCGATATCGCGCAGGAAGCGAAAGCCCATGCCCTCGAGCGCGACCGATTCGCTGGCCACCAGATACTCGGTGCCCGCCTCGGTTTCATTGACGCCGATGCACAGCGGGCGAATGCCGAAGGGATCGCGAAAGGCCAGCAGACCGTGGCCGGCGATCTGCGCCACCACAGCGTAGGCGCCGCGCACGCGCCGGTGCACCATGGCCACTGCCTTGAAGATGGAATCCGGATCGAGCGTGAAGCCGGTGGTGGTTTCCTGGATCTCGTGCGCGAGCACGTTGAGCAGGACCTCGGAATCGGAATCGGTATTGATGTGGCGGCGGTCGTTCTTGAACATCTCCGACTTCAGCTGCGCCTGATTGGTCAGGTTGCCATTGTGCGCCAGTGTGATGCCGAAGGGCGCATTGACGTAGAACGGCTGCGCTTCTTCTTCGCTGGACGAGCCGGCAGTCGGATAGCGGCAATGGCCGATACCGGAATTGCCCTGCAGCGAACGCATATTCCGGGTGCGGAACACGTCACGCACCAGGCCGTTGGCCTTGTGCATGGAAAACATACTGCTGTGATTGGTTGCAATGCCCGCCGCATCCTGACCGCGATGCTGCAGCAGCAGCAATGCATCATACAAGAGCTGGTTGACGGGATTATGCGAGACGACGCCGACGATGCCACACATGGTGCGCTCCTAGAGACTGGTGCTACTGATTTTAAAATTCAAAAATTCACATGCCGGGCCAGGGCCTCGGGCAAAAATGGTTTGACGGTGCGCGCGCCGGTTTCGGCCATGGGACTCAACAGCGCGCTGGTCCAGAATTGCTGCTTGGGCAAATCGGTCATGCCGGCCACGATCACGGCGGCCAGCACGATCACCACACCGCGAGCCAGGCCGAACAGTCCGCCCAGACCACGATCGGCGAGCGACAGGCCGCTGGCCTTGATCAAGGCGTCCACTGCCATCATCAACAGCCCCATCAGGATGCGCACGCCGATGAACAGGGCGATGAAGGCAACGATGAGACGCAGCGCCTCGCCGGGAACCATGGCCGGCAGCATGGGCGCGAGCTCGGCTCCGTAGGCATTGGCGACGACGAAGGCGACGATCCAGCTCAGCAGCGACAGGATCTCCTTGATCAGCCCGCGCAGGGTACTGATGACAATCGATGCAATCAGAATAAACAGTACCAAATAATCGAAAATCGTCACGCCGCGCTCGTTCCTTGTACCGTTTGCATGTTCAGTTCGGCAGCGCCTTGCCGGACAGGCCCAGCTTGTCGAGCTTGGCCCGCACTTTTTCGGCTTCGTCCTTGCTGAACGGGCCCACGCGCACCCGGATCAATTCGCCGTTGGCGCTTTTCTGGGTCGAGGCTGGAATGCCCTCGGCCTTGAGTCTGGCCATGAGGTCGTTGACCTTGTCCTGGCTCGACAGTGCAGCCACTTGCAGCGACATCTTCTGCGGCGCGGCAGTCGGGCCCGGCTTGCCTTCCAAAATGGCCATGGCGCGCTGCTCATCGGTTTTGGCCGGCTTGAGCACCGGTGCAGGCTTGGGCAGCACTTTTTCAGGCGCCTTCACCGGCGCTTTCGGCTCCGTTTTCAGGGTAACGGTTTTGACCTCGGCCGGCTCCGGCGGCAGGGGCCTTGGCGCTGCCGCGGCCGGTGCCACCTCCTGCACGATTTCTTCGCGCTTGTCGAGCGATTCGGCCGGGGCGACAGCGGCCGGCATTGGCAGCGCAGGCGCTTTTTCCTTGGACGGGATGCGGATATCGATGTCGTTGCCGCGTGGCTTTTCCTCGGCGTCGAGGATCATCGGCAGGCCGATTGCCACGCCCAGAGCCAGCGCCACCGCGCCAACCAGGCGCCGGCGCGCGCGTTTCTTTTCAGGCAGCACCGGATCGGCGCGATTGTCCTTGCTGCGCCGCGCGGCAGGTTCACCGGCACTCGAGGCGCGCTTGGAACGGGCCTTGACGGCCAGTGCATCGTCGTCATCACGGGCTTGATAAGCACCGTCGTCTACGAAATCTTCTTGCTTGTTTTTATTGAGGAACGAGAACAAGCCCATGCGGTTTTTCTTCAGAGAATGGAGGATTTTCGAGCTGCCATCACACCTGCGACGGTGTAGAAGGAACCAAAGACCACAATTCTATCATTCTCCCCGGCTCGGCTCATCGCATTTGCAAAAGCCTGGGCCGGATCGGCAAAGGAAGAAACGGATCTGTCGCCCGGTTTGGCGTCTCCCGCAGGCAAGGCTTCGAGGTGCGCGGCCAGATCGGCAGGCGCGGCTGCGCGCGGCGAGGACAGGCCGGCCACGCACCAGTGATCGATATGCTGGGCGATCGGGGCGATCACGCCATCGATGTCCTTGTCCTGCATGATGCCGAACACAGCATAGGTGTAAGGGTGAAAGCCCATATTGCCGAGATTTTGCGCCAGCGCCGATACAGCATGCGGATTGTGCGCCACGTCGAGAATGACGGTGGGGCGGCCCGGCAGCACCTGGAAGCGGCCGGGCAACTCCACCATCACCAGCCCGGTGCGCACGTCCTGTGCGCTGGTCGGCAATTCCATGCGCAGCACTTCCAAGGCGGCCAGGGCGGCCGATGCATTGAGCAGCTGGTTGGCCCCGCGCAGGCTCGGGTAGGCCAGCGCATTGCGGCGCAGCGCGCGCCCGCCATAATTCCATTGCAGCTTGTCGCCCGAATAATTGAAGTCGCGGCCCAGCAGCCACAGGTCGGCGCCGATGGCGGTGGCATGGTCGATCAGTGACTGCGGCGGCACCGGATCGCTGCAAATCGCAGCCTTGCCCGGACGGAAGATACCGGCCTTTTCAAAACCGATTTTTTCCCGCGTGTCGCCCAGGTAATCGGTGTGGTCGATGTCAACCGAAGTGACGATGGAAACGTCGGCGTCGATTACGTTGACGGCGTCGAGCCGTCCGCCCAGGCCCACCTCGAGGATGACCACGTCGAGCCCGGCGTGCGCGAGCAGGTGCATGATGGCCAGGGTGGTAAATTCGAAATAGGTAAGATCGGTGGCGCCACGCTGGGCCTCGACTGCGTCAAAGCTGGCGACCAGGCTAGCATCGGATGCAATCTCGCCATTGATGCGCGCGCGCTCGTTAAAATCGAGAAAATGCGGCTTGATGTACAGGCCAACCTTGTAGCCGGCGCGCAGCAGGATCGCTTCGAGCATCGAGCAGGTCGAGCCCTTGCCATTGGTGCCGGCGACCATGATGACGGGGCAGCTGAACGCCAGGCCCAGACGCTCCTTGACCGCGCGCACCCGGTCCAGGCCCATGTCGATGTGAACTTCGGCGTGGCGCGACTCGAGCAGCGCGAGCCAGTCGGGCAAGGTGGTGGGGAGCTGGGTCATGGGGCGGGAAAAGTGAAACGGCGCGCGCCGTGGTGCGCGCGCCGGTGAAACGGGAGGCGGATCAGTCCTGGGCGATGACTTCGACAGCCTGATCTTGCAGCAGCGCCAGCAGGCGGGCGATTTCTTCACGCATCTTGCGACGGTCGACGATCATGTCAACAGCACCCTTGGTGACCAGGAACTCGGCGCGCTGGAAGCCTTCAGGCAATTTTTCGCGCACGGTGTTTTCGATCACGCGCGGGCCGGCAAAACCGATCAGCGCCTTCGGTTCGGCAATGACAACGTCGCCCATGAAGGCGAACGAGGCCGACACGCCGCCCATGGTGGGGTCGGTCAATACACTAATGAAAGGCAGCTTTTTCTCGGACAGCTTGGTCAGCATGGCCGTGGTCTTTGCCATTTGCATGAGCGAGAGCAAGCCTTCCTGCATGCGCGCGCCACCTGTGGCCGTGATGCAGATAAAAGGCACTTTTTGTTCGAGGGCGATCTGGGCGCCGCGCACAAAGCGCTCGCCTACGACGGACCCCATGGAGCCGCCCATGAATTCAAATTCGAAACATGCCACCACGACCGGCAAGCTCATGATGGAGCCGCCCAGCACGATCAGGGCATCGGTCTCGCCAGTGGCGTCCATGGCCGCCTTGAGGCGGTCAGGATACTTTTTGCTGTCTTTGAACTTGAGGGTATCGACCGGCAGGGTTTCCTGGCCGATTTCATAGCGTCCGCCTTCGTCCATCAGGCCGTCGAGGCGCTCGCGCGCGCGGATGCGCATGTGGTGGCTGCACTTGGGGCAGACGTGGAGATTTGATTCGAGATCGGTACGGTACAGGACAGCTTCGCACGACGGGCACTTGACCCAGAGGCCCTCGGGCATGGTCTTGCGGGAGGCAACGTCGCTGCGCTGGATTCGGGGGGGCAGCAGTTTTTCTAGCCAACTCATACATTCTCCTTCTGCGGCAATCTACAGTGGACGGTAGTTTAGCCGTTAAGCACATGCTTGTACAACATTTAGGGAGATAACTTGTTGTTTCGACACTGTTTTCCTGCGTGCCACAGTGATTCGACCGCAAGCCTCGCGGTCGGTTCCATCAAGCCTAATGCTATTTGCTATCGAGCGCCGCGCGGATGCCCGCAACGAAACTTTGTACAGCGTCGACGGCCCGCTCGGGGCCCGCGCTTTCAATTTCCTGGATGATGCGGCTGCCGATCACGACGGCGTCGGCCACTTCTGCCACCGCCTTGGCCGTGGCGGCGTCGCGGATGCCGAATCCGACGCCAACGGGCAACTTGACGTACTCGCGGATCGTGGCCAGGCGCCGCGCCACGTCCTCGGTATCGATATTGCCCGCGCCGGTCACGCCCTTGAGCGAGACGTAATAGCTGAAGCCGGAGCCAAATTTGGCCACCTGCCCGATGCGCTCGATGGTCGAGGTCGGCGAGAGCAGGAAAATCAGGTCCAGGCCCGCGCCCTGCATGTCGGCGGCGAATTCTTCGCACTCCTCGGGCGGGTAGTCGACCACGATGGCGCCATCGGCCCCGGCTTCCTGGCAGCCCTGGATGAACGCTGCTGTGCCCATACGCTCGATCGGGTTGGCGTAGCCCATCAGCACGACCGGGGTGTGAGCATTCGTTTTGCGAAATTCGCGCACATAATTGAGCACATCACGGGTGCCGATGTTGAACTTGAGCGCGCGCTCACAGGCGCGCTGGATGACCGGTCCCTCGGCCATGGGATCGGAAAACGGCACACCCAGTTCGAGCACGTCGGCGCCGCCGGCAACCAGCGCGTGCATCAGGGGGACGGTCAGTGCGGGACCGGGGTCGCCGGCGGTAATGAATGTAACGAGGCCGGTCTTGTTTGCTTGTTTGAGTGCTGCGAAAGTAGGTGCGATTCTGGACATGAATAGTTTTCCTGGAAACCGTCTCCCCGCGAATGCAGAGGCCCATGACACATGGGATCAGAGGTGTATGGATCCTCGCCTGCGCGAGAAGGACGTTAATATTATTGTGAATTGTCGGGATGGATCAGTGTCGGCAGCGCCTCAACTGAAATTCAAGCCCATGCGCTCGGCCACGGTATGCATGTCCTTGTCCCCGCGCCCCGACAAATTGACCAGGATAATCTTGTCCTTGCCCAGCGACGGCGCCAGCTTGGCCGCGTACGCCAGCGCGTGCGACGATTCCAGCGCCGGAATGATGCCCTCGATATGGCAGCAGTCGTGGAAGGCGGCCAGCGCCTCCTCGTCCGTTACCGACACATACTGCGCGCGCCCCAGATCTTTGAGCCAGGCGTGCTCGGGCCCCACGCCCGGATAGTCCAGGCCGGCCGATACCGAGTGAGTCTCGATGATCTGGCCGTTCTCGTCCTGCAGCAAATAGGTGCGGTTGCCGTGCAGAACGCCGGGAATGCCCGCTGTCAGCGAGGCCGAATGCTTGCCCGAGTCGAGCCCCTCGCCCGCCGCCTCCACGCCCACCAATTGCACATTCTTCTCGTCGATGTAAGGATAAAAAATCCCCATCGCGTTCGAGCCGCCGCCGATGCAAGCCATCACATAGTCGGGCTGGCGCCCCGTCATTTCCGGCATCTGCACCAGGCACTCTTCGCCAATCACGGACTGGAAATCACGCACCATCATCGGATACGGGTGCGGACCGGCCACGGTGCCGATGATGTAGAAGGTGTTTTCGATATTGGTGACCCAGTCACGCATGGCTTCATTGAGCGCGTCCTTGAGCGTTTTGGAGCCCGATTCCACCGGCACCACGGTCGCGCCCAGCAGCTTCATGCGGTACACGTTCTGGGCCTGGCGCTTGACGTCCTCGCTGCCCATGTACACCACGCACTCCAGTCCAAAGCGCGCGCAGATGGTGGCCGTGGCCACGCCGTGCTGGCCGGCGCCGGTTTCGGCGATGATGCGCGGCTTGCCCATGCGCCGCGCCAGCAATGCCTGGCCGATCACATTGTTGATCTTGTGGGCGCCGGTATGGTTCAAGTCTTCGCGCTTGAGGAAGATCTGCGCCCCGCCCTGCTGCTCGGACCAGCGCTTGGCGTGGTAGATCGGCGAGGGCCGGCCCACGAAGTGCTTGAGTTCGTAGCGGAACTCGTCGAGAAATTCGGGATCGTGGCTGTAGCGCGCGTAGGCTTCCTTCAGTTCGGCCAGGGCATGGCTCAGCGTTTCGGCAACGAAGGAGCCGCCATAAGGGCCAAAGTGGCCGCGCGCGTCAGGCAGCTGGTAATCGGGAGTCTGGAACAGGGGGGCGGCCGGAGCGCGCTCAGGTGCCGCTTTGGGTACGTTCGTCATGGGAATTCTCGCTTTCAATGGTGGTGTCGCCTGCCCGCACCGCCGCGATAAAATCGGCAATCTTGCGGGCATCCTTGATTCCCTTTGCAGCTTCGACACCACTGCTGATGTCGACGGCATAGGGACGTACGCGTACCACTGCGTCAGTCGCGCTGTGTACGCTCAAGCCACCACTTAAAACGACCCGAGGCGCGAGTTCTTTTGGAATGAGAGACCAATCGAATGCCTTTCCTGCTCCGCCGTAGGCATCGACATAGGTGTCGAGCAACAAGCCCATGAACAAGGGACTGGCGGAACGGTATTGATGCTCATATTCTAGCAAATCGGCGCCGGTCGTGTCGGGTTTGACCCGGTACACGCGCATAAAAGGCCGGTTCACTGCCTGCGCCATCACCGAGCACTGGGCGCTGGACTCGTCGCCGTGAAACTGCAGCTGGGCAAACGGGGCCTGGCCGGCCACCGCCACCACCTCTTCCACCGTCGGGTTGACGAACAGGGCGACAGTACTGACGAAGGGGGGCACCACGCTCATGAGCAAGCCGGCCCGGGCCGGGCTGACATAGCGCGGACTGTTGGGATAAAACACGAAACCGAGGGCGTCGGCGCCGGCCGCGACCGCGGCATGGATGTCTTCGGCGCGCGTAAGGCCGCAAATTTTGATGCGTGTGCGTGGCATGCTCAGAACCAGGGTAGCGGGCTGGTCGCGTCCTGCGGCAGTCCCCACTTCGGATCGTAATCGATTTTGGCCAGGTACAGGCCGTCCGGCATGAAAGTGGGCGCGGCGTCGTTGCGGTCGCGCCCTTCCAGCACGCCCTGCAGCCATGCCGGCTCGTGGCGCCCCTGGCCGATATAGATGAGCGAGCCGATCAGGTTGCGCACCATATGGTGCAAAAAGGCGCTGGCGCGCAGCGTGAAGACGATCATTTCGCCGCGCCGCTCCACCTGCACCGCGTGCATCTGCTTGACCGGGGTTTTGGCCTGGCATTGCGAAGAGCGAAAGGCGGAAAAATCGTGGGTGCCGACCAGGCACTGGGCGGCCGCCTGCATGCGCGCCACGTCGAGCGGACGGAACACCCAACCGGCGCGCCCCGCCACCAGCGGCGAACGCACAGGATTGTTGTACAGCACGTAGTGATAGGTGCGGGCGAAAGCTGAAAAGCGCGCGTGGAATTCCTGCCCGGGCAACTCGGGCACTTCGGTGGCCCAACGCACGGCGATCGAATCGGGGAGAAAAGTATTGACGCCGCGCACCCAGGACTGGGTATCGCGGCTCAACTCGGTATCGAAGTGGATGACCTGCTCGAGGGCGTGGACACCGGTATCGGTGCGCCCGGCGCAGGTAGTGCCCAGCTCGACGCGGGCGAATTTTTCGAGCGCGATTTCGAGCCGGTCCTGCACGGTATTGCGGTCTGGCTGCTTCTGGTACCCGTTCCAGGCGGTACCGTCATACTGGACACCCAGCGCAATCCGTTTCAATGGAAGTCCATTTTGCTACTTTGGGCAATCACGCCAGTTTGGCGCGCATTTCGTTGGCCTTGCCGACTTGCTCGCTGCTGCCGCCTTTGATGACTTCGTCCAGCAGCTCGCGCGCGCCTTCCTTGTCGCCAATTTCTTCGTAGGCAATAGCCAGGTCCAGCTTGGTGTCCATTTCCATGTGCTGGGCCGACAGATCGCCAGGGCCCACGTTTTCCATGGCAAACTCCGGCACGCTCGATCCACCGGTGGCCGATGGCAGGTCGAGGTTCAGGCTCGACATGTCAAATTGCGGCGCAGCTGGCGCAGGCGACGGCGCTGGCGTGGATGGCAGGTCGAAACTCATGTCGCCGAAATCCATGCTGTTGTCGGCCGGCTTGGCGGGCGCCGCCGGGGCCGAAGGAATATTGAAGGCGCTCGACAGATCGCCCAGGTCGTCCTTGCCGGCGTTGGCGAACTCGGCGGACATATCGTGGATCACCGGCTCGGGCTCGGCGCCCGGCAAATTGAAATCCATGTCGAAGGACATGCCCTCGTCCTTCTTCTCGAGCGCGACCGGCGCCACCGCCGCCGCAGCCGCCGTAGGTGCGAAGTCCATTTCCATCGACGCTGCAGGCGCTGCAGCTTTGACCGGTTCGAAAGAGAGCCCGGCCACATCGAAGTCCATGGTATTGGTTTCGGCGGCTTTGGCAGGCGCGCCGCTGTCCTTGCCAAGGTCGACCTGCTGAGCAAGCACCGGTGCCTTCAGCTCTTCTTTCAGCGTCGCTTCCTGCACGGCTGCGTGAATCGCGGTTGCCGGACCGGCCGCCGCAGCGCTGGCGTAGAGCGCATTGGAAGGATCGACTGCCAGGCCCAGCAAAGCGGCTTGGGTCCACTCATCGCCACTACCTTTGGTCATGCCATACAGCTCGGTGGCCTGGGCTTCGAAGGCGCGCAGATCCTTGCGGGCGGCGTAGATTTCCAGCAGCTTCAGGCGCACAGGGTAACGTTCAGGATGGGTGCGCAGGGCTTCCTTGAGAATTTCTTCGGCCTGCGCGTCGCGCCCGTAAGCGATGTAGACATCGGCTTCGGCGACCGGGTCGACTTCATTGGTGTCGAGCTGGCTGGCGGAAGGGGCAAAGCTGGAGTTGAATACGCTGTTGCTGGTGTCCACGCTCTGGCCGCCGGTCTCGGCGAACAGGGAATGGGCCTGGTCGGTAGTCGGCGCGCCCAAAATGGACGGTTCGATGGTGTTCTGCGGATCTTCCTTCTTGCGGCGCGAGAATGCCAGCAAGCCGAGCACGGCGAGCAGAGCAAGCAGGCCACCGGCGACCAGCACGATGTTTTCCATCAGCATGTCGAAGAATGACTTTTCCTCGGGCGCTGCAAGCACCGGCGTAGCAGGTGTCGGCAGGGTTTTCATCACAGGCTTTTCCGCTGCAGGCACCAGGGTGGCCGTTTGCGAGGCAGCAGGCGTAGTGGCAGCCGGCGCTTTGACGACCGGGTCCGGCTTGACGGCGGCCGGCGCCGCGACGACCGGGGCCGCCGCTGGCACAGGCGCTGGAACCGCAGCAGGCGCTGCTACCACGGCAGGCTTTTGCGCTTCGGTGCCGGCCTTGCTCTTGACGGCCATCAGCTTTTCAAGTTCGCTGACGTTGCGCTCGAGTTCCTTGACGCGCGCGCTGGCGTCGGCCAGCGCCTTTTCCTTGGCAATCTTCTCTTCCATGCTAACCGCAGCCGATTTGCCTGCTACATCAGTAGCGGCGGTGGCCTTGGACAGCTTGAGCTGGTCTTTGGACACATTGGCCGCCGTTGGGCGCTCGGCCACCTGGGCCGTGATCTTGCCGCCCGTGCTCTGGGTGGCCTCGGGCGCCTTGTCGGGCGCCGCCGTTGCCACTTGCCCGGCCAGCTTGGCGCGGTAAGCGTTGAAATCGGCTGCATGGGCCACTACCACGCCGCGCGCCTCGCCCTGGCCATTGCCCTGGATGGTGGCGGCATCAGGCACCGTCAGGATTTGACCCGATTTGAGGCGGTTCATATTGTTGCCTGCAAACGCGTCCGGATTAGCGCGATACAAGGCCACGAGCATCATGTCGAGCGACACTTCGACCGGCTTGAGGCGGCCTGCGATCTTGCCAAGCGTATCGCCAGCGCGCACGCGGTATTCAGAAGCGCCTTCCTCGCGTGCCGGGGCCGAAGCCTGCTGGCCAGGCTGGCTGGTCTGGGCCTGCTGAGCTGGCGCCGGGCGCGGATTGGCAGCCTGCCCGGCGGGACGCGGATTGCTTCCCTGCTGGACTGGTGGAGGCGAAACACGGTTGATCTGGTTGGCGGACGGCGCCACCTGGGCTGGCTGGGCAGTGCGCATGTCGGCCGGATCGAGCAGGAACGTATATTCGCGCACCAGGCGCCCGCTATTCCAGCTCAGCTCGAGCAACAGATCGACGAAAGGCTCATTGACTGGCTGGGACGAGGTAATCTTGACGAACTGGCGCCCACCGCGCTGCTCGACTGCGAAGCGCAGCGACAGCAGAGCCGGGTTGAATTCAATGTTGGCAACCCGGAACGCTTCGGCCGGGGCTAGCTTGGCTACCAGTCCACTGGCCTCATCGGCCGACACCGCGGTCAGCTCGATCTCCGCATTGAGCGGCTGGCCCAGCGCGGACAACACCGTCAGCTTGCCGAGACCGGCAGCGTAGGCCGAGGTTGACAGAAACACTGCGCTTGCAACCGCGCTGGATAATGTTTTCAACGCGAACGAAGTGAGCTTGGAGCGAGTGTTTGAATGCATAGTGGGCGGCATCTTGAGTTAACTGGGGAGAAAGCTGGTTTCCCGGAGAGTCCCAACATATCATCATGCTTTACGGCATGCAAGCTTTTGGATGATAAGTTAGCCCTAAGTCCCTGTAAACGCGCACTTTGCTGCATTCTGATGCACAAGGGCCGCAACAGGCGGCCCTTGACTCGACTTGCCACACGGGCAATTTTAGTGCCCCGCAGGCAACTTACTTATCGAGGATGATACGAAGCATGCGGCGCAGCGGTTCGGCCGCTCCCCACAGCAACTGGTCGCCCACGGTGAAGGCCGACAGGTACTCGCCGCCCATCGACATCTTGCGCAGTCGCCCGACCGGAATCGTCAGGCTGCCCGTGGTGGCAGCTGGCGACAGGTCGCGCATGGACGCTTCGCGCGTGTTCGGCACCACTTTGACCCACTGGTTGTGGGAAGCGATGATGTCGTTGATTTCGTCCAGCGGCACGTCTTTTTTCAGCTTGATGGTCAGCGCCTGCGAGTGGCAGCGCATGGCGCCGATGCGCACGCACAAGCCGTCCACTGGAATGGGCGCGCTGCCAAAGCCCTCGCCCAGACCGAGAATCTTGTTGGTTTCGGCGCCAGCCTTCCATTCTTCCTTGGACTGGCCGTTGCCCAGGTCCTTGTCGATCCAGGGAATCAGATTGCCCGCCAGCGGCACGCCGAACTGCTTGGTTTCCTCGGCCGACAGGCCATGCTGGGTGGCCAGCACCGCGCGGTCGATCTCGAGGATGGCGGCGGCCGGATTGTCCAGCAGAGCACGCACTGAGCTATTGATGGTGCCGAACTGGGTCACCAGTTCGCGCATGTGCTGGGCCCCGCCGCCCGAGGCTGCCTGGTAGGTCATGGAACTCATCCAGTCAACCAGCTTATGTTCGAACAGGCCGCCCAGGCCCATCAGCATGCACGACACTGTGCAGTTGCCGCCGATGTAATTTTTCACGCCGCGCGTCATCGCGTTCTTGATGACGTCCAGGTTGACCGGGTCGAGCACGATGACGGCGTCTTCGTTCATGCGCAGGGTGGAAGCTGCATCAATCCAGTAACCGTTCCAGCCTGAGGCGCGCAGTTTCGGGAACACCTCACTGGTGTAGTCGCCGCCCTGGCAGGAAATGATGATCTCGCATTTCGACAGCTCGGTAATGTCGCTTGCGTCCTTGAGTGTGGTTTCGTTCTTCGCCATGGCGGGGGCGCGGCCGCCCGCATTCGAGGTGGTGAAAAACACCGGTTCGATGTGGGCGAAATCACCCTCGTCCTGCATGCGCTGCATCAGGACCGAACCGACCATACCGCGCCAACCTACCAAGCCAACTAATTTCATCATGCTCTCTCTTTATTTAATAAGTAATCATCCTGCCCTGCCGGCGCGATCAGGCCAGCGCCTTGACCACAGCATCGCCCATCTGTTCCGTTCCAACCTTTTCAGTACCCGGTTCGTAAATGTCGACAGTGCGCAGTCCTTGCGCCAGCACCTTCTTGACCGCATTGTCGATCCGGTCGGCCTGCTCGGTCTTACCGAGCGAAAAGCGCAGCATCATGGCCGCCGACAAAATCGTGGCCAGCGGATTGGCGATGCCCTTGCCGGCGATATCGGGCGCCGAGCCGTGCGAGGGCTCGTACAGGCCCTTGTTGTTGGCGTCCAGCGAAGCCGATGGCAGCATGCCGATCGAACCGGTCAGCATGGCTGCGCAGTCGGACAGGATATCGCCAAACATATTACCGGTCACCATGACGTCGAATTTTTTTGGCGCGCGCACCAGCTGCATGGCGGCGTTATCGACATACATGTGGTCCAGCTCAACGCCCGGATACTCCTTGTGGACATCGCTGACGATATCGCGCCAGAACTGGAAGGTCTCGAGCACATTGGCCTTGTCGACGCTGGTGACGCGGCCATTGCGTTTTTGCGCGGCCTGGAAAGCTACGTGCGCGATGCGGCGAATTTCGGTTTCGGCGTAGCGCATGGTGTCGAAGCCTTCGCGCTCGCCCTTGAACGGACCGTCCGGGCATTCGCGCACGCCGCGCGGCTTGCCGAAATAGATGTCGCCGGTCAGTTCGCGGATGATCAGGATGTCCAGCCCCGATACCACTTCGGGTTTTAGGGTCGAGGCGCCGGCCAGCTCCGGGTACAGGATCGCCGGGCGCAGGTTGGCGAACAGCGCCAGCTCCTTGCGCAAGCCAAGGATGGCTTGCTCGGGGCGCAGCGCCCGTTCGAGCGTATCGTATTTGTAATCGCCCACGGCGCCAAACAGCACCGCATCGGCGCTCTTGGCCAGCGCCAGGGTGGCTGGTGGCAGCGGATGGCCATGGGCCGCGTAGCCCGCGCCGCCAACATCGGCGCTTTCCATTTCAAACGATTCGCCCAGTACGTTCAGGACCTTGACCGCCTGCGCCATGATTTCAGGACCGATGCCGTCGCCGGGGAGGATTGCTATTTTCATGTGGGTGCTCGTTTTGCTAGATAACGTTGGCCAGCCAGGGCTGGGCTGCAAGATGGCGCTCTTCAAACGCGCGAATCTCGTCGGCGTGGCGCAGCGTCAGGCCGATGTCGTCCAGGCCATTCATCAGGCAGTACTTGCGGAAGGGGTCGATCTGGAATTCGTACGACAGGCTGCCGTTCGAGGTCGACACGCGCTGCTGCTCCAGGTCCACCACGAGACGAAAGCCGGGAAAGGCCTTGACCTCGTTGAACAGGTGCTCGACCTGCGCTTCGGACAGCACCACCGGCAGCAAGCCGCTTTTGTAGCAGTTGTTGAAAAAGATGTCGGCGAAGCTGGGCGCGATGATGGCGCGAAAGCCATATTGGTCCAGCGCCCACGGGGCATGCTCGCGCGACGAGCCGCAGCCGAAATTTTTACGGGTCAGCAGGATCGATGCGCCCTGGTAGCGCGCCTGATTGAGCACGAAGTCCGGATTGAGCGGACGGTTGCTATTGTCCTTGCCCGGTTCGCCGTGATCGAGATAGCGCCATTCGTCAAACAGATTGGGGCCGAAGCCGGTCCGGTGAATCGACTTGAGGAACTGCTTGGGGATGATGGCGTCGGTATCGACATTGGCGCGGTCGAGCGGCGCTACCAGTCCTTCGTAAATCGTAAATTTATCCATAATTTTTGTATTGGTTCCCGCCTGGGAGGCTGGTGTCAGGGAGCGATCATTTATTTCGATAGCCCCAGACCCGTCTTCCCCGCGAAGACGGGGATCCATAGCACATCAGTTAAATTGACAAACAATTTTCATACTCGACCACTTAAGCGAAGGTGGTATGGATCCCCGCCTCCGCGGGAAAGACGGGGAGGCGGCAGTGGGAAAAAATTACCACCAACAGCTCAACGTTTTGCGCCAGCCTCCTGCGCGGGCAGTCGCTAGCGCAAGCGCTCCATCACTTCCTGCCGGCGCCTTCGACGACCTGGCCTACTTTTTGGACATCCTTGCCAACCCCGGCAATGGTGTTGCAGCCGGTCAGGATCAGGGCGATGGCGGTCAGGGCGAACAGTTTTTTCATCTTGGACTCTCGTGGTATCAGCTTTATGAGCTTGTGGTTTTGGTTAGCGCAGTGCGCGTACATCGACGAAGTGACCGGTGATACCGGCCGCTGCCGCCATGGCGGGCGACACCAGGTGGGTGCGTCCGCCCTGCCCCTGCCGGCCTTCGAAATTGCGGTTCGAAGTGGAGGCGCAGCGCTCGCCCGGCTCGAGCCGGTCGGCGTTCATTGCAAGGCACATCGAGCAGCCAGGCTCGCGCCATTCGAAGCCCGCATCCTTGAATATCTTGTCCAGTCCCTCGCGCTCGGCCTGCGCCTTGACCAGTCCGGAGCCCGGTACCACCAGGGCCAGGCGCACGTTGGAGGCGCGCTGGCGCCCGCGCACCACGGCCGCCGCAGCGCGCAAGTCTTCGATGCGCGAATTGGTGCATGAGCCGATGAATACCTTGTCGATGCGAATGTCCGAAATCGCGGTATTGGGCTGCAGGTTCATATAGACCAGCGCCTTTTCCATTGCGTCGCGCCGCACCGCGTCTTTTTCAAGATCGGGGTCCGGCACGCGGCCGTCGATGGAGGTGACCATTTCGGGCGAGGTGCCCCAGGTAACCTGCGGCGCGATCTCGGCTGCGTTGAGCGTGACGACCAGGTCGAACGGCGCGCCGGGATCGGAATGCAGGGTGCGCCAGTAGCTCACGGCGCGCTCCCAGTGCGGACCAGCGGGCGAAAACGGACGGCCCTTGACGTAGTCGATGGTGGTGTCGTCCACGGCCACCATGCCGGCCCGCGCGCCCGCTTCGATGGCCATATTACAGATCGTCATGCGGCCTTCCATCGACAGCGCGCGGATGGTGGAGCCGGCAAACTCGATGGCGTAACCGGTGCCACCGGCAGTGCCGATGCGCCCGATCACGGCCAGCACGATATCCTTGGCGGTCACCCCGGTGGGCAGCGCGCCGTCGACCTGCACCAGCATGGCTTTCGATTTTTTGGCCAGCAGCGTCTGGGTGGCCAGTACATGCTCCACTTCGGAGGTGCCGATGCCGTGCGCCAGGCAGCCAAATGCGCCGTGGGTCGAGGTGTGCGAGTCGCCGCATACCACCGTCATGCCCGGCAGCGTGGCGCCCTGCTCGGGGCCGATCACGTGCACGATGCCCTGGCGCTTGTCGTTCATGTTGAAGTAAGTCAGACCGTAGCTCTTGGCGTTGGCGTCCAGCGTTTCCACCTGCAGGCGCGAGGTGGGATCGGCGATGCCATCCTTGCGGTCGGTGGTGGGCACGTTATGGTCGGCCACGGCCAGGTTGGCAGAGGTGCGCCACAGCGCGCGGTTGGCGGCGCGCAGGCCGTCGAATGCTTGCGGGCTGGTGACTTCGTGCACCAGGTGGCGGTCGATGTACAGGACCGTGGTGCCGTCTTCGTCGGCACGCACGACGTGCGATTCCCAGAGTTTGTCGTAGAGCGTTTTTATCATGATGGGGTCGTGTGGACTGCAGTAAAACCTGCCGTGAAACGGGTGCCGCATTTGATTATGCCATATTTGTGCAGTGCAGTAGTGACCGCCCCATTTTGAAGCATTACTCGCTTTTGATACACATTTTGCCGAATATATTTGGTTTAAGTATCATTTTACCGAATAATAAAAACGCCGCCTGCCTTCCGCCCGCTGCAATCTAGGGGCGCGGAGCGAACACCAGCGAACCGAAATACGCCTCCATCGCTTGTTCGTTGCCGGCGGCAAGCGGAGCCGCCATCAGCACCATGACCAGGCTGCGGTCGATCCAGAACAATCGTCCGCCGCGCATGCCGCCATCGAGCGACGTCGCGCGCACTTCGCGCCCGTTCAGGCCATTGACCTGGATCGACTTGCTGACGGTGGCACTGCCTTCCGGCCCGACGATTTTCGATTCCGCCAGGTCCAGCATGTCACCCGCGTCGACATTGATCTTGTAGTCGATCACTTGCACTACATAGGTGCGTTTGTCGTGGACCAGGTGGAACTGGCGCGCTGTAACGTCGCCCATGCGCGCCTTTACGTGCGCCGGGGTAGGCACCTCGCGCGGCTTGCCAGGCATTTTCAAGGTGAATAACTTATCGGGCCCGGTGAAGGTGTGCAGCTCTCCCGCCGCCTCTGCACGAGTGCCGGACAGGCGCGACTGCCCGAACAGCGCCAGCAGCTGCACCGCAATGCACAGCACCGCGCCCACCTTGACGGCGGTGGTATTGGGCGGCGGCGCGGCGCCGTAGTCATTGTCCGATTCCGATCCCGGCACCAGGTACAGCGACACGGCCATCAGCAGCCACAAGGCGGCGCCCACAAAGGCGGCCATCTGCGGCTTTTGCAGCGCACCGGCCGCGCCGGCCAACACGATCGGGGCCAGCAGCCACTTGCCACTCCAGTTGATATCGTGCATGCGCAGCACCAGCACGCGCAGGCTGAAAAACACCGCGATCGCGACGGCCACGCCGATCAGGATCATGCCAGCCTTGCCGAGCAGCGCACTGGCCATGGCCAGCGCCATCAAGGGCAGCATGACGCCGAAGCAGTAGGCCATGGCCCGCAGCCGGCCCAGGCGACCGTGCATGGTGAAACCGAAAATGGGCGGCGCTTCGCTGTCAACGGCGCTGGCAAAGTCGTGCGCGTGATCGACAGCGATGGCGGCAGGCGCGCGCGCAGCAGGCGCCGCCGGCTCGGCCCCCGGGCCAAGCCTGACCTGCCCAAGCAGCCAGGCATACAGCTGCGCGTCGCGCTCGAACACAGGGGTCGGCGCGGTGATCACCATGGCGGCCACGCTGCCGTCGATCTGAAAGCAGGCAAGCAGACAGCAGCTGTCGATACCGCTACCAGGAAAGCTGCCGCTATATTCCGTGACCAGGCACCCGAGCTGCTCGCCCTGGAGCTGGTAGGCGGGGCCGCGCTTGCGCATGAAGGGCATGTCCTGCGCAAACTGCGCGCTGCGCAGCTGCAGCCACTGTTCCAGCGACAGGTCGGAGCGCAGCGTCGCGCTGGCGTCGACTTTGGCGCCGCTGCCGGCGTCGAAAAACATCAGCCCGTTCGGACTCGGCGATTCGCGCCAGATGCCGGGCACCTCGAACGACAATCCCGCGCGCGGCAGGCCCACGCTGCGCGGCGCCAGCGCCGCCATATCAGGCGGCACAGCGCCAGCGCGCTGGAGCAGCGGCTCGAAGGGCACGGCGGGCGTCGCAGTTTGGGCGGACCCGGCGCTGCGCTCGGCCGCGCGCGCCTGCGCTGCCTGCAAACCAGCCTTGAGCCACGCCACCCTTTCGGTCGCAATTTGAAAAGCGCGGTCGCTCAGCGCCACCAGGATCGCGGCATCGTCGGTGAGCAGTTTGACAATGTCGGCCCCGTACAGGGCGGCAGTGGCGTTGCCATGCTGCCGGTTGAGCCGTTCGCGCTCCTCCGAAATCAGGACGGCCGGTTCGCCACCGGCCGGGTCGGCCGCCACATGGAGGGAAAAATTGCGGGGATTATTGTCTGGAGCGCGCTGCACCTGAACGAAAAACTTTGTTTTAACAAATTTTTTCCAGGCTGGCGTGAGAGAACCCTCTGCCGGTACTGCATTGAGTACCTGTTCGAACGATTGCGACGTCATGTAGTGCACAGCCCTCATCAAATGTATGGCGCGTTCAATAAACGTGTCATATTGACATGGGTAGATCGTCGAGGCAACTTAACAATCGTAAATATATTAACTGCCCGGTCGGCATGATACTGCAGAGAAATTTATATTGCCCCAATGCATAATTTATAGTGCTCCGGTTTGACGCTGATCAAAGGTTTTCGTTCTATCAATAGTCTTTGAGACTGGAACAAGTGAAAATGCGTGTACGTGTAGGAGGAATGGGCATGTACAAGAAAATTCTGATTACGACCGATGGCTCGGCAGTGTCGCGTCATACTGCCTGTGCCGGGGTCGAGTTCGCCCGCCAGATGGGCGCCGAAGTGCTTGCCCTGTACGTGGCGCCGCAATACCAGTACCCGATCTATGTCGAAATTGTGCCGCCCACCTACCCTAGCGAAGAAGAGTACATGACCCAAATGCGCCGCACCGGCAACGACCACGTGGGCGCCATCATCCAGGCCTGTTCCGAGGCCGGCTTGCGCAGCCAGGCCATGACCAGTTTTTCCGACAGTCCGGCACTGGAAATTGTTGCCGTTGCTGAACGCCAGGGGTGCGACCTGATCTTCATGGGCTCCCACGGACGCAGCGGCTGGGGCCAGCTTCTGCTCGGCAGCGTGACCAACAAAGTGCTTTCGCACACCGCCAAACCGGTTCTGGTGCACCGCCTGCTACGCGAACCGGGGGCATGAAGATTGAGCCCATTGCGCGCGCGGCCAATTTTCCGTAACCTTCGGCTGCGCAAGTAAAACCGGTTATCCAATTGCGCAGACTTACAGTTAAAAAAACCACTAACAACCAGAACTGATTGCCTACCTATGATACGAATTGTGATTGCCGATGACCATACGATCATGCGCGAGGGTCTCAAGCGCATCCTGGACGGCGCACTCGATATCGATATCGTCGGTGAAGCTATCAACGGTTTCGAGGTGCTCTCGCATGTTCGCCAGGGCGGCTTCGACCTGCTGCTGCTGGACCTGTCGATGCCAGGACGCAGCGGCGTGGACCTGATCCGCCAGATCCGCAGCGAGTCGCCCAAGCTGAGCATTCTGATCCTGACCATGCACGAGGAAGAGCAATATGCCGTGCGGGCCATCCGCGCCGGCGCGCAGGGTTACCTGACCAAGGAAAGCGCGGGCACCCAGCTGGTGGGGGCGATTCGCAAGGTGGCGTCGGGACGGCCGTACATCAGCACCGAAGTTGCCGAGCAGCTCGCGCTCAACATCATGACACCCAACGAACAGCTGCTGCACAAGCAGCTCTCGGACCGCGAGTTCGAAGTATTTTCCCTGCTGGTGGGCGGCAAATCGATTACCGAAATTGCCAACAGCCTGCATTTGAGCGTGAAAACAGTCAGCACCCACAAGACGCGCATCATGCAGAAGATGGGCATGACCTCGCTGTCGGAAATGGTGCAATACGCCGTCGCGCACCGCCTGTTGTCGCCATTCAAATCGTAAAGCCACGCCAAAAGTTTTAGACATTAGCGTGGCATTTTCGTGCCGAGAATGGTCAAGATCACTGATTCCTACCCCTTTCTGCTGTTTGGCCACGCTGCCACTTCCTGTCCCGCTCTTCACTCTGTAAACTCTCCCCCCAGTAGGATTTCTCCTACATTGTCGCGCCCTATCCTACTCCTAGATTCAGCGTTCGCTGATATGAATGCCGGACTCGAGTTGGCATACTCAATCCAACGATTCGGGCTTTCCTGCGATGCAAATTTTCTCAACGCAAGCAATCCCAGCCGTGCTGCACGTGGTCAGGTCCCCGCCTGGCGGCCCCTGCAGGTGAAACCCACGCTTTCCTAACTGGAGATGAGCATGCTGTCCACGCCAACGTCAGATCAACGTCCTACCAACTCGTCGACCATGCATTCCTCCCCGATGGAAGCAGGCCGTCAACGCCAGGGCCGACTCTGGTCCAACCTCAAGGAAGTATGCGACCTGCTGCACATCAGCGCAGCCGTCTCCATCAACTCCGAAGAATTGCTGTTCCAGCACGTACAGTTCAAGACCGGCCAGCGCGTCCACACCATCGGCCAGGCCTTCGACACGCTCTACATCGTCAACTCCGGCTTTCTCAAAACCGTGCTCATCGACGAATTCGGCAATGAGCAAGTCCTGAGCTTCCCCATGAAGGGCGACATGCTCGGCGTGGACGGCATCCACACCCGCCACTACGCCTCCGAAGCGGTGGCCCTGTCCGACTGCGACCTGATTCTGCTGCCGTTCAAAAAGCTGACCGCGCTGGGCCGGGTGCACCTGGAACTTGAAAACGTCATGTATGGCGTCATGAGCCGCGAGCTGGTGCGCGAGCAAGCCATGATCGGCATGCTGGGTGCGCTCTCGGCCGAGGCGCGCGTCGCCCGCTTCCTGGTGTCGCTGGCCGACCGCTTCGCCGCCATGGGTTACTCCAGCAAGCTGTTCAATCTGCGCATGACGCGCCACGAGATCGGCAGCTACCTCGGCCTCACGCTAGAAACCGTGAGCCGCACGCTCTCGGCCTTCAATGAAATCGGCCTGATCACGGTAGACCAGCGCACCATCGGCATCAAGGATGCCGAAGCACTCAAAACCTTGCGCCGCCTGCCGCCGTCACGCTCGCGCGCCAAGCAGAACAGTGCCGCCGCAGCGGCCAAAGCCAAGGCCGAGCAGGGCCAGGCGGGCGACGGCCAGGTACTCGTCACCACCACCGCCTAATAGTTCCGCTCATAAAAAAACGGCGCCTTGCAGAAGCAGGCGCCGTTTTTATTTGCGGGTCAGCGATTATTGATCGCGTTCCAGCACACCGTTGTTGACTTTGACTTTCTCGCCAACGCGCAGACCAGGATCGTTTTCATACATCACGTTCTGGGTGCCGCCGTTAGCGAAGCGGATCACCACTTCGTAATGCTGGGTGCGCTTGGCATTGCGCTGGATGTTACGGCCTACGTAGGCACCGCCAAGGGCGCCGGCGATCTGGGCTGCGGTACGACCGCTGCCGCTGCCAACCTGGCTGCCGAGCGCAGCGCCGACCACACCGCCGCCGATGGCGCCGAGGTAGTTGCCGTCACCATCGACCTGCACCACATTGATTGCGTCAACCGTGGCGCAATTGGTGCAATAACGCACCACGCGTGGCGCAATGCCTCGCGTGCCTGCCACCAGCAGCGGCTTGTTCAGGCGCGAGGTGACTACCCGGTCGCCGATACGCATGTTGGCGGTCACGACGCTGCTTGAGCTCAGACGGTCCGAACGGCGAATGATGTACTCACCGGTGTACTGGCCAGGCTTGACTTCCGGCAGGAAGAACACGCCGCGCGCGCCTTCGATCGCCATGTCGACCTTGGCGCCCGGGGTGCCGTAGACCGAGAATTCCAGTTCCTGGCCCGCGGTCAGCTGGTCGTTGCCGACCACGTCGAAACGCTCGATGCGCGGCAGGCCGGCAGCGTTGTCATAACCACGATCGCGGCCACGGCCACGGCTGCCTGGGGCGCGCAGCAGCGACTCCGACAGCACGCCGCTGACGACCAGATTAGCGATGCGCAGGTTAGCGGTCACGGCGCTGGTGGCGGTGATACGGTCACGGCTGCCGATGGTGTAGGTGCCCTGGTACTGGCCCGGCTCGATTTCGGATAATGCCAGGTTACGTGCGGCGCCGCGGATATTCAGACTGGCACGGCCGCCCGGGGTGCCGTACAGGGTAAAACTCAGTTCGGCACCCGGCACAAGGCGGCGCACTTCATCCACTTCGAAACCGCGGATGCGCGGAGTAGCGGTGTTAGTTGTAGCGTATTGCTGGGCAGACGCCGGGGCGCTGATCACGGTCAGGGAGAACAGCGGCACAGCTGCCATCAGCCCGGCTAGTATTTTTTGTGACATCTTCATTATTTTTTCCTTTGGATGGTTGAACAGCAGGGCCGGTTATATCCAGCGCTCAACATCGAAGGTACGCCTCGACAGGTGCAACGTCCGTACGCTAGCGTACACAGTGGATTGCCTCGCCGGAACTTACGTAAACATGTTCTCCGGATTCAGGCGTAATGGCGTAGCCGCCCGTGAACGCGCCAAAGGAAGGCAGCACCATGCGCGTAGGCCCGGCCAGAAAACACGGAAGGCGCAGCGAATCGAGACGCCCCGACAGCACGTACACTGGATGCACATGGCCGGCCAGCACGTAGCCCGGTCCCCAGATGTCAGGATGGTGGCAAAAAGAAAACGGACCAAGATTGAAAGGTTCATCGACCATCTCGATGCCCAGCTCGCCCGCAGGGTCGCCAGCGCGCAGGTCGTGGTTGCCGCGCACCAGAGTTAAACCGAGATGGGGATTGCGCCGGCGCCAGGCCAGCATCGCCGCCACGGTGGCCGATGCATGCGCCGCTTTTGCGTGCAAAAAGTCGCCCAGAAAGACTATCTGCTCAACCGGGTTGGCCGCGCACAGGGCGTCTAGCCCGGCCAGGTTCTCACTGGTGGTCCCGCGCGGCACCGGCACACCCTGCGCGCGGAACGATGCGGCCTTGCCGAAATGGATATCGGCGATCACCAGCACTTTCATGCGCGGCCAGTACAGGGCTTTTTCGGGCAGCAGCAGCACCGTTTCGCCGGCGATTGTCAGTTCAAGCTTGTCGTTCAAGGTGTGGCAGCCTTTTCCAGTTCGCGGACCATGCGCGCCACGCGGTCGGACAGTTTTTCGGTGGTGAGTTTTTCGCGGAAGCGCTCCACCATCAGCGCGAACCCGAAGGGCGTGCCGCGCACCACCTGGCGGTAGGCGATTTTACGCGCATGCAGGGCAGTGAGGGTGTCGCGCAGGCGCGTGAGCTCGAGCTCCTGCTCCATGACCTCGCGCTGGGCCTGGGTCAGCAGCAGGTTGGCGGCATCGTGCTTGCGGAAGACTTCGAAAAACAGCGAGGACGAGGCCTGGATCTGGCGTGTGCTCTTGGGCTGGCCCGGGTAACCCTGGAACACCAGGCCGGCGATGCGCGCCACTTCGCGAAAGCGCTGCTGCGAGAGCTGCGTCGCGTTCAGGCTTTCGAGCACGTCTTCGAGCAGGCGCGCGGTACTGAGCAAGTCCACCTCGGCCCCGCTTTCGCCCGCAAACACCTTGCCCCAGTTGACCAGTTCGGCGGAAAGGAGCTCGAAGCCATAGTCGTTGATGGCGATCGAAAAGGTGATGGGCTGGGCGCGGCCAATGCGATAGGCGAACAAGGAAGCGAGTCCCATGTGGACCGAGCGGCCTGCAAAGGCGTAGAAAAACAGGTGGTAGCCTTCGCGGCTTTTCATGCTCTCGATGACCAGTTTGTCGGTAGTGGGCAGGGCCGACCATCGCTGCTGGATCTCGATCAGGGGCCGCAATGCTTCCATTTCGGGGCCCTCGAAGGAGCCGGCCTCGGCCAGGCGCAATTGCTCGAGCGCGGCCTGGGCCAGCTCCGACGAGAGCGGCATCTTGGCGCCCATCCAGCGCGTGACGGCGCCCTTGGCGCCTGTCGCCTTTTTGACAAAGGCGGTCATTTCGTGCACCCGTACGAACTCCAGGATGCGCCCCCCGAACAGGAAATGGTCGCCCGGCTTGAGACGCGCCGCGAACGATTCCTCCACCGTCCCGATCCGCCCTCCGCTCATGTACTTCACCTGGATCGAGGAATCCGACACGATGGTGCCGATGCCCATGCGGTGGCGCCGCCCCAGCGCAATGTTGGGCACCCGGTACACGCCCGCCTCGTCGGCCAGCACGCGCTGGTACTCGGGATAGGCGATCAGGCTCTGGCCGCCGCGCGCGACGAAGTCGAGCGCCCACTGCCACTCCTCCCAGCTCATGGCGCGGTACGACCAGGCGCCCCGCACCTCGGCATACAGCGCTTCGGACTGAAAGCCGCCGCCCAGCGCCACCGTGACAAGGTGCTGCACCAGCACGTCGAAAGGCTTGTTGGGCACCAGCCGTGCCTCGATGCGGCGCGCCGCCACAGCCTGTTTAGCGCCGGCCGCTTCCAGCAGTTCCAGGCTGTGGGTGGGCACCAGCGTCACGCGCGACACCCGCCCTGGCGCATGGCCGCTGCGCCCGGCGCGCTGCAGCAGGCGCGCAATGCCCTTGGCGCTGCCAATCTGCAGCACCCGCTCCACCGGCAGAAAATCCACGCCCAGATCCAGGCTGGCAGTGCAGATGACAGCCTTGAGTTCGCCTTTTTTCAGCCCCGTTTCCACCCACTCGCGCACCTCGCGATCGAGCGAGCCGTGATGCAGCGCGATCAGGCCGGCCCAGTCGGGACGGGCTTCCAGAATATTTTGATACCACAGCTCCGACTGCGAGCGGGTATTGGTGAACACCAGCGTGGCGTCGTACTGCTCGATCTCGTCGATCACCGGCTGCAGCATGGCGATGCCCAGGTGCCCGCCCCATGGAAAGCGCGATACATTGGCCGGAATCAGGGTGTCGACCAGGATCTCCTTGCGCATGTCGCCCTCCACCAGGGTGCCCTGCCCTTCGCCCAGCAGCACATCCTGGGCCTGGGCCAGATTGCCCATCGTGGCCGAGAGTCCCCAGACTACCAGCTGCGGGCGCCAGAAGCGCAGGCGCGCCAGCGCCAGCTGCACCTGCACCCCGCGCTTACTACCCATCAGTTCATGCCATTCGTCGATGATGACCATGTCGATGTTGGCGAACTGCTGCTGGGCCGCGGCGTGGCTGAGCAGCAGGGACAGGCTTTCGGGCGTGGTGATGAGGGCCGAAGGCAGCGCCTTGGACTGGCGCGCGCGCTCAGCCGATGTGGTGTCGCCGGTGCGTGCACCCACCGTCCAGCCCGGTGCCAGCGCGGCGGCTGATTGTTCCAGCGCGCGCTGGGTGTCAGCGGCCAGCGCGCGCATGGGCGTGATCCACAGCACGCGCAGACCGCCCGCCTTGCGCTGGCCCGGGAGCGCGCCGCGCAGCAGGGCGGCGAACCAGACAGCGTAGGTCTTGCCCGCGCCGGTGCTAGCATGCAGCAGGCCCGACTCGCCTTTGAGCGCGGCCTTCCAGACTCCGCGCTGGAATGGAAAGACCTTCCAGCCGCGCGTGGCGAACCAGTCGTCCACCAGCTGCGCCATCGCGCTCTTGCTCATGGAGCGGCGGCGGCCAGCAGGCCCTTGAGCGTGTCGAGCGAATCGGCGTCGTCGACGGTCTTGTCGTCGCGCTTGCGCAAAATGCGCGGAAAACGCACAGCAATGCCGGCCTTGTGACGAGTCGAAAGCTGAATGCCCTCAAAGCCGATTTCAAACACCATGGTCGGCTTGACCGAGCGCACCGGACCGAATTTTTCGATCGTGGTCTTGCGAATCGCGTTGTCGACCACCGCGATCTCGGCATCGGTGAGCCCGGAATAGGCTTTCGCAAAAGGCACCAGCTTGCGCCCCCCTTCCGGATCGGCATCCCACACGGCGAAGGTGTAGTCGGTGTAGAGCGAGGCGCGGCGGCCGCTGCCCGACTGCGCATAGATCAGCACCGCGTCGATTGTGTAAGGGTCGATTTTCCACTTCCACCAGGTGCCCACGTTCTTGGTGCGGCCCACGCCGTACTGGGCGTCCATCGCCTTGAGCATCATGCCCTCGACCCCGCGCGCGCGCGACTGGGCGCGAATGGCCGCCAGCTGCTGCCAGCTGTCGGCTCGGACCAGCGGCGAGAGTTTGAGCTGGGGCCGGGCGCTGGACTTGACCAGGGCTTCGAGCAGCACGCGCCGCTCGCGCTGCGGCAGGGCGCGCAGGTCCACGCCCTCCTCCTCGAGCAGGTCGTAGGCTACCAGCACGGCCGGCAGTTCGCCCAGCATTTTGGATGACAGGGTCTTGCGCCCGATGCGCTTTTGCAGGTCGGCGAACGGCGCTGGCGCATCGTCGTTCCAGATCAGGATTTCGCCATCGACCACAGTGCCTTCCGGCAGAGGCAAGGCGGCCAGTTCGGGAAAGCGCTCGGTGATCAGGTCTTCGCCGCGCGACCACAGGTAATTCTGGCCGCCGCGCCGCACCAGCTGGGCGCGAATGCCGTCGTACTTCCACTCCACCTGCCACTCGGCCAGTTCGCCCAGCGCGGCCGGCTCGCCCTGCAGCTGGTGCGCCAGGAAGAACGGATAGGGCTGGCCGCCGCGCAGGCGGTGATCGTCGTCGGAGGGCGCGGCGATCAGCTGCAGAAATCCGGCCGCGGTTGGCCGCACGCTGCCGTCGGTCCAGCCCATCAGGCGCTGCGCAATGAGCTTGCCGTCGACCGCGGCCAGGGTCGACAGCGCGCGCGTGACCAGCAGTTTGGAGACGCCAACCCGAAAGCCGCCGCCAATCAGTTTGGTGAGCAGGAAGCGCTCGCGCCAGTCAAGTTCATTCCAGTAGCTGAACATGGCGGCGCGGATGGCCACCGGATCGGCGCCGCGCAGGGGCCCGATCCGCTCCTGCATCCACTCGGCCAGGCCAATGTCGCTGTGCGTTGTCGGGGGCGGCAGAATGTGGGCGATGGTTTCGGCCATGTCGCCCACGGCGCTGTAGGACTCGTCGAACAGCCATTCGGCCAGGCCCGCGTACTCGATGGCGAACTGGCGCAGCAGCTTGGTCGGCACCGCCTGGCGCGGTTTGCCACCGGCCAGAAAGTAGACCGCCCAGGCGGCGTTTTCCGGAGCGGCGCTGCCGAAGTAATTCTGCAGGGCCTCCAGCTTGCGATTGGTGGCGGTGGTTTCGTCAAGGTCAGCGTACAGGCGCGCGAATTCACGCATCGCTCACCTCGGCGCTTTGCGTCTCGACCGGACCGGGGATGGGGACATCGGCGGCCGGGTCGTCCTCGTCGCCGTACTCGGTATCGAAACCGGAGGCATCCAGGCCGAGCTGGCGCAGCCAGCGCACCAGCACCGGAATTGAGCCGTGGGTCACGATCACGCGCGGCGCCTCGGTGGCGGCAATCGCGCTCATGAGGCCAGGCCAGTCGGCATGGTCCGACAACACGAAGCCACGGTCAACGCCGCGCCGCCGGCGCGCGCCGCGCAGCTGCATCCAGCCGCTGGCAAAGGCGTCGCTGTAGTCGCCGAAGCGCTTCATCCAGGGCGAACCGGCCGCCGAGGGCGGGGCGATCACGATGGCGCGCCGGATGGCGGCCTTGTCGACCTCGGTCACCATCACGGTTGGCGGCAGCGCCACGCCACCGGCGCGGTAGACCTTGTTGAGCGGCTCGGCCGCGCCATGGCAGATGATTGGGCCGATGCTCGGGTCCAGACCTGACAGGATGCGCTGGGCCTTGCCAAAGGCGTAGGCGAACACCACGCTGCAGCGGCCCGCTTCGGCGTTCTTGCGCCACCAGGCATTGATGTCGTCGAAAATCTCCTGCTCGGGGGTCCAGCGGTAAATCGGCAGGCCGAACGTCGATTCGGTGATGAAGGTGTCGCAGCGCACCGGCTCGAATGGCACGCAGGTGCGGTCCGGCTCGACCTTGTAGTCGCCCGAGGCCACCCAGACCTCCCCCTTGTGTTCCATGCGCACCTGGGCCGAGCCGAGTACGTGGCCGGCGGGGTGCAGCGAAATGGTCACGCCATTGTGGGTGATGCGTTCGCCGTATTCGATACCGTCGATGGTGATTTCACCCAGGCGCGAACGCAGCACATTGACCCCGCTGGCGGTGGACAGGTAGTGGCCGTGCCCGACGCGCGCATGGTCGCCGTGGGCGTGGGTGATCACCGCCCGCTCGACGGGGCGCCAGGGATCGATATAGAACTGCCCGGGCACGCAATACAGTCCCTCCTTGCGCACCACCACCATGTCGGACATGCGTGCTCCTTTACGCCGGCGTGACGAAACTGGCCAGGAAGGTGCGCGTTTCCCCGTCCGGAAATTCGATCGTGACCTGGTCGGCCGCCACCGCCACCACTGTGCCCTCGTCGTACTTGGGTACCTTGACGCTGTCGCCCACGGCAAAGGTGGGCTCGTTCGACTCGGGCGAGGGCGCGATATCGAATTCGTCGTCGCGGATCTCGATGTCGGCAACCTGCGGCGGATTGAGGCAATTATCGCAGCGGCAGCACTTTTCGAAGCCCTCGACTTCGTCGTTGAAGTAATCGAGCAGCACCTTCCAGCGGCAAAACCCGCTTACCGCATACGATACCATCTGCTCGAGCGCCTCGCGGTCGCGCTCCTGCTTTTGCTCGTAGACCTGGGCCAGCTGTTCAAACAACTCCTGGGCCGGTTCGGTGGCGCTGACCAGGTACTCAAGCTTGCGGTTCTGCCGCAGCAGCTTGCCATCCTTGAGCAGCTTGAGGCAGACCTTGAGCGTAGGCCCGCTCAGTTCTTCGATCGCCGCGCCAATGCTCTCGGCGCTTGGCTTGCCCTGCTCGGCCAGCGCACGTACGGTGCTGTAGATCATGCGCAGATCGTTCGCGCTCGGGTAGTGCTTCACCAGGAAAAACTGCTGCACGCGCTTGTCGTCCTGGAGGTACAGCAAAGTGCAGTCGGCATCATCGCCATCGCGCCCCGCCCGCCCAGATTCCTGGTAATACGCTTCCAGGTTGGCAGGCAGCTGCAGGTGGATCACGAAGCGCGTGTCGGGCTTGTCGATGCCCATGCCGAAGGCGTTGGTGGCCACCATGACGCGCTTTTCGCCGCGCATGAAGGCATCCTGGCTGTCCTTGCGCTCGGCCGCGCCCATTTTGCCGTGGTAGAGCGAGACGCTCTCGCCGGCGTCGAGCAGCATCTGGTGCATTTCCTCGGCCGCCTTGACGGTGGCCGCGTACACGATGCCTACCCCATTCGAGCTGGTGACCAGTTCCGTCGCGCGCACATAGCGCTCGTCGTTGCTGGTCATTTGCTGCACGCTGTAGTGCAGATTGGGGCGGTAGATGCCGGTATTGACCACGTTCAGGCGCGCGCGGCCGAGCTGGCGTGCGATATCGGCAACCACGTCATCGGTGGCGGTGGCGGTGAGCGCCAGCACGGGCGGCTTGCCCAGCGCGGCGATGGCAGCCGCCATTTCGAGGTAGGCCGGACGGAAATCGTGGCCCCACTGCGAAATGCAGTGGGCTTCATCGATGACCACCAGCGCCACGGGCACCTGCTGCAGCACTTCAAGGAATGCCGGCTGGGCCAGGCGCTCGGGCGTGCAAAAGACGATTTCGTGCAAGGTCGAGCGGATGCCGTCCAGCGCGGCCTGCTCCTCCTCGCGCGACAGGGTGCTGTTGAGCTGCGCCGCCTTGATTCCCATGGCCTCGAGCTTTTCGAGCTGGTCCTTCATGAGCGAGATCAGCGGCGAGACCACCACCGTGGTACCTGCGAGCAAACGGGCGGGAATCTGATAGCACAGCGACTTGCCGCTGCCGGTAGGCATGATGGCCAGCGTGTCTTTACCGTCGAGCACACTGTCGATGACTTCGCGCTGGCCGTCGCGCAGGCGGTCGATACCGAAAACGTGACGTAGTAGCTTGCTGATGGCGTTGCGGCGCACAGCACGGGCGCCATTGTTCATGAGGGTCGGGTTGTGTGTAGTCATACCCAACTGTAGGGCGCACGATTGGCCGCTGCCATAGGACGCAACCTACATTTGTCGTAGGAGTACAACAACAGCGGCCCCACGAGCCAAACTCCTACAGTGTCGCGGACACTTGACCGATAGTTGCCGAACAGCATAGGACTTACGATGTAGTCATACCGAAGCAAAACCGTTAATTACAGCAGGAGAACTATCATGATGCGCTCATTTCCACTTACCTGGGCTGCCCTCAACGTTGCACTGGCCAGCGCCGCAACGTATTTACTGTGCACGACCGACCTGCTCAACAGCGCGGCTGCCGGCATCCTGCTGTTCCATTAATTCGCATTTTGATCGGCGCCGGCCCGCGTAAAGCCTGGCGCCGACCCTGAATCTGCTGGATTACTGGAAAAACTCCTTGAGGTAGGGTGCTGTTCGGCTTCCTTTATGCTGCGCTACTTCGCGCGGCGGACCCGATGCCACAACCTTGCCGCCCGCCTCGCCCGCGCTCGGGCCAATATCGATCACCCAGTCACTTGCCGCCACCACGCGCATAGTATGCTCCACAGCGATAACGCTGTTTCCCGCCTCGACCAGGCGTTCCAGCTGTAGTAAAAGCCGTTCCACGTCGGACGGATGCAGCCCGGTAGTCGGTTCATCCAATATATAGAGCATATTGCCGCGCGCGGCGCGCTGCAGTTCGGTGGCCAGCTTGATGCGCTGCGCTTCGCCACCCGATAGCTCGGTGGCGCTCTGGCCCAGCCTGAGATAGCCCAGGCCGACGTCGCGCAGCACTTCGAGCGAACGCGCTACTGCAGCTTCGTCGACAAAAAACGCCAGCGCCTCGTCCACCGTCATCCCCAGCACCTCGGCGATATTGCGCTCCTTGTACTTCACCGCCAGCGTACCTTCGTTGTAGCGCGCGCCGTGGCAGCTCGGGCATGGCGCATACACACTGGGCAAAAACAGCAATTCGACCATCACCTGCCCCTCCCCCTCGCACTGCTCGCAGCGCCCCTTGGCCACGTTGAACGAGAAGCGACCGGCGTCGTATTTGCGCGCGCGCGCGCTTTTGGTCGAGGCGAACAGTTTGCGCACATGGTCGAACAGGCCTGTGTAAGTGGCCAGATTGGAGCGTGGGGTGCGCCCGATCGGCTTCTGGTCGACCCGCACCAGGCGCTTGATGTGCTCCAGTCCCTGCGTGATGCGGCCTTCGGTGGGAATCACCTCGTCTTGTTCGAGCGCGTCGCCCTCGACCTCGGGCGCGGGCGCTTCGTGCCCCAGCGCGGCGCTGACCAAGTCCACCAGCACCTGCGAGACCAGGGTCGATTTGCCCGATCCCGATACGCCCGTCACGCTGGCCAGCACGCCCAGCGGCAGCGCCACGTCCAGGCCATGCAGATTATTGCGCGTGACGCCCTCGAGCTTGAGCCAGCCGCTCGGGGTGCGCGGCGTGCGCGCCGGGGCCTTGTCATCGGCGAACAGGTAGCGCCGCGTTTGCGATTGCTCGACCTGCCTGAGCCCTTCCGGCACCCCGCTGTACAAGACATGGCCACCGTGCTGGCCGGCGGCCGGGCCCACATCCACGATCCAGTCCGCGTGGCGGATCACGTCAAGCGCGTGCTCCACCACGAACAGCGAGTTGCCGCCCGCCTTGAGCTGGCGCAGCGCGTCGAGCAGCGCTTCGGTGTCGGCCGGGTGCAGGCCGGCCGAAGGCTCGTCGAGCACGTACACCACCCCGAACAGGCTGGAACGCACCTGGGTTGCCAGGCGCAGGCGCTGCAGTTCGCCCGGCGAGAGGGTCGGCGTGCTGCGCTCGAGCGCGAGGTAGCCCAGGCCCAGCGCCAGCAGCACGTCCAGGCGCGCCACCAGATCGGTGGCGATGCGCTGGGTGACGATGAGCTTTTCCGGATGCTCACTGGCGGCCTTTTTGCTACGCCTGGCGCTGCCGTCGGCAAATGGCAGCAGTAGCGCATGCAGGCGTTCGAGCGGCAGGCGCGAAATGTCGGCGATATCGAGCCCGCCAAAGGTCACCGACAGCGACTCGCGGCGCAGCCGCTTGCCTTCGCACTCGGGACACTGCGAACTGACCATGTAGCGCGCCACGCGCTTTTTCATCGATGCGCTTTCGGTGGTGGCGAAGGTTTGCAGCACGTAGCGGCGCGCACCGGTAAAGGTACCCTGGTAGCTGGGCTGCTCCTTGCGCTTGAGGGCGGCGCGCGTTTCAGCCGGCGTGAAGCCGGCGTACACGGGTACGGTCGGGGTCTCGTCGGTATATAAAATCCAGTCGCGGTCTTTTTTTGGTAGGTCACGCCATGGCGTATCGACGTCATAGCCCATGGTGACGAGAATGTCGCGCAAATTCTGGCCATGCCAGGCGGTGGGCCAGGCGGCCACCGCCCGTTCGCGGATGGTGAGCGAGTCGTCCGGCACCATCGATTGCTCGGTGACCTGGTAGACCCGGCCCAGGCCGTGGCAGCCCGGGCAGGCGCCTTCGGGCGTATTGGGCGAGAACGATTCGGCGTACAGCAGCTCCTGCCTGGCAGGATAGTCGCCCGCGCGCGAATAGAGCATGCGCAGCGAGTTCGACAGGGTGCTCACGCTGCCGACCGAGGAACGGGTGGTGGGCGAGCCGCGTTGCTGCTGCAATGCCACCGCCGGCGGCAGGCCGGTAATCTCGTCCACTTCCGGCACCGGCATCTGATGAAACAGGCGGCGCGCGTAGGGCGACACCGATTCGAGATAGCGGCGCTGGGCTTCGGCATACAAGGTGCCGAAGGCGAGCGAGGATTTGCCCGAGCCGGACACGCCGGTAAACACCACCAGCGCATCGCGCGGGATGTCGAGCGAGACGTTCTGGAGGTTGTGGGCGCGCGCGCCGCGCACCTGCACGAAGCCTGCGCGCGCGGCGCTGGCGCTATCGTCTGGAGTTTTTTTCATGGCGTTATTTAAACCCCGCACGGGTCCGCTTACCGTTCGCTGTTGCACCTAGCGGCCCAGGATTAGAGTAATCCTGTAAAAAGGCCAAAGCGCGGCATGGTACGCTAGCGCACTGTCCATCAACCTGGAATTGCCCTCGTATGAGCTCGCTAAACACTGTGACCCAGATTCAGGCGGCGCACGAAGCCGATCCCCAGCACATGCAGTCCGTGTTCGACGCTCAGCTCGCGACCGCCCTGCGCTGGCGCGAGTCGACCGCGCAGGAACGGCTGGTGCGGATCAGGCGCCTGCGCGAGGCCATGATGGCGCAGCGCGAAGCCTTCTACCAGGCGTTTGCCCAGGATTACCGCAAGTCGCCGGCCGAGGTGGAAGCGTCGGAATTCCTGCCGGTAATGGAAGAGATTCGCCATGCCATCGGTCAGCTCAAGCGCTGGATGAAGCCGGCCGGCATGTGGCCCACCTCCACCATGCTGGGGACGTCGGCCTGGGTGCAGTACCAGCCGCGCGGACGCGTGCTCATTATTGCCCCGTGGAATTATCCGCTCAGCCTGTGCTTCGGCCCCCTGGTGTCGGCGCTGGCTGCCGGCAACACCGTCATCATCAAGCCATCCGAAATGATGCCGGCGGTCTCGACCCTCATGGCGCGCATTGTCGCCACCACCTTCTCCACTGACGAGGTAGCGCTGTTCGAAGGCAGCCTGCCGACCTCAAGCGCCCTGCTGGCCCTGCCCTTCGACCATATTTTCTTTACCGGTTCGCCCGCCATCGGCAAAGTCGTGATGACGGCCGCCGCCAAGCACCTCACCAGCGTGACGCTCGAACTGGGCGGCAAGTCGCCCACCATTGTCGACCAGAGCGCCAACCTGGCGCTGGCAGCCGAAACGCTCATGTGGGGCAAGTTCATCAACAATGGCCAGACCTGCGTGGCGCCCGACCATATATATGTGCACGCGTCCGTCAAGGAGGCGTTCATTGCACAGTGCAAGCAGGTGCTGCAGGCGCGCTATGGCGCCAGCGGCGACGAGCAGAAAAGCAGCCCTGACCTGACCCGCATCGTCAATCCGCGCCATACCCGGCGCGTAGCGGCCCTGCTCAGCGACGCCGTAGCCAAGGGCGCCGTGGTGCAAGCCGGTGGCGAAGTCGATGAAGCGCAGTGCTACATCGCCCCCACCCTGCTCGACAATATCGCGCCGGATTCCGCCATCCTCGAGGAAGAAATTTTCGGCCCGCTGCTGCCCATCATGGCCTACACCGATCTGGATCAGGTGATTGCCACCATCAATGCCGGTCCCAAGCCGCTGGCCCTGTATATCTGGAGCCGCACCCAGTCCCACATCGACAAGGTGCTGGGGCGCACCAGCTCGGGCGGCGCCTGCGTCAACCATTGCGTGGCCCAGTTCGCCCACGGCAACCTGCCGTTTGGCGGCGTGAACAATTCCGGTATCGGCAATGCGCACGGAATCTACGGCTTCAAGGCGTTCTCGCACGAGCGTGGGGTGTTGCGCTCTTCGCCCCTGATGCTGATCAAGCTGTTCTTCCCGCCTTACACTGAAAAGCGCACCTGGCTGATCCGCAAAACGGTCGACATGCTGCGCTTGCCAATGCTGTAACGAAAAAAAACCGCACGAATGCGGTTTTTTTGTACTGCAACAGCGGGTATTACCGGGTTACTGTCCGCGTGCCAACTACTTCCACGGTCACGCGGCGATTCTTTGCGCGGCCTTCGGCCGTTTTGTTGTCTGCTACCGGCTGGCTTTCGCCCTTGCCTTCGGTATAAACGCGCGCACCATCCACGCCCTTGGACACGATGTAGGCCTTGACAGCTTCAGCACGACGCAGCGACAGGCGCTGGTTGTACTCGTCCGATCCGATCGAATCGGTATGGCCGACCGTGACCATGACTTCGGTGTTCATGCCTTGCAGCTTGTTAAGCAGATCGTCCAGTGCAGCTTTGCCTTCCGGCTTGACAATCGACTTGTCGAAGTCGAACAGCGCTTCAGCAGCAAACGATACTTTCTCCGACACTGGCACTGGCGCTGGCGCCGGAGCCGGCATTGGCGCTGGCTCCACCACTGGCGCAGGCGCTACCACGACCGGCGCCGGTGCTACATAGGCGCGTGCAGCAGGACGGCCGAGCTTGTAGACCAGGCTCAGGGAGTACATGTCGACATCGCCGCGGTTGCCCACGGCATCGTTGACGCGGTGGCGGGTTGCCTCGCCACGCATGGCTACAGCTTCGCTGAACTTGTACTCAAGACCCAGGCCGAAAGACGCATTGGCCGCGCTGTCGGTCGGGTTCTTGTTGGTGACCGCGGCCAGACGGTTACCGCTGAACTTGGTATTGGTCTTGGTGTAATTCATGCCAAGGCGTGCCAGCACCGCAAAGCGCTGAGACAGTGGCAAGGTGCCCACCAGGTCCAAGTTGACGCTGCGGAAATCGGCAGTTCCATTCAACACGCCGCCCTGGGCGGTGGCCGAATTGAAACCGAACTTGCCCAGATCGGTGTAAGCCGCTTCCACTGCGAAGTATTGGTTGATCTGCTTGCCGATGAACAGCTTGTAACCTACATCGCGTTCGTCGGTCTTGAAGGCCGAGACCGTTTCGCCATTGGCGCTCAAGGCGCTGCGCAGGCGCTTTTCATCGACGCTGGCGCGCGACTGGCCGATGCCGGCGCCGATGTACCAGGCGCTATTGGCCCACTCCGGATTGACGAAGGTGGTTTCCTGCGCCAGCGCCGGCTGGCTGGCCAGCAAGATGCAACCGATGGCGCTCAGGGCAACTGCAATTTTTGATAGTTTCATGATCTGCTTTCTGAGAGGTCGGTGGCTTAAGGCTTGGTGATCTGGTTGTTACGCAGGGTGACTGCGGCCTGGGTCAGGACGCGCCCTTCGAGCAGCGTGGTGTTGTCGCCGATGGTAATGGCGGCCGACGAACCCAGGATGGTGCCCTTGAAGACGCTGTTAGCGCCCAGAGTGGTCGGGCCGACTGGCACCCAGAACACGCTGCCTGCAGTGGCGCCACCGGTGAAGGCCACGATCGAGTTGGCTGTGGTGTTCAGGGTCGAGGCAGTGCGGAAGATGTACAGGCCAGGACCGTTCATCGTGAAGGTGCCGGTGATGCTGATGGCGCCAGCGTAGCAGTACACGCCCGGGGTCAGAACCAGGCCGCCCAGATCGACGCCGGCAGCGGAGGACACCGTGCAGGTGCGGCTGTTGGCATCGGTAACTGCAACTTGCAGGTCAGCCAAGCCCTGGGCCAGGATGGCGCCCGATTTGAAGTTGGTGAAACCTGCAGCCTGGGTTGGATCAACGGTCTGCGAAGGCGCACCCACGTCGCCGGTCACCAAGGTGGTGCCGCCCGAATTGTTGGTGATCGAGGTACCAGCCAGTACTGCAAAGCGTGCTGCGCCGCCCAGGTTAATCGTCTGCACCTGTGGTGGCGGGGCAGTCACGGTCAGCACAGCCGTCGCGTTCAGGTTGCCAACATCGGCGCGGATGTTGCTGGTGCCGGCGGTGATGCCGGTAGCATTGCCCGAAGCGGTGATGGTTGCTACCGACTGGGTGTTCGAGCTGTAGGTGATGCCAGTGGTGATGACGGCGGTGGTCTGGTTCGAATAGGTACCGGTCACAGCGTACTGCTGGGTGGCGCCTACCAGGATCGAGGCATTGGCAGGGGTCAGCGCGATGCTGGTCAGGGTGACTGCAGGCGGCAGGACTGGCGCGGCGGTTACGGTCAGAACAGCGGTACCGGTCAGGGTGCCGTTGGTGGCGCTGATGTTGCTCGAGCCGGCGGCGACGCCGGTGGCCAGGCCGCTGGCGTTAATGGTGGCGCAAGCAGTGCAGCTCGAAGTCCAGGTGATGCCGGTGCTCAGCACTGCGGTGGTCTGGTTCGAATAGGTACCGGTGGCAACGTACTGCTGGGTGGTGCCGGCAACGATCGTGGCGGTGGCGGGAGTCACGGCAATGCTGGTCAGCACGGGTGCTGGCGGCAGCGGAGCGGCGGTCACGGTCAGCGCGGCGGTGCCGGTGATGGTGCCGAGCGTGGCGCGAATCGTGGTGTTACCCGCGCTCAGGCCGGTGGCCATGCCTGAGGCGGCGATGGTGGCAAAGGCTGGCGCGCTCGAGGTCCAGGTCACGCCGGTCAACACGGCGGTCGACAGGTTCGAATAGGTACCGGTGGCAACGTACTGCTGGGTGGTGCCGGCAACGATGGTGGCGGTGGCCGGGGTGACCGTGATACCGGTCAGCGTAGGCGCTGGCGGCGGGATCGGTGCGGTGACGACCAGGTTGGCCGAGCCGGACTTGCCGCCGAAGGTGGCGCTCAGTGCGGCAGAACCGGCGCTCACGCCGGTAGCCAGGCCGCTGCTGGCGCCCACGGTGGCGATGGTCGGGCTGGCGCTGGACCAGGTCGAGGTCGTGGTGACGTTGGCCGAGCTGCCGTCGGAGTAGCTGGCGGTGGCATTGTATTGCTGGGTTGCGCCAATCAGCACGGTGGCCGTGGCCGGGGTCACGGAAACGCTGACCAATGAGGCAGCTGGCAGGCCGAGGATAGGGTCGCGGCCCTGGTCGCTACCGCCGCCGCAAGCGGCCAACAGCGAGCTTACTAGCAAGCCGGCTGCGTAAAACAGTGTTCTGGTGTTCTTCAGGACGTTCATTTTTTTCTTCCTTGGTGTTTGTGCTTACGTGGATAAGCAACTGTGAACACGACTATCGACGTTTGCACCGAGGAAATATGTGCGGAACCGAACATAGGAAGTGTTATTTCGGAATTAAGACCAAACCATCCACAAACCGGACCCGTAAACGAAAAAACCGCCGGGCGAACCCGGCGGCTTCGGTACAGCGTGTGACAGGTATTAGCGAGTAACGGTACGGGTACCAACTACTTCAACCGTTACGCGACGGTTCTTGGCGCGGCCAGCTGCAGTCTTGTTGTCTGCAACAGGCTGGGTCTCGCCCTTGCCTTCGGTGTAGACGCGCGATGCATCAACGCCTTTGGAGACGATGTAAGCCTTCACAGCTTCAGCACGACGCAGCGACAGACGCTGGTTGTACTCGTCCGAACCGATCGAATCGGTGTGGCCGACGGTAACCATAACTTCGGTGTTCATGCCTTGCAGCTTGTTGAGCAGGTCGTCCAGAGCTGCCTTGCCTTCTGGCTTGACAACCGACTTGTCGAAGTCGAACAGCGCTTCAGCAGCGAACGATACTTTTTCCGACACTGGCACTGGAGCCGGTGCTGGTGCTGGCATTGGCGCTGGCTGTACTACTGGCGCCGGTGCTTCTACGACTGGCGCTGGAGCAGGAGCGACGTAAGGAGCTGCAACTGGGCGGCCCAGCTTGTAGACCAGAGCCAGCGAGTACAGATCGCCATTGCCGTTTGCACGGATGCGGTCGGTAACCTTGTTGCGCTCAACTTCAGCGCGCATTGCCAGCGCTTCGGTGAACTTGTATTCCATGCCGATGCCGAACTTGGCGCCAACTTTGTTGTCCGAACCGTCGAACTTGCCCAGCTGCTGCTGTGCCAGTGCGTCGCCCTTGAAGTCATGCGAGGACTTGACGTATGCAGCGCCCAGACGGCCGTACAGTGCGAAACGCTCCGAGAAAGGCATGATGCCCAGCAGGTCCAGGCTCGCGCCCTTGTAGCCGATGGTGCCGCCCAGGCTGCCGCCTTGAGCGGTCGTGGTGTTGAAGGTGAACTCGCCCAGGTCGAAGAACGAAGCTTCGACGGCGAAGTTACGGCTCAGTTGCTTACCGATGAACAGCTTGTAGCCAATGTCGCGCTCGTCGCTCGACCACGAGTTGACGGTGCGGATAGGTGGTACTTGGAACGACTTGATGATCGACTGGTCTTCAAAGTTAGCGCGCGACTGGCCGATTGCGGCGCCGATGTAGGTGGCGCGGTTAGCCCAGTCCGGGTTCACGAATTCCTGGGCGGCTGCGCCCTGTGCAACCATCAGAGTGGCGGCTGCAATGGCGGTCATCGTTGCTACTTTTTTTGTAAAATTCATTTTTTTCTCTCGCTAGTGGTTTTGGGGATGGCTCGCTAGGACTTGTTCCAAGCTGAGTTCGTACTATTCCCTGTTACCAACATGTCATCGGTTCGTTACCGAACATAACGATTTGTCTTCTTCGTATTTTCGCGAAAAAACAACAAAAAAATGTATCTTGTGACGCAAGACCAGATTTTTTGGCTGTTTTTGCATGAAAAACACGCAATCGACGCTTCTTCGATGGCCTGTGGCCGGCGACTACCGCCGCAAATGCAGCTTCTTGATACGTAAAAGCAACATTAACGGGGTGATTATAGACTGTCATCAATTCTTTTGTTCGATAGCGTACATATCGTGCGCGCCCTCGACGATGGCGTCGATCATCTTTTCGATCGACTGTGCCTCGCGCATCCCCGCTGCGACGGAACTGCAGCAGCGTGCGATTGCGGCGCTGCTGGTCAGGCGCGCGAGTGCATCTGCAATGCGCGCACTCGACATGCGCCGCGCGCGCAAGCTCAGGCCGACCCCGAGCGCGCATACCCGCGCTGCATTATCGAACTGGTCGAAGGCGAGCGGCACGATCAGCTGTGGCACGCCGGCGCGCAAGGCCTCGGCGGTGGTGCCGATCCCGCCGTGGTGCACCAGCGCCGCCGCTTGCGGCAGCAAGGCAGCCAGCGCAAGGTAGGGCTGCCACAGCACATTGGCGGGAAGTTGCGCGGGCAACTGCTCGCGATGCGGGGTCAGCACAATGGCGCGACGGCCCAGTGCATGGGTAGCCGCCAGCGCGCAGCTGAAAAACAGCGCGGCTTGCCGGTTGCCCGTTCCATGAGTAAAAACGAAGGGCGCGGGTCCCGCCTGCAGAAACTCCATCACCGCAGTGGGGAAGCGGGCATCCGCTTCCGGGTCGTACAGCGTAAAGTCGCCCTGCGCCAGAGGCGCCGGCCAATCAGGCTGGCGCGCGCCAAACCAGTCGGGAAACAGCGTGAGCGACAGATCGGGCAGCGTACGCAGGTGGTCGAACAGGCGTGTCACCGGCGCCAGGCCGAACTCCTGACGATCGGCATTGATGCCGGGCAGCGCCACCGGATCGATCAGCGCGGCCCCGATGCGCCGCCATAGCCAGCGCCGTACTGCCAGCGGCACCCAGCGCGGCACCTCCAGGGGCCCCAGCACCAAAGGATCGTAGACGGTGGGGATATTCGACGGCGCCAAGTAGGCGGCCACGACCTTCACGCCCGCTCGTAGCGAGCGGCACAGCTCCGCGTGCGGCAGCGCCAGTGGATGAGCAAGGATGATGCAGCGTTCCGAAGGCGGCAGGTGCGCCACGATGGACGGCAGCTCGCGCAGGCCCGGCAGCACGGCCTTCCACACCACGGCGAAGCCTTTGCGCGGATGCCACAGGTCGGGATCATCGAGCACGGCTGGATCGGCCTGGGTAGCATGAAACTCCAGCCCGGCCCGGCGCACCGCCTCTTCATGCAGGAAAGGAGCGACCAGCGTCACGGGGTAGCCACGTTGTTTCAACTCCACGCCGAGGCGCAGAAAGGGGAACAGGTCCCCGGCTGAGCCGGTCGTGACCAGGACCATGTGGGCGGCAAGCATGGCGGCTCAGTGATCGATGGGCGCCAGCCGCTTCCAGTACAGGCGCGTGCCGGTCAGGCCGCCATGGGGCTTGTGCGCATAGTCGGGAATTTCCCCGGCCAGCGTAAAACCATGGCGCTCGTAAAGGGTCGACGCGCCGCCTTCGCTCGCAGTGTCCAGCACCAGCAATGTGCGATTGCGCGCCAGCGCCGCTTGCTCAGCTGCGGTCAGCAGCGCCGATGCGATGCCGCGTCCACGCCGGCCCGGGCGCGTCATCATTTTCGCGATCTCGGCACGGTGCGCCTGGTTTGGCGGCAGATCCAGCAGCAGCGTGACGGTGGCCACCAGCTCGTCGCCCTCATAAGCGCCGAACACGATGCGCTCGCCGCGCCCGGCCGCAGCAAGCGCCTGGACCCAGAACGCGTAGGCGGTTTCGAACGGCAGCGGGTGCATGAAACTGACAGAGCCGCCGCCAGCGACCACTTCGACCAGCAGGCTCCCCAGCGCCGCACAGCTGTCGGGCGAGGCCCCGATTTTTTTGATGACGATATCGCTCATATCAACTCCTAGCCAGTACCACCAGATAGCTGCATGCCCGTGTTCCCTCATTGGCGAGGGTGACCTCCGAGGGCGGGCCGAAAGGCAGGCAGTCGCCCTGGGCCAGCGCGTGGCGCTCGCTGCCTTCGGCGATCACGAGCGCCCCGCTCAGGACCCAGATGGCCTGGCGTATGTGCGCATAAGAAGAGGCAGGCAGCACCACCTGCCGCCCCGCGGGTAGCTCGACCTGCACCAGTTCGAGCGGATGATCGGGGCGCGCCAGGATCTGGCGCCGCGTGTAGCCGGTGGCGGGATCCTGCCACAGTGGCTGGCTGGCCGCGCGCGCCACCCGCTCCTGCCGGCCATCGCCTTCGGCCCGCAGCAGCAGGCCGGCCAGGGTCAGATCGAAGGCGCCGGCCAGGCGCACCAGGATCACGGCAGTGGGACTGACTTCGCCGCGCTCGATCTTGCTGATGGTGGCTTTGGATACGCCGGAGCGGGCCGCCAGATCGGCCAGGGACCAGCCACGCGCGTCACGCTCAAGGCGCAGGCGGCTGGCGATGCTTGCGCCGACATCGTCTACTAAAGTATCCATTCGTCTATTATAGTAGACGATGCAGTGCATTTCAAGCGAACTGATCGCTCTCAGTGGGCTTGTGCGCGCTGGAGCGTTCGCCTACCTGCTGGCGCCACATAGCAAAATACAGGCCGCGCAGCGCGAGCAGCTCGTCGTGGCTGCCCTGTTCGACGATGCTGCCCTTCTCCAGCACGTAAATGGTGGTGGCATGCATGATGGTCGAAAGGCGGTGCGCGATGAGCATGCTGATCTGGTTGCCACGGCTGGAAATCGCCCGCACCGTGTTGCTGACCTGTTCCTCGGTGAGCGAATCGAGCGCCGAGGTGGCCTCGTCGAAAATGAGCAGCGGCGGCTTGCGGATCAACGCGCGCGCAATCGACAGGCGCTGCTTCTCGCCCCCGGACAGCTTCATGCCCATTTCACCGATCAAGGTGTCCAGGCCGGCGGGCGACTTGTCGAGCAAATAGGCGCATGAGGCCTGCTCCATCGCCAGCACGATATCGTCGTCGCTGACGTCGGGCTTGACGAAGGCTACATTGTCGCGCAGGCTGCCGGCAAACAGGTAGGTCTCCTGGGTCACCAGGCCGATCTGGCGGCGCACCATGTTGTAGCGGAAGTCGGCGGTGGAGATGTCGTTATAGAGCACGCTGCCGCGCGCCGGCGCGTACAGGCCGACCAGCAGCTTGACCAGGGTCGACTTGCCCGAACCGGACGGGCCCACAAAAGCGATGGTGTCTCCCAACGAAGCTGAAAACGAGACATCGTGCAAGGCATCGTCGGGCGCGCCGTTGTGGCGAAAGCTCACGTTGGCAAAGCGCACATGGGTGACCGGGCCGATGTCGACCGGCTCGGCGGGGCGGCGTTCGATCGGCTTGTCCAGCAGGTCGGCGAAGTTCTGCAGCGAGGCATCGGCTTCGCGCCAGGCCACGATGATATTGCCCAGTTCCTGGAGCGGCGCAAAGATCGCAACCGAGATGAACTGCATCGCAATGAGTTCGCCGGTGCTGAGCACATCACGGAAAATCAGCCACAGCAAGGCGAACAGGATCGACAGCTTGAGCAGGCTGAGGGTGGTGCCCTGCAAGAACGAGAGCAGGCGGATGCGTTTGACCTTCTCCATTTCGAGCGCAAAGATGGCGTCGGTCTGGGCCTGCAGCCGGCGAATTTCGGGAAAGGTCAGGCCCAGGCTCTTGATCAATTCGATATTGCGCAGCGATTCGGTGATGAAGCCGGAATTGCGGTTGGTCTCGCGCTGGATGGCGCGCTGCTGGCCCTTGATGTCGCGGCTGAGCAGACCGGTCAGGCCGCCCATTACCAGCACGCCGATCAGGAACACCGGCACCAGCAGCCAGTGGCGCGTGAGCGCGTACCAGGTGAGGAAAGCGATGCCCACCAGCGAAGCGAACAGGGTATTGATGAAGGCATTGATCACGCGTTCGCTGTCGGCGCGGATTTTCTGCAGCAGCGAGAGCGTTTCGCCGCTGCGCAGATCCTCGAATTCCTGAAATTTCAGGCGCAGCACATGGCGCAGGCCATCGTTGAACATGCGCGTGCCCAGTTTTTGCACCACCAGCCGGGTCACGTATTCCTGCAGCGTCTTGGCCAGGCGCGAGAGCACCGCGACCAGCACGGCCAGGCCCAGCAGCACCGACACGCCCCTGACCAGTTCCTGATCCGACTTGCCGGCGCGGCCAATCGCGTAATCGTCGATGATCTTGCCAAAGATGATGGGGTCGACCAGGGCCAGCACCTGGCTGGCCGCCGCCAGCAGCAGCGCGAGCAGGCACAATCGCCAGTGCGGTCGTAAATATGTCCAGAGAATGTGCATGCTGATACCGGGCTGTTCCGTTGTGCCGATACTAGCAAGGTTCGCGGGCACGACCCGCACGCCACAGCGCCCCGCTCACCCTATCGTGCGGCGGGGCTGCCGGCTTTGCCTGGCGCTTAAGCTGGCCGCACCGGGGTGGTGGCAGCGTCGCCGACCACGGTATTCCACTGGCGCACTTTGTAGCCGGTCACCAGGCCGTGCGCCACGTAAGGATCGGCCTGCGCGAAACGCTCGGCCGCTGCCGGGCTGTCGCCCTGGAACAGCAGGACGGCCATGTCGGGCGGGTCGGCCAGCGCGCCGGCGATGACGATTTCGCCACGCTCTTGCGCGTCCCAGGCCAGTTTGAGGTGGGCGTCGCGGAACTCGCCGCGCCGTTCGAGGTAGTCGTCAGCCAGGTCATAGCACAGCAGATAATGCATGCGAAACTCCTACAGAAAGCGGTCCAGGATTTTACGGGTGTGTTTGTCGATCGTGTACATGTCGCGGATCAGGAAATTGATGCCGTGGTTGTCCGCCACCAGCAGCGACGCGGCGCCGATGCGGCGGATATCCTCTTCGCCCTTGAGCGTGAATTCGGTGTCGCCGCGGTCGGTCTGCACATACCAGGTGCACGGCGTGGCATAGCTGCTCACGTCCTTGACGTGCACGATCTCGGGCATGAACTCGCGCCCTTCGAGCTCCTCTTGCACCAGCTGGCGGATATCCTCGGGCAGTGCGGCCACGTCGTCGATCCAGCCCACTTCCTTGCCGTCGCCCAGCACCATCGAGATGCCCTGGTCCGGCGCCTGGATCGGAAACGCGCGCACCGGCGAGACGCCTTCGTGCACCAGGCCTTCGGCGTCGGTCAGCACCAGTTTGCCGAAGCTGTTGCGGCTCAGCTGAAAATTGGTCGCCATCTTATTCACCATCCTTGTCGTCCATGTCGGTATCGACATTGCGCGCCTGCGCTTCGTACAGGCGGAAGTAGGCGCCTTCGCGCGCCATCAGTTCGTCGTGGCTGCCCTCTTCCATCACCACGCCGCGGTCGAGCACCACCAGGCGGTCGGCCCGGTGCAGCGTGGACAGGCGGTGCGCGATGGCGATGGTAGTGCGGCCCTGGACCAGGTTGTCGAGCGCCTTCTGGATTTCCTTCTCAGTCTCGGAGTCGACCGACGAGGTGGCCTCGTCCATGATCAAAATGCGCGGGTCGATCAGCAGCGCGCGGGCGATCGAGATGCGCTGGCGCTCGCCGCCCGAGAGGCCCTGCCCGCGTTCGCCGACCATCGAGTCGTAACCCTGCGGCAGGCGCAAAATGAATTCATGGGCGTGCGCGGCGCGCGCCGAGGCGATGATCTCTTCGCGGCTGGCATCCGGTTTGCCATAGGCGATGTTCTCGGCGATGGTCCCGAAGAACAGGAAGGGCTCCTGCAGCACCAGGCCGATATTGCGCCGGTAATCCGAGATCGCAAACGCACGGATGTCGACGCCGTCGAGCAGGATCGCGCCCTCGGACACGTCGTAGAAGCGGCAGATCAGGTTCACCAGGGTGCTCTTGCCCGAGCCGCTGTGGCCCACCAGGCCGACAAACTCGCCCGCCTTAATATTGAGATTGATGCCGCGGTTGACGGCCCGGTTACCGTAGCGGAAACCCACTTCGCGCAGGTCGATGCGCCCTTCGATCTTGTCGAGTTTGACCGGCTTGACCGGCTCCGGCACGCTTGAGACGTGATCGAGAATGTCGAAAATGCGCTTGGCGGCCGACGCCGATTTCTGCGTCACCGAGACGATCCGGCTCATCGAATCGAGCCGTCCGTAGAAGCGGCTGCTGTAGGTGATGAACAGGGTCAGAACGCCGACAGTGATGTCGCCCGAGGACACCAGCCAGATGCCGAACACCCACACCACCAGCAGTCCCAGTTCGGTCAGGAACGATACCGTCGGCGAAAACAGCGACCACACCCGATTGAGCTTGTCGTTCACTGCCAGGTTATGCCGGTTAGCTTCGCGAAAGCGCCCCGCTTCGCGCTTTTCCTGGGCAAAGGCCTTCACCACCCGAATGCCCGGAATGGTATCGGCCAGCACATTGGTGACTTCGCCCCACACGCGGTCGATCTTTTCAAAGCCGGTGCGCAGGCGGTCGCGCACGATGTGGATCAGCCAGGCGATAAAGGGCAGCGGCACCAGCGTGATCACTGCCAGCATCGGGTTGATCGAGCACAGGATCACCCCGGTCATGATGATCATCAGGACGTCGGAGGCAAAGTCGAGCAGGTGCAGCGAAAGGAACACGCAAATGCGGTCGCTGCCGCTGCCGATGCGCGACATCAGATCGCCAGTGCGCTTACCGCCAAAAAATTCGAGCGAGAGCCGCATCAGGTGTTCGTAGGTGGCCGAGCGCAGGTCGGCGCCCATGCGCTCGGACACCAGCGCCAGAATATAGGTCTTGCCCCAGCCGAGCAGCCAGGCCAGCACGGCCGAGCCAAACAGACCAAACATATACAAGGTCACCAGATTGGTGTCGACCGGCTGCCCGTTCTGGAACGGGATCAGCACATTGTCCATCAGCGGCATGGTCAGGTAGGGCGGAATCATGTGCGCGGCGGTCGAGGCCAGCATCAGGAAAAAGCCCAGCGCCAGCTGGCCGCTATACGGCTTGGCGAAGCGCCACAGGCGGAACAGGGTCCAGGTCGAGGGCGGCGTGTAAAGCACCTTGGTGCAGATCGGGCATTCGTCCTGGTCCGGTTCGAGCGGCGCCTTGCAGCTCGGGCAGATATTCTGTTCGGGCAGGCGCACCGGCAGGCCGCTGATGTGGCTTTCCTGCTGCTCCCTGAAATGGTCGAGCAGGCGAATCGCGTGCAGATTCTGGCCCAGCGTGAAGCGCCAGGTCGCCAGGCGCCCATGATCGTCGAACAATTCGAGGTGGCCGACGCCGGCATGGTCGTGGTGGCTCAGCTTCAGGCCCGGCCGGTAGCTCCAGCTGCGCCAGCCAGTTTCCCCTGGTGCACAGGACAGCAAACGGCGCTCGGTCACGATCACCATGCCTTTTTTGAAACGCAGGCGTGAATCGAGGTCAACCTCCAGGCCACCCAAAACGTTTTCCCCTGAAGCAAGTTCTTTCTCGACTTCCGACTGCCAATTTCCCGGCAGCGAAACGGGCGCCAGCATCAGCGCAGGTGGGGAAATAAGTTGTTTAGATGTCATCGGGCGCCGCAAAAGGGGGAAGAAACTAGAAGCAAACCACACTGGCAGAAAACCTTATGGCGCGGTAAGCTTCGGACGGGCAAGTATACAACATGCCGGGCTTGAAAAAGCCTGACCAGGATCGTGAAGCGCAAGGCGCCGGGCCCTGTTATCAAGAAATTATTAAATGATTAAGAAGAAAGAAATCGAATTTCTCCGCGTGACCCACCTGCGCGGCCCGAATATCTGGACCTACCGCCCCGTCATTGAAACGTGGCTCGATATCGGCGCGCTTGAAGACTTCCCATCGAACAAGCTGCCCGGCTTGTACGAGCGCCTGCTGGCCTGGCTGCCCGGCCTGGTGGAGCACCGCTGCGGCGTGGGCGAGCGCGGCGGCTTTCTGGAGCGCCTGAAGGAAGGCACCTGGTCCGGCCACATTTTGGAACACGTGGCGCTGGAACTGCAAAACCTGGCCGGCATGCGCACCGGTTTCGGCAAAACCCGCTCCACCGGCCAGACCGGCATCTATAAAATGGCCTTCCGCACGCGCCAGCCCGAAGTGGGCATGGCCGCGCTGCACACCGGGCGCGACCTGCTCATGGCCGCCATCGACGACACCCCCTTCGATCTGGCGGCCGCCGTCGCCGCGCTCAAGGAACTGTGCGACGACCACTGCCTGGGCCCATCGACCGCCCACATCGTGGAAGCTGCGGTGGAACGCAAGATCCCGTTCATCCGCCTCACCGACGGCAACCTGGTCCAGCTAGGCCACGGCGCCGCGCAGCGCCGCATCTGGACCGCCGAGACCGACCGCACCAGCGCCATCGCCGAGAGCATTGCCAGCGACAAGGACCTGACCAAGACGCTGCTGCAAGCCTGCGGCGTGCCAGTGCCCGAGGGCAGCCTGGTCAAGAGCGCCGAAGAGGCGTGGGAAGAAGCCCAGGACATCGGCCTGCCGGTCGTGATCAAGCCCTACGACGGCAACCACGGACGCGGCGTTTCACTCAACCTGATGACCCGGGACGACGTCGAAAAAGCCTATCACCTCGCGGCCCGCAAGGGCGAGAGCAAGAGCGTGATCGTGGAACGCTACATCACCGGCGACGAGCACCGCCTGCTGGTAGTGGGCAAGCAGGTAGTCGCCGCGGCCAAGGGCGAATCGCTGTGGGTGACGGGCGACGGCGTCTCCAACGTGATCGCGCTGGTCGACAGCCAGATCAATACCGACCCGCGCCGCGGCACCAACGAAGACTCGCCGCTGAACGCGCTGGCCCCTGAAAAAGGCGCCGAGATCATCCTCGAACTGGAACGCCAGGGCATGACCGCGTGGTCGGTGCCGCTGGCTGGCCAGAAGGTACTGATTCAGCCCAACGGCAACGTCGCCATCGACGTCACCGACACCATCCACCCTTCGGTGGCCTATGCGGCGGCCCTGGCCGCGCGCGTGGTGGGCCTGGATATCGCCGGCGTCGACCTGGTGGCCGAAGACATTTCGCGCCCGCTCGAAGAGCAGCGCGGCGCCATCATCGAAGTCAATGCCAGCCCGGGCTTGCTGTCGCACCTGAAACCGGCCGAGGGCGTCGCGCGCCCCATCGGCACGGCTATCGTCGCCAATCTGTTCGCGGCCGACGACAATGGCCGCATTCCCATCATCGGCATTACCGGCTCCAAAGGCAGCAGCCTGGTGGCACGCCTGGTCGGCTGCCTGCTGCGCCTGACCGGCAAGCACACCGGCGTGGTCAGCGCCGAAGGCTTGTTCCTGGACGGGCGCAAGGTCAGCGCTGCCAGCGCTATCGACTGGGACGCCGGCCAGCGCCTGCTGATCAACCGCACGGTGGAAGCTGCGGTATTCGAGAGCAATGCGCGCATGATCCTGACCGACGGCCTGGCCTACGACAAGTGCACGGTGGGCGTGGTGACCGATATGGATGGCCACGAGGTGCTCGCCGAGTTCTATATCAATGACCTCGACGGCATGGCCAACGTGGTGCGCTCGCAGGTCGACGTGATCCTGCCGCATGGGGTGGCGGTGCTCAATGGCGCCATTGCCGAAGTGGCCGAACTGGCCGAACTGTGCGACGGCAGCGTCATCTTCTACGCCTGCGACGGCGCCCTTCCCGTACTGGCCGCGCATATCGCAGGAGGCGGACGCGCGGTGTATCTGCGTGATGGCAAAGTCACGCTGGCCGAAGGCGAGCGCGAAACCGCCCTGCTGGCGCTGGCTTCGCTCAAGCTGGACGCGCAGGCGCAGGCCGACAGCGTGCTGGCGGCGGTGGCGGCGGCATGGGCGCTGGACATTGAACCTGATTTGATAGCAGCCGGCCTGCGGGCCTTCGACCCGAATCCGAAAAAAGCGCACTATTAACAAAACAACGCCCGGCATCAGACCGGGCCGGGGCAGGCAGTGCCGGCGGGCGCTGCACCCCCACCTCAAAGGATGAACGGTTTATGGAAGTATCTCGCGTACGGGCCCTGCGTGGTCCCAACCTGTGGAGCCACCACACCTCGGTCGAGGCGATCGTCACCTGCTCCCTGGACGAAGAATGCGTCGGCAACATGCCTGGCTTCGAAGCGCGCCTGCGGGCCCTGTTCCCCGAGATGAATCCGCTGCAGCCGAGCGGCCATGACGACAAGATCCCGATGGCGCACGTGCTCGAGCAAGCCACCCTGGACCTGCAAGCGCAGGCCGGCTGCCCGGTCACCTTCAGCCGCACCACCGCGACGCCGGAAGCTGGCGTGTTCCAGGTCGTGGTCGAATACTCCGAAGAGGCCGTGGGCAAGCGCGCCATGGCGCTGGCCGAACAATTGGTGGCCGCGGCGGCTAACGATACCGCCTTCGACGTCGGCGCGGCGCTGGCCGAATTGCGCGAGCTTGATGAAGACGTGCGTCTGGGGCCGTCGACCGGCTCGATCGTGCAGGCAGCCGTGGTGCGCAACATTCCGTTCCGGCGCCTGACCGACGGCAGCCTCGTCACGTTCGGCTGGGGCAGCCGCCAGCGCAAGATCCAGGCCGCCGAAATCGACAGCACCGGCGCGATTGCCGAGTCGATCGCGCAGGACAAGGAACTGACCAAGCGCCTGCTGCATGCAGCAGGCGTACCGGTCCCGATGGGCCGCGTGGTGGCCGACACCGACGACGCCTGGGCCGCCGCGCTCGAAATCGGCCTGCCGGTCGTAATCAAACCCAAGGACGGCAACCAGGGCAAGGGCGTCACGGTCAATGTCACCACCCGCGCCCAGCTCGACGCCGGCTTTGCCGCAGCCTCCGAATTCCGCGACGATATCCTGGTCGAGCGCTACCTGCCCGGCCATGACTTCCGCCTGCTGGTGATTGGCAACAAGCTGATCGCCGCGGCCCGGCGCGACCCGCCCATGGTGGTGGGCGATGGCGTGCACACCGTGCGCGAGCTGGTCGACCAGGTCAACCTCGACCCGCGCCGCGGCCATGGCCACTCAACCTCGCTGACCAAGATCCGCTTCGATGACATTGCGCTGGCCAGCCTGGCCAAGCAGGGCTACGTGGCCGAATCGGTGGCGCCGCGCGGCCAGCGCGTCATCTTGCGCAACAACGCCAATCTGTCGACCGGCGGCTCGGCCACCGACGTCACCGACGACGTGCACCCCGAAGTGGCGGCGCGCGCCATCGCCGCCGCGCATATGGTGGGCCTGGATATTTGCGGCGTCGACCTAGTGTGTGACAGCGTGCTCAAGCCGATCGAAGAACAGAATGGCGGCTTTGTTGAAGTCAACGCCGCGCCCGGGTTGCGCATGCACCTTTCGCCCTCGTTCGGCAAGGGCCGCGCGGTCGGCGAAGCGATTGTGGCGGCCATGTTCGCCGACGGCGATGACGGCCGCATTCCGGTCGTCGCCGTCACCGGCACCAACGGCAAGACCACTACGGTGCGCCTGATCGCCCACCTGCTCACCGCCGGCGGCCTGCGCACCGGCATGACCAATACCGACGGCGTTTATATCGAAGGCCGCCGCATCGACAGCGGCGACTGCAGCGGACCGCGCAGCGCGCGCAATGTGCTGCTGCACCCGGACGTCGACGCGGCAGTGTTCGAAACGGCGCGCGGCGGGCTGCTGCGCGAAGGCCTGGCCTTCGACCGCTGCCAGGTCGCCGTGGTCACCAACATCGGCGCAGGCGACCACCTGGGCCTGAACTACATCACCACGGTCGAAGACCTGGCGGTGCTCAAGCGCGTGATCGTGCAAAATGTCGCGCCCAAGGGCATGGCCGTGCTCAACGCAGCCGATCCGGTGGTGGTCAGCATGGCCCACAACTGCCGCGGCAGCGTCACCTTCTTCGCGGTCGACGGCGAGCACCCGGTCATGTCGACCCATCGCGCGCAAGGCCAGCGCGTGGTGTTCGTCAGCGGCGGCAAGCTGGTCGCAGCGCAGGGCAAGAACGTGGTCGAACTGGCCCTGGCGGACATTCCAATCACGCGCAACGGCACGGTCGGCTTTCAGGTTGAGAACGTCATGGCCTCGGTGGCCGCCGCCTGGGCCGTGGGCACCAGCTGGGACGATATCCGCGCCGGCCTCAAGTCCTTCGCCAGCGAGAGCGACAATGCGCCGGGCCGTTTCAATGTCTTCAGCTATCGCGGCGCCACCGTGATCGCCGACTACGGCCACAATCCTGACGCCATCCTGGCCCTGGTGGGCGCGGTGGAAAGCATGCCCGCCAAACGCCGCTCGGTGGTCATCAGCGGCGCCGGCGACAGGCGCGACGAAGACATCCGCCAGCAGACCGAAATCCTGGGGGCTGCCTTCGACGACGTGCTGCTGTACCAGGACCAGTGCCAGCGCGGCCGCGAGGATGGCGAAGTGGTCGCCCTGTTGCGCCAGGGACTCGCCGGCGCCAAGCGCACCACCCATGTCGACGAAATCAATGGTGAATTCCTCGCCATCGACACCGCCCTGGCCCGCCTGGGCGAAGGCGACTTATGCCTGATCCTGATCGACCAGGTAGAAGAAGCGCTGGCCCACATCGCTAGCCGCATCGCTGAAGGCTGAACTTTTCCTACCCGCAGCACCATCGTCCGGCCGCCTTGTGCGGCCGGAACTTCGTGCGCCTCCAGATTCCACTAAGCGAACTATTTACAACACTCGCTCAAAACGATGTGTAGTAATATTACACAAAGGGTTCACCCCTTCTCGCCAGCGGTGTCACAAAAACGACGTATCAAGGACAGGGCTCCGCTGGAATATCACTCTTCGAGGAGTCTTCGATGCATTCAATGCGTAGTATTACTTCGCGCCTGCGGTACTTGCTTGCCGCCGTGGCGTGCGCTGCCCTGCTGCCCGGCTGTGGCGACACCATGGCCCCGGAAGCATCCACTATCATGACCAGTTCGGCCAAGCGCGCCTCCAGCGTGCAGGCGCTAGCCGCCGTCGCGCCGGCCACCGTGCGCATGCACTTCCGGCGCGCAGCGCGCGACGAATCCAGCTGGGGCGTGTACTCCTGGCACGGTCCGGTCAATCCGAGCCCGGCCTGGATCACGGGCCGCTTCATGCTCACCGCCAGCGACGACTTCGGCGGCTATGTCGACATCCCCATCGATACCGCCAAGACCAGCATCTGGTTCCTGGTCACGGACGGCAACGGGAACAAGAACTGCGGCGCCGACCAGGGCCAGGACTTCACGCCTGACATTGCCACGCGCGGGATGGAAATCTGGATGCTGGAGGGCGATTGCCGCATTTACAGCACGCCGCCGGCCATCATCTTCGGCAACCTGGGCGAGGCCAAAGCCCACTGGCTGTCGGCCACCACCCTGGTGTGGCCGGGCACTGCCGCCAGCGGCAGCTATGCGCTGTATTACGCGGCCAATGGTGGCCTGGGATCGACCTCCGCCGGAGTGAGCGGCGCCGATGCCAGCATGGCGCTGACCGTCAGCGGCGAACTGGCGCCTGCGCTCAAGGCGCGCTATCCGCACCTGGCAGGCAGCACCGCGCTGACCCTGTCCGAAGCCGACGCGGGTGCATTGCGCAGCATGGCCAGCGGCCAGTTCGCGATCGCCCAGTTCGACAATGGCGGGCGCCTGCTGCAGGTCACCTCGCTGCAGAACGCCGGCATGCTCGACGCCCTGTTCGCCGGCGCCGCCACCGACAGCAAGCTCGGTGTCAGCTTCGACCCGGCCGGCGTGCCGACTTTCCGCGTATGGGCCCCGACTGCCAAGTCGGTATCGCTCAATGTCTACGCCGATGCAGCTGCCTCCGGCGCCAGCAGCGTGGCGATGGCGCCCGACGCCGCCAGCGGGGTATGGTCGTACACGGCGCCGGACGCCGCCTGGACCAACCGCGCCTACTACACCTACACCGTCAAGGTGCTGTCGCGCTGGGCCGGAAACGCCATGGTGGATAACGTCGTCACCGATCCTTACTCGCTCAGCCTGGACGCCAATGGCAAACGCAGCTTCGTCGCCAACCTGGACAGCGCGGTGCTGAAGCCGGCCGGCTGGGATGGGCACGACATTCCCAAGCTCGATCACCCCACCGACATCGCCCTTTACGAGCTGCAGGTGCGCGACTTCAGTATCGGCGACGCCACCGTCCCCCTGGCCCACCGCGGCAAGTTCATGGCCTTCACCGATTCTGAATCCAATGGCATGCGCCACCTCCGTAGTCTCCAAAAAGCCGGCATGACGCATATCCACCTGCTGCCCAGTTTCGACATCGCCAGCGTCAACGAAAGCGGCTGCGTCACGCCGGCGATTCCGGCCGCAGCGCCCAACGCCAGCACCCAGCAGGCCGCGGTGGCGGCCACGGAAAACAGCGACTGCTTCAACTGGGGCTACGACCCGGTGCACTACAACGCGCCCGAGGGCAGCTTTGCCACCGATGCGAACGACGGCGCGGTGCGGGTGCGCGAATTCCGTTCGATGGTCAAGTCGCTGCACGAAAACGGCCTGCGCGTAGTGATGGACGTGGTCTACAACCACACCAGCGGCTCGCAGCAGGGACCGCTGTCGGTGCTCGACAAGATCGTCCCGACCTACTATTACCGCCTCAGCGACAAAGGCTACATCACCGGCGACAGCTGCTGCGCCGATACCGCCGCCGAAAACGCCATGATGGCCAAGCTGATGAGCGACTCGGTCGCCATCTGGGCGCGCGACTACAAGGTCGACAGCTTCCGCTTCGACATCATGGGCATGGCCCCGCTCCCGGTCATCCAGAAGATCAAGACCGAGGTCGACAAGGCTGCGCAGCGCGATATCTACCTCTATGGCGAAGCCTGGAATTTTGGCGTCATCGTCAACGACACGCGCTTCGTGCAAGCGCGCCAGGCCAATATGTTCGGCACCGGCGTGGGCTCGTTCAACGACCGCCTGCGCGACGCCGTGCGCGGTGGCGGCTGCTGCGATGGCGGCCCCGCCCTGATCAACCAGCAAGGCTTCATCAACGGGGTGTTCTACGATCCGAACGCCATGTCGGGCCAGACCAAGGACGACCTGCTGCGCCTGGGAGACCTGGTCAAGGTGGGTCTGGCGGGCACCCTGCGCGACTACAGTTTCACTGACCGCTTCGGCGTGCTGCGCAAGAGCTCCCAGATCGACTACTTCGGCCAGCCGGCAGGCTATGCCGCCAACCCGCAGGAGATCATCAATTACGTCGAAGCGCACGACAACCAGACCCTGTTCGACCTGAACGCGTTCAAGCTGCCGCAGGGGACCAGCCTGGCGGACCGGGTGCGGGTGCAGAACCTGGGCGCGGCCATCAACATGCTCTCGCAGGGCATACCGTTCTTCCATGCGGGCCAGGAGATCCTGCGCTCCAAGTCGATGGATCGCGACAGCTACAACGCCGGCGACTGGTTCAACAAGCTCGATTACAGCTACCAGACCAACAACTTCGGCGTTGGCTTGCCGATGCAGGGCGTGAATGGATCGAACTGGGAGCTGATGGCGCCGATTCTGGCCAACCCGCTGATAGCACCAGATACGGCAGCGATCCTGAGCGCGCGCGGCTACTTCCTCGACCTGCTCGAGATTCGCAAGGACAGCTCGCTGTTCCGGCTGCGCAGCGGCCAGGACGTGAGCGAGCGCCTGCGCTTCTTCAATGTCGGCCCGCAGCAGGTGCCCGGCGTGATCGCCATGCACATTGACGGACGCGGCTACCCGATGGCGGGCTACAAGGGCGTGGCCACCTTCATCAACGTCGACAAGGTCGCGCGCGCGGTCACGATTCCCGAACTGAAGGAACACGCCTTCAAGACCCACAAGGTGCACCGCAAGTCGACCAGCGATGTGCTGGCAAAGAGCGCCACCTACAACAAATTCAACGGCGCCTTCACGATCCCGGCCCGCACCACCGCCGTCTTCGTCGAATAGTTTAACGACACCCTTTTCGGCCAGCCCGCGAGCTGGCCTTTTTTTCGCCATGTCACGCGCAACATCCCTCGGGACCACCCCCCGGGGTCAGGTCCTCCATTTCCACACGAGCTCTACCGTAGCCATTCGCTACGGTAGAGCTCG
>JAZKGU010000003.1:0-174044 GCA_040385745.1 Pseudomonadota bacterium
TGCACGGCGCCTACGCCATTGCCGTGTTCAGCCGCGAAGAGCCGCACCGCGTGGTCGCCGCGCGCCAGGGTTCGCCGCTGATCGTTGGCGTGGGCAAGGGTGAAAACTTCGTTGCCTCCGACGCCATGGCGCTGGCCGGCACCACCGATCAGATCATCTACCTGGAAGAAGGCGACGTGGTCGACCTGCAGCTGGCCAAGTGCTGGATCGTCGATTCCGAGGGTCGCCCGGTCGACCGTGAAGTCAAGACCGTGCACGCGCACACCGGCGCGGCCGAGCTGGGACCGTATCGCCATTACATGCAGAAAGAAATTTTCGAGCAGCCGCGCGTGATTGGCGACACGCTCGAAGGCGTGACCGGCATCATGCCCGAGCTGTTCGGGGACGATGCCTACAAGGTGTTCAAGAAAATCGATCGCGTGCTGATCCTGGCCTGCGGCACCAGCTACTACGCCGGCCTGACCGCCAAGTACTGGATCGAATCGGTAGCCAAGGTCCCGGTCGCCGTGGAAATTGCCAGCGAATACCGCTACCGCGATACCGTGCCGCATCCGGACACCCTGGTCGTGACCATCACCCAGTCCGGCGAAACTGCCGACACGCTGGCCGCGCTCAAGCACGCGCGCAGCCTCGGCATGGTGCACACCCTGACGATTTGCAACGTGTCCACGAGCGCCATGGTGCGCGAATGCGCCCTGTCGTACATCACCCGCGCCGGCGTCGAAGTGGGCGTGGCCTCGACCAAGGCCTTCACCACCCAGCTAGCGGCCCTGTTCCTGCTAACGCTCACGCTGGCCCAGGTCAATGGCCGCCTGAGCGACGAGGAAGAATCCACCTACCTCAAGCAGATGCGTCACTTGCCCGTGGCAATGGCCGCAGTGCTGGCACTGGAGCCACAGATTATTGCCTGGGCCGATGATTTCTCGCGCAAGGACAACGCGCTGTTCCTGGGTCGCGGCATCCACTACCCGATCGCGCTGGAAGGCGCGCTCAAGCTCAAGGAAATTTCGTATATCCACGCCGAAGCCTACCCGGCCGGCGAGCTCAAGCACGGCCCGCTGGCCTTGGTGACGGACGAAATGCCGGTGGTAACCATTGCCCCGAACGACGCGCTGCTCGAAAAGCTCAAGTCGAATATGCAGGAAGTGCGCGCCCGTGGCGGCCAGCTGTATGTGTTCGCTGACGTCGATTCGCGCATCACTTCGGGCGACGGCGTGCACGTGATCCGCTTGCCGGAACACTATGGCCTGCTGTCGCCGATCCTGCACGTGGCCGCCTTGCAGCTGCTGGCGTATCACACCGCGCTGGCCAAGGGCACCGACGTCGACAAGCCGCGTAACCTGGCCAAGTCGGTTACTGTCGAATAAATTTTCTTCTCCAAAACCCAAGCCTGTTTGGGTTCAGTAGCCGCGCTACAACGTAGCGGCGGCTACGAATGGCCGCCGCAGCATCTACCACCGCCCATCCCAAGTTGACCGCTCGGTATGCTGGCGGTCGCACCTATTGGGTCTCACCTTGCGGAGCCGGCACGCTTGCGTCTGCCGGACCGAGCAGTGCTGGCATAATCGGCATCCCGGACAACAATTCCATCCAGGAGTGAAGCTTGAATCTATCTGATCTGCGTTGGAGCCGTTCCTGGCTCATCGGGCTATTGCTAAGCGTTGTTGCGGCGGGCGCCTTGGCGCACGGCGTGGCTGAGTCCGACAAGAATTTCCTGCAAGGTGCAACAGGCGTGCATTTCCTGCCCTACCTGTATCTGGGCGCCAAGCACATGGTCACGGGGTACGACCATCTTCTGTTTCTTTGCGGGGTAATCTTTTTCCTGTACAAGATGAAGGATATCGGCCTGTACGTGACCTTGTTCGCACTAGGCCACAGTACCACCTTGTTGCTGGGCGTACTGAACGACTGGCATATCAACGCCTATCTGGTGGACGCCGTCATCGGCCTGTCGATTGTGTATCGCGCGCTGGATAATCTTGGCGGATTTCAAACCCTGTTCGGGTTTCAGCCCAACAAGAAGGCTGCCGTCCTGATCTTCGGCTTTTTCCACGGCCTTGGGCTGGCGACCAAGTTGCAGGATTTTGCCTTGTCGCCCGACGGCCTGATCCCCAACATGATTGCGTTTAACCTCGGCGTGGAAATCGGGCAGTTGCTCGCGCTTGGCATGATTCTGATAGCAATGCGCTACTGGCGCAGCACGGCCAGTTTCACCCGCCACGCCCTGACCGGAAACTTTGCGCTCATGAGCGCCGGCTTCGTGCTCGCTGGCTATCAATTCACCGGTTATCTGACTACTTAGGAGTGACTGATGTCCCAACAGAATTCAACTGGTGCTATCAGCGCGCCACGGAAAGAACTGATCCGCGGCACCCTGATTGCCGCAGTGGTCGCCGGCATTGTGCTGACGGTGGCGGTGCTGCCGGCGGAATATGGCATCGATCCTACAGGTGCCGGCAAGGCCCTGGGCCTGACCGTGCTGAATGCGCCAGCGGCGACAAGCGCGCCCGCCGTGGCGCCGGCCGCCGTTGCGGCCACCGCTACTCCGGCTCCGAGCGGCTCCACGGTATCTGCCCCAGGCGAGACCCGGACTGCGACCATTGCTTCCAAGCAGACAGTGCCTTATCGAGCGGACACGCAGGAAATCACGCTCCCACCGGGAAAAGGTCTTGAGGTAAAGACCATCCTGGCCAAGGGAGCAACGCTGATTTTTTCGTGGAAGACTGAAAACGGCGAGCTGGTCAACCATGACTTCCACGGCGAGCCTGTCAACGCCAAGAACGATGAGTTTGAAAGCTTTATCGATGAAAAGCGCGTGAGCCAGTCGAGCGGTTCGCTGATTGCGCCGTTCACCGGCGTGCATGGCTGGTATTGGAAGAACACCACGACCGTCCCTGTCAAAATTACGCTGCAAGCCAGCGGTTTCTACAGCGAGATCTACAAGAAATAAGGGCTGCAGCGGCGATGCCTCGATCAAATCGCCGCGATCTTGGAGAATGCAATGAAAAATATTTCAACCCTGTTGGCCCTGGCACTGTCGCTGACGCTGGCCCCGGCTTCCTACGCGCATCCCGAGCACGACGACGCGCCACCGGTCGTCTACAAGGTCGATGCACTGAAGCGTGACAATGGCGCACTGTTTCATGTGACGTTAAACGGCGAAAAGGTCGCCACTGCGAAGGCAACCGGGAAGCTGGTACTGATCAAGGGAAAAGATCGTACCGAGCATGCACTGCGGCCTAGCGGTGACAACGGCATGGAAACCGAGAAGCCGGTGAAAATGGTTGCGGGCGCAACTGCGCGTGCCTTGATCACGCTGCCTGACAGCACCATGGCAAGCACTGAGTTCATCGTCAAGTAAGCCTGTTCCAATGGCCGGACAAGGACGCAGGCAGCTGATCGACAAGGGCGCAGTCTATGCGCTTGCCGCTGCCGCCTTGTTTGGCGCCAGCACGCCGTTTGCCAAAACCTTGGGCGAGCACGTCACACCGGTCGCACTGGCCGGTTTGCTATACCTCGGCAGCGGCATTGGCTTGCTGCTTTGCTATGCGCTACGCACTGTCTACCTGGGCAAAGGCCGGGAGCAGCAAGATCGCCTGGTCATGGCTGACCTGCCCTGGCTGGGTGGGGCCATTGTGGCGGGCGGGGTCGCCGGGCCGGTGCTGCTGCTGGTGGGTCTTGCCATGGTCCCGGCTTCGTCGGCATCGCTGCTGCTCAATATCGAGGGTGTTCTGACGGCCATGCTCGCGTGGTTCGTGTTCAAGGAGAATTTCGACCGCAGGATATTTGCAGGGATGCTGCTGATCGTTGCGGCAGGCGCCTTGCTCTCATGGGAACAGATGCCGCAATTCGGCGTGCCCTGGGGCGCCCTGGCAATCATCGGCGCCTGCCTGTGCTGGGCGATCGACAATAATCTCACGCGCAAGGTATCGGCCAGTGATCCACTACAAATTGCAACCGTCAAAGGCATGGTGGCCGGCGCCGTCAATCTATCCATTGCCCTTGTGCTTGGCCACCAACTGCCCGACATTGCCATTGTCCTGAAAGCTGGCGCAATCGGGTTTTGCGGCTATGGTCTCAGTCTGGTGCTGTTTGTGCTCGCGCTGCGCCATCTAGGCACGGCCCGCACTGGCGCTTACTTCTCGGCAGCGCCCTTTGTAGGAGCGGCGCTGTCGATGCTGCTGCTGCGCGAAGTTCCTGGCGCGATGTTCTGGGTGGCAGCTTGTTTAATGGCGGCGGGCATCTGGTTGCACCTGACGGAGCTGCATGCCCACGAACACGACCATGAAGAGCTCGACCACGTCCACGTGCATAGTCACGATGCGCACCACCAGCATGCGCATGAGTTCGAGTGGGATGATGCGAAGCCGCACGCGCACAAGCATCACCACAGCGCGCTTCGCCACGCCCATCCACACTACCCCGACCTGCACCACCGCCACGACCACTAAGCGGTCAGGCTCCGAACGCACCGTCGATGGTGTGCATCGCGCCCGTTACGAAGCCCGCTTCCGGCCCAGCCAGCCAGGCCACCATGCCCGCTACTTCTTCAGCGCTGCCATGGCGCTTGATCGCCATGAAGCTGTGCATCAAATCCTTCATCGGGCCGTCTGCCGGGTTGGCGTCTGTGTCGATAGGTCCTGGCTGCACGATATTGATGGTGATGCCGCGCGGACCGAAATCGCGCGCCAGCCCTCGCGCCAGGCCCTGCAATGCGGATTTGCTCAAAGCGTAGGAGGCCATGCCGGGCAGTGGCATGCGGTCGCCGTTGACCGATCCGATGACGATGATCCGGCCACCTGGCGGCATTTGCCGCGCAGCTTCCACCGAAGCGTGGTACGGCGCATGGACATTGATACGGAACAGGCGGTCGATGGCATCCGGGTTCTGCTCGAGCGCATCGCCGAAAATGGCGATACCGGAATTGACCACCAGCACGTCCAACGGACCGCTATCCCGAACCCGGGCGATGACTGCATCGCGCTCGGCACTGTCGGTCGAGAATGCTGTGCTGCCGGTTTCCGCCGCGACCAGCTGCGCAGCTTCCGGCGAGCCCGAGTAAGTGAACGCCACCTTGGCGCCGTCTGCAGCAAAGCGCCGCACGATCGCCGCGCCAATGCCCCGGCTACCGCCAAGTACCAACACCGATTTGTTCGAAAAATTTGTCATGACCACTCCTTTTTGATTAATGTAGCGCATGATACAATAAGCTCCCTTGCACCTGTCAAGCATTTTTGTAACCATGACTACAAATATATCTCCAGCGCGCGGCCGTCCGCGCAAGTTCGACCCGGATGAGGCGCTCGCCACCGCTCAGCGCCTGTTCCATGAGAAGGGGTATGACGCTCTGAGCGTCGCTGATTTGACCAAGGCGCTGGGCATCAATCCGCCGAGCTTCTATGCTGCGTTCGGCAGCAAGGCCGGGCTGTACGCCAGGATCCTCGATCGCTACGCGGCCAGCGGCGCGATTCCTTTAAAGCAAATTTTTGGCGCGGATCGGCCAATGGGCGAAGCGCTTGCCGAGGTGCTGGAAGTGGCGGCGCAGTATTATGCGGCGGACGCTTGCGCGACCGGTTGCATGGTGCTGGAGGGAACGCGCTGCAATGATCCGGAGGCGCGTGAGGCCGCGCTTGGCTTTCATATCGCGGCGCAAGAGCTCATTCGAAACGCCATCGCCGAGCGCCATCCGCACGAGGCCGCGGCGCTGGCCGATTTCGTGTGCACCACGATGGCTGGCCTGTCGGCCAGCGCGCGCCACGGACAAAGCCTGGAGCGCCTCCTGGCTACTGCGCGCCTGGCTGGCACGGTGCTGGTCCAGGCGCTTCCGGCCTGAATTCTTGCTTATGTCGAGAAACAGCCGCTAACGATCTTGCTGCGTCCTTGCCATCTCCAGCGCCGGCAAGGTCACCGTCAGGAACGAGGTTACCTGCACCATCAGATCGGCAGCTTGCTGTCGCATCTGCTTCATCTGCAGTATCGACAGCTCGGCCTGGCGCACTGCCTGCTGCAGCAGGGCGCGGCGCTGCAACAGAACGTCCTGCAGCGTGGCGTCGGACGCGCGCCCCACCAGATCCGAGACCACGGCCAGCGCTACCCAGTGCAAGGTGAGTTCTTGCGCCGACTCGTCCAGCTTGCGCGATGCTAGCTCGCTGTCGGCCATCAGCTGCGCCAGTTGCGCACGGGCCGATAGCAGCTCGGCCTTGTACTGCGCCGGCGAAGCCTTGCGGCGAAATAGTTTGCTCAATACGCTGGAGGGCGGCTGGGCGCTCTCCAGCGCTGCTTCGAGCTTGGCCGCTACGCCCAGTTCCGCGAATGTGCGCACCAGTTCCGTCACCGGTTGCAGCACTGCCGCCTGCTCCATCAAGGGCGTCTCGGCCCACTCGGTAACCCGTGTCAGCTTGACCGGGAGAAGGCGGCGAAACAGGGCCGCCAGCGGCTGCTCCGAGTGCCCGAACACCACTGGATAAGCCTTGCTGGCCATCGCCAGGGCATCGCGCACGGCAGGGTGATCCTCGCTCTCGAACAGGGCTTTGGGCACAGCCTTGGGCGGCATGCTTGGCGCGCCCGATGGGGATAGCTCCGCCGTCCCGAAGTCGAAGGCCCTGGGGACCGCCGCGCGCTGATTCTGGTCGGGCGCCGCAGGCTCCTCTCCGAAGTCGAATGCCTTGGGGGTCTTATTTGTCATCGGGCAGCGGAGTGGACAAGGACGGGCGCGGCGATTGCCACCGCTTGCCCCTTAGACAGTGCCGCCGAGCTTGCGGATAAAGGTGGCCAGGTTGAGCTTAAAGCCGGCCCCCACCGCCTGAAAGCGCCAGTCGCCATCCTTGCGGTACAGTGAGCCGAACTGCAGCGCGGTTTTGTCCGAATAGTCTTCGTCCAGGTCGTAGCTGGCAATTTCTTCGCCGGTCTCGTCGTTGTAGACTTTCACGTAGGCGTCGTTGACCTGGCCAAAATTCTGCTTGCGCACGTCGGCGTCGTGAATGGTCACCACGATTGGCATTTCCACCACCTCCGCTTCGACTCTTGACAGGTCCACGGTAATGACTTCGTCGTCGCCATCCTTGTCGCCGGTGCGGTTGTCGCCTGAATGCACCACCGCGCCGTCGGGCGAGGTGGTGTGGTTGTAGTAGACGAAGTGGGCATTGCTGATCATGACCGGTTCATCTGCCGCGTTCTTGCGGCACAGGAAAACCGACGAGTCCAGGTCGAAAGCTTGCCCTTCGGCCGCGTTGACCTTCCATCCGAGGCCGATGCGCACGCGCTTCAGGCCGGGGGCAGTTTTCTCGAGATTGATGCGATGGCCAGTTTCGAGTGTGGTCGACATGGACGTTCCTTTTGTTGTGAGAATGGTATTTTCGTTGAAATGCAGACCCGGAGCAATGGTCGCTTATTTCGGCAAAGCCGTGCTTGGTGAAAAGCGCGCAACGAGCTCGCGTTCGAGTTCCTGCAGCTTGGGCAGCTCTGCCTTGCGGCGTTGCTGGCCTTCGTGCGAAATTTGCTCGAGCTTGTCGAACGCGGTGATGAGCTGGGTCTGGACGTGCTGAGCCGTCTCCAGGCTGACCAGGGAGCGCTGTTTGACGCGCGCCACGGTTTCCGTATTTTCCAGCAGCATGTCGGCCTGGGTGCGGAAGGCAGCATCGGTGGCGTCGTAGGCTGCGTTGGCCACGGCCGCGCTTTGCTTGGCTTCCAGTTGCAGCAGGTAGAGCGAGAACACATTGCGCCAGGCCGGAATCGATACGTTGACGATGTCGGTGAAGGTGTCGGTGAGCGAGCGCGCGTTGTCCTGCGAGAGGCGGATTTGCGGCACCATCTGGGTCGCCATCATCATGGCGCGGCGCAGGTCGTCGATGCGCTTTTCAAGGCGTTCAAGACGCCGCTTGAGCTCGGTAGCTTGCTGCGCTTCGAACGCGTTTTCCGCATTTTCCTGTTGCGCGATCGCCTGCTGCAGCTGCAATGCCCAGCCCTCGCCCTTTTTCACGTCGGCATCCAGGCCCTGGTAGTAGATTTCCAGACCCTTGTACAACTCGTCGAAATCACCGATGCGGCGCTTGTGCAGCTCGGCATGGCGCGTCATTTCCGCGACCAGGGTGTCCATCCGCGATTCGACCACCTGGTATTGCGACAGCATCTTTTCCTTCACCGAGCCGAACATATTGGTGACGCGCGATAGCAGTCCGCCGGAACGCAGCTTGGCCGGATCCAGACCCTTCGAGGTGGCGATCAGTTCATTGAGCTGGGTGCCGAACACGTCCGCATCGGAGGCGCGCACTGTGCCCAGCAATTGGGCCGATACCTTGGCCACCCCGGTGCCGGTGGAGCCGCCCAGCGAACCGATGGCGCTATCGTCAATGCCGCTGACATCAACCGGGATGATGGGGGCCGGGCTCGCCTCCGAACGCAAGGCCGGCAGGGCGCCGGGGCTAGCCGCAGGGTTCAGTTGCGGCGTCAGCGCCGGGAAAGCGTCCACGGGCGGTGCAGGTGCCTGCCCGTCTTCGTCGGAGGAGAACAGCGGTTTCATAACAATCCTTCAGGTTGAAGTGACAACAGTAGTAGCTTAGCACTCATGGCGCGCCTAGTGAAAACGTTCGCCACGATCTAGTTGAGCCAGGATTTGCTCCATGCGTTTTGCGCGCGTTTCCGGACGTTTTGCTGTCTGCAGTCGATAGTAGATGGGGTACAAATTTTTACGATCAAGTCCTTCGAAGAAGGCTTTGGCCGCCGGCCTACTTTCCAAGGCCGCAAGAAAGTCCGCGGGAATGGTCATGGCAGCCGAACCCTCATAAGCCTGGTCCCAGCGGCCATCGGCTTTTGCCGCCTCAACATGGGCCAGGCCGGCGTGCATCATGCGCCCTTCGGCAATCAGCCGGGCTACGTGCTCGCGATTCTTGACCGACCAGTTCGATTTCGGCTTCCTCGGCGTCAATCGCTGCACGAAGGACGTAGCGTCGAGCGACTGCTTCTGGCTGTCTATCCAGCCAAAGCGGATTGCCTCGATCACACAATCATTCCAGGTGACCGATTGCTGGCCCGAGCCGACCTTGAAAATGCGCACCCACAATTCGCTGCTGTGCTGATGGTGCGCGGCCAGCCAAGCGGCGAGCTCCTCGCTATTTTTAAACGCAATCGACTCGATTTTCTTCTCCGTCATTCCCGAAATCTCCTGGTGGCCTGCTGCCTTGCTCCTTGGCCTGGGCATGGTAACCCATCGCCATGCGACTATGGCAACGATCAATCAACCGTCAAGCAGGCTGAAGCACAGGCTGCATTTCGTCTCATATTTGTCACAAAAACATCAAAATCGCATTACGAGAATAGTTGCCGAATCATAACAATGGTAAATTTTTACCGTTCGGAAAGATGTCCAGCAGCTTTCCTCCAGCTACCTCCACACGAAAGTCATTGCATGCCCGCTTGCCGCGCCCTCTCGTATTCCCTCGCTGCGGCCACCGCGGTTTTTTCTTCTGCGACATTTGCCCAGGCGATCCCATCCACGGCATCACAGCCGGCGGCTGGATCCGATCAGGTCGAAGTAGTCCGCGTGACGGCGCAAAAGCGCCAGGAAGACCCGAACAAGGTGGCAATGAGTATTTCGGCCGTCAGCGGAGAGCAGTTGCAGGCCCAGCATGTGAACGACCTGACCGACCTCACCCGCATCGTGCCCAACATTTCCTTTACTGCAGCCAGTGGCAACGGGGGCGCCGGGCCCGGCACCTCCAACATCGAGATACGTGGCATCAGTTCGGCAGCAGGCGCCGCCACAGTCGGCATCTATCTGGGCGAGGTCTCCATTACGGTGGGCAACGTGTACACGATGGGCAGTGTCGAACCGAAGTTCTTCGATATCGAGCGGGTGGAAGTGCTGCGTGGTCCGCAGGCAACGCTGTACGGCGCCAGTTCCATGGGTGGGACCATCAAATTCATTCCGAACGAACCGGATTTGCGCGAACGCGAGTTCAGCACTTATGCCGAAGCGGCCAAGCTCAAGGGCGGCAGCGCCAGCTATTCAGCGAATGTAGTGGGCAACATCCCCCTGCTGCCGGGCACGCTGGCATTACGGATCGGTGCGCAGACGCAGCGCGCCGGCGGCTTTATCGACCAGGTCGATTGCTGCGACAACATCGTTGCGCGCGACATCAACGAGGTCGACGACCGCGAACTGCGCCTGGCCTTGAAGTGGAAACCCTTCGCGGCGCTGACAGTGACCCCGTCCTTTTACTACCAGCAGATCGATGCACGCGATATCTCGGCCTTCAGCCTCGATCGTCCGCGCTATCAGGCGCAAAAGCAGGTGCGCGAGCCATCCACCGATACCCTGGTCACGCCCAACCTGACGCTGAACTGGGACCTGGGCCGGGCCGACCTGACTGCCAGCACCAGCTACTTTCAGCGCAAGTTCGACCGCACCCAGAACGGGTCGGCCTACAATAGCTACTCGCTGTCGACCTTTCTCACTTCCACCGAGGATGGCGGCACTGCGCCCCCGGCGCTGATCGATGCGATTGCCGGCCTGCCCTCGGCGGTCTATTTGAACAACAAGGTGCGCCAGCTGTCGCAGGAGCTGCGGCTGGCCTCCAAACCCTATGACGGCGCCGTGTCGCCCTTCACCTGGCTGGGCGGAGTGTATGTGTCGAACCAGCGCACCAGCATCGACGAAAACGATCCCATTTTCGGTCTCAACGCCACCTTTGCCAGCTTTGGTGTGAGCAGCGAAGATCCGGATATTCTGCCCGATTCCTTCCCGGGCGCCTTCCCCAACGATAACTCGTTCTCCGGCTCCTTTCGCTACAGGGAAAAGCAGGCCTCGGTGTTTGGCGAACTCAATTATTATTTCAGTCCAGCGCTGCACGCCACGCTCGGCGCGCGCTACCTGCGCGGCGATACCACGCTCGATCAGCGCAACGGCCTGTACCTGGCAGGCGCCGGCAACAATAGCAGCAGCGCCCTGTCGTCCAAGGCCTTCACGCCCAAGTACGCGCTGACCTGGGAAGTCGATCCCGCCAATACCGTGTATGCCAGCGTGGCCAAGGGCTTCCGCCTGGGCGGCGCCAATGTGTTTGTGCCCCCTACTACCTGCGGCCCTGACCTGGAAGCCAATGGCATCAGCGCCGGACCCGCGACTTACGCACCGGACAGCCTGTGGAGCTACGAGGCTGGCAGCAAGTCGCGCCTGCTGGGCAACCGCATGTCGATCAACGCCAGCGTGTTCTACGTGAAATGGAAGAACATCCAGCAGGGCGTTTATCTGCCAACCTGCGCGTACACCTATAACGCCAATGCGGGCGACGCCACCAGCAAGGGTATCGAGTTTGATCTCAAGGCCAAGCCTTTACCCGGCCTGACCCTGGGCGCCTCGGGCGGCTACGTCAAGGCCGAACTGTCGAATAACAAGGGCTTGCAGAACGGCATAGTGGGCGCGGTGGAAGGAGCGCCGATTCAGGGCGTACCGAAGTACAACGCCGCCGTCAGCGCGCAGTACAACTTCGCCGTCCTGGGCGACCGTCCTGCATTCGTGATGGGCGGCGTGCAATGGGTGGGAGCCAGCAAGGGCTCGCTCAATCCGGAGCAGACCGATTACGAGCGCCCCTCGTATCACACCGCGAATCTGAGTGCCGGCCTGTCGTTCGAGCGCTACCAGTTCAGCGTGTTCGTCAAGAACGCCTTCGACGCCGACACCATTATCCAGCGCCCCCAGGTGGCCTCGATCGTGCAGGGCTACCGGGTGGCCCCGCGCAGCATCGGGATGAGCATCGCTGCGCGGTTCTGAGGAACTTCGCCGTCCATCGTGACTCTGACGCTCACCACTTGGGAGGACACGATGGACAAGCACACCCAGCAGGAAGCCGATAACAGCAATATGGTCAAGGACCCCAAGGACTGGACCACGGGCGACGAGCCCATGACGGGCGCTCAAAAATCCTACCTCAAGACCCTCTCCGAAGAGGCCAAGGAACCCATGGACGAGCACCTTACCAAGGCCCAGGCATCCGAGCGCATCGAGGAGTTGCAGAAAAAAACCGGGCGCGGCCAGGCGCAGTGATTGCAGCGCTTGTACAAGCGAGTCACACAAAGTGCTTGCAATTGTTCGATGGTTAGCTAATAATCGACTCATGAGCACAGTGTTTAAAGCCTTGTCCGACCCGACCCGCCGCCAGGTCCTCCAGCATCTTCAGCAGGGGCCGCTTGGAGCGGGCGAGCTTGCCGATCTGTTCGACGTATCCAAGCCCACCATGTCGGCGCATTTCGCGGTGTTGGTGGCGGCCGGACTGATCGAAGCTGAAAAGAACGGCAGGACCATTACCTACCGGCTCAAGCTGTCGGTGCTCGAAGATGCGCTGCTCGGCTTTGCGCAGGCTTTTGGGCTGCAGGTATCACGGCCAGACGACAAACCGTCCACCTCCAACACCACCAGGGAAAAATCATGAGCACTTCCGCTATCTTGCTCCGCTCGCTCTTCGCCGCTGCGGCAGTTCTGGCTTGTTCGGCCCTGCTGGTCTGGGCCTCGCCCGAACACATCAGCGAAGAAACCGCGCGCCGCTTGCTGGGCGTGCTGCTCGGCGCTGTCGTGGTGGCCTATTCCAATTCCATTCCAAAAGTGCTGGCGGCGCGTGCACGCCTGCGTTGCAGCGCGGCCGAAGAGCAGGCGGCGCGCCGCTTTGCCGGCTGGAGCCTGGTGCTGGGCGGCCTGGCTTACGTGCTGGCCTGGATGGTCGCGCCGCTGTCGGTTGCCGGCCTGATCGGCGGGGCGCTGCTGGCGATCGGCGTGGCACTTGCCCTGCTGCGCTGCCTGCGCCTTGGCAGCAAGGGTTCACTGACCTGATTATTGTTCACCACAGGAGTTCACATGTTTGCCATGCTGATGGGATTGAAGTCGATTTCGCCGCAAGAACTGCACGACAGCCTGGGCAAGGAATCGCTCACCGTCATCGATCTGAATGCGCACAATGCCTTTGCTGCAGCGCGGGTACCGGGGGCGCGCAATTTCCTGCCCACCTTTGACGATGCTGCTCTGCCAGCCTCCAAGGACGCTAGTTTGGTGTTCTATTGTTCCAACCCGCTTTGTCTGAAAGCGCCGCGCGCGGCCAAGCGTGCTGGCAAGCTCGGTTACACGGACGTGCGCGTCATGTCGGCAGGTATTGTAGGCTGGACCGAAGCCGGGCTACCGGTCGAGCGCGGCGCCTGAGGCAAAGCGCACCTCGACCACCAGTCCGGTACCGCCTGCATTGTCCTCAAGTCTTACCGCGGCGCTATTGCGCGCTGCGGCCCGTTCCACGATCGACAGGCCCAGGCCGCTTCCGGACTGCTCCAGATCGGGCATGCGGAAAAATCGCTCAAACACTTTTTGACGAAACTCGGGAGCAATCCCCGGGCCTTGGTCGGACACCCGCAGTACGGCCAGGTCTGCCTCGGCGACCAGTTCGACGGCCACCCTGCCGCCCTCGGGCGAATATTTGATGGCGTTGTCGAGCAGGTTGTCGACCAGTGCCGTGACGCTCTCGCGGTGCAATGGCAGCAAGCAAGCCGGCGGCGCGGCCAGTTCCAGCTCGATATTGCGCTCGACCGCCAGCTGGACCTGCAATGCAATGCGGGTACTCAGCAGCTCCGACAGATCGAGAACGCTCACGAGCGCCTCCTCATGGTCGGCCCCGGACCGCGCAAACGCCAGCAGTTGATGCACCGTGTGGGTGGCCCGCGCCACGCCCTGGCCGAGGCCGCGCCCGGCTTCCTGCCTGCGCGCCGGATCGTCCGATTGGGTCAGCGAGTCGGCATTGATCTGGATGATCGCCAATGGAGTCTTGAGTTCATGGGCCGCATCGAGCAAGAATTCATGCTCGCGGTTGAGACGGTCGGTGAGCCGCTGCATGAGGCGGTTGACCGAAGTCACCAGCGGGGCCAGTTCCTTGAACGAGGACGGTGCAAGCGGCGCCAGATCGGACGGCGAGCGCTGCTCGATTTCGCCTACGATGGTGGTCAAGGGCTGCAGGCCGCGGCGAATCACGAACCACGCGGGAATGAGCAGAAAGGGAAAGCTCACCAGCACGGGCAGCAGGTAAAAGCCGGTATTGGCTTCGCTGAAGCCTGCCCCGGTCACGCGTTGCTGCACCACCCGCACCGTGGTGCCGCCCTCGCTTTCGGTCCAGCTTGACCAGCCGTCGCCGCCGCCGACTTGCAGGCGCATTGCGCGGCCCCGCTCGGCTGGCCCGGGTTCTGTCAGTGGCAGCCCGGTCGATCCGTAGACAAGCGCCTCACGGTTCCACAGCTGCACTTGAAACGGTGGCGAACCGTGGGCGCCGATTTCCTGGAAAAACGCGTTCTGTAACTGCTCGATGCGGGCGATGGCCAGTTTGGCCTGACCCGGATCCTGGGCCAGCGGTCGAACCCCCGCCAGAATCTGGCGCGCCACCGTCTTGATCAGCGCCGTCTCCACGCGCGCGCCGATGGTTCTGGTTTCGCCGACGATCCAGGCCAGCACGCCCAGCCAGATCACCAGCATGACGATGGCAAAGCCCAGCAACAGGCGCAGGAACAGCGAACGGCTGGCCTGGGCGGGGGACAGGTTCTTCATTTTTCCACCCGGTAGCCGACGCCGCGCACTGTATGGATGTAGCCTTCGCCGATCTTGCGCCGCAGGTTGGACATGTGCACGTCCAGCGCCTGCCCTTCGCTTTGCGGCAAAGCGCGCGCTTCGAGCTCGCGGCGCGTCATCACCCGGTCGGCATTGCGCATCAGCTCGTGCAGCAAGGTGAACTCGGTGCGCGAGAGTACCACCGGCAGGCCGCCCCGCGTGAGGGTGAAGCGTTTGTCGTCAAGCACCAGGTCGCGCAGCTTCCAGACCGACTCGCCAGCTTCGTTCCAGCCGGTGGCGCGCCGCACCACGGCGCGCAGCCGGGCCAGCAGTTCACTGGTGACGAAGGGCTTGACCAGGTAGTCGTCGGCGCCCAGGTCCAGGCCGCTCAGCCGGTCTTCGAGGCTGTCGCGCGCGGTGATGATCACAATGGGCAGCGATTTTCCTTCGGCCCGGAAGCGGCGCAACAAGTCCAGGCCGCTGCCGTCGGGCAGACCCAGATCGAGCACGACGGCGTCGAAGGACGCTTCCTCCACCCAGTGGCGGGCGTCGGCCACGCGCCTGAGCCACAGCACTTCCTGCCCCGCGTCCTGCAAGGCCGACTGCAGCGCACGCCCCAGCTCCAGGTCATCTTCAATCAGGCAAATTTTCATAGGCTCGACTGTAGCGCCGATCGCCTGCTCCAGCCACCAAAGTTTTCCGACGGCCTTTGGCTGGCCTTAAGACAGCGTTTAGACGACCTTGAGGCCAGCGCGCCAGAATGCTTCATCGACACATAATCGGAGAACCAGCATGCTGAAGTGGACCAAACGTATCCTAGTGACCATCACCCTGCTGGCGCTGGCCTTGCTTGCCGCGCTGATGGCGACGGCGCAGCGCAGCGAGCGTCCGGTGGGCTTCCAGATGGTGCGCGGCAGCGTCCCCGGCGCGGCGCCCTTCGCGGTCGGCATCTGGTACCCCACCGGGGCCACGCCACGGCCGACCACCCTGCTGGGACTGACCATGCTCAATGTGGCGCCGGACGCGCCCCTGGCCGGCAGCAAGCTGCCCTTGATCATTCTGTCGCATGGCAACGGGGGCGGGCCGGGCAGCCATGTCGACCTGGCCATGGCGCTGGCCAGCGCGGGTTTCATCGTGGCCGCGCCCATGCACAACGGCGACAATTACACTGACCAGTCCGCCGTTGCATCGGCCAGCTTTGTGCATGGGCGCCAGCGCCAGCTGCGCGAGGCTGTCGATTTCATGCTGGCCGGCTGGAGCGAACGAGACCGGATCGACCGCAGCCGCATCGGCGCCTATGGCTTTTCTGCCGGCGCGCTGACCGTGCTGACTGCAGTGGGCGTGCAGGCTGACCTGCGCGAGGTCGGGCGCCACTGCGCCACCTCGGTTGAATTTGCCTGTGAAATGTTTCGGAAGGTGAAGTCGCCTTTGCTGGCGTTCGAGCCGGGAACCATGGGCGCTCCCTTTGTTGCCGATGTCCGTATCAAGGCGGCAGTGGTGGCCGCGCCCGGGGTCGGCTTTGCCCTGACCCGGGAGAGCCTGGCTGCGGTGCGGATTCCGGTGCAACTGTGGCACGCCGATGCAGACACCAGTGTTCCGTATGAAACCAACGCGCGTCGTGTGCGCGAAGGCCTTGGGGCCAGGGGCGAATTTCACCTGGTGCCTAACGCTGGGCACTTCGCCTTCCTGGCGCCGTGCGCGCTGGCCGGGCCACCCTTGTTGTGTGCGGACAAACCGGAATTCGACCGCAAATCATTCCATGCTTATATGAATAGCAGGGTGATCGCTTTTTTCAAAATGACCCTGCCTGAAAGCGCCTAAATCTTGCCGTTGATCTGTTCCAGTTCCAGCCGTACCTGGCGCACAAATCCGGCACCGCTCAGAAGCATGCCGCCGGCTAGAATCAGGGCCAGCGGGGAGAGCAAGGACAGCATGACAGCGCCGAGCACGGCCATCGAAGCGATAATCAAAAAATAACCAAAATTCCGCTCAAAAATCACGTGATTGCCCCTAAATTATTATGACCGCGATAATAGCCTAATATTTCCAAAAGAAACGAAATAATTAATCAAGCGCCGCAATTTAGAATGCGAGTTATTTCCCAATGCAAACGTACAGCAGCGAGTGCAATAATTGCGTATTCTTTCTTAATGACCCGCAGATATGACGCAAAAACCGCTGAAAAAGTTGATATGGCTTTGTTGACCAGGGCGGCGTTCGAGGAGACTACGGCTCAGCGCTACGCGGTGATTGCGGGATTGCCCGGACATCTGATCGAGGAAGTATTCGCGCGGCCGTTCAATGGCACCCGGCAATACAGTTCACTGACCCGCAGTCAGCACCAGGCCGACCGCCGCACCATCAACCGCTAGCGTTTCAACTCAAGCGCGCGCCACCCTTGTTGTCGGCAGTGCCCGACAAGCAGGAGCGGCGTAAGCGAATGCCTCTTGTGTGAATCCCACCCAGCACTCCCCATGCCGCCGCCCAACGTGCAGCTCGGTCCTTTTCCGCATCCGTGCTAGAGGCGATGGCGCGGCCAATCGCCTGCACCATGCGCTGCAGGGCATATGCCTTTCTTTCGATTCGAATGTGCGTGTTCATCATGCCGCCAAAGTAAACTCCGTTGGAATAACCTTAACGCGACTCTCTGCTACCAACAGTTTTGCCGAACCTTACAAACAAAAGTCTGGGTTTAGCTGAGCTGCTATTGATAATTCGCAAAAAATCTATAATTTATGATAACTCCTGTACGTGCGATCAGTATTTCCCCAACTCCACAGACGTACAATTCATTTCGGAATCATTTCCTAACCATAAGAAAAACTGTTCTGATGAACATTTCTGAACGCCAGGCGCGAAAGTCCTATGCCATGCACCGCATGAGCTTGGCTATCAATCGCGCGATGCGCGCTCTTTCCCCTGCCGAAAAAGATACAGCAATGCGTTGGGCCTCGGCGTGGGGCTTGGTGGCCGGAATACCTTCGAGCAAGGTACGTCTGCGAGAATCGCAACTGCTGAGACATGATTGATTTCTATAAATAAATGTTGGCAATATGCCTTTGAGATAAAATATCTTGGCGTAACTCAACATTAAAAGGAATTCCTATGATGATTCGGCGTCCCCTTGCCTTCCTGGCCATGGCACTGTGCAGTGCTTCGGCAGCTGCGCAAAATTTCGACAAAGTACAGATCAAGACTGAGAAGTTGAGCGAGACCAGCTATATGCTGACCGGGGCAGGTGGCAATATGGGCTTGTCGGTGGGCGAGGATGCTGTATTCCTGGTCGACGACCAGTACGCGCCCATGTCGCCCAAGATTCGCGCGGCAATTGCCACTGTGAGCAAGAAGCCGGTGAAATTCGTGGTCAACACGCACTGGCATGACGATCACACGGGCGGCAACGAAGCCTTCGGCAAATCCGATACCGTGATCGTGGCGCACGAAAATGTACGCAAGCGCATGTCCACCGGCCAGCTCATCGAGTTCCTCGGCAATCAGGTCAAGCCCTTCCCGAAAGTGGCGCTGCCGGTCGTCACCTTTACCCAGGATGTGAGCTTTCACCTCAACGGCGACGACATCAGCGTGGTGCACGTGCCCAACGCCCATACCGATGGCGACGCTTTCGTGCACTTCAAGAAAGACAACGTGGTGCACATGGGCGACCTGTTTTTCAACAAGCTCTACCCATTCATCGATACCTCCAGCGGTGGCCGGGTCGAGGGTGTGATTGCCGCGGTCGACAAGGTTTTGGCCCAGACCAACGACGCCACCCGTTTCATCCCCGGCCATGGCCCGCTAGCTAGCAGGGCCGATCTGATAGCCTATCGCGCCATGCTGGAAGCCATTTCCGGCCGAATTCGCACCATGGTCGGCGAAGGCAAGACGCTCGAGCAGGTGGTGGCGGCCAAGCCGACGGCTGATTTCGATGCTGCGTGGGGCAAGGGCTTTCTGCCGCCCGCGAAATTTACCGAGATGATCTACAAGAATCTCAAGCGCTAGGCCTTTGGAAAATCGCCGGGAGCTACAGTGCCTGCCACTGTAGCTCCCGGCGGCGCTGCCGGATAAAGCCAGCAGAACACCAAGGTGGCGGCTGCTGCGCCGGCCAGCTGGGCCAGGATGAATGCCGGCGCATCGCCAGGGCGGATGCCGGCGAAGGTATCGCTGGCGGCGCGCGCCAGCGTGACAGCCGGGTTGGCGAACGAGGTCGATGCTGTGAACCAGTAGGCCGCCGTGATGTAGGCGGCCACTGCAAATGGCGTCACCGCCGGGCGACTGCGCGAGCAGCCGATGATGACCCCGAGCAGGCCAAAGGTGGCCACAAATTCGCTGAACCATTGCGCCGGACCGGTGCGCGCATGCTGCGAGGCCATCAGCAGCGGCAGCTCGAACATGGCATGCGCCGCCAGCACTCCGGCAAATGCGCCACCCACTTGCACCAGCAGGTAGGGGAATACTTCGCGCAGCGGCATATTACGCTGCCATGCTTCCGACAAGGTCACCGCAGGGTTGAAATGCGCGCCCGAGATGGTGCCGAACATGAGGATCAGCGCGATCAGCCCGGCGCCGGTGGCCAGCGCATTGGCCAGCAAGGCCAGGGCGCTGTTGCCGCCGGCCAGTCGTTCAGCCATGATGCCCGAGCCCACCACCACCGCCAGCAGAAAAGCGCTGCCCAGTCCTTCGGCCAGCAGACGTCGCCCCATACTCATGCGGGCTCGCTCTGCACCGAGCAGGCGGGCGCGCACACCGGTGTGCACGGATTGCCGCTGCAGCAATTCTCAGTCAAGAAGCCGATCAAGCCGTTCATGGTGCCGAAATTGGCGGCGTAGATCACGTAGCGCCCCGACTGGGTCGGCGTGAGCAGTTTGGCGTGGCTCAGCTCTTTCAGGTGGAACGACAGGGACGAGGCAGGAATGCCAAGCTGCTCGCTAATCTTACCGGGCGACATGCCGCCCGGTCCTGCCTGCACCAGCAGCCGATAGGTAGCCAGGCGCGATTCCTGGGCCAGGGCGGCCAGTGCCGCCAGTACGTCTTTGGTGTCCATCATCCTCCCCTGCCATCAATATTTCAATATTATTGGAAATATCGAATCCGTACAAGCTGCCGCTTTACAAAACTTTACCGCAGCCACATCAAGCAGCTGAACCTGAGCGCTATTCTTGATTCCTGCATGCGATCCCTCCAGCCTGCATCCACCAAGAAAGGCGACATCATGAATGAGACAAACAGCACCCCTACCAAAAAACGCTTCGGCCGCCGCTGGATCCTGGCTGCAGTCCTGACCGTTGCCGTAGGCGCAAGCGGCGCTGCAGCGGCGATCGCTGGCGGCGGCTTCGGCATGCACCACGGCGGCATGGGCCATCACGGCAAGATCGACCCGGCCAACGCCGCCAAGCACATCGACAAAATGGTCGAGCACATCCTGGCCGACGGCACCCCTCAGCAGAAAGCGCGCTTGAGCGAGATCGCCAAAGCCGCCTTTGCCGACCTGATGCCGGTCCATGCCCAGTTTCGCGACGCCCACAAACGCGCCCACGAACTGCTGATGGCGCCCTCGATCGACCGCGTTGCCTTGGAGGCGCTGCGCGCCGAACAGATGCAGCGCGCCGACGCCATGAGCAAGCGCGTGCTGGCAGCCGTGGCCGATGCCGCCGAGGTGCTGACCCCAGCCCAGCGCGTGCGCTTTGCCGAGCACATGAAGAAGCGGATGCACCGATAGCATGAAGCCATGTATTCTTGGACCATTTTCCAACTGAATCACGAATAGCCACCGCATGGTCCAACGCATACTCATGATCGAAGACGACCAGCGCCTGGCCGGCATGGTCGTCACTTATCTGTCCCAGAACGGCTACCAGGTCGAGCACGCGGGCAACGCCAAGGCCGGCCTGGAATTGCTGCGTGGCGGCGGCTTTGCGCTGGTGCTGCTCGACCTGATGCTGCCCGATGTCGATGGCCTGGAAGTGTGTCGCCGCATCCGCGCCATGGCTCAACCGCTGGCTGCCACCCCAATTGTCATGCTCACCGCCAAAGGCGATCCTTTTGACCGCGTGGTCGGACTCGAGCTGGGCGCCGACGATTACCTGCCCAAGCCGTTCGAGCCGCGCGAATTGCTGGCGCGCCTGCGCGCCGTGCTTCGCCGTCCGCCCATGGAAGGCGGCCCCGCGGCATCTGGTTCGGCGCTGCAGTTCGGGCGCCTGGCCATCGACCCTGACGCGCGCTCGGTGCGCGTCGACGGCCAGGAACGCAGCATTACATCCTATCAATTTGAATTGCTGCTGGCGCTGGCCGAACGGGCTGGCCGCGTGCTCTCGCGCGAGCAGCTGATCGACGCGGTCAAGGGCGAATCGCTGGAACCGTTCGACCGCTCCATCGACGTGCACATCGGGCGTCTGCGCGCCGCCATCGAAGACGACCCCAAGCAACCCAAGCGCATCATCACCGTGCGCGGCGCAGGCTACGTGTTTGCCAAGGTGCAGGATGTTTAACCGGCTCTATCTCAAGATCTATCTGGCCCTGCTGGCCAGCATCGTGGCAGCCGCCGCGGCCATGGCGATCTTTCATGGCGTATATGATCCCGACCCGGCGCGCCAGGGCTACGACACCCTGGCCGACTTTGCCGGCGAGGTCCTGCCGCCGGCCGCCGCTCCCGCCGACGAGCAGCGCCGCGCTCTGCGCCGCTGGAGCCGCAAGATGCACTCGCACATGGCGCTCTATTCGGCCGAGCGCGAGCTGGTAGCCGATGTCGGGCGCCCTTTGCCACCCTTGCCGCCCGAGCATACTGCCAACGGCCGCCTGCGCGGCAACCTGACTGTGTTCGCTTTCCGCCTCAATGACGGGCGCTGGCTGATGGTGCAGCGGGTGCATGCTGGGCGCCTGCCAATCGGGGTGCTGGGCATGCTGGGCATCATCGCGCTGGTGGTGGGACTGGGCGCCTATCCGGTAGTGCGGCGACTCACCCGCCGCCTGGAGCGCCTGCAGGGCAGCGTCGAAGCCTGGGGCGGCGGCAATCTGGCAAGCCGGGTGGCAGTCGAAGGCAAGGACGAAGTGGCGCGCCTTGCCACCAGTTTCAATCACTCGGCCGAACGCATCGAGGCGCTGGTCGGGGCCCAGAAAAGCCTGCTCGCCAATGCCTCGCACGAGCTGCGTTCGCCGCTGGCGCGCATCCGCATGGCGGTGGAATTGCTGCAGGAAGAAGCCAGCCCGGCCATCCGCGACGAACTCAAGCGCAATATCGCCGAGCTCGACCAGCTGATCGACGAAGTCCTGCTGGCCAGCCGGCTCGATGCCATGCCGGGCGACGGTCCCGCCCATGGTCCGGTCGATTTCACCGGCATCGTGGCCGAAGAGTGCGCGGCGGGCGGCGCCGTGCTCGATGCGGCGGCGCTGACGCTGGCGGGCGATGCACGCCTGTTGCGGCGCATGGTGCGCAACCTGATCGAGAACGCGCGCCGCTACGGCGGCAGCGGCCCCATCATGGTCAGCCTGCACAGCGTGGACGGGCAAGCCCAGCTCAAGGTGTGCGACAGCGGCGCGGGCGTGCCCGAAGCCGAGCGCGACCGCATTTTCGATCCCTTCTACCGCCTGCCTGGCGCCAGCGAAGCCTCGGGCGGGGTTGGCCTGGGCCTGAGCCTGGTGCGCCAGATTGCGCGCCATCACAAGGGCGAGGTAGCCTGCCTTGGACCGCAGCCAGGCGCGAGCGGCTGCTGCTTTCTGGTCAGCCTGCCGATCAGTTAAGGGGGCGGGCGGCGCGCTGCATACCTGCTGCCTACGTGCTGGCTGATGAAGGTGCACAGCCCTTGACCGGCCTGCGCCAGGCGTTTCATTTGTTCCACCTCGGCGCGGCCGGTGACACTATGGGTGTAGTCATAGACCGCGCCGTCGGCGAAGCGCACGCGAATGCTGTCCTTGCCGATTTCGTAGGCGCGCACGCCTGACTGGCGCGAGCTGTTGCGATAGAGCGTCATGACCATAGTGTCATCGGCTTGGCCACCATCAGCCAGAACACCGCCACCAGTGCAAGAAAGGCTGGAATGCCCAACATCACCCAGATGCGCAGATAACGCCAGTACAGCGGCGGCAAATCGGTACTGTCGCGCGCGGCGAGCTGCGCCATGTCGCGCATGCGCATCTGCATCCACACTACCGGCAGCCAGCAGGCGCCGGCCACCAGGTACAGCGCGATCGACCACATGATCCAGGCGCTATGCAGCGGAAAGCCGGCCAGGTAGATCAGGTAGAAGCCGGTCAGCGGCTGCAGCACCACGGTGGTGGAAGTGAAGATCCAGTCGGCCAGCACCACATAGCGGCTGACCACGGCAATGGCGCGCACGTCGCGGCTGATACTGGTAAACAGCATGTAGAAGGCCGAGCCGATGCCGGTGCCGAACAAAAAGGTCGACGACAATATGTGCAGCCATTTGACAACCAGGTAGTCCATTTACTGTTCCTCCAGTTCGAGCAGCAGCCAGATGGCGGCCAGCATCGGCAGGTTCTTGGTGAGCGGACCGTAGGGATGCAGCAGAAATTCCGGCAGCATCCAGGCGATGACGAGCGAATAGAAACCAATCAGCGCCAATTGTATTAGCCATAGCCAGCGCCGTCGCGCCAGCGCGAGAATGCCCACGCCGATCAGCAGGTCGAGGCTGGCGGCGCCGTACAGCATCAGCGGCTGCAGGGCCGCCGGGATGCCGCTGCGCTCAAGCAGCGCGTAACTGTCGGCCACCGGATACAGTCCGAACGACACGATGGCGGTCGCAATCCAGACCGCTGCTATCGAGTAGCGCAACATTGGCAATAGCCAGCCCAGTTTGGCGTGGCTGCGTTCTGCCGCCGCATGCTCGATGAAATGTTCCACCGGGCGCGGCGGGTGACCCAGCAGCCGCGTGGTCGCGGCAGGGTCGGCGCAGTTGCCGCGCTCGAGCATGCGCAGGGCGTCGCGGTCGAACAGACCGAGGCCGCAGCGCGCCGCCAGGCGCACCAGGGCGCCCGGCAAGCGCAGGCTGGGGCGTTCGGCCATGCCCATGCCTGCACGCAGCGCATCAAGATAATCATGGAACGCCATTGCCTTTGGGCCGACCAGGGCTAGCCACTCGGCCTTGCCCGCCAGCGGCCGGGGCGCATGCAGCAGCGCCACGATGGCCGCCACCAAGTCGTCCACGTGAATCGGCTGCACCAGCTGCGGGGCCGAGCCCAGGCGCACGCCCAGCGGCAGGCTGGCCAGGGTACGAAACAGCCGCGCGCTGGTCCCATCCCTGCCATAGACCAGCGAGGGCTGAACGATGAAGGCCGACAGCGGCAGGCTGGCCAGATAGTCGTCGGCGGCCTTCTTGCTCAGGTGATAGGGTGTCTCGGCCTGCGCGTCGGCACCCAGGGCCGAAAGCTGGATGACCAACTGCACGTGCGCGGCCTCGTCGCACGCGGCAAACAGCGCGCACGGAGCCTTGGTGTGCAGCGCTGCAAAAGTTTGCTTCCCGGACTGGCGAAAAATGCCGACGGCGTTGATCACCACGTCGATTCCCGCCAGGCGCGCCAGCCAGCGAGTCTTGTCGGTATCCTCGGTAAAGTCGGCCTGGATGAAGCGCAGTTGCGGATGCTTGCTTGGCGAAGGTGCGCGCGCCGTGCATACCAGATGGTGGCCCTGCGCCAGCAGGGCTTGCTGAAGCGCTTGCCCGATGAAGCCGCTTGCCCCGGTGAGCAAGATGCGCATGTTCCGTCCTTTCGCGTGAATTTCTGCCAGTCTGCCGAGTCCAACATCTTAGACCATGAGGATGCTATGCCAAACTGGAAAACTGCAATGGAACGCGGCCTGGTGGCCGGAACTTCGGCGAGCCTGCTATCGACCGCTGCTTTGGCGGCATTGGGCAAGGGCGAGGCGGGCAGCGCGTTCGCGCCCACCAATGCTATCAGTCACTGGTTGTGGGGCGACAAGGCGGCACGCCACGACACGCCCTCCCTCAAGTACACCCTGGTGGGCTACGCCATCCATCACGCCAGCGCCACCTTTTGGGCGGTGCTGTTCGAGCGCGCCCTGGGCCGCCAGCTCGACCGCAAGGAGCCGGCCCGCACCCTGGCTGGCGCTGCCGCCGCCTCCGCCGTGGCCTGCTTCGCCGACTATCAACTCACTCCGCGCCGCCTGCATCCCGGCTATGAACAGCGCCTGTCGAAGCCTTCGCTGGCGCTGGTGTATGCCGCGTTCGGGCTGGGCCTCGCCGTGGGCGCCGTGCTGACGCGCCGGGGCTAGTTGGCGCTGCCATGCGCGCCTTCGTCTATGCGCTGCTGGCGCACGGGCTCATCGGCGGGCTTGATGTCGTCGTCAACCATGAGCTGATAGCACGCCTGCCGGCGCAGCCGCGCGCGGCGCGCGAACTGAGCCTGCACAGCGCACGCGAACTGATCTTTGCTTTGCTGTTCGCCGCTCTGGCCTGGTTTGAATGGTACGGACTGGGCGCGCTGGCCATCGCCGCCCTGCTGCTGGGCGAACTGCTGGTGTCCTGCGTCGACACGGTGCTCGAACCGCAGGTGCGCCTGCTGCCGCCCACCGAAAGGGTGGCCCACGTACTCCTGTTCGTGAACCTGGGCGTGATTGGGGCGCTGCTAGGCAGCGTATTACTGGAATGGTGGAAATTGCCGACCGGTCTGGCGCCTACCTACCATGGCTGGGGCAGCTGGGTGCTGAGCGCTTTGGCGCTCGGGGCGCTGGGCTGGAGTGTGCGCGACGCTTTGAGTGCGGCGCGCACCTCGGACAACAAAGGTACAGGGCAAGGCGAGCGCCTTGCCCTGGTGTCACACGATCAGAACGCGTAGGAAGCGCGTGCGTACACGAAACGTCCGCTGCGGCCGTATGGAGCGTAGTTCGAGAACGGCGCATTGCCGGTCGCGTTGAGCGAAGCCGGGTAGGCTTCCGGATACGCATCGAACAGATTGTCTACACCCACTGCCACGTTGAGCGCCTTGCTCAGGGCGTAGCGCCCTTCGATATCGACAACGGTCTTGGCGGCCATCACGAAGTCGTTGACCGGCAGCGCCGCTGGCGTGAGCACTTCGCCGTAGCGAGTGGCGCGCAGGGTGGCCCCGGCTGCGCCCAGCTTCCAGTTGACCGATGCATTGATCTTGTTCTTGGGCTGGCCTTCTTCCAGCGAGAGCTTGTTGATGCGGTCAAACAGCGGCGCTGGCGTTGCCAGCGAAGCGAGCTGGGCAGTCACCGGTACCTTGGTCACTTCGGTCTTGGTGAAGTTGCCTGCGAGCGTAAAGTCAAAACTGCCTGCATTGCCTGCTTTCATGCCCCAGCTCGCCACGATATCGAGGCCGCTGGTGGTCGAATCGACGCCGTTAATAAAGAAGCGGCCGCCGCCCACGCCAATGAAGCCCTTGGCGGTCAGGAAGTTACGCACGTCGGCCGACGTCAGGTTCTCCGACAGCACGATGCGGTCCTTGATCTTGATGCGGTAGGCGTCGACCGTCACGTTCAGGCCGCCAACGCGCATGACCGCGCCGAGCGACAGATTGACCGACTTCTCGGCATCGAGTGGCTTGGCGCCCAGCGCAATGGCCACCGGATCGCTCGGGCGGAAGGTGGTAATTTCGAACGGCACGCCCAGGATGAAGTTGGTGGACGTGGTCGTGAAGTTCTGCTGCTGCGGCGACGGTGCGCGGAAGCCGTTCTGGGCCGAGCCGCGCAGTGCGAACGACTTGCTGAAGTCGTAGCGCGCCGCAAATTTGCCGGCCAGGCTGTTGCCGAAGTCGGAATAATGTTCGCCGCGCACCGCGAACGAAGCGAGCAGGTTGGGCGTGACATTGGCTTCGAAGTCGGCAAACACGCCCACTGCGGTGCGGTAGGTGTCGGACTCGTTGGCGGGACGGAAGCCCGGGAATACCTGCGCGCCTGGTGGCGCCGGGGTGCCATTAGGCAGGGTCACGCCGCCGTAGCGGTAGGAATCGGGCTCGCCTGCAAACAGGATGTAGCCTTCGCGGCGCGCTTCGGCGCCCACGGCGATATTGAGCGGGGACGACAGCGAAGCCATCTGCACCTGGCGCACACCGGTCAGATTGTAGGTCAGCTGGTCGTAGGAAAAGCCGCCGGCATAGAACTCGGTCTTGCTGTTGGGGCCGATCGAGCGGTTGAGCGTGTTCTCGATGGTAAAGGCCATCTTGTTCTTGCCGTAGCCGAGCGAGGTGTCCATTTCCCAGTTGCCCATGGTCCAGCTAGCGCCGCCTGTGAAGCTCATGTCTTCGACTTTCGGGGCGATGATCGGCAGGAAGCCGTCCGGATAAATCGAGATGATGTTCTGGTCCTGCACCGCGCGCCGGAAGAAGCCGGCCGAGCGTGCATCGCGATTCTGGTAGCTGGCCCAGCCGTACAGCTTGACGCCGTTGCCCAGGTCGTTGCCGGCGTTGGCGAACAGCGTGGTCTGGGTCATTTCGGGCTCGCCGTACCAGGCGTTGAAGCGGTTGAAGTTCTGCTCGCGCGGATCGGGCGCGCCACTGATCAAGGGGTACTGATTGCGCATGTCCCAGCCGCCACGCTCGGTGCGGCGCTGGTCCTTGAAGTCCGCTGCCAGGGTCAGAAAGCCGCTCTCGCCCAAGGCCAGGCCCTTCCAGATGCTGACCGTGCCGGTCTGGCCGTCGGTACGCTCGCGCGAGGTCTTGCCTGGCCAGGTGCCGGTGGCCGGGGTCGGTGCGGCGATGTTGAAGTCGTACTCGGTGATGCGCGCGCCGTAGCTGACGGTGGCTTCGCCGCCATCGCGGTTATTACGCAGGCGCAGGTTGACCACGCCGGAAATCGCGTCCGAGCCGTACTGGGCCGCGGCGCCATCGCGCAACACTTCGATGTTCTTGACCATCGCCGTCGGAATCGTGTTCAGGTCGACCGAGGCCGAGCCGCGCCCGATGGTGCCGTTGACGTTGACCAGGGCCGAAGCATGGCGGCGCTTGGAGTTCACCAGCACCAGCGTCTGGTCGGGCGCCATGCCGCGCAGCGTGGCAGGGCGAATGGTGTCGGTGCCGTCGGCCAGGCCTGGGCGCGGGAAGTTCAGCGATGGCAGCGCGATCGACAGGGCCTGGTTGATTTCGGACGTGCCGGAGGTCTTGAGCGTTTCGGCGGAGATCACGTCGACCGGGGAAGTGGTGTCCATCACGGTGCGGTTGGCAACCCGGGTACCGGTCACCACCACCGTTGCAGTGCTTTCCTGGGCTGGCGGCGGGGTTTGTGCGTGGGCGCTCCCGGCGGCAAACAAGGAGGCAATGGCGACAGCCAGGACATGTTTTTTAGGTACAAATTTTTCTTGCATTTTTATTTCCCCAAGTATGTTTTTTATAACAAGCTGTGCATCTGTTCGCGAGCTGCGGAGTTGTTAGGACGGCAGCACCCAATCGATACTGAATTCATCGAAATATATTGTCAACACCGTTGCGCTTTTAGCAGAACGGATAACAACAGTCGCGGGGAAATGTGGAAACTACTTAGTGACAGCGCGCGGACTCAGGCATGCAGCATGGGACGCAGTTTGCCCACCGCATAGCCTTGGGCGTAATCGACGCCGATGGCGCGCACGGCGTCCAGGGTGGCCTGGTCTTCAACGAACTCGGCCACGGTGCAGATGCCCATCACGTGGCCCACCTCGTTGATGGCGCGCACCAGCGCATGGTTGACGCTGTTGACCGCGATGTCGCGCACGAAGGCGCCGTCAATCTTGAGGTAGTCGACCTGGAGCGAGCGCAAATACGCGAACGAGGACAGGCCGCTGCCAAAGTCGTCGAGCGAAAAGCGGCAACCCAGCGCGCGCAGCACCGCCATGAATTGCTGGGCCTTGTCGAGGTGGGTAATGACAGCGGTCTCGGTGATTTCAAAGCAGATGCTGGACGGGTCGATGCGGTAGGCGGCGAACTGGCGCCGGATATGGTCGACCAGGCCGTCGTCGGAAAAGGAAAACCCGGACAGGTTGATCGAATACAGCTGCGGCGGGGCCGGCGCCAGCATGCCGGCCGCCTCGAGCTGGAGTACCTGCTCGCGCTCGGCGGCGACGTGGCGGCACACATGTTCGATGACCCAGCGGTCGACCTGCGCCATGAGGTCGTAGCGTTCGGCGGCCGGAATGAATTCGCCGGGCAGAATCAGTTCCTCGCCGGCGGCCAGCCGCAGCAGCACCTCGTCGTGGCCGCCGCCGCCCTCGCGCATGGACACGATGGGCTGGGCGAACAGCCGGAAATGCTCGAGCTCGAGCGCTTCGTTCAGGCGCGCCACCCAGCGCATGTCGCCCTGGCGGCGCGCCAGCACCGCGTCCGAGCCCGAGTACAGATGCACGCGGTTGCGTCCCAGTTCCTTGGCCACTGAACAGGCATGGTCGGCCGCAATGAGCAGCTCGGTTACCGAGGAACTGTTCTGGTCGATGGCCACCAGGCCGACCGAGGCGCCCAGCTCCAGGGATCGGTTTTCGTAGGGGAAGCGGAAATCCTTGATGGCCTGGCGGATGCCTTCGGCCACGCTGATGGCCTGATGCAGCGGGCAGGCTCGCAGCAGTACCGCGAGCTCGTCGCCACCCAGGCGTGCCAGCACATCGCTGTCGCGCAGATGGGTTTGCAGTACCTTGGCCAGCAGCTGCAGCACCAGGTCGCCGACCCCGTGGCCGCAGGTATCGTTGATAACGGAAAAACGGTCGAGGTCCAGAAACAGCAGCGCGTGATGGGCGCTGTCGGCCTTGGCGCTAGCGAGCGCGTGGGCCAGCTCGGACTCGAAGGCGCGCCGGTTCATCAGGCCGGTCAGACCATCATGCGAGGCGTGCCAGTTCAGCTCGCGCGACAGGTGGCGCTCGTGGGAGACGTCGCGCAGCACCGCTACCGCGCCGATCATGGCGCCGTCGTGGGCCCAGATGGGCGCGGCGGAATCTTCGATAGGCACGCGGCGCCCTTCGCGCGTGACCAGCAGGTGGCGGCTGCTGGTGCCGACTGGCTGGCGCAGCTGCAGGCAGGTGCTGGCCACGTTGTCGACCGGCTGCTCGCTGGCCTCGTCGATCACGCGCATGACGTTGGCAATGCTGGCGCCGGCAGCGCTGCGGCTGCTCCAGCCGGTCAATTGTTCGGCGGCGCGGTTCATGAAGGTAGTGGCGCCGCCGGCATCGGTGGTGATGACGGCATCGCCGATCGAGCGCAGGGTCACCTCGGCCAGCTCCTTTTGTTCGGCCAGCAGCAGTTCTTGCTCCTTGCGCTCGGTGGTGTCCCAGATCAGACCCAGGGTACGCACCGGCTTGCCGTCTTCGCAGACTGTCTGGGCGCGCGCCGACAGCCAGCGCTGCCTGCCGTCGGCGCGCACGATGCGGTATTCGATTTCGTAGTCCTGGCAGTCGCTCACGCGCTGCTGCATCTGGTCGAGCAGGACGTCGCGGTCGTCGGGGTGGACAAAGGTGAGGAAGGTGCGAAAGCTCTGGCGCAGCGGCCGGGCCTCGAAGCCGAGCAGTACTGCACCCTCGCGCGACCAGGTGACCATGCCGTCGAGGATGCTGCCCTCGACGACACTGGAGTCCCAAATGGCCATGTGGGCTGACGCCAGCGCCATTTGCAAGCGCTGCTGCAGGTCGTCCATCACCGCTCCACTTCATTGTTGACCGGTGTTGGAGCCTGCAGCCAGGTTAGGGTTCCCTCGATTGGCGCCAGACTTGGCGCGCATCGGCGCTCAGGCGGGCTTGGCCTTGCCCTTGAACAGGCGCGTGCCCATGGTTACCACCAGCAGCACCAGGCCGCCTGCGATCAGGCCCACCACGGCATCGATCAGGGTCGGGGTAATGGCCGCGAGCACGCCGCCCACAGCGCCCACCTTGCCGGCCGCCAGCGCCGCATCCGCCGAAAAGTGGTGCAGAAAGGGAAGGCCATGCACCAGGATGCTGCCGCCCACCATGAACATGGCGGCGGTGCCGACAATCGTCAGCAGTTTCATCAGGCGCGGCGCGGTGGCCAGCAGCGCCCGGCCCAGCAGCTGGGCGCCGCTGTTGGCCTTTTTGCTCAGGTACAGGCCGGCGTCGTCGAGCTTGACGATGCCAGCCACCAGACCGTACACGCCCACCGTCATGATGATGCTGATCGTCACCAGTACGCCCACCTGCTTGGCGAACGCCGCGGTAGCCACCGTGCCCAGCGAAATGACGATGATTTCTGCTGAAAGGATGAAGTCGGTGCGCACGGCGCCCTTGATCTTGTCCTTTTCCACTGCCACCAGGTCGACCGCCGGATCGCTCAGCGCCTTGACCAGCGCTTCATGATGCTGGGCGTCTTCGGCCGGACTGTGCAGGAACTTGTGTGCGACTTTCTCGAAGCCCTCGTAGCACAGGAAGGCGCCGCCCAGCATCAGCAAGGGGGTAATGGCCCAGGGAATGATGGCGCTGATGGCCAGCGCTGCCGGCACCAGGATGGCCTTGTTTACCATCGAACCCTTGGCCACGGCCCACACCACCGGCAGCTCGCGGTCGGCGTTCACGCCCGATACCTGCTGCGCGTTCAGGGCCAGGTCGTCGCCCAGCACGCCAGCCGTTTTCTTGGCTGCCACCTTGCTCATTACCGCCACGTCGTCGAGGATAGTGGCGATATCGTCGATCAGGGCCAACAGACTGCTTGCCATTAAAGCCGCTCCAAAAAGGGTCAAAACGCCCATCTTACCTGAGCAGGGCGGCGGCGTCGAAACACGGGTCAGCCCGGTTTTATGCACTTCAGGCCCCAAAAACTGCAATTCGTCGCTTTTCAGCATGGCCCGGCCGGCCACGTACGTATAGTGAAAGAATGCAGCGGCTTGTCGCCCTTGCATCCAGATTAATCCGACGCACACCTTCAGCAAGGGGATAACCATGATGACTACCGAATTCGATTTGTCGACCGCCGCCACCCACGCCGCCCGTCCAGTCAAACGCAAAACCCGCATCACGATCTACCTCGACGACGAGGTGCTGCAGAAATTCCGTTCCCTGTCCGAGCAAAGCGGCAAGGGCTACCAGACCCTGATCAACGCCGCGCTGCGCACCCGCCTGGCTCCGCCGCGGCTGGAAGGCGCGCTGGCCGACTAAGCCTGCGGTTGGTTCGGCGCTGCATTGAGGCCGGGCCGGCGCCGCCATGATTTCGTCGTGATCCAGTCACAGCGGGGCTTACTTTTACGCCCCGCCGCCAGAATTTATTACATGTGGCAATAATTATGCTAATCTTCCCGCTCTTTTAACTCGGGAGGATTGTATGAAAAAAGGCGAACTGATTGCGGAATTTGCAAAGCGTACCGAAATGTCGGGCGCAGCAGCGAACAGTGCAATTAACACGGTCATCGAAATCATCACCGAGCGCCTGAAAAAGGGCGATACCGTTGGTATCACCGGTTTCGGTACGTTCTCCGTGGCCAAGCGCGCTGCCCGCAAAGGCCGCAATCCATCGACCGGCGCTGCGATCAAGATCGCTGCATCGAAGTCGCCAAAATTCTCGGCTGGTGCGACGCTCAAAGCGGCTGTCAATCCAAAGAAGAAGTAAGCACTGCCTGCGCGCGGCCCGAAGCGCGGGTGCCGGTCCCACGACCGGCCTCCGCGCTTCAGGTTGCTGCGTATGTCCTCGTAGCATCCCCGTCCCGCCCCTCTCCTGAATTCCCGCATGCCCTTTTCGACCTGGATTGCTTTCGTCATCGCCGGTTCCATCATCGCGGTGTCGCCCGGATCGGGCGCCGTGCTGTCGATGTCGCACGGGCTGGCCTACGGCGTGCGCAAGGCCAGCGTCACGGTATTCGGCCTGCAGCTGGGCCTGTTGCTGGTGTTCGCCATCGCTGGCGCCGGCGTCGGCTCGCTGCTGCTGGCCTCCGAAGCGGCCTTCAACATCGTCAAGGTGATCGGCGCGCTGTATCTGATTTATCTGGGCGTGAGCCAGTGGCGCGCCCCCGTTGCCGTGGCCGCCGAAGGTGCGCCGCTCGACGCCCACCCGAGCGCTGCGCGGCGCGTGTTGACCGGCTTTTTGACCAACGCGACCAATCCCAAGGGGATCATTTTCATGGTCGCGGTGCTGCCGCAGTTCATTTCGCAATCCTTGCCGCTGCTGCCGCAGCTGGCGATTCTGGGCGCCACCATGGCCACCATCGACACTATCGTCATGCATAGCTATGCGTTTCTGGCGGCCTCGATGCAGCGCTTTTTCCGCGACCCGCGCTCCCTGCGCAAGCAAAACCGCTTCTTCGGCGGGGTCCTGGTCCTGATGGGCAGCGCCCTGTTTTTCGTCAAGCGCAGCCCCACCGCCTGAGTGCGCCCTCCACCACCGCCACGCAACAACGCCAGGGTCAGCTCCAGAAATGCTACACGGGCTCTGCGCTAACGGCACTACAGCTCAGCTTGTGTAGCATTTCTGGACCTGACCCCGGAAGTGTTGCGTTAAGCACGCGAAAGATTGTCGTCTTCGACAACTTTTGAAGACAATATGCAACTTTGTGTAACCCCGGTCGTCCGCCAGTGGGCTTGTGCGTTCTAATTCTCAGGACGGCATTTTGCGTCCCCGTGCCGACTTTTTGGAGCTTATCGATGCGTACTCCCTTCCTCAAATCCCTGACGCTGCTGGTGCTTGCCGCCAGCTCCGCGCTGGCGCTGGCCGATACCCCCACCAGGGTCGGCCGCATCTCCCTGGCCCAGGGCCAGGTCACCATTGGCGGCGAACAGGGCGAGGAGTCGGCCAATGCGACCGTCAACTGGCCGGTCACCTCGCGCAATCAACTCACTACCGGGCCGGGCGCGCGCACCGAGATCCGGGTCGGCTCGACCTCGATCCGGCTCGACGCCGATTCAGCGCTCGATGTGGCCGAACTCGATGACGATACCCTGCGCCTGCATCTGCACTACGGCAGCGCCAGCGTGCGCGTGCGTAATCCGGAGCAGGCCCGCGGCATCGAAATTGGCACTCCGCAAGGCATGATCCGCCTCCAGGACGCGGCTCGCCTGCGCATCGACGCCGAACGCCGCCCCGAGACCACCATCATCAATGTGTTCGATGGCACCGCCATCGTCGAAGGCGGCGGTTCGCGCATGACCGTGCGCCCGGGCCGCCGCCTCGAGTTCGGCATCGACGATGTGCGCACCGGCGTGGCACTGCGCGATGGTTTCGATGACTGGGCCCTGCTGCGTGACCAGCGCGACGATCGCTCCACTTCGGTCCGCTATGTCACCAGCGAAATGACCGGCTACGAGGAACTCGACCAGCACGGCAGCTGGCAGGAAGACAATGAATACGGCCCGCTGTGGTCGCCCCGCTCGGTGCCCGCCGGCTGGGTGCCCTACCGCGACGGCCGCTGGACCTACGTGCAGCCGTGGGGCTGGACCTGGGTCGACAACGCCCCGTGGGGCTATGCTCCCTCGCACTACGGGCGCTGGGTGATGGTCAATCGGCGCTGGTGCTGGGCGCCCGGGCGCGACATCACGCGTCCAATCTGGGCCCCGGCGCTGGTTGGCTGGGTGGGCGGCAGCAACTGGAGCGTGTCCTTCAACAGCGGCGGCTACGGCCGCGCGCCGGCACAGGGCTGGTACCCGCTCTCGCCGCGCGAGCGCTATGCGCCGTCCTACCGCCTGGCCGACCAGCACTTGCGCTACCTGAACCGGCATGCGTGGACCGACGGCGGACGTGGCGACACGCGCCGTGGCCAGCACTACCGCAACGGCCTGACCGTGGTCCCGCATGATCACTTCAACCGCCGTGGTACGGTGCTGGTGGGAACCGCGCCGCGCGCGCATGTCGCCGATGTGCACCTGGTCAATGCGCCGAGCGCCATCCCATCGGCCCCGGCCGGCACCGTGAATCGTCTTCTCAACCGCATCGACCGTGACCGCGACGGTCGCGTCGACGCGCGTCTGGACCGCAATGGCGACGGCCGCGTCGACAGCCGGATCGATCGCAATGGCGACGGCCGCGTCGACGCCCGCCTTGACCGCAACAACGATGGCCGTGTCGATGCTTCGGTGGACCGCAACAACGATGGTCGTCCGGACGGGCGTGGCATGCGCTTTGGCAATGACCGCGACCGTGATGGCGTGCCCGACAACCGCGAACGCAACCGCGATGGACGGTCGGACGACGGCGAGCGTCCTGCGCGGGTCATCACGCTGCCATCGCAGCCGTACCCGGCCCAACCGGGCAATGGCAGACGCGACAACGATGAGCCGCGCCGTCCGCGCCCCGATCCGGTGCTGACCCAGCAGCCGTCCGTTCCAGCCGCGCCAGCGGTGGCGCCGCAGCCGCAGCCACAGCCACAGATCCGTGGCCCACGAGAAGATCGTGGTCCGCGCGAGGACCGTGGCCAGCGTGAAGACCGGTTCAACCGCAGCGACGACGCCATGCGGGAGCAGCGCCCACGCTTCCAGGCGCCGCCGCAGGTACAGCAGCCGGCGCCGCAGCCGCTAGCGCCGCCGCCGGTACAGACGCGTCCTGCGCCGCCGCCGGAGCGCAGCTTCACGCCGCCGCCAGCGCCGCCGCCTCAGGCCGCGCCGCCTGCGCCGCGCCAGGAAGTGGCGCCGCGTGAGCGCGAAGGGCGCGGGCGCAAAGGCGACGGCGAGGACGGCAACAACCGCCGCTAGGCGCAAGGGCACGGGCGCCGCGGGTATGCATGGCGCGCCGCCCGTTCCCGGTTTTCCGCAATTCAGCCAGCAATTTCGACGTTTTATCTCGTTGCAGTGGAGCCGGGCCCGAGCGGTCGCTAAGATCGTTCCTGTCCCGCTATGAACCCACTCCAGGGAATAGTTTTCAGGCCAGCCAAGCGCTGGCCTGCTTTTTTTTGGCTACAATGAGAGCCTGCCTGCAGTTCCGGCATTGTTTTTCATTCTAGAACTGGATTTGTCATGACCTCCCCCGCCGACTCCCTGATTGAATATCCAAGCGACTTTCCGATCAAGGTCATGGGCGCCACGCATGTCGATTTTGCGGCCACCATTGTCGATGTGGTGCTGGAGTTCGATCCGACTTTCCACATCGGGCGCATGGAAGTGCGCCCTTCGGCCAAGGGCAATTACACCGGGCTGACCGTGACTGTGCGCGCCACCAGCCGCGTCCAGCTCGACGACCTGTATCGCGCCCTGTCGGCCCATCCCATGGTCAAGATCGTGATGTAAGGCCGCGCTCCTCGCCATGCCAGACATCCAAGCGGCGCGCGCCATCGTGCGCGACCTGGGCCGCGCCGAGTACGAGCCCACCTTTGCGGCCATGCGTGCCTTTACCGACGCGCGCGCCACCGACACCCCGGACGAATTGTGGATCGTCGAGCATCCCCCGGTGTTCACGCTGGGCCTGGGCGCCGACCGCGCCCACGTGCTGACGCCGCACGGCATTCCGCTGGTACAGACCGACCGTGGCGGCGAAGTCACCTTTCACGGCCCTGGCCAGGTGGTGATCTACCTGCTGATGGACCTGCGCCGCAACAAGCCTGGCGGCAAGCTGTACGCGCGCCAGTTTGTGCAAAAAATCGAGCAAGCCATCATCAATGTGCTAGGGGCGTATAATCTGGCTGGCGAACGCGTCGCCGGCGCGCCGGGCATTTATATGGCCACGGGGCCGAGCAAGGGCGCAAAAATTGCCGCGCTCGGCTTGAAAGTGCGCGGCAATGGCTGCACCTACCATGGCATGTCGCTTAATGTGGCGATGGACCTGGCGCCGTTTTCCTGGATTAACCCTTGCGGCTATGCCGGCTTGCAAACGGTCGACATGCGCAGCATGGGGGTCGAAGCGCCGCTGGCCGAGGTGCAGCGCGCGCTGGCCGACGAGTTGTTGCTGCAACTGGCAACGGGTGGCGCGCCGCCGGACACGAACAATATCAACGAACGCCTTGACGGGCCTGCAGCCAAATGACTTCCGAGACCGATACCACCATCGCCCCCGCCTACAACGCCAGCGACAAGCAAAAAGGCGCCAGCAAGACTTCGCGCATTCCCATCAAGATTGTGCCGCTGGCTCAGGTCGAGCGTCTCAAAAAGCCTGACTGGATCCGCGTTAAGGCAGCTTCGGCCTCGACCCGCTTCTACGAGATCAAGGACATTCTGCGCGCCAATAATCTGGTGACCGTGTGCGAAGAAGCCAGCTGCCCGAACATCGGCGAATGCTTCGGCAAGGGCACCGCCACCTTCATGATCATGGGCGACAAGTGCACCCGCCGCTGCCCGTTCTGCGACGTTGGCCATGGCCGCCCCGATCCGCTCGACCTGCAGGAGCCGGTCAACCTGTCCAAAACCATCGCCGAGTTGCGCCTGTCGTATGTGGTGATCACCTCGGTAGACCGGGACGACCTGCGCGACGGGGGCGCCGGCCATTTTGTCGAGTGCATCAAGCAGACCCGCGCGCTCTCGCCCACCACCCGCATCGAAGTGCTGGTGCCGGACTTCCGCGGGCGCCTGGCCAAGGCCCTGGCCATCTTCGCCGACGGCCTGCCCGATGTCATGAACCACAACCTGGAAACCGTGCCGCGCCTGTACAAGGAAGCGCGCCCGGGTTCGGACTACACCCATTCGCTCGAACTGCTGCGCGACTTCAAGGCGCTGTACCCGAACGCGGTTACCAAGTCGGGCATCATGGTCGGCCTGGGCGAAACCGACGAGGAAATCCTGCAGGTCATGCGCGACCTGCGCGCACACAATGTCGACATGCTCACCATCGGCCAGTACCTGGCGCCGTCCGGCGACCACTTGCCGGTGCGCCGCTATGTGCACCCTGACGTGTTCAAAATGTTCGAGGCCGAGGCTTACAAGATGGGCTTTGTGCACGCGGCAGTGGGCGCGATGGTACGCAGTTCTTACCATGCGGACCAGCAAGCCCATGGCGCTGGGCTGGCGATCGCCTGATCGCCGCCCTTATTTTTCCCGGGGCGCGGCTGGCTCCGGGTTCAAGGTTTTGCGCTCCACGATAATTGTGCGGGTGTCGGGCAGTACTTCGGCCCTGCGTTCGGCTATCTGCACGGCCACCGGCCTTTGCATGAAAGGCTTGGGGTGATTGAAAAACAGCATGCGCGCTCCGCTCGGTAAGGTTGACCGCAGATGACGCCGCTTGCTGGAAGTACAAGCCCGGCCGGATTATTTTAATAATCGTACAATGGATGTCATCTGCCACCAGAATGACGCCATGAAAACATACACCCCCGAAGAGTTGACCAAGTTCGGTGCGGCCAGCCTGCCCGGCCACCTCGGCATCCAGATTACCGGCCTTGAGAACGGCGAAGTCTCCGCCCGTCTCGACATCCAGCCGCATCTGCTGGCGCCCAATGGCTTTCTACATGCCGGCACCGTGATCGGCCTGGCCGACACTGCCGCCGGCTATGCCTGCATCGCCAATCTGCCCGAAGGGGCAAGCAATTTCACCACCATCGAAATCAAGTCCAATCACCTCGGCACGGCGCGCGAGGGTGCCATTGCCTGCGTGGCCAAGCCGGCCCATTTAGGCAAAACCACGCAAGTGTGGGATGTGGTGGTGAGTAATGAAGCAAATGGCAAAACCATCGCCCTGTTTCGTTGCACCCAGATGATTCTGTATCCAAAGTGATGCGCCGGCACGGAGATTTGTATCGGGCCCGGTGATTTTTGTATCGGGGGGTGGAGCGCGCCGAGCCCATCTGTTAGATTGAAGACACGAAAACGTTATTTGCCTTCCCCACTGATCATGCGCAAACCACTCTCCCACCTGCTCGCCGTCAGCTTGCTTGCCGCCTCGTCGATCGCCTTGGCGCAGGTGCCGCCTGCCGACGACGCGACTTATCAGGCGCTGGGTGCCAAGCCAGGTATCAAGCTCATCGTCAAGGACTTCGTGGCGCTGATGCTGGCCGACGCCCGCGTCAAGGAGACGTTTCAGGACAGCGACATCAAGAACCTCACCATGCGGCTGGAGGAACAATTCTGCCACCTGAGCGGCGGACCTTGCGTCTACAAGGGTAAGGATATGAAGGAAATCCATGACGGCCTGAATATTACCAACGCCCAGTTCAACGCCGTGGCCGAGCATTTGCAGGTGGCGATGGAGCGTGCCGGCGTCGCCGCGCGCCACCAGAACAAGCTGATGGCAAGGCTGGCGCCCATGCAGCGCGGCATCGTGACCAAGTAAGGCCAAGCTTACGCAAAATGTAAATACGAGGTCAGAAACAACAATGCCGTCTTGCGTGAGCAGGACGGCATTGTCGTTTTAGATCCGGACCCAGTTACCCTTGTACAGGATAGGTCCGGTCGGACCGTTCGGATCGGGTGATCCGCCCTTCGGTTCCAGCGTCACCGCCAGCACCGCCACGTCGTCGCTCACAGCATTGGCCGTGAGCAGGAAGCGCCCGCGATTGCCTTCCAGGACGCCCAGCGAACGCGGCTTGCCCGTCTTGGGAACCGCCCACAGATGCAGACTCTTGTCGGCCGCGACCGGGGCTGCGGTGACGACCCGGACGTCGAGCGCCTGGTTGCGGCTGTCGCCGGTCAGGACCAGCGCGGCCTGGGACTTGTCGTCGCTCAGGGTCGCTACGTAAGAAATGCTCGGTTCGGCCGGACGATTGGTCAGCACCACCACCATCAGCAACGCCGCCATGGCGGTCGAGACCATGCCCAGGCTGCGCCAGAAGGCCAGGTTGTCGTTTTGCCAGAATTTCCAGCCAGAACGTGCCGCGCGCAGACCCAGACGCCGTTCGATGCCGGTCCATACATGCTTGGACGGAATGGCCTGGCCCGCGAACTCGGCCATCGGCGCCAGGCGCTGCTGCCATTCGGCGACAGTATTGCGCAGGTCCGCGTCCTGGAACATCCAGCTTTCAAAACGGCGCCGGGCACCGTGCCTGAGTGTCCCGAGCACATACTCCGCAGACAACTTTTGGCGCAGCACAATGTTATTTCGGATGTTCATGCTTGCTCCCGCTTCGCCAGGCACACGCGCAGCTTTTCAAGGCTGCGCCTGATCCAGGTCTTGACGGTTCCGATCGGGAGCTGAAGCTGCTCGGCCACTTCACTGTGCGACAGGTCGTGATAATAGGCCAGGGCCAGGGTTTGCCGGTGCAAGCCTTCGAGCGCGGACATGCACCAGGCCAACGCTTTGGCGTCGCCACTTATCTGCAACGCTTCGATCGGGGTTGCCTGCGGATCCTGTAGAGCATTCATAACTTCGCTATCGAACTGTTCCGCGTCAATCTCAACCGATACGTCGCTGCGTCTGAGGTGGTCGAATGCCTTGTTGCGAACAATAGTGGCCATCCAGGTCATCGGTGCAGCAAGATGACTCTGATAATTACCAGCATTATTCCAGATCGCGACATAACTCTCCTGCAGAACTTCTTCGGCGAGCTCGCGCTTGTGCAATATACGCAGCGCGAAGCCAAACAGTTTCGGGGAAGTTGCTTTGTACAGAGATTGAAAGGCGGACGCGTCGCGTTTGGCTGCGGCGAGTAGCCAGTTTTTCAGCTGCTGCGGGTCGAGCGGATTGACGTCGATAGACACTGCAAGCCTTCATGGTGAGGTCGGGAGACGCGCGGCTGATGCCGCGCGAGCGCAGCCTGAGGTTATCCCAAATGCATACTAAAATACAACATAATTGTTAACAAAAAGCGGGACAATATACGTTTGGAATTCACTTCCCAAGCGATTCACGGGCGAGGTAAATTGCGCGCTAGAAACAATGTTAAATATCGAAGTAATAGGCGATCAAATGTATAACACACGTATCAAACCGATAAGCGCCGTGCTGTTTGTCGTGGCGGCGACGGTTGCGGCAGGCAGCAACGCCCAGACCACGCCTGATCGCGGCAGGTTGCTTGCCACGGGTGGGGTGTCGCAACTGGAAGGCGCTGGCGGCGGCGGCCTCACGCCATGGGCCTTGATCACGGGGTACGGAACGCGCGACAGCTGGGGCGCGAATGTGCACGCCACTGGCGTGCGCACCCAGGATTACGCGCTCGACAGCCATGGAGTCGCCGTCGGATACGCAGACCGGGTCGAGCTGTCGCTGGCGCGCCAGCACTTTCAAGGCAGCCTGGCGCCGCTCGACAGGCTCGCCATCAAGCAGGATATCTTTGGCCTGAAGCTCAAGCTGGCTGGCGATGCAGTCTACGATCAGGACCTGTGGATGCCGCAGGTGTCGGTCGGCGTCATGCATAAGCGCAATAAAGGGGTGGACGGGCTGGGCGCGCTCGGCGTGAACAAGGTCACGCAACTAGGCGCCAAGGACAGCAGTGGCACCGATTATTATGTGGCGGCAACCAAGCTCTATCTCGATTCAAGCCTGCTCCTCAATGCCACCGTGCGGGCCACCAAGGCCAATCAGATGGGCCTGCTGGGCTTTGGTGGTGACAAGCGCGACAGCTATCAACCCATGCTCGAAGTGTCGGGCGCCTACCTGATCAACCGCAAGCTGGTGGCGGGTGTGGAATACCGCCAGAAGCCGCGCAACCTGGGCGTGGACGAGGAAAAGGATTATTACGACGTATTTGTGGCCTGGTTCCCTAACAAGCATCTGTCGGTCACTGCCGCTTACGCTGTGCTGGGCGATATCACCGTGTTCAACAAGCAGCGCCAGCGCGGCGCCTACTTGTCGATCCAGGCGGGTTTTTAAGGGTTCGGTTGGGCGCTTAATTGCTCGACCATGAACTGGTAAAACACATTGGTCTGATTGGTCTCGCGCCCGATTTTTGCCAGGGTTGCGTTGCGGTCGGGCTGGCTGAGCGCCCCGAGCGTCGCGTGCAGGCCCGATTCGCTCAGGCGGTCGGTGAACACAGGCGGCTTGATCAGGAAGCGCTCCGAGGTTTGCAGCAAAATATAGTCGGGACGCTCGACTGTCAGCACTTCCCGGCAGGGCGATGCCGGGCTATAGAAGAACACCACCTCGCGGAACATGCGCGCAAACAAAAAGGCCAGGCTATCGGCCGAACTCGAGCCAAAAATCACGAGCTTGCCATCAATTACCGGATGCTCGTTGTGATAAATAAGCACGCGGCCAGCATTGCGATGTTCTGTATGGCTGCGAAACACCACTGCCCCTGGATGCGCCTTGGCGACCGCCATCGCCACTATCTCGCTTTCCTTCGGTACCAGGGTGCCGCCGATATCGCCTGAAAACTCCGCCTCCCTGAACTCGAAGTAATCGTCCAGGCGCTCGGCGCGGCCGAACGCTGCCAGGACCTCGTTGGCCACCCGCAGCGCCCCGCCGTGGGTCCAGTGCGTATCGGTCTTGTAATAAGGCTGCGCGACTGTGCGCAATTGTTCCAGCGGGTACACAAGTCCTGCTAGCGCGCCGGGAGCCAGCGCAAGCACCTGATCGACAACGGTGACCGCAGCGCGCTGATGCGGGTACATCTCCTGCAACACCGCTTCCTTGTTCGGTGCTATCAGAAAGCACGTCCTGGAGTGCTGCGCCAGCTCGCTCAAGTCCTGGAAAAAAATCCGCCAGTTGTCGCTCGCCGCATCCGACAGCAGCTCCTTGCCGAGGAACTGCTCGACGCTCCGGTTGGAATCGGCATCGAGAAATAGCCAGTCGTCTTTGCCGCGTATAAACTGAAGCGCGGGCCGGACGGTAAATTCATAGAGCCACTTGGTGAACCCTGCACTGCGCACGACGAGGTGGCTCAACCTCGACAGGTCGACCACGACATTAAAGCCGCAGCATGGAGCGCAGGCGATGTCCTGGGCGCCAAAATGGTTCACGACGTCCGGACGCAGAACAGTCAAAGCGTGTTCTTCGCTGGTGCCGTCCTTGAATTCCAGTATGAGCGTCGACTCGACTTCCGGGGGGATCAGGACCCAGCCCCACAGCACGAATTTTTCAACGTTGAGTGGCGTGTCAACACCGAAGTCGGAATCGACACAGCAGTTGTCATCGCCGGAAATGCGCGTCTTCACGAAGCGGAATCGCTTGTTCTTGCTTCGCACGAGGTTCTGGAGCGATGCAAGCGCAGCTGGGTCGCCTGGGCGTTTCTCGAGGCAGATTCTCAATTCCTGCTCTGCCGCATCGAAGCGAAGCTGCGCCAGCAGGCAGTCGGCCAGCGACAGGTGCACCCCGTGTGAATAGACTGGATAGGTGATCTTGATGAGGTTCCAGATCGCGATCGCAGAACGGAAGTTGCCATCAACCATGTATGCCTCGGCCTGCCTGATGTGCTCACTCAGGCGCGCGTGGCTCTCAAGATCCATGACAGGAAGGGTTGAAGTCATGCAAGCGAAGATAAAAAGTGGTGGATGCGCCGCTCAATCTGAGAGCAAGTGTAATAGCGTGAATTAGCCCTTGAGGGTCTGGTCGAGCAGCTTGTGCAAGGCTGCAAAGTCAGGCTCGCCCACGTAGCGCTTGATGATCCGCCCTTGCCGGTCGATCAGGAAGGTGGTGGGCGTCAGGCTGACGTCACCGAACGACTTGGCGATGTCGCCACCGCTGTCGAGCGCCACCACAAATGGCAACTTGCGCGTCTCGGTGAAATTGATGACGTAATTGGGCGGATCGTACTTCATGGCCACCGCGACAAACTCCAGCCCCTGTGCCTTGAACTTGTTATAGGTCTCGACCATCTGCGGCATTTCGCGCACGCAGCTGGCGCACGAAGTGGCCCAGAAATTGACCATCACCACCTTGCCGCGCAGTTGCTCCGGACCGATCTTGTCGCCCTTGATGCTGATGTAGGTGACCTGTGGCGCCAGCGGCTTGCTGCTCAGCGTCAGGTAGCCCGTAACCGCCAGCGCTGCCAGCACCAGGGCAATGGCGGCAGGCTTGATCCAGGCGGCGCGCGAAGTGGAGGCGGCTGGCATGGCGAATCAGAGCTGGGTGCTCGGTTTGATCGGCGAGAGCGCGCGCATTTCCTCTTCGCTGATGTAATCGAACAGCTTGACGACCTGGGTCACGCCGCCCACGCTGCGCGCCACATCGGCGCCAACCTGGCCTTCGCGCTGGGTGACCCGGCCCATCAGATAGACGATGCCGCGCTCGGTCACCACCTTGTACGAACCGGCCGAAATGGTCTGCATATTGGCCAGCCCGGCCTTGACCTTGGTGGTGATCAGGGCGTCGTTGGAGCGCGACACGTAGGTGGCCGGTGCGCCGACCGTCAGTTCGTTGGCCACGTTGACCACGCCATCGATGGCGCGCACTTCCTTCTCGACGGCCGCCTTGGCAGCTTCGTCCTTGACTTCACCCGTGAGCAGCACCACCCGGTTGAAGCTGGCCGTATTCACGTGGGCGTCCGGGCCGGCAACTTTGGGAATGCGCAGCTCGGCCTTGACGGCGATGGCCTTGTCTTCGGTCTGGGCGCCAATGCTGCGCCGATCGAAAGTGGCGACCGCGCCGGCGGCGGCGCCGCCGACGACCAGAGCAACGCAGCCTTGCAGGCTGGCCGCAAACGCCAGAACGGCTGCGGCGCGCAGCAGTGGCAGGGTGGGCTTATTCATTCGCATCTCCTCCGAACAGGGCGACGTCAATGCCGTCGCAAATACAGTGAATGGTGACCAGGTGGACTTCCTGGATGCGCGCGGTACGCGTGTGGGGAACGCAAATATTGACGTCGGCGTCGGTCAGCATCTTGGCAATGGCGCCGCCATCTTTGCCGGTCAACAGCACAATGCGCATTTCGCGCTCGAGCGCCGCTTCGACGGCGGCCTGCACGTTGGCCGAATTTCCCGAGGTGGAAATGGCCAGCAGCACGTCGCCGGCCTGGCCGAAGGCTTGGACCTGTTTGGAAAAAATTTCGCGGTAGCTGTAATCGTTGCCCACCGCCGTCATGATCGAGGTGTCGGTGGTCAGGGCCAGGGCCGGCAGCGGAAAACGCTCGCGTTCGAAGCGGCCGACCAGCTCGGCGGCGAAATGCTGGCAGTCAGCAGCCGAGCCGCCATTGCCGCAAGCCAAGATTTTGTTGCCGTTCGACAAAGCCGAGAACATCAGTTCGATTGCTTCGGCAATGGGCTGCGACAGCGCGGCGGCCGACTGCAGCTTCAGTTCGGCGCTTTCGTGAAAATGGGCAAGGATGCGTTGAGTATTCATGGCTGCGATTATAGTGCAACGCTTGGAGAAGCCGGGCAACTGGCGTTAATAATGCTTACACTTAAGCCCGGGTTAAGGCCAGGGCTGCCCTCAGGCGTCAGCCTGGATGGCATTGGGCAGCCAGTCAAGCAGCTCGCCGTCGATTGCAATGACGTCGATACGGCAGGCAGGCGTACGCTCGAAGCGCTGCAGATAAGTTTGGGCAGCCTTGACGACCCGCCGCTGTTTGGCAGGGGTGATGCTCGAGGCCGCGCCGCCATGCGAGCCGCAAGCGCGCTGGCGCACTTCCACAAAGACCAGTTCTCCGCTATCGCGCAAGATGAGGTCGATCTCCCCGCTTTTGCAGGAAAAATTGGCTTCGACCAGGGTCATGCCCTTGGCCTCAAGGAAGGCCAGTGCCCTGTTTTCCCAGGCCTGGCCCTGGCGCTGCTTGCCGCTCAGGCGCAGCGGCCACATGTTAGCGTCTCCGTGCCGAGGGCTTGAACAGGCCGCCCTGGTACACCATGACGGGCTGCACCCGTTCGAAGCGCGAGGGGCCGCTGCCGAACACCACGTTGAGCTTGCCCGTCACGCCGTCCAGCATGAAGGGCGCGCCCGCTTTCAGGCTCAGTTCGCGCGCTATGCGGAAAGCGTCGATCCCTAGCGCATACAGGCGGTCCAGATCGGGCGAGCGGCGCGTGCCGGTCCAGCGCGGGTAGATCATTACAGCCGGGTGGTCGGGCGTGACTTGCCAAGGGATGTCGAGCAGATTCATGCCGTCCAGTTCGGCCTGGGCCAGTCCCGGATCGCTGCCCGGGTTGATCGAAGAGGTGCCGTAGGCGGGCAGACTGTTGCCGAGGCTGGAGCGCACCTGGCGCAACTGGTCCACATCGAGCGCGGCAAACAGCAGGCCGTAAGGCTCGGCGTCGACCTTGAGCTTGAGCTGGTTGAGCGCTGCCTCGCTCAGATAGCCGTTCGAGGCGCCTACTTCCACGGTCTGCGAAGAAAAGCCCATCTGTTTCCAGTGCGCGGCGAAGGCGCTGGCGATGCGGCGCTGCCAGGAATTGGTGCCCGACACGATCAGGGCCACGGCGCCCGGATGGCTGGTACCGGCCCACTGTGCTACCTGGCGCGCCTCGTCCTCGATGGACAGGCCCATGACCAGCATCTTGGCGGGAATGTTCAGTTCGAACCCGCCGCGGCTGTCGGGATAGTTCAGGGCGATGGTGGTTTTGGCGACCGCGCCGCTGGCGGCAATCGCGCCCACTGCCGAGCGCGCGAGCGGCCCGACCACGATATCGTTCTCGGCCAGTGCTTTTTTGTAGGCGTCCAAGGTGTCCTCGGCGCTGTCGCCGTTTTCGACCAGGTTGACGGCAAAACCGTCGCGGTCGCGCTCGAAGGCGGCCATGAAGCCGGCACGCAGGGCTTCGGAGGGTGGCCCCAGGGTGTCGGAGCGCAGCGGCAGCAGCAAGGCGATGCGGGTAACTGGCTTGGCGGGGGGCGCCATGTCGATTGGCTTATCGGGCGCTGCCACCGGCATGGTTTGCACCGGCACATTGCTGGCGCCGGGTGCGCTGGGCGCGGGCGCGCTCTGTAGCAGCGCCGGCGCTGCAGCTTTCTGGGCCGCCAGCACGTCCTCGGCCTTGGGATGGTCCTGCTGGGCACTTGTGTTTGCCTCGTTTGGCGCGCACAATCGGCCCGGCGCGCAGGGCGCAGCGCCAGCGCTCAGATGAACCAGGGCGGCGGCGGCCAACAGGCAGTTCAGACTCTTTACCAGCATCGTATTCCCCACATGACAGAAAACCAGCCCAGTCCGATCGCCCAGCTACCCGTCATGGGCGAGGCGGCGCTGCAGTCCTATCCTACAGCATGCCTGTACATCGTGGCCACTCCGATCGGGAATGTGGCCGATATCACGGTGCGTGCGCTACACGTGCTTGGCCTGGTTGACGCGGTGGCCTGCGAAGACACCCGCAACACCGGTAATCTCCTGACCCGGCTCGGCCTGTCACGCCCCTTGCTGGCCGCGCATCAGCACAACGAACGGGAAGTGGCCGACAAAATCGTCACGCGCCTGCTGGCAGGCGAGCGCATCGCGCTGGTATCCGATGCCGGTACTCCCGGCGTGTCGGATCCCGGCGCGCGCATCGTCGACGCGGTACGTGCGGCGGGCTTGCGCGTGGTGCCGCTGCCGGGCGCCTCGGCGGCGGTGACGGCGCTCTCGGCAAGCGGGCTGGTGAATGACCAGTTCCATTTTGTCGGCTTTCTTCCGGCCAAGGCCAAGCAACGCGAAAGCGCGCTGCAGCAATTGCTGACCGTTACCCCGACCTTGGTATTTTACGAAGCGCCGCACCGTATTCTCGATTGCGTGGAAGCCTTGCTTGGCGTGTTCGAGCCGACCCGCCAGGTGGTGTTCGCGCGTGAACTGACCAAATTATTCGAAGAAATCCACCGCTGCCCCTTGGCCGACGCGCTGGCCTGGGTAAAAGCCGATGCCCACCGGGAAAAAGGCGAGTTTGTGGTATTGCTCGAAGGCGCGGCCAGCGGCGGCGACGCTGAAGAGGCCGAGGCCGAGCGCATCCTCCACATTCTCCTGGCCGAATGTTCAGTCAAGCAAGCCGCCAACCTCACGTCCCAAATAACCGGCCGCAAGAAAAACGCCCTGTACGAGCGCGCTTTGCAGATCAAGGGCGAGCAAGCCTGAAACGATGGCGCCTGTTGAGGGACTGGCGCACTCCGCGCGTGCGCTGCGGTCCAATACTTTGCGTGGACCGCTTCCGGCTCCTTGCTTGCGTGCGTGGTTTATCGGGGGCCATGTGCGGCGGCAACTTACGGGAGCGGTCCGCGTACCCGTGCACTGCACAATTTAATTTCTGCGGCCCTTGACCGGGCAGGCCCCAGCCGTTATGATTCTGGTCCTCGGAGTGTGGCGCAGTCCGGTAGCGCACCTGGTTTGGGACCAGGGGGTCCAAGGTTCGAATCCTTGTACTCCGACCAGCATTAAATGAAAAAGCCGACAATTTCGATTGTCGGCTTTTTCATTTCTGCAGCGCCTTGCTAACCCAGGCGCTTGGCCGCAATCGCATTGCCGGCGCGGCTGGAGCCCTTGCGCCCCAGGTGTTGCGAAATAAATTGCCCCGCATCGACCACCATGTCCAGGTCGATTCCGGTCTCGATGCCCAGTCCTGCCAGCATGTACAGCACGTCCTCGGTGGCCACATTGCCGGTGGCGCCCTTGGCGTAGGGGCAGCCGCCCAGTCCCGATACCGAGGAATGAAAGATCGACACGCCCACTTCCAGGCTGGCGTAGATGTTGGCCAGTGCCTGCCCATAGGTATCGTGGAAATGGCCAGAAATGCCGTCGAGCTTGAATTCCTGCGCCGCGCGCAGCATCACGCCCTGGGTCTGGCGCGGCGTGGCCACGCCGATGGTGTCGGCGATATCGATTTCGTCGCAGCCCAGCTCACGCATGCGTCCCACCACGTCGGCCACGGCGTCCAGCGGCACCGTCCCTTGATAAGGGCAGCCGAACGCGCAGCTGATCGAACCGCGCAGACGCAGGCCGCGTTCCTTGGCCGCTTGCGCCACGCTAGCAAAGCGTGCGATCGACTCGGCGATCGAGCAGTTGATGTTCTTTTGCGAGAACGCTTCCGAGGCCGAACCAAAAATGACAACTTCATCGGCGCGCGCCGCCACCGCCGCCTCGAATCCCTGCATATTCGGCGTCAGGGCCGAGTACAGGGTGCCCGCACGGCGCGTGATGCCGGCCATGACTTCGGTCGAGGTGGCCATCTGCGGCACCCACTTGGGCGATACAAAGGAGGCAGCTTCCACGTTCTGAAAGCCGGCGCGTGACAGGCGGTCGACCAGCTCGATCTTGACCGCGGCCGACACCGATTCCTTTTCGTTCTGCAGGCCGTCGCGCGGGCCCACCTCGACGATCTTGACGCGCTGCGGGAGCTTAGCTTGGGTGTTCATGTTGTTCTCCTTCGATGTCAATAGCCGCGGTCGCGGTCAACCACGTCCGCCACGGCTTCGCCGCGCTGCAGGCAGGCGATCTTGTCGCAGATCTGCTCGATGCTCTCGCGCCGAATGGTGAGCGCCGAAATATGCGGGGTGATGGCGATGCGCGGCTCTTCCCAGAACGGATGGGGAGCGGGCAGCGGCTCGTGGCGGAACACGTCGAGCGTGGCGCCGGCTATGTGGCCCGAACGGATCAGCGCGAGCAGGTCCGGCTCGGCGACGTGCGCGCCGCGCGCCACATTGATCAGGTACGCGCCTATGGGCAGCAGCGACAGGCGGGTGCGGTCAAGCAGGTTGCTGGTGTCGGGCGTGAGCGGCAGCATGCACACCAGCACCCGGGTGCCGCGCAGGAAGCTGTCTAGCCCCTCGGCGCCTGCGAAGCATTCCACTCCCTCGATCTGTTTCTGGCTGCGGCTCCAGCCGCGCAGCGGAAAGCCAAAGCCGGACAGCGCCTCGATCACGCGGCTGCCCAGCACCCCCAGCCCCATCACGCCGACTGAAAAATCGGACTTCTGGTACTGGGGCAGCGGCGCCCAGATGCCGCGCCGCGCCTGCTGTTCATACTCGTCGAAGCGGCGGAAATAGCGCAGCACCGCGTGGGCTACATACTCGGCCATCTGCACCGCCATGCCGGCGTCGCCCAGGCGGATCACCGGCACCGGCGGCAAGTCGTCGGCAAACTTCATGATGCCGTCCACCCCCGCCCCGGTCAAGAAGATGGCTTTGACGTGAGCCAGTTCAGGCACCAGTGCGGCCGGCGGCGACCATAGGACCGCGTAATCGCACGGCGCGCTCGCCACGCCCTCCTGCCACACCACGACGTCGGCCTGTGGCAGCAGTGCTGCAAAATCGGCCACCCACGGATCGGTGTTGCCGTCGGCGCGATGAAGAAGTATGCGCATAGTGTCCTCCGCCTTGAATCAGGCCGCCTTGAACGCCAGCAGCGGCGCGCCGTCGGCGACCTGGTCGCCTACCTGATACAGCACATCCTCCACCAGACCGTCGGAGGGGGCGGCGATGGTGTGCTCCATTTTCATCGCTTCCATGATGACCAGGGGTTCGCCCTTTTTTACCTGCTGGCCTTTGCTGGCGATGACGGCCACCACCTTGCCCGGCATGGGCGCGGTCAGGCGCCCGCCGGCCGCCTCGAGCTCGCCCGCATGGGCCATTGGATCATTGTAGGCCAGCGAAAAATGCCTGCCGCCCGTGAATACGTGGAACAGGTCGCCGTCGCGGCGCACGGTGCCGTGCAGCGAAGTGGCGCCCAGCTTGATCGACAGGTCGGCCCCGCTGCGCGCGGTGAGCGAGAGGGCCGCGTCGATGCCGCCCACGTTCAGGTCCCAGCCGTGCGCGCCGTAGGTGATATTGACCTGGTAGGCCTTGCCGTCCTGCGCGGCGGTGTACTCGTCGGCGAACGAGAGCTGGCGCTGGTAGGCGCTATTGAGGCGCCAGCCCAGGGCATTGCCGAAGGGGTCGGCGGGGTTGGCCGACTGGGCTGCCGACTGATCCTTTTCAGCTTCGATCAGGGCCACTGCGGCCAGCGCCAGCGCGCCCACCGGCGCCGCACGCGGGGTCGGAAACAGCACCGCGCTATTGCGTTCGATCAGGCCGGTATCCAGGTCGGCAGTCGAAAACGCTTCACCTTCGACCAGGCGCTTGAGGAAGGCGATATTGCTGGCCAGGCCGACCAGCTGGAATTCGGCCAGCGCCTGCGACATGCGCGCCAGGGCCTGGGTGCGGTCCGCGCCCCACACTATCAGCTTGGCGATCATGGGGTCGTAGAACGGCGAGATGGCGTCGCCCTCGCGCACGCCCGAGTCGATCCGCACGGCGGCCGGTTCCACGCCGGGCGTGCCGCCCAGTTCAAAGGTGACCGCGGCCGGGGTGTCCATGTGGCGCAGGGTGCCGATCGAAGGAAGGAAGCCCTTTTCCGGGTTCTCGGCGTAGATGCGCGCCTCGATCGAATGGCCGTGGATGGTCAGGTCGGACTGCATTTTCGGCAGCGGCTGGCCGGCAGCCACACGCAGCTGCCACTCCACCAGGTCGGTCCCGGTGATCATTTCGGTAACCGGGTGCTCCACCTGCAGGCGCGTGTTCATCTCCATGAAGTAGAACGAGCCATCCTGGTTGGCGATGAATTCCACCGTGCCGGCGCCCACGTAGCCCACCGCGTTGGCCGCTGCCACGGCGGCGCTGCCCATGGCGGCGCGGCGCTCTGGCGTCATGCCTGGCGCCGGCGCCTCTTCCAGCACCTTCTGGTGGCGGCGCTGCACCGAGCAGTCGCGCTCGTGCAGGTAGACGCAGTTGCCGTGGCTGTCGGCGAACACCTGGATCTCGATGTGGCGCGGCCGGGTCAGGTATTTTTCGGCCAGTACCTTGTCGTCGCCGAAGGAGCTGATCGCCTCGCGCTTGCACGACGCCAGGGCCGCCTTGAAGTCTTCCGAGCGCTCGATCACGCGCATGCCCTTGCCGCCGCCGCCGGCCGAGGCCTTCAGCAGCACCGGGTAGCCGATGCGGTCGCCCTGCTGCTGCAGGAAGTCGGGATCCTGCTCGTCGCCGTGGTAGCCCGGCACCAGCGGCACGTCGGCATGCTCCATCAGCGACTTGGCCGCCGACTTCGAACCCATCGCCCGCATGCTCGACGCCGGCGGGCCGATGAACACCAGGCCGGCGGCCTTGCAGGCGTCGGCGAAGTCGGCGTTCTCGGACAGGAAGCCGTAGCCTGGATGGATCGCTTCGGCGCCGGTGGCCAGCGCCACGGCGATGATCTTGTCGCCGCACAGGTAGCTTTCCTTGGCGGCCGCGGGGCCGATCAGCACCGCCTCGTCGCACACCGCCACGTGCTTCGCGCCGGCGTCGGCTTCCGAATACACCGCGACGGTCTTGATGCCCATGCGGCGCGCAGTGGCGGCGACGCGGCAGGCGATTTCGCCGCGGTTGGCGATGAGGATTTTATTGAACATGCGTTGTATTCCCGAAGCGTGGTTGATCGGTGATAAAAAAATTAGCCGCCGCAGGCCGCTTTTGGCGCCGAGTCGAGCGTCGAAGCGCGCGTGACGAGGCCGAGCTTTTCGAGCAGCGCGCGGTCGTCCGAGGCTTCCGGGTTGTCGGTGGTGAGCAGCTTGTCGCCGTAAAAGATCGAATTGGCGCCGGCCAGGAAGCACATCGCCTGCACCGCTTCGCCCATCTGCCGGCGGCCCGCCGACAGGCGCACGCGCGCCTTCGGCATCGTGATGCGCGCCACCGCGATGGTGCGCACGAATTCGAACGGGTCGAGCGGATCGAGGCCGTGCAGCGGCGTGCCTTCGACCTGCACCAGGTGATTGACCGGCACCGATTCCGGATACGGATTCAGGTTGGCCAGCTGGGCGATCAGGCCGGCGCGCTGCAGGCGCGATTCGCCCATACCCACGATGCCGCCACAGCACACCTTTAGGCCCGCGTTGCGCACCCGGCCCAGGGTATCGAGGCGGTCCTGGTATTCGCGGGTAGAGATCACATTGCTGTAGAACTCGGGCGCGGTGTCGAGGTTGTGGTTGTAGTAGTCCAAGCCCGCGTTCTTCAGGCGGTCGGCCTGGCCTTCTTCGAGCATGCCGAGGGTGGCGCAGGTTTCCAGGCCCAGCGCCTTGACTTCGCGCACCATCTCTTCGACCTTTTCCATGTCGCGCTCTTTCGGGCTGCGCCAGGCGGCGCCCATGCAAAAGCGGGTGGCGCCATTGGCCTTGGCCTGGCGCGCGGCGTCGAGCACGGTGTCGATGCCGAGGATCTTTTTCGCTTCGACGCCGGTGTCGTAGCGCGCCGCCTGCGGGCAGTAGCTGCAGTCTTCCTCGCAGCCGCCGGTCTTGATCGACAGCAGCGTGGCCAGTTCCACGTCCGCGTTGGGGAAATGCGCGCGGTGCACTGTCTGCGCCTTGAACATCAGGTCGTTGAAGGGCAGCTCGAACAGCGCCAGCACGTCGGCCAGTGGCCAGGTGGCGGCGTCGGGCAGGGTAATGGCGGCGGCGGGCGGGTGGAACGAGACAGCGGTGGTTTGGGTCATGGGTCTTCCTTCAGGTTCGTTCAGTCGCGCCTGGACGGCCAGCCTGGCAGTCCGGCGAGATCGATAAATTTGGCGGCTTCTGCGGCCGATGGATTGTCGAGGTAGGGCACGCGGCCCAGCATCGGGGCCGGGATGCGCTGCGCCAGCGCGGCGATATTCTCGTCGGCGAAGCGCATGTCGGGATCGATTTCATTGACCACCCAGCCGGCCAGCACCAGGTTGCGCGCCACAATCGCTTCGATGGTCAGCAGCGCGTGGCTGAGACATCCTAGACGCAGGCCAACCACCAGGATCACCGGCAAGTTGAGCTGTTCAGCCATTTGGGCGCTGTCGAAATCGTCCGAAAAAGGAACGCGGAAACCGCCCACGCCTTCCACCACCACAGCGTCCGAGGCGGCGGCGATTTCGGCATAGGCGGCAATGATGGGCACCGTCTCAATCGCCACCCCGTCGCGCGCAGCGGCGATATGCGGCGCGCAGGCGTCGCGCAGCAGGTAGGGCGTGGTGATATTGCGCGGCAGGTGCACATTGCTGGCGGCGATAAGCTGGTCGGCGTCTTCGTTGTGCAGTTCGCCGTCGATCATTTCGGCGCCGGCGGCCACCGGCTTCATGCCGCAGGCGCGCATGCCGGCCTTGACCAGGGTGTGCAGGATGGCGCACGACACCAGCGTCTTGCCGATCTCGGTATCGGTGCCGGTCACGAAGCAGTAAAAGCGCGAGGGGAAACCTTCGGCCGCCAGCGAGGGCTGCGACTGGGTCGTCATTTCCGGCTCATGCACCGGCATCGTAACGGGCGCAGGAGCGACAACGGGATCGTTCAGGCTCATCTTCATCGGGCGGCCTCCAGCTGGTTCAGGGCGGAACTCAATACAGTGACGTCGTCATGCGTGTGTGAAGCCGACAGGGTCACGCGCAGGCGCGCCGTATTGGGCGGCACCGTGGGCGGGCGAATCGCCGCCACCCACAGGCCCTGGGCGTACAGCGCGGCGCTGGCGCGCATCGCCTCGTCGTTGGGGCCGATGATGACCGGCTGGATCGCGGTATCGGACGCGATCCGCTGCCAGCGCGTGAGCGCCAGCTCGCGGTCCAGCTGCGCGATCAGCGACTGCAGGTGGGCGCGCCGCTGGGCGCCCTCCTCGCCGCTGATGATGTCGATGCTGGTGAGCAGCGCGTGCGCCAGTGCGGGCGGCGCCGCCGTGGTGTAGATGTAGGGGCGCGCACGCTGGATCATCAGCTCGATCACGCTGGCGTGTGCCGCCACGAAAGCGCCACCCACGCCGGCAGCTTTACCGAGGGTGCCCATGTAGACCAGGTTGGGCGAGCGCAGGTCAAAGTGTTCGAGTGCGCCGCGCCCGTGAGCGCCCAGCGTGCCGAAGCCGTGCGCGTCGTCGATCACCAGCCAGGCGCCGTAGCGCTCGCACAGGGCCAAGATGGCGGGCAGGGGCGCCAGATTGCCGTCCATGCTGAACACGCTGTCGGTGACCACGACCTTGGCCGTGGCATTGCTGGCGGCGAGCAGCGAGGCAAGCGCGTCGACATCGGCGTGCGGATAGACCTTGACGCCGGCGCGCGCCAGCCGCGCTCCGTCGATCAGCGAAGCATGATTGAGCGACTCGGAAAAAATCTCGGCATCGCCGTCGGCGCCCAGCGCGGTGAGGATCGCCAGGTTGGCCATGTAGCCGGTGCAAAACGACAGCGCGCGCGGCAGCTGCACGAACTCGGCGAGACGCTCTTCGAGCGCCTGGTGGGCGCGGCTATGGCCGCTGATCAGGTGCGAAGCGCCGCTGCCTGCGCCGTAGCGCGCCGCCCCTTCCTGCAGCGCGGCCACCAGTGCGGGATGCGCGGCCAGGCCCAGATAGTCATTGCTGCAAAAGGACAGCAGCGCCTTGCCGTCCACCACCTGGCGCGGCGCGCACGGGCTGTCCACCACGCGGCGCACGCGCGTCAGGCTGCGCTCGTCGAGCTGGGCCAGGGTGCGGTCGATGGCGGCAATCATGTCCATGCTAGTTCCCGATCACGGATTCGAACACCCGCCGGGTGCGCTCTGCCAGGCCGTCGGTTTCCTCGTCGTTGAGGATATACGGCGGCATCAGGTAGACCGTGCGGCCGATAGGGCGCAGCAGCAGTTCGTTCTCGAGCGCGGCGCTGAAAAAACGGCGCGAAAAAGTCGCGGCCCGGGCTGCATCGGGTTCCACCGCATCGAAGGCCCAGATCATGCCGGCCTGGCGGAAGTGGCTGACCTTGTCGTGCGCAGCCAGGGGTGCCAGCGCCTGCGTCAGGCGCGCGGCGCGAACCTTGTTCTCGACCAGCACATTGTCTTCCTTGAAGATCTGCAGGGTCGCCAGCGCGGCGCGGCAGGCCAGCGGATTGCCGGTATAGGAGTGCGAGTGCAAAAAGCCGCGCCGCACATCGGTGCTGTAGAAGGCCTGGTAGACCTCGTCGCGCGTGAGCACCAGCGAGAGCGGCAGGTAGCCGCCGCTGATGCCCTTTGACAGGCAGATGAAGTCGGGCCAGATGGCGGCCTGCTCGCAGGCGAAAAACGTACCGGTGCGCCCGCAGCCTACCGCGATTTCGTCGAGGATCAGGTGCACGTCGTGACGGTCGCACAGCTCGCGCACCAGCTGCAGGTAGAGCGGATCGTGCATGGCCATGCCGGTGGCGCACTGCACCAGCGGCTCGATGATGATGGCGGCGATCTTGTCGGCGCGCTCGATGAATAGGGCTTCGACATCCTGGGCCGCTCGGCGCGCGACGTCCTGCGCGCTTTCGCCTTCGCCAGCCTGGCGCGCGTCGGGCGACATCACGGTCCGCGCCGCACGCAGCAGCGGGCCGTAGGCGTCCTTGAACAAGGCCACGTCGGTCACGGCCAGCGCGCCGATGGTCTCGCCATGATAGCTGCCCTTGAGGCAGACGAATTCCTGCTTGTCGACCCGGCTGGCGTTGCGCCAGGCGTGAAAGCTCATCTTGAGGGCAATTTCCACCGCCGAGGCGCCGTCCGAGGCATAGAAAGCATGGCCCAGCGTGCGCCCGGTCATGTCGGAGAGCTGCTCTGACAATTGGACCACCGGCTCGTGAGTGAAGCCGGCCAGCATCGCGTGTTCCAGGCGGTCGAGCTGGTCCTTCAGCGCGGCATTGATGCGCGGATTGGCGTGGCCGAACAGGTTGACCCACCACGAGCTGATGGCGTCCAGATAGCGCTTGCCTTCATGGTCGTACAGCCAGGCCCCGCGCCCGTGGCTGACCGGCACCAGCGGCACGCTTTCGTGGTGCTGCATCTGCGTGCACGGATGCCATACGCTGCGCAGACTGCGGCTGACCAGGTCTTGTTGCATGTTCAAATCCGGCTCAGTCAAGCCAGGAAGGCTTGCGTTTTTCGAGGAAGGAGGCGACGCCTTCGCGCCCTTCGTCCGAGGAACGGATATTGGCGATGCGTTCGGCCGTATCCATCACCATGGCCGCGTCCACACCCTTGCCGACCACCTCGCGCACCAGCACCTTGGCTTCACGCACCGCGTTGGGGCTGCTGGTGACGAGCGCCTTGACGATCACGTCGACGCAGCCATCGAGACTGTCGCCGGCGGCGACGTCATGCACGAAGCCGATGCGGTGCGCTTCCTGGGCGGTGAAACGCTCGGCCGTGAGGAAGTAGCGGCGCGCCGCGTTCTCGCCCATGGCCTTGATCACGTAGGGCGAAATGGTGGCGGGGATCAGTCCCAGCTTCACTTCGGACAGGCAGAAATGCGCGCCGCTGCCGGCAACGGCGATATCGCAGGCGGCGACCAGACCCATGCCGCCGGCATAGCAGTCGCCCTGCACCTTGGCCACCACGGGCTTCGGGCACAGGTAGATCGCGCGCAGCATTTCGGCCAGCTTGGTGGCGTCTTCGCTGTTCTCGGCGTGCGAGTAGCCCGCCATTTTCTTCATCCAGTTCAGGTCGGCCCCGGCGCAAAAAGCCGGCCCATTGGCCGCCAGCACGATGGCGCGCACGTCGTCGTTGCGGCCCAGGTCATGAAACGCCAGCGTCAGTTCGGCGATGGTGATTTCGTTAAAGGCGTTGCGCACATCGGGACGGTTCAGCGTCACCGTGGCGACCCGGTCGGCGATCGTGACTAGCAGGGTTTCGAATTCCATGGCTGATCCTTACATGCGGAAGACACCGAATTTGGTGTCTTCGATTGGGGCATTGAGCGCGCTTGAGATACCCAGGCCCAGCACCATGCGGGTGTCGGCCGGGTCGATCACGCCATCGTCCCACAGGCGCGCGGACGCGTAGTAGGGGTGGCCCTGGTGTTCATACTGTTCCTTGATGGGCTGCTTGAAGGCGGCTTCTTCGTCGGCCGACCATTGTCCGCCTTTGAGCTCGATGCCGTCGCGCTTGACCGTGGCCAGCACCGACGCGGCCTGGTCGCCGCCCATGACCGAGATGCGCGCATTGGGCCACATCCACAAAAAGCGCGGCGAGAACGCGCGTCCGCACATGCCGTAATTGCCGGCGCCGAAGCTGCCGCCGATGATGACGGTGAACTTGGGCACGGCGGCAGTGGCCACCGCCGTCACCATCTTGGCGCCATTGCGGGCGATGCCTTCGTTTTCGTATTTGCGGCCCACCATGAAGCCGGTGATATTTTGCAGGAACACCAGCGGGATCTTGCGCTGGCAGCACAGCTCGATGAAGTGGGTGCCCTTGAGCGCCGACTCCGAGAACAGGATGCCGTTGTTGGCGATGATGCCGACCTTGACGCCGTAGATGTGAGCGAAGCCGCAAATGAGCGTGGTGCCGTAGCGAGCCTTGAATTCGTCGAATTCGCTGCCGTCGACGATGCGCGCGATCACTTCGCGCACGTCGAAGGGCTTGCGGGTGTCGACCGGGATGACGCCGTACAGCTCCTTGGCCGGATATTTCGGCTCGCTGGACTCGCGCAGCGCCATTTGCCGCGGCTTGGTGCGGTTCAGGTTCGACACGATCGTGCGCGCCAGCGACAGCGCGTGCAGGTCGTCCTGCGCCAGGTGGTCGACGACGCCGGACAGGCGGGTGTGGACGTCGCCGCCGCCGAGGTCTTCGGCGCTGACGACTTCGCCGGTGGCCGCTTTGACCAGCGGCGGGCCGCCGAGGAAAATCGTGCCCTGCTCTTTCACGATGATGGACTCGTCGCTCATCGCCGGCACGTAGGCGCCGCCGGCGGTGCAGGAACCCATCACCACGGCGATCTGCGGGATCCCCTTGGCCGAGAGGTTGGCCTGGTTGAAGAAGATGCGGCCGAAGTGGTCGCGGTCGGGGAAGACGTCGTCCTGGTTGGGCAGGTTGGCGCCGCCCGAGTCGACCAGGTAGATGCAGGGCAGGTTGTTCTGGTCGGCGATCTCCTGCGCGCGCAGGTGCTTCTTGACCGTCATCGGGTAGTAGGTGCCGCCCTTGACGGTGGCATCGTTACAGACGATCACGCATTCCTGGCCCGAGACGCGGCCGATACCGGTGATGATGCCGGCGGCCGGGGCGGCGCCGTCGTACATCTCGTAGGCCGCCAGCTGGGAAAATTCGAGGAAGGGGGTGCCCGGATCGAGCAGCATCTGGACCCGGTCGCGCGGCAGCAGCTTACCGCGCGCTACATGCTTGGCGCTGGCCGCCGCGCCGCCGCCGGCCGCCATCGCCGACACCTTGGCGCGCAGATCGTCAACGATACTTTGCATGGCGGCCGCATTGGCCTTGAAGTCGTCGCTGCGCGGATTGAGTTTGCTGTCGATTTGAGGCATTGCGATCCTTATTTATCCGGGAAACTGCCGTCCAGGTAAAACCAGCGGGCCACACCGGCGACGTCCTCGCGCACAAAACGGCTTACTTCGTGCAGGCGATGGGCGCGGCCATTGATCTTGTAGCGGGCGACGAATTCTACGGCATCGGCGTCTTGATTTTCTGGCAACTCTACTTTACGTTGACGTAAACGTAAAGCAGATTTTACCTCAAGTCCGAGCCACTGCAATCTTTCATTTGGGTCCAGCACGGCCTCCGATGGCAGCGTGCTGGGATGCCAGCTGGCGCGCAAGTAGGCTTCGTCGCGCAGGGTGTAGGCCGTGTAGCGCGAGCGCATCAGCGCCTCGGCCGTTGGCGGCACTGCCGCGCCGGCGAGATAGGGGCCGCAGCAGGCGGCAAGGGTAGCGCCGCCACAGGGACAGGTGGAAACTGGGTGCATGGTGGGTGCCGGAAGCCGAATCCGGTAATTATCCGTCATAATTCCGATTTACATAACCTTTCGAGCCAATCGGCAAGGCCAGCTGCATGAGCGATCCCACCGGCGGCGGCGTGGCCATCACCACCCTGCTGGAAAATACCTCCGACGCCATCGTGGTCCTCGACGCCCAGTGGCGCTATACCTGCGTCAATCACGCGGCCGAAATGTTGTTCCGCAGGAAACGCAGCGAACTACTCGGGACAGTGCACTGGGAGCAGTATCCCATGCTGCTCGGCACTCCGGCCGAGGAGCAGCTCAGGGGTGCGCGCGACTCCCAGCGCCCTGTCAACTTCGAGCAGTTCATCCCTGGCCTGTATGCCTGGCACTCGGTGCGCGCCGTGCCTGCCGATGGCAGCCTGGTTCTGTTCTGCCGCGACATCACCGACCGCGTGCGCGCCCTGCGCGAGGATGCAGTGCGCGAGGGGCTGCGCAATATCCTCGAGCATGTACCGGTGGCTATCACGGTATCGCGCGGGCCAGAGCACCGCATCGAACTGCAGAACAAGTATTCGCGCGCCCTGGTCGGCGGACGCAATGTGGAAGGCCGCACCGTGCGCAACGCCCTGCAAGCCAGCGAGGCGCCCGGCGTGGTCAAGCTGCTCGACCGGGTCATGACCACGCGCCAGCGCTTCAGCGGGCGCGACCTGCCCCTCAGTTTTGACCGCGACGACCAGGGCGGCACGACTCATGGTCGATTCGATCTGACCTTCCAGCCGATTTTCGACACCGACGGGCAGGTGTCGGGCATTTTGCACATGGCGCTCGACGTCACTGAACGGCACCGCGAAAGGGAACTGCTGGCGCGCTACGCCGCCGAGCGCGAGGCCACCTTGCGCCAGATGTCCGAGGGCGTGATTCTCACCGATGAGAGCGGGCGCATCACTTTCGTCAACGACCGCGCGCGTGACCTGCACGGCATTGCGGTGCTCGATGTGGAGGTCGACGCTTACAGCGCCACCTATCAGCTGCTCACGGTTGACGGCGAGCCCTATCCACCCAGCGAACTGCCGCTTGCACGCGCAGTGCTTTACAACGAATATGTGAGCAACGCGCGCTGGCGCATCCGTCGTCCCGACGGCAGCGAGGTTCTGGTTGAAGGCAATGCCCAGCCGGTGTTCGACGAGCGCAATCAGAAGATCGCCTGCGCGCTGATCATGCGCTGCGTGCAGGACGAATAGTCAAAGGCGGGGCGGATGGCGGCTGAGCGTTTGAGGACGGGGTAATCCCGCAATCCTGACAAAAAACGTATCACCTACGCACAACCGCTAACCGCAAAACCGTCTCTCCCGCGAAGGCGGGAGCCTATAGCGCTTATGATCAGAGGTGGATGACTTTAAGCTCCGGCCACGCACGACTCAAGCCTGCGCCTTGAGCGTGAGCCCGTCCAGCGCGAAAGGCGGCGCCTTGCCCTGCATGACATCGGCCAGAATCTGCGCCGAGCCGCATGCGAAGGTGAATCCCAGCGGACCCTGTCCCAGATTGAGCCACAGGTTGCGCAGCGGCGTTGCGCCGATGATCGGTGCGCTGCTCGGCGTGGCCGGGCGCAGGCCGGCCCAGGTGCTCACGCGCTCGTAGTCGGCCGCGCGCGGCATCATGGTGCGCACCTGGCGCGTGAGGCCGGCGATGCGGCCTGCATCGAGCGACACGTCCTCGCCCACCAGATCGGCCATGGCCGCCACCCGCAGGGTGTCGCCAATGCGCGCGTACAGCACCTTGCGTTCGAAATCGGTCACGCTGACCTGGGGCGCCAGGTCGCCCGCGCGAATCGGTGCGCTCAGGCTGTAACCCTTGATGGGATAGAGCGGCAGGTAGATGCCGGCGCTGGCGGCCAGGGTGCGGCTCTGGATGCCCGCGGCCAGCACATAGGCATCGGCCTGCAGCACGCCGGCGCCGGTCTGGATGCCGCGTATCTGGTCGCCAGTGGTGAGCAGGGCGTGGGCCTCGCCCTGCACCACCCCGCCAAAGCGGGGGTGAGCCTTGATGCGCAGCGCCAGCGCCTGGCAAAAAGCGTGGCAGTCAGCCACCGCCTCGCCGCGGTTGAATATGCCGCCGGCCAGTACTCCCTGGGCGTCGGCCAGGGCTGGTTCGCGCGCCACGCATTCGGCCGGCGAGAGCACCTCGCGCGTGCCTTCCGAATCGGGCCGCGCAACCGCACCGTCAAAGCTGGCGCGGCTGCGGTAGACCACCAGCTTGCCGGCATCGCGCCACGAGAATTCGTCGAGCGGCAGCACCAGTTCCAGCTGCCCCATCGCGGCCCGGCTCAGTTCACCGAGTTCGAGCAGCTTGGCGGTGGTGCGCTGGTTGATGTCGGCGCGGCAGTGCGCCAGAAAGCGCAGCAGCCAGCGCCACTGGCGCAGGTCCGGCTCGGGACGAAAGCGCAGCGGCCCGTCCTTCTGGAACATCCACTGCAGCGCCTTGAGCGGCACCCCGGCATCGGCGAAGGGGGCCACATAGCGATAGCTCAGCTGGCCGCCGTTGCGATAGCTGGCGCCGCTGGCCAATTCCGGTTCGCGTTCGAGCAGGGTGACGCGAAAGCCGGCCTCGAGCAGCCACCACGCCGAAGTCAGGCCCACCACGCCACCGCCAATGACGATCACTTGCTGCATGCGATTCCAAGCTGTAGATTCTGATAATGAACCAGCTTAAGGGGCGGGAGCGCTCCCGGCCAATGAATGAAGCGGGGGAAGCTATAACCGTTCGCTATCGGCGCCCAGGATGGCGCGCCGGTGCAGTGCCGACAGGATCTGCTCTTCGAAGCGTGGCATGGCCGAATAGCGGCCCTGGTAGGCGGCCGGGTCGGACGAGACGCCGCCGATCAGGACGATCATTCCGTTCTTGCGTTCCAGGTCGGCCACGAACACCGACATGAGCCCGTAGGCGTCGCCCAGGTGCCCGACCCCGGCAAAGCCGCCGTCCTCGACCAGTTGCATCCCGCTGCCACTTTTGTCGGGAAATTGCTGGTTGCCCATGCCCCAGCGGTTGTACAGTCCGCCCGAGGTGTCGCCGTTGCTGCCGTCATAGGTCCATTGACGTGTGAACATCCGCTGCAAGGTAGCGCTCTTGAGGAAAGGGCGCCCCGCATGGCCGCCGTCGTTCATCAGCATGAGCATGACCTTGGCCAGGTCGGCGGCCGAGGCGCGCAGGCCGCCGGTGGGGCTGAACGGAGTGGCGTTGGTGCCAATCGCATAGGCCTCCATATCGGGCGGGGCTGCAGGCGGCCCCTTGCGGTAGTCGTCCACCTGGGCGATCCAGGAGCCGGCCGCATTCCAGATTTCGGTGTCGGTGGTGCGCTTGCGGTACAGGGCGGCAAGGTTGGCCAGCTGCTCCGGGGTGAATTCGGCCGGGTTGTAACCGCCTTGCATGCCGAGCGGATCGAGCACTAGGCGCTTCATCAGGCGGTCGAAACGCTCGCCGGTGACCCGCTCCATCATGGTGCCCAGCACGCCCCAAGCCAGATTGCAGTACTCAAAATAATCGCCCGGGGGGGCACGCCGCGACCACACGCGGCCTTCGCCGTAGCGCTTGGCCCCGGGCACCAGCAAGGTCTTGAGGGCGATCGAGGCGGGCCAGGAATAGCCGGCATCGTCGCTCAGCGACGAAGTATGGGTCAGCAGCGAACGCAGTGTGATGGGGCGCTCTGGAAAATGCGGGTTGCGCAGGATGAAGCCGAGGTAATCGCTGACGTCGGTGTCGAGCGCCAGCTTGCCCTGTTCAACCAGCAGCATGGCGCCCAGGGTGGTGATCAGCTTGGACACCGAGGCCACACGGTACAGGGTATGCTCGTTAGCTGGTGTATCGCCGCCAGCCAGCACGCGCTGGCCGAATTGCTTGTGGTAGCTCACTTTGCCCTGGCGTATGGCCAATACCGACAGGCTGGCCAGCTCGCAGGCGGGGTTGGCGGCAATGGCGGCGAGCTCCTGATCGAGCAGCGGCGCGCGCGGAGCGGCTGCGGCAGGTGCGTTTGCCATTACCCGCTCCATGCTCCCGAGCAAGGCCAAACCCAGCACACTGCGGCGTCCTAGTTTCATATCAAGTCTTTCAATTCGCCAAGGTTCATTTTTTGGAGGATACGACCGGCCTGACGGCGTATCCAATGAATAAGGTTCGACCGCGCATAACTTTTTGGCATGCCGCCCGTCGCGCTCGGCGCACTCAGGCTAGAATGCGCTCAAGATCGCCGTCATAACTTTCCGGCATGTGGTTTCCGGTTTAATTCATGGCGGACCGAGCTGCCTGCAATCTTTAAACAGATTACACTGAAAGCGCAAGCGGTTGATATCGGGCAGACAGGCATAATCAGATGAGCACAAGCGTAATGAGCGATACCGGCACGGACTTCAAGTCAGACACGAACGACAACTCCCCGCTCTACATGCAGGTAGCCCGCAAGCTCATCGCTGACGTGCGCGAGGGCCGCTACCAGGTGGACCAGGCGCTGCCGTCGGAACGCTTGCTGTCCGAACAACTCGACGTGTCGCGCGTGACGGCGCGCAAGGCCATCGACCAGCTGGTCGAACAGGGCCTGGTGGTGCGCCGCCGCGGTTCCGGCAATTACGTGGCACCCCGGATCGAGCAACCCTTGTCGAATTTGTCCAGCTTCTCCGAGCAATTGCAGCAGCGCGGCTATCGGCCCGGCTCACAGTGGCTAAGCCGGTCTGTGGTGGCGGCCGCTGCCGACGAGCAGCTCAGCCTTGGCCTGTCGCCCAATGCACAGGTCGCGCGCCTCGAGCGCCTGCGCATGGCCGACGATATCGTTATGGCCTACGAGGTGAGCGTGATCCCGGCCAGCGTGCTGCCGCGTCCGGAAGCGGTGGGCAATTCGCTGTACGAACATCTTAACTTGAGCGGGCATATGCCGATTCGTGCCTTGCAGCACATCCGCGCCATGAATGCCGACGACGTGCTGGCTGGCCGCCTTGGCGTGCCCCCGGGCCAGGCGGTGCTGTTCATCACCCGGGTCGGCTACCTCGAATCGGGTCAGGCAGTTGAACTTACCCACTCCTATTGCCGTAGCGACCATTACGACTTCGTCGCGGAAATGCGGCGCGTAGCCTGAGGGCTGTGCGCCCAGTCTGCATAACTTTTGGGAATGACCGCGCCCGCTCCTTTCATGGGGAGTGCTGTCAGTATGGTATTACACTGATAGCATCGAAACGACAAAGCCCATGGCGATGTTAAAAACCGAAACCCCCGATTCCCGCCACGCCGCGCTCGACCAGTATCCCACCGACGAGCTGGTGGCCGCGCTGGTGGACGACCAGCTCAATGCCGTCAATGCCGTGCGCGCCGCAGGCGCTGTTATTGCCGCAGCCGTGAATGCTGCCTTGCCGCGCATCGAAGCGGGCGGACGCTTGATCTATGTAGGCGCCGGCACCTCGGGCCGCCTGGGGGTGCTCGACAGCGTCGAACTATATCCAACATTTTCTTGGCCGCATGAGCGTGCGGTGGCTCTGCTTGCCGGCGGCATCGATGCCATGTTTGTCGCGGTTGAAGGGGCCGAGGACGACACGGCCCAGGGCGCCGCCGACCTGAAAGCGGTGCAGCCCGGTCCGAACGACGTGGTCCTTTTGCTGGCGGCCTCGGGCGGCACGCCCTATGTGCTGGGCGCCTTGCACGCTGCGCGCGCGGCGGGGGCGCTGACCGTGGGTTTTGCCAACAACGTGGACGCGCCGGTCGCGGGCCAGGCCGAGTTCGGCATCACCCTCGACACCGGTTCGGAGATCATTTCCGGCAGCACACGCCTGAAAGCGGGCACCTCGCAGAAAATCGCCCTCAATACATTTTCAAGCGCGCTGATGGTGCGTTTGAACAAGGTTTACGGCAACCTGATGGTAGACTTGAAGCCAACCAACGCCAAGCTGGTACTGCGCGCGGTTCGCCTGACGATGTTTGCTACGGGCGCCGACGAAAGCGCAGCCCGCGCGGTACTGGAACAGTGCGATTTCCATGTCAAGGTAGCCATCGTGGCCCTGACCAAAAAAACCAGCATTGACCAGGCAAGGAGCTTGCTCGAGGCGGCACGCGGCAGCGTACGCCAGGCACTGGCCGCGTAAATCGCAGCCGCTCGGCGCTTGTGTCGATCACGAAAGATCTATGCAAAAAGCGCTCGCGACCAATCCATGGAAGTGGATCCCCTCCCTGTACTTCGGCCAGGCCATTCCTTATGTAATGGTGATGACCGTATCGGTCATGATGTACAAGGAATTTGGGGTCAGCAATGCCGACATCGCCCTCTATACCAGCTGGCTGTATTTGCCCTGGGTCATCAAGCCTTTGTGGTCTCCCTTCATCGACATGTTCCGCACCAAGCGCTGGTGGACCGTGTCGATGCAGTTTCTCATCGGCGTGTCACTGGCCTCGGTAGCGTTCACCACCCAGCTGCCGCAATTTTTCCAGATCAGTCTGGCAATTTTCTGGCTGATGGCCTTTAGTTCCGCGACGCACGATATCGCTGCCGACGGCTTCTACATGCTGGCCTTGCCGCAGAACCAGCAAGCCGCTTTCGTGGGCGTGCGCAGTACCTTCTATCGGCTTGCCAATATTGCCGGTCAGGGCGGGGTGCTGGTCGTGGCCGGACAATTGACCCAGCTGACAGGGGACAAGGGCTATGCGTGGTCGGTCGTGCTGTTTGTTCTAGGCGGCATGTTTCTTGGCTTGTGGTTCTACCACTCGTTTATTTTGCCCCGGCCCGAGAGCGACCGTACCGTCAAGCACAGCGACAATTACCTGGCCGAATATTTCGCTACCTTCAGGGCGTTTTTCGCGCGCCGCGACATCTTGATGGTGCTCGCCTTTATCCTTACCTTCCGGCTCGGCGAATCGCAGTTGCTCAAGCTAGTGCTGCCTTTCCTCAAGGATCCGGCCTCGGCTGGTGGGCTGGGCCTGACCACCTCGCAGATCGGCTTTGTCTATGGCGGCGTGGGCGTGGCCGGCATCGTGGCTGGCGGCCTGATCGGAGGTTACCTCATCTCTAAAATCGGCCTGAAAAAGGCGCTGTGGCCGCTGGTATTCGCCGTCCACACGCCCAATCTGGTGTTTGTGTTCCTGGCTACCGAGCTGCCACAGAATATCGCCATCATTACCGCTTGCATCGCCTTCGAACAGTTCGGCTACGGCATGGGCTTTACCGCGCTGATGCTCTACATGATCATGGTGGCCGATGGCGAGCACAAGACTGCTCACTACGCTATCTGCACCGGTCTGATGGCCCTTGGCATGATGGTGCCTGGCATGTTCAGCGGACGCATTCAGGAATACCTGGGCTATCAGAACTTCTTCATTTACGTCTGTTTCATGACCCTGCCCGCCTTCCTGATGGCGGCGCTGGTGAAGATTGATCCGGAGTTCGGCAAGAAAACCACGGCATGAGTGCAGGGCCGGTCCGCCTGGCTTCGCTGGACGCCTTCCGCGGTTTCACGATCGCGGCCATGGTGCTGGTGAATAACCCGGGTGACTGGTCGGCCCTGTATTCACAACTGGCCCATGCCAAATGGCACGGCTGGACATTTACCGATCTGATCTTCCCCTTCTTCCTGTTCATCGGCGGGGTGGCCATGGCGCTGTCGCTGGGTCGCCTGGCCGCGGCCGGCGCCGCGCGCCCGGCCCTGCTGGCCAAGCTGGCGCAGCGCGCCGGGATCATTTTCCTGATCGGGCTGGCGCTGAACTTCATTCCCAACTTTAATATCGACACGGTCCGCATCCCGGGTGTGCTGCAACGCATAGCCCTGTGCACGCTGCTGGCCGCGCCGATCGTGCTCTATTGTGGCTGGCGCGCGCAACTGGGCTGGATTGTTGGCTTGCTCACGATCTATACCGTACTCATGCTGTGGGTGCCGGTACCCGGCGGCGCTGCTGGCATCCTCGAGCCGGGCCAGGACATGGGCGCCTGGCTGGACCGCCAGCTGCTGAGCGGTCACCTTTGGGTGCAGGCCAAAACCTGGGACCCGGAAGGCGTGCTGAGCACGATCCCGGCATTGTGCAGCCAGCTGCTTGGTGTGCTCGCCGGGCGCTGGATGCTGTCCGGGTTCGAGCCGGGCGTGAAAACCGTGTGGCTGCTGCTGGCCGGCTTGTTGCTACTGTGGCTGGGCGCCATCCTCGACGTCATTCTCATGCCAATTAACAAGAGCTTGTGGACAACCTCGTTTTGTCTGTTCACAACAGGCTGGGGCTTGATTGCCTTTGGCGCGTTTTACTGGTTGCTCGACGCCTGCCCGCATCCCGATCTGCGCGAAGCGGCGGCGCGCTGGTGCAAGCCCTTCCTGATCTATGGCATGAATGCATTGTTCATTTTCGCCCTGTCCGGACTGGTGGCCAAGATGCTCGGCTTCATCAAGTTGAGCCAGCCCGACGGCAGCCTGAAAAGCTTGTCCGCCACCCTGTACGCGCCGCTGCGCGCACTGGAATTGGGAGCGGTCAACAGCTCTTTGCTTTATGCTCTCGTGTTTAACGCAGCAATGTTTTCGATTGCCTGGTGGATGTGGCGAAAGAAGTGGTTTGTGAAGGTTTGATTATGTCGAGGAACGGTTTTGCAGCCTAATTTGAAAAAACGCGCGTTTGCGCTCGCAGGTGTCGCCAGTGCCTTGACGGCAGGCGGATTCATGGCCAGTTGCACCACTGTCAAGGCGCCGCCCAGGTCCGACACCCCGGTCGCGCCTGCCGGCACGGTTACCCCCGCGCCCCCGACCAGAGCCCTGCCGGGTCAGGTCGCGCTCGATGCGCCCGAGGCGCCGCGCGAATTCCGGGCCGCCTGGGTTTCTACCGTGGCCAATATCGACTGGCCCAGCAAACAGAACCTGAACGCCGTGCAGCAGCAGGCCGAGGCGATCGCCATCCTCGATCGCGCCAAGGCCATGAATCTGAACGCCATCGTGCTGCAGGTGCGCCCGAGCGCGGACGCGATCTATCCGTCCAAGCTGGAACCATGGACCGAGTTTTTGACGGGCACCCAGGGCCTGCCACCCCAGCCCTGGTATGACCCACTGCGTTTCTGGGTCACCCAGGCGCACGCGCGCGGCCTGGAACTGCACGCCTGGTTCAACCCCTACCGGGCGCGCCATGCCACGGCCAAGTCACCGGTCGCGCACGACCATATCGCCAAGACCAATCCGAGCGCGGTCAAGAGCTACGGCAAATTCCTGTGGATGGATCCGGGCGAAGAATCGGCCTCCAAGCAGACCCTGGCCGTGATCCTCGACGTGGTGAAACGCTACGATATCGACGGCGTGCACATCGACGATTATTTCTATCCTTACCCGATCGAAGCGGGCAATCCCGAAGCCGCGCTCGATGGCGGCAGCGCCAAGCCGGCCGCCGAGCTCGATTTTCCCGACCAGCCTGCCTGGCAGCGCTACCAGCAGTCCGGCGGCAAGCTCGAGAAGGCTGACTGGCGGCGCCAGAACGTCAACAAGCTCATCGAAGCGCTGTACAAGGGCATCCATGCCGAAAAGAGTTGGGTGCGCTTTGGCATCAGCCCCTTTGGGCTGGGCAAACCGGAGCGGCGGCCGGCCGGGATTGCCGGCTTCAGCCAGTACGACAAGCTCTATGCCGACGCTGAACTGTGGCTGGAAAACGGCTGGGTCGACTATTTCACGCCGCAACTGTACTGGCCCATCAAGCAGGCCCCGCAAGCCTACGACGTGCTGCTCGACTACTGGATCGCGCAGAACAAGTACAGCCGCCACATGTGGCCGGGGCTGTTCACCAGCCGCATCGGCGCGGCCACCAAGTCGTATGCGCCGGAAGAAATCGTGCAGCAGATCGGGGTCACCCGCAGCCGCGCCAAAGCCGGCGGGCATATCCACTTCAGCATGATTGCGCTGATGGAGAACCGCCAGGGATTGAGCGACCGCCTCAGCGCCGGCCACTACGCCAGCGCGGCGCTGGTGCCGGCCACCCCGTGGCTAGGCGATGCGCGGCCCGAGGCGCCTTCGGTGGCGGCCCGTCCTGGGGTGGCGCCGCTCACGCTGCGCCTGGCCCCCGCCAAGGACAGCAGCCATTTCGCGGTGTGGTCGCGCCATGGCACCCAGTGGCGTTTCAGCGTGGTTCCTGCCGCGCGGCTCGACTTGCCGCTGGCGGACGATCCGGTGCACGGACCGGCGACCGGCGCCGTGGTCAGCGCCGTCAACCGCCTGGGCATTGAGAGCGAACGCATTTCGGTATCGGTCATGAAGGACAGCCACGCTCCCGTTGGCCGCTGAGCAATATCGACAGGTCATAACCTTTCGACATGCCCGGCAATGATGCTTTCATTCGTCGTGGAAACCGTTCAGTCGTAGACTTGTTGATTAGTTATTTTGCCCCTCACTGCAGGCCATGGAACCATTGAACCCGCCCTCCCCGAGCGCGCAAGCGAGCGGCCTTGGCATCGACGCCGGGGGCACTCGCACGCGCTGGGCACTGGCCGACACCGGCGGCGCCATTCTCGCCGAAGGCGAGGTGGCCGGCCTGTCAGCCTTGCAGATGGGTAGTGTGGCAGGGCGCGAGAGCGTGCAGGCCAATTTTGCCGAGCTGGCGCGCGCAGTACTGGCGCATGGCCAGCCAATTCGCGTGCAAGCCGGCCTGACCGGCTTCGGTGGCGATGGCGACCAGTTGCGGCGCTGGCTGGCCGAACTGCTCGGCGTGAATCCGGCGCGCGTGGTGCTGTGTAATGACATCGAAATTGCCTTTTTCGACAGCTTTGCAGCTGGCGAAGGCTACCTTGTCTATGCCGGGACGGGATCGATCGGCGCCTTTATCGATGCTGGCGGCCAGTTCCACCGGGCCGGTGGGCGCGGCGTCATGCTCGACGATGGCGGTGGCGGGTTCTGGATAGCGCGTGAAGCGCTGCGCCAGATCTGGCGCGCCGAAGATGAAGCACCGGGCTGCTGGCGCGCCTCGCCGATGGCGCGCGCGGTGTTCGCCCAGATCGGCGGCGAGGACTGGTCGCTGTCGCGCCAGTTCATCTATGGCCAGGAGCGTGGCGCAGTGGGCAAGCTGGCGCTGGCGGTCGCGGCCAGCGCCGCCACCGATCCCGCCGCCGCCGCCATTTTGCAAGACGCCGGGCGCGAACTGGCGCGCCTCGCGCAAGCGCTCACGCAGCGCTACGGCGCGCGCCCGGTTACGCTGGCCGGCCGCGCAGCCGAGCTGCACCCGCTCATTTTCAATGCAATGCGCGCCGCGCTGCCTGATGCTATAAGCTTGACGCAAACGACGGCCCAGCCGCATCATGCAGCCGCGCGGATTGCCGCCCGCGCCCACACCTAGACCTTATTGATCGAACGCCGATGAAAACCCTCTTAGCCACCCTGTTAGTCGCCCTGCTTACCGGCTGCGCGAGCACCCCATTCATTGACCGCAGCCTGAGCGCCAAGGGCCAGAGCAGCCGCGTCAAGTTCATCATCGTGCACTACACGGTGAGCGACCTGCCGCAGTCGATCAAGATCCTGACCGAGCAGACCGTGAGCAGCCATTACCTGCTGACCGACGAGCAGGAGCCCAAGATCTACCAGCTGGTCGATGAAACGCGCCAGGCCAATCACGCGGGCGTGTCGAACTGGAAGAACTACACCCTGCTCAACGGCAGCTCGGTGGGTATCGAAATCGTCAACAAAGGCTTTACCGAGGGGCCCGACGGGCGCATCTGGTATCCCTTCCCGCAACCCCAGGTCGACAAGCTGATCGTCCTGCTCAAGGAAATCGTGGCGCGCCACGGCGTTCCGCCCGAGAACATCCTGGGCCATAGCGACATCGCGCCGCAGCGCAAGCAGGACCCGGGCCCCTTGTTCCCTTGGTATCAGCTGGCCCAGCACGGCCTGATCACCTGGCCGGACCCGCTCAAAGTCAGCGCCGCCAAGGAGGCTTTCGGCCAGCAGGCGCCCGACGTGGCATGGTTCCAGAAAAAGCTCGCCACGCATGGTTACGCGGTCCCGCAAAACGGCGAATACGATGAAGCGACCAAGAACGTGCTCACGGCATTCCAGATGAAGTACCGGCCCTTGATCATCGACGGCACGCCAGATATTGAAACCGCCGCGCTGCTCGAGGCGCTGACCGCCGTGACACCCAAGCCCTGAAGCGGCTATCCTTGCACAACTCAAACCACGGATAAAAGCGATGCGCCTGCGCCATATTGAAGTTTTTCACGCCATCATGCAGGTCGGGACCATCAGCGGCGCCGCGCAGGTGCTGCACATTTCGCAACCTGCGGTGACCAAGGTGCTGCAGCACTGCGAACTGCAGCTTGGGATGCCGCTGTTCGAGCGCGTGCGCGGCAAGCTCTATCCCAAGCCCGAGGCGCACCGCCTGTTTGCCGAAACCGAAAAACTCAACCGCGACCTGCAGGGCATTCGCCGGCTGGCCGCCAGTCTCAAGGGCCGCGCGGTGGAGACCATTCGGCTGGTGTCGACGCCTACCATCGCCATGGGCGTGCTGCCCGACGCGATGACCGAATGGCGCCGCACCTTTCCCCACACGCGCTGCGAACTGGCCACCCACCACACCAGTGAAATCGTCAACACGCTGCGCCTGGGCGAAGCCGATCTGGCGCTGTCGCTGCAGGACCCGCGCCACCCCGGCATCGTGGCCGAACCCATCGCGCAGGGTGTCATGACCGTGATCGCCCCGGCCGGCACCTGGAAAGCCGCCGCGCTGGCGCTGCCGGTGACGGCCGATGAATTGTCGGGTGAGCTGATCGGCCACGCCGACAACGATCCGCTGGGCGAACTGGTGGTGGCCGCGTGCGAGGCGCAAGGCGTGCATCCGGTGTTTCATACCGTGGTGCAGACTTACCAGATTGCCCGTTCGCTGGTGGAAGCCGGCGCCGGCATGGCGGTGGTCGATCCGTTCACCGCCGCCTCGTCGATCGCGGCCAAAGTACAGCGGCGCCCCTGGGCGCCAGCGATTACCGTTCAATTATTCCTGCTGACGGCGAGCCACTCGCCGCTGTCGCACGGGGCGCGCGAGCTGGCCAATGCCATCGGCCAGCAGGCGCGTAAATGTCTCGAAACCGGATGTCAATGACGCACACGCTTGCCAGCGAAGATATCGCCAACTGCCCGGACTTCCGGCACCTTTCCAGCATCAGCGGCATCACGGTCGACCTGCGCTATGCTACGCCGCACAACTTTGTCGGGCGCGACCTGTATTCGCCTTACGACTGCGCCTGGCTGCACCGGGACGCTGCCGCCGCGCTGGAGCAGGTGGTGCGCTGGCTGGCGCAGCAGCGCCCGGGCTATACGGTGCTGGTGCTCGATGCACTGCGTCCGCAGCGGGTGCAGGAGCAGTTGTGGGAGGCGCTGGCCGGCACCGGCCTGCGCGAGTACCTAGCCGATCCTGCGCGCGGCTCCATCCATTCGTTCGGGATGGCGCTTGATTTGACCTTGCTTGACGAGAGCGGCGCGGAACTGGACATGGGTACGGGTTTTGACGACCTCACCGAACGCTCGCAGCCAATTCTGGAGCAGCGCATGCTGGCGCAAGGCGAGATAACGCGCCTGCAGGTCGGCAACCGCCAGCTATTGCGCGATGCAATGGCACAGGCGGGGTTCGTGGGGATCAACAGCGAGTGGTGGCACTACGACCTGGGCGACCGCGAGCTGGTGCGCAAGACCTTCCGCCGCGTCCTGTAAAACCAACACGGTTGGCGGCTTACATGCCCGAGCGCGCCACCCAGTCGACCAGCGCGTCAAGGACCCCGCGGCCCTTGCCTTCGCTGACCAAATCGCTGTTGATCATGGCCACCACCACGCACTGCTGGCCCTTGGCGTCGAATACGTAGCCTGCCACCGCCGTCACGTTTTTCAGCGTGCCGGTCTTGAGGCGCGCGCGCTGCGCTGCCGGACTGTCTTTCAGGCGCCGGCGCATGGTGCCGTCCACCGCGACGATCGGCAAACTGGCCAGAAATTCGGGCGCCCAGTTGCTGCGCAGCCCCGCCTGAAGCATCAGCGCCATCTGGTATGGACTAATTTTTTCACTGCGCGACAGGCCCGAGCCGTTGTCCATCACCAGCCCGGTCGCGTCGATGCCCTGGCGCTGCATCCAGTTCCGAACCGCCTGGTCGGCACGCATGAACGTGGTCTGCCCCGCCAGCATCGGCAAGGGGCGGCTGCCCAGCATGACGTCCGGCTCCAGGCTGCCCAAACTCAGGAACAGCGTGCGCGCCAGCGCATTGTCGGACGGCTTGTTGATGTCGCGGATCACCTCGGGCAGCGCGCGCGATACATGTTCGGCCAGCAGGCGCGCGCCCGGCGGCGTGATGCCGTCGACCGTTTCGCCACTGAGCGTGCCGCCCAGCTTGCTCCAGTGCGCGCGGAACAGGCGGTCGAGGTAATCGTGCCGGTCCAGGACATTGATACTGTTCGACTTCACGCAGTTCTTCGGAAACGTCCCTTGCAGCACCACCTTGATGGCGCCACCGCGCGCGCGGACGATCTCGGGGTACTTCCAGCCGTCTTCCCATTTCGCGCAATCGGCGTCGATCAGCGTCAGGTTCGACTCCACCGTCACGCGGTCGAGCTGCGGCTGCATCGCCAGCTTGACGCGCTGGCCGTCCGAGCGCATATCGAGCAGCAGCATGTTCTTGTTGACCAGCAGCGCATCCGGAATCACGTTGTAGTAAGAGTCAGGATATTCGTCGAAAGGCGTGATCCCGGCGTCGATGCGCGCGGGGTTGAACAGCTGGCGGTCTAGCACCAGCCGGCCTTCGATTCTGCGCACGCCCTGGTTGCGCAGTGCCTGCAGCATGGTGGCCAGCACTTCGCCGCTGAAATCGACATCGGCCCCGCCCCGGAGGATCAGATCGCCCTTGAGCACATCGCCGGCCAGTTCGCCGTTGGTCAGGATATCGGTGCGGCCCCGGAAGATCGGGCCGAGTTGCTCGAGGCCGACCAGCGTGGTCACCAGTTTCATGGTCGATGCAGGCTGCAGCGGGCGCTCGGCCAGGTGCGAAATGAGCGTGGTGTCGCCGCGCAGTACCAGCACGCCGATGGCGTCTTCGGGCATGCGGGCGTCGGCCATCAGCTGGCTGACCGGTTGCGGCAGGGCGGCATGCGCGAGCGGCAGCCAGGCGACAAGAACTGAAAATGCAAGACGACGCAGCATGAAAATCCTTAACCGAAGAACAGATAGGCGACAAACACCGCAGCCACCATGCCGGCCACGTCGGCCAGCAGGCCGTAGCCGACCGCGTAGCGGGTTTTCTTGATGCCGACCGAGCCGAAGTACAGCGCGATGATGTAGAAGGTGGTGTCGGCCGCGCCTTGCATGATGGACGCCAGACGGCCGGCGAAGGAGTCCACGCCGTGGGTTTTCATGATATCGAGCGTCATGGCCTTGGAACCGCTGCCCGACAGTGGCTTCATCAGCGCCGTCGGCAAGGCATCGGTCCAGGCGGTGTCCAGCCCCCACAGTCGCATCAGCCAGTTGACTGCGCCAACGATCATGCCCAGCACCCCTGAATTGCGCACCACGCTGATTGCGACCAGCATGCCGACCAGGTAGGGAATGATCGTCAGCGAAGTCTGGATGCCGCCTTTGGCGCCTTCGATGAAGGCTTCATACACGTTCACCTTTTTGCGCATCGCCGCCAGGATGAAGGTGACGATGATGGAGAACAGGATCAGATTGGCCGATACCTTCGACACCAGTTCGATCTCGGCCTTGTTGAGGTAATTGGCGAAGTAGTAGACCAGGCCCGCGCAGGCGGCGGTGGTGCCGCCCAGCCAGGCCAGCACCACCGGGTCGAGCAGCTTGATGCGCTGGCGCAGGCCGACCGCGATAATCGCGACCAGGGTGGCGATGAAGGTGGCGATCAGGCAGGGAATGAAGATATCGGTGGGGTCGGCCGCGCCCAGCAGCGAGCGCTGGGCCATGATCGACAGGGGAATGACGGTCAGGCCCGAGGTCTGGATCACCAGGAACATGATTTGGGCGTCGGTGGCTTCGTCCTTGGTGGGATTGAGCTCCTGCAGGCTTTCCATGGCTTTCAGGCCGAGCGGCGTGGCGGCGTTGTCAAGACCGAGCATATTGGCGGAAAAATTCATCACCATGTGGCCGTTGGCCGGGTGCTCGCGCGGCACGCCCGGAAAGATGCGGGCGAAGAAGGGGCCGATGATGCGGGCCAGCCATCCGATGGCGCCGGCTTTTTCACCCACGTTCATCAGGCCCAGCCACAGCGTCATGATGCCGGCCAGGGGCAGGGCAATGTCCATGACGGCCACCTTGGCGGAGTCGAAGGTGCCGTCGATGATTTTCTTGAAGATCTCATTGTCGCCAAGGAAAATCCACTGCACCATAGCGGCCAGAAAGCCCACCAGGAAAAAGCCAGACCAGATGTAATTAAGTGCCATGTCGTTTGTTTGAGCGTTGTCAGAGCGGGATTGTGCAGCCAGAGTATAGGCCGAGCACGTCAGGATTTGATGAAACTTTGCGGTTTCTGTATGTAAAAAGGTTATGGGGTGGGCGCTGGAATTGATCGCGCTCGGGGCGGCCTCTCGCATATGATTACTCCATGACCATCCTCCGCGCCACCGCCCTGCTTGCCGTCTTGCTCTGCGCCGTTCCGCTTCAGGCGGCGGACAAGGTCCTGCGTACCTATCTCAGCACCAGCGAAACCGGGCTCGACCCGGCGGCCGCATCCGACATCGCCACCGTTTCGCTGCTGGAAAATCTGTTCGATCCCCTGCTGCGCTACGATTACCTGGCGCGTCCGGTCAAACTGCGCGGCAACACGGTGACGGCGATGCCGGAGGTGGGCGACCAGGGCCGCAGCTATACTTTCAAGATCCGCCCCGGCATTTATTTCACGCCCGATCCTGCTTTCAAAGGGCAGCGCCGCGAACTGACTGCCGCTGACTATGTCTACAGCCTCAAGCGGCTGTACGACCCTTCCATCAAGTCACCCTGGTTGTCCCTGTTCGACGGCAAAATCGCCGGCGACAGCGCGCTCAAGACCAATTTCAGCTACGCGACCGCGATTGCGGGACTGCAGGCGCCGGATCGCTATACCCTGCGCATCCGCCTTGCCGCTGCAGACAGTAATTTCCCGTTTTATCTGGCCACGGCGGCGTCCGGCGCGGTGGCGCGCGAAGTAATCGAAGCCTATCCTGGCCAGGCCGGCAACCATCCGATCGGCACCGGCCCCTTCATTGTCGGCGAGTGGAAACGCAGCGACAAGATCGTGCTGCTGGCAAATCCACAGTCAAGCCATGTGTTCCAGTCCGCCTCGACGGACCCGATCGCCGCTGCACTGCAGGGAAAGAAACTGCCGCTGGTCGATCGCGTGGAACTGCGCGTTGCCGAAGAATTCCAGGGCCGGGTGCTGGGCTTTCTCGGCGCCGAGTTCGACTATTTGGAACAGGTGCCCGAATCGATGACCGACATGGTTATCCGCGACGGCAAGCTCAAGCCCGAGCTGCTCGCGCGCGGCATGGAACTGGTGCGCTTTCCTGTGCTGCAGACCTATTACATGTGGATGAACATGGAAGACCCGGTGCTGGGCGGATACGGCAAGGACAAGGTGGCGCTGCGGCGTGCGATCGCCCTGAGTTACAACAGCCCGGAAGATATCGCCCTGCTGAAAAAAGGCTTTGCTATCCGCGCCGAGTCGCCCCTGCCGCCCAATGTGCTGGGGCACGATTCGTCTTACCGCAGTCCGGTGTCGTACAACAAGGCCATGGCCGAGGCGCTGCTTGACCGTTATGGCTACCGCCGGCGCGATCAGGACGGCTTCCGGCGCGGCCCCGACGGCAAAGCGCTGACCCTGGTCATGCACAGCGAGGCGACCGTGGGAGGTCGCCTGCGCGATGAGTTGTGGCGTAAAAACCTCAATGCGGTGGGATTGCGCATTGTTTTTAAGACCGACAAGAAGACCGAAATCATCAAAGCGTCGCGCCTTGGTACTGTGCAAATGTTTGAAAGCAACTGGATCGCCGACTTTCCCGACGGCGATAATTTCTACCAGCTACTCTACGGTCCCAACAGCGGCAGGGCCAACTATTCGCGCTTCAACTTGCCAGCCTATAACCAGAAGTATGAGCAAGCCCGGCAATTGTCCGACTCGCCGGAGCGCCAGCGCCTCTACCGCGACATGAATCAGCTGCTGCACGCCTACAACCCATGGGTGCCGCTGACCCATCCGATCTCGGCCGATATCCGCCAACCGTGGCTTAAAAACTACAAGCGGCACCCAGTGGAATTGACGGCGTGGCGCTATATCGATATCAATGTCACAGAGCGGGAACAGCGCGCCAGAATGGCCCGCTAAACAGTCCTGAGCAAACCATTCCCGCAAGTTATGGTTCCCGCAGGTTAATTCATTGGATGGGGCATAGTGCAGCGCGTACTCTCGTTGCGTTAATGCTGTATTGCCAATGAACATGTCGTATGTCGAAGTCACCAAGGAGAACCTCGTGAAGGTAAAGAAGATAGCGCAGTTGATCGCCCTGATCGGCGTCGCAGGGCCGGTAATGGCCCAGGTAGCCGCTCCCCAGCAAGTCATGCAGCGCGTCGAAATTACGGGCAGTAGCATCAAGCGCATCGCCAAGGAAGGCGCTCTGCCGGTCGAGATCATCTCCCGAAAGCAGCTCGAAGAACAAGGCATCGTCAGCGCCGAGCAGCTGATCGCCACGCTGAACGTGAACGGCAACGGTTCCGACAACCTGGCCTCGAACGCCGACGTCACCACCGGCGCCCAGCGCGGCAACAACGGCGCTTCCTCGGCCAACCTGCGCGGCCAGGGCGCCGACAGCACCCTGATCCTGCTCAACGGCCGCCGCGTGGCGACCCACGGCATGAAAGGTTCCGCAGTCGACCTCAATTCGATTCCGTTCGCGGCAGTCGAGCGCGTCGAGGTACTCAAGGATGGCGCGTCCGCCATCTACGGTACCGACGCCATCGGCGGCGTGATCAACTTCATCATCAAGAAAAACTACAAGGGCCTGGAAGCGCGCGCCTTTGCCGACGTAACCGAAGCGGGCGGCGGCAACATCCAGCGCTATGAAGTGACCACCGGTTTCGGCGACCTCGATGCCCAGGGCTTCAACGTCCTGCTGACCGCGTCTACCGGCCAGAACAAGGCCCTGCGCGGTGACCAGCGCGACTTCGTCAACACCTTCCAGCCAGACCGTGGCGTGTCGGTCGACACCCGCGGTTCGCCATTCGCCAACGTGTTCGCGACCACGGTGGGCAACTCCATCCTGAGCCGCTCCAGCAACACTGGCCCGACCCTGCCGGGCGGCACCCAGGCCTTCAGCGGCATCAGCCTGCTCGACCTGCCGGGCGGCGCAGGCTGCAACGCCATCGACGGTATGGGCCCATACGATGAAAAGCTGTGGGACACCCCTGCCGCCGCCTATGGCTGCGCATGGGATACCGGCCGCGCAGCTGTGCTGCAGCAGCCAGTCAAGAACACCAACTTCGTAACCCGCGCCACCTTCAAGCTCGGCGAGCATGAACTGTTTGCCGAAATCGTCGGCTCGACCACGGAAGTGGCCAAACGCTTCTCGCCGAACCAGATCTCGCCAGGCACCACCACCTTCCCGGCCAGCTCGTTCTATCCAAGCACCGGCGCCGCCTACAACAATGTGTTCAACAAGCTCGTTGCGGTGTTCCCATCGATCGAAGCGAACCGCGGTCTGCCAATCGCATACCGCTGGCGCTGCATGGAGTGCGGCAACCGCGAAATCGTCACCGAGAGCAAGGCTGGCCGCGTCCAACTCGGCGCTGACGGCCAGGTTGCCGGTTTCGACTACAAGGTCGGCCTGACCCGCGCCTTCAGCGAGTCCGAATCGACCATCGGCAAAGGCTATAACTACACCGCCGCGTTGGCTGCAGCGCTTGGTACGGGCATCATCAATCCATTCCTGATGCCGGGCGAAAAGCAGTCGCAGGCTGCGATCGACCTGATCAATAGCACCTCGGCTGAAGGCGTTGTGATGTATGGCGGTCGCACCACCCTGACCGCCTTTGACGCTGCCCTGTCGGGCGAAATCTGGAAGCTGCCGGCCGGCCCGGTGATGGCGGCAGTCGGTACCGACCTGCGCAAGGAAGAGTACAAGTTCAATGGCGATCTGCGCGCAGCGACCAACCGTCCGGTGATCCTGAACGCACCGTTCGACGACGTCAACGCCCTGCCGAAGGTCAGCCGCGACATCCGCGCGATCTACGCCGAGGTCCTGCTGCCGATCACCAAGGCGCTGGAAGTGACGGTGGCCGTGCGCCGCGACGATTATTCGGGTTTTGGCAACACCGTGAATCCGAAAGTATCGTTCCGTTACCAGCCGGTCGAGCAGCTGCTGTTCCGCGGTTCGTACAATGAAGGCTTCCGCGCGCCTGCGTTCAACCAGTTGTTCAATGGCGTGACCGAGACGACTTACGCCGGCAAGGATCTGGCCGATCCATCCAAGTGCGCCGGCGGCAAGGTCGACAGCACCAAGCCAGGCTGCGAATCGATCACCCCGATTATCCTGACTGGCGGCAAAGCTTCTCTTGGTCCTGAAACCGCCAAGCAAGGCACGGTTGGCGTGGTATGGGAACCTAGCCGCGCCTTCTCGGCCAATATGGACATCTGGGAGATTCGCCGGTTCGACACGATCCGTTCGGTCACCCTGGCAACCATGCTGGCCAACTACGACCTGTTCACCAACCAGTTCCTGCGTAACAGCGCCGGTACGCTGCTGGGGATCGACCAGCGCTGGGTCAACGCTGGCGCATCGGTCACCCGTGGCCTTGAAGTTGGCGCACGCACCAACGGCCGCATGTGGGACGGCGCGTGGAACCTCGGCATCGACGGCTCCTACCTGCTCGAGAAGAAGAACCGTCCGCTTGCCAACGCCCCGTTCGGCGCCAGCGAAGTGGGTGTGTTCACCTTCACCGGCGACCTCGGCCTGAAGTGGAAGCACACGGCCTACCTGAACTACAAGCGTGGCAACTGGAGCGGCCTGCTGCAGAACATCTACCGCAATGGCTACAAGGACCAGGTACTGCCGGGTGTTGCCAGCGGCCGCGTCTCGCCAACCAACTACAACCCGAACGTCGATGCGTACTCGATCTTCCATGCCAGCGTCAGCTACACCGGTATCAAGAACCTGACCCTGATCGCCGGCATCAAGAACATCCTGGACGAAGATCCACCGTTCGCCATTACCTATGACAGCAACACCGGTGCCGGCAGTTCGTGGGAGCCACGCGTGGCCGATCCACGCGGCCGTTCCTTCACCCTGTCGGCGAACTATCGGTTCTTCTGATCGGTGTAAGCATGTAAGCTAGGCCTGGCGCGGAGCACTATTTCCGCGCCGGGCTTTTTTATTTTTTGTCCTTTCACTTTGCAGGGTGCGATGTCCAGCAGCGACAAGATCAGCCGGCGCTCCTTTGGCGCCTTGGCCGCCGCCGCGGTCATGCTCCCCGCGCAAGCCCATCGGGCGCCGCGACCCATGAAAAGCAAGCTCATCAAACCGCCGCGCCTGCATCCGGGCGACCTGGTCGGCCTGATCGCGCCGGGCGGCGTGGCCAGCGAAAAATATATCGAAAGGGCCGTCGCCAATATCGAAAAACTGGGCTTTCGCTGCAAGCCGGGCGCTAACTTGCGCGCCGTGCACGGCAAGTACGCCGGCTCGGTCCAGCAGCGCGTGGCCGATGTGCATGCCATGTTTGCCGATCCGGAGGTCAAGGCGATTTGGTGCATTCGTGGCGGGTCCGGCTGCATCTCGATCCTGTCCAGCCTGGACTACAAGATGATCCGCGCCCATCCCAAGGTGCTGCTTGGCTATTCGGACATCACCGCTCTGCACCTGGCCTTGTTCCGCCACGCGGGACTGGTCACTTTTCACGGGCCGGTCGCCATTTCGGGCGAGTCGGCCTATGCGCGCACCCATATGCTCAATGTGCTCATGGATCCGCAGCCCAGTTACACCATTCCCATGGCGCCGGAGAACGCGCTCAAGTCGGTCGAAGCGCCCCATTTTGCGGTTCGCACCGTCAACCACGGCCAAGTGGAAGGGCGGCTCATCGGCGGCAACCTGAGCCTGGTCAGTGCGCTGATGGGCACGCCCTATGCGGCCGACTTCCGCAAGCGCATCCTGTTCCTGGAAGAGGTCAATGAAGAGCCCTACCGGATCGATCGCTGGATGACCCAGCTCGACCTGGCCGTGGGCTTCAAGCATGCCGCTGGCGTAATGGTAGGCATCTGCGACAATTGCGGTCCGGTCGAGGGTGAACCCTCGCTGACGCTGGACGAAACGCTCGACCTGCACCTCAAGCCGCTGGTGCAGCCGGCGGTCACTGGCTACTCCTTCGGGCACATCCGGCACCAGTTCACCATGCCGGTGGGCGTCAGGGCGCGCCTGGACACCCTGCGCCAGAGCGTCACGCTGCTGGAAGCTGGGGTCACGTGAATTACCCGGTATCGATCAAGGGCGTGCTGGCCGCGCCCGATGGACGCATCGTGCTCCTGATGAACGAGCGCGAGGAATGGGAGTTGCCGGGCGGGCGCATCGAAGCGGGCGAAACGCCAGCGCTGTGCCTGGCGCGCGAGATCGACGAGGAGCTGGGATTGAAGGTGGCGGTCGGTCTGGCGCTCGACAGCTACCTGTTCGAAGTCATCCCCGGCAAGCATGTCTTCATCGTGACCTACGCCTGCACCCTGCGCGGGCCCTATGCGCCGATCATCAGCCACGAACATACGCGGCTGGGACTGTTCGCTGCGCATGACCTGCCAGCCAATTTGCCAGCCGGGTATCGGCACTCCATTCTCGACCACGGACAGTAAATCCAGCGTTGACTTTATCGACTACAGATGTAATCATAAGCTTCGATTACAAATGTAAACGGTGGCGCGCTTGAAATCAAACCAGCACATCAGCGAAGCGGAGTCGGTGGTCATGCAGACGCTGTGGGAGCATAGTCCGCGCAGCGCTGACGAGGTGGTCGCGGCCATTGGCGACGAGCGGCAGTGGCAGATGAGCACGGTCAAAACCCTGCTCAACCGGCTGCTGCGCAAAGAGGCCGTTTCGGTGCTCAAGGAAGGCCGGCGCTACCTCTATTCAGCGGCCTTGACCCGCGAGCAGTGGCTCGCGGGGGAGAGTCGCGGCTTCCTCGATCGTCTGTTCGATGGGCGCGTGGCCCCGCTGGTTGCGCATTTCAGCAGCCACCGCAAGCTCACTCCCGCCGACCTGGCTGAACTGAAGGCCCTGATCAGAAAGCTCGACGATGGCAAATGAGCTGCTTGCGCTGCTGCTGCGCGCCACATGTTGGATAAGCCTGGCAATTGTTGTGGTGCTGGCAGTGCGCTGGCCGCTGCGCCGTCTGTTCGGCTGCGGCGTCGCGTACGCCGCCTGGCTGGCGGTCCCGCTGTGCGCCCTCGCCGTGCTGATCCCGGCGCCGGCCACTCCGGTCATGGCGCTACCCTTTTCGGCAGCCACCCAGCCGTTGGCGCAAGTGGTGCGCATAGCCACCGCGCCCGCGAGCGCCCTGTGGCCCTGGGCCGTGCTGGGATTATGGCTGGCCGGTGCCGCTGTGGCTGCAGGCTTGCAGGTGCGGCGCCAGCGCAGCTTCATGCGCAACCTCGGGCCGCTCGAGCGCCATGGCGATCTGGCGCAGGCGCGTTCACGCGCAGCAGGTCCGGCGTTGGTCGGCCTGCGCCATCCCTTCATCGTGGTGCCGGGCGACTTCGAGCAGCGCTACACGCCGTCCGAGCGCATCCTTATCCTGGCGCACGAGCGCGCCCACGCGCGCCGCCGCGACCCGCTGGCAAATCTGGGCTGCGCCATCATGCAATGCGTCTGGTGGTTCAATCCTCTGGTGCACCTGGCCGCGCACCTTGCCCGGCTCGATCAGGAACTGGCCTGCGACGCCGACGTGGTGCGCCGCCATCCCGATTCGCTGCGCGACTATGCCGGCGCGATGCTGAAAACCCAGCTGGCAGCAGCCAGCGTTCCCCTGGCTTGCCAATGGCAGCCCAACCATCCAGTAAAGGAAAGAATCATGAACCTGAATCGCCAGGCATCGCGCGCCATGCGCATCACCGGCAGCACCATTCTCGCAGTAGCCTTAGGCGGAGCCAGCTACGCGGCCTGGGCCGTTCAGGCCGCACAGGCGCCGGCCGCCAGCACTTACGATATGGCGCTCGAGATGGACATGGGCGGCGATCACGCCAAGGTCAAACTGCGCATGGCAGCGGGCGAGCCGGCCGCCGTGGAGCTGGGCGACGGCGCGCGCCGGGTACGCGCCTCGTTCATTGTCACGCCTGCCAAGGACAAGGGGCTGTACGTGAAAACGACGCTGGCGCGCGATGGCAAGCCCTTGGGCGAACCGGCGCTGCTGGTCAAGCCGGGCGAGCAGGCGGGCGTCAAGATTGGGCTGCCAAACAACGAGAGTCTCGACATTCGTCTCAAGGTTACGCCCGCCGTAAGCCCGGCGCCGAAGTAAGTGCCGCGCTCACGCGGGTGCTGTCGAGTTGTCCCATCCAAGCCGAGACCGCCATGCAAGCCACGCCGTTACCGATGATATTGGCCAGCGGGCGGCACTTGAGCAGGCGCTCGATGCCGAAGATGAACAGCAGGCTGGCCGGCGGGATCGCAGGCACCACCGTCAGCATCGCGCCGAGCACGATGAAGGCCGAACCGGCTACGCCGCTGGCGGCCTTGGATGCGACCATCGCAATGGCGACAATGGCGGCATACTGCGCAAAATCGAGGTCCACGCCGGAGGCCTGGGCCAGAAACACCAGCGCCAGCGTCAGGTAGATGCTGCTGCCGTTCAGATTGAGCGAATACCCCGCCGGAATCAGCACCCCCGCCACCGAGCCTGGGCAGCCGGCGCGGCATAGCTTGTCGATCAGGCCGGGCATGGCGGCAAACGAGGAAGCGGTGCCGAAGGCGAGCACCAGCTCCTCTTTCAGAAACAGGATGAAGCGCCACAAGCTGAAACCGCAGGCGCGCGCGACGGCGCCCAGCACCACTGCCACGAACAGCACCGTGGTCAGGTAGATCGCGCCAAGCAGCTTGGCCAGCGGCGCGACCGATGCCAGGCCGTAGCGGCCCACGGTATAGGCCACGGCGCAAAAGGCGGCCAGTGGCGCCAGCAGTAAAATAATCCGCACTAGCTTGAACAACAAGTTGCCCGCCTGCGCCACCAGCGCCGTCAGGCGCGCTGCGCGCGTTCCCGCGACCGTCAGGGCCATACCGCACACCAATGCCGCCAGCAATAACTGCAGCGCCATGCTGCCGGTGAAGGTCGAGAGCAGCGTGTCGGAAAACGAGGGGGCCGGCAGCGCCGCAATGGCCGCAGCGCGCGCCGGGTCGAGCTGGAAACCGGCGCCCGGCTGCATCAGCCACGCACCGGCCGCGCCTGACGACAAGGCCAGCAGAGCAAGCACTTCAAAGTAGATGAAGCCCTTGATGCCGATTTCGCCAAGCTGGCGCAGGCTGCCCAATGCGCCGATGCCGGCGCAGACTGTGCAAAAAATGAACGGCCCGGCCAGCAGGCGGATGGCATCGATGAACAGATCGCCCAGTGGCAGCAGCTGCATGGCATGCGCGGGCGCAGCCCAGCCGAATGCCATTCCGGCCGCGGTGGCGAACAGGATCTGGAAGGTCGGGGACAGGTAGAAAGGTGTCGTCATCCACTGGCGCGTCAACGCCGGGACGTGCGCCCCGGCTCGTCCTGCCAGCATAACCGAAAACGCCAGCGGCCTGCCTGTCGCCTCACGGCGATATCGACGGCCTGGTACGCGGGTACACGCGAGTGTCCCAGGGCGCGGCGCGATATCCGGCGTCGAAGTAACACCTTTCCCCATACTGCGCCCTGGCTTCCTCGCAGCTGGCCGCCAGCGTGGCCGGGCTTGGGCGGCGCGCCTTGTCGATCCAGTCAGTCAGCGCGCGCAGCACGGCGGCATACTGGGGCGTGGCCAGCTTGCTGTGCTCTTGCTCGGTCGTGAACGCCTGCACCAGGAGGTTTGAGGCGCCCGCATCGGCCACCGTCTGCGCAAACACGCTCTGGCCTTCGACAAATACGGTGGGATCGCCCGCGGCGTGAATGCTGATGGTGGGTATCTCGAGTTTGCCGCTCAGGTCACTGTCGAAGGCCAGTTCGTGCACTCCCTGCGCCGATGCAGCAAAGCGTGCCACGCCCTGGTTCAGGGCCGCGTCGTTGTCGGATCCGCTGTAGAGCACCCCGATATTGGTGAAGGGGTTGGCGCCTTTGAGCTGGCGCACCACCAGGTCGCGGAAGGTGGTAGTTGCCCAGTTCAGGTGGCTGCCCAGGGTGCGTTCGGGCAGTCTGGTCACCGCCAGAATATTGCGCAGAGCGCTTTGCTGGGCGGCGCTGCGCTGTGCTGCCGCCAGGTTGATTCCCGTGCACTGGTTCAGGCGCGTTTCCACTTCGCGTGCAGGCAGCGGGGTGGCCGCGTCCAGTCCCTGCCACAGTGGATAGGCCGGCTCGCCCGGCGCCGGCAGATTATTACAGTAGTACTGGTACACCGCGCGCAGGTCGACCCGCATGTCGTACGAGCGCGAACCGCCCGCCAGCACCCCGCTGGTGAGCAGCATGCCGTCGTACACCAGGCGCCCGCCGCTGTCGCGCCCATGCAGTTCGGCCGCCTTGGCCGCTACATTGGCGCCCCACGACTGGCCATGCAGCAGCGTGATGCGCGGCCGGCCGAATCGATTCCAGAAAATGGCGCGCACCCGGTCGGTGTCGGCGGCGGCATCGCGCACGCCGTAGCCGGCATGGTGGTAGCTCGAACCGGCCCAGGCGAAGCCCTCGGCCACGGTGACGGCAAAGCGTTTGAGATCGCTGGCCGAATCGTCCGGCGCCGGCGCCTTCATGCTCGGCCCGCCGTGGCTGTGCACCACCAGCGCCCCGTTCCATTGCTTGGGGATGGCGATCCAGTAGTAGGCGCCGCGCGCATCCTGCCCGGTGTAGCAGCGCGTTTCGGCGGGCAGTCCGGCAATGCAGGTTTTCGCTTCCTGGGCCTGTCCCACGACGGGCGCGAGGGCGGCCAGCGCAAGGAGGATGGTTTTCATCAGAATGCCTTGCTCAGATTGAGGTACACATAGCGTCCGTACGGATTATAGAGGCCGCCGTTGTAGCCATTCTGGGACAGCGGCGGCGCCTTGTCGAACAGATTGCGCGCGCCAAGGCGCAGTTTGAGTTCGCTCAGCAGGCCAGCGTCGCGCAGGGCGTACTGCAGGTAGCCGTTCCACAGTGTGGTGTCTTCAACACGCCACGGCCTGCCGTCGGGACTGAGGAACTCGTCGTCGAACACCGCGCCGGTGTAGGACATGGACACGCCGACCTGCCATGCGCCGCCCTTCCAGGTGAGGTTGGCGCTGCTCTTCATGGCCGGCTTGGCGCCCTGGCGCAGGCGGTTGCCCGGATCGCTGAGCGGGGTAGCGACGTTGATGGTACCGGCTTCGCGCGCGGCGAACAGATTGTCGATGCCGCTCAGGGGCGACTGCAGGTATTGGTCCATGTAGGCAAAGTTGAGGTTGACGTCGAAATTGCCGTACTCGCTGCTGCGCTTGCGCCAGTTGAGCGACATGTCGTAGCCGCTCAGCTGTTGCGGCTGCAGGTTCATGAACATGTCGCGCACGTCGGTCACCACACCCACTGGCGTCAGGCCGGTACCGGCAAACAGCGCCACGTCGTCGGCATTGGGGGCCGCACGCACCACCGCTGCTACGCCAGGGCCGCCGGTGACGCGGTTCAGGTAGTCCTGGGCCACGATATTGGCGGCGCCGAGCACGCCCACAATGCCTTCCTGGTCGATGGTCCAGCGGTCCAGGGTGAGCGTAAAGCGGCCCAGCGCGGCCGGAATAAAGGTAGGTTGCAGCACGATGCCGATGTTGGAGGTGGTCGAGGTCTCCGGGCCCAGCTCGGGATTACCCGAGATGAAGTAGCGCGCCGTGAGGCTGCGTGCACAGGCGCTGAAATTGACCAGGCGGCCGGCCCGGGTGTCGGCTTCGCAGCGTGTGAAGTCGTTCACCCCTACCGCGCGGCCGTAGGTGAAGTCGGCGGTAGTTTCGAGATTGGGCGCCTTGAAGCCGCGTGATACCGAGGCGCGCACCCGCACGCTGTCGTTCAGGTCCCAGGCCAGCGCCAGCTTGGGCTTGGCCACGCTGCCGAAATCGCTGTAATGCTCGTAGCGCCCTGCTACCTGCAGGTTGACCGCCTTGACCAAAGGGATGCCCATCGCGGGCGAGATCGCCGGCACCGCGAACTCGATGAAGGCGGCGCCGACTTTGCGTGATCCTTGCGAGGAGGGCGTGACGTTGACGCCGGTGGCGCTGGAAGGCTGGGTCAATTTGGTGACGGCGTCGAAGAACGGCAGCGAGCCGTTGACGTGCGGGTCGCGCTCGTCGCGCTGGGTCTCGCGGCGCACTTCCAGGCCGAAGGCCATGCCCACATCGCCCCCTGGCACGGTGAACAGGTCGCGCTTGGAGAGCTTGAAGTCGGCCAGCAGCAGCCCGGTGCGGCTCGAACGCTTGACGCGGATGCGGGTGGCGTCGAGCGCGGCCTGCGAGCTTGGGCGGCAGTCGCCGCCGCCGGAGCCATCGATGCAGCTGCCGTTAAAAGGGTTGTAGGCGTCCGGCGTGGACAGCGCCAACTGCTGGTAAAGCGCGTTGGAGTCGATGCCGTCCGAGATATCGTCGGCGGTCGCGTACGAATAGAGCAAACCGGCGTCGTAATCAAAGCCGGCGCGGCTGCCTTTCAGACCGACCAGGTAGCGGTACTGGTAGTTCTCGACGTTGACCTGGTTGGGCCCATAGTCGTTGAAGCGATAGTTGTTGAAGGTAAGCGGCAGACCGCCAACGGGCACGTTGCTCAGGCCGGGCAAGCGGTTCGGATTGAGGCTGCCGTCGGCAAACCTGACCGGGCCGAAGGGATTGTAGTAGTTCGAGGCTGGCACGCCCACCGGGACCAGCGCAGTAGGCTGGGTGGTCAGGGCCTGCGCGCGGGCATGGTAAAGCCCCGCTTCGGCATACACCGTCATGTCGGGTGTGAGGTCGTAGTGGCCATTGAGGTACAGGTTCTGGCGCTGCACGGCCGGCGAGACAGTGATGTAGTCATTGGCCGGCGCGTTGTAGCGCAGGATGTTGCCCGGTGACGCCGCGCCCAGGCTGTTGGAACCGGAGCCCAGGCAGATGTTGTTGCCAAGTTGCGCCTGGCAGCCCGCGAAGGTATTGGGCTGAATATGGAAGGCGCCGGCGCCGGTCGTCACAGCGGTGGTGCCCACCCGCGCTGCCGTGCCAAGGCCCTGCAACTGCGCGTTGGGCCAGGAGCTCTGGTTACCGCGGTTGTCGGCGCCGTTGTTGGTTGCCCACTCAGTGCCGGCGAACAGGGGCCGCTTGTCTTGATTGTTGGTGTAGGGCTGGTCGCTGGGGTTCTGGCGCTGGCGATTGAGCACGCTCAGCGACAGCGAGACGTTGCCGCGTCCATCGTGGAAGTTCTTGCCGGCGAAAATATTGGTGCTCACTTCCGAGCGATTGGTGCCCTGCGCCTTGCCATACTGGGTGCTGAGGGTGACGCCGTCGAAGTCGGTCTTCATGACGGTGTTGACCACGCCGGCCACGGCGTCTGAGCCGTAGATGGCGCCAGCGCCTTCCATCAGGATCTCGATGCTGTCGAGGCCCGCAGCCGGAATCGCGCTCGAATTGTAGGTGATCAAAGGGACCGTGTTGTTGCCGTTGCTGGTCGGGTGGGTGACTACGCGGCGCCCGTTGAGCAGCACCAGCGTATCGCCCAGGCCAGCGCCGCGCAAGTCGATCGAGCTGATGTCGCCGCGCGCGGTGTTACTGGTCTGGGCCGAGTTCGACGGGTTGAACTGCACATCGCCGATTTGCGGAATCTGGCGCAGCAGGTCGTCGCCGTCGACAGCGCCGGTGGCGGCGATTTCGTCGGCGCTGACCACCGTGACCGGCAAAGCGCGCGTGGTCTTGGCGCCCTTGATACTGGTGCCGACCACCGCCACGCTGATCATTTCGGGTTCCTTGGCCGGGATGGGGCTTTGGGCGTAGGCCGATGCTGTCGCGAGCGCGACGCCGCACAGCATGGGTTGACGGAATCTCTTCATCTGGGTCTCCTGATTGTTTTGATTTTTTTCTACTGAGCTGATGCTAACAACGCAGAGAGCTAATGTAAAATATCTCGAAAACACGATTTGGAGACTTATTAAGTATGATGATGAGCGAATGGAACTGAGGCATTTGCGCTATTTCGTGGTGGTGGCCGATGAAGGACACTTTACCCGCGCCGCCGAGCGGCTGGGCATGCAGCAGCCGCCGCTGAGCCAGCAGATCCGGGCACTGGAAGCCGAACTGGGCTTCGCCCTGTTCCTGCGCCATCCCAAGGGTGCCAGCCTGACCACGGGCGGCGCCGTATTCCTCAAGGAGGCCCAGGCCATCCTGGCCAGCGTGGACGCTGCCGCAGCGCGTGGCGCTCGCGCCGCCAGCGGATCAGAGGGCAGCCTGTCGATCGGCTTTACCAGTTCGGCGGCAGCGCACCCGCTCATTCCGCGCATCGTGCGCGCCTACCGGGCGGCGTGGCCGGCCGTGACGCTCGACTTCAGGGAAGGCAATGCGGCCGAATTGACTGCCGCTGCCGCTGCTGCGGAACTGGACGTGGCTTTCCTGCGCCAGCCTGTGGGGCACCCGACCGGGCTCGTGTTTCGTCATCTGCTGGAAGAAGAAATGCTGCTGGTGCTGCCCACCGGTCATGCGCTGCTCAAGCAGCGTCCCGGCCGCGGCATGCCCGTGGTGGCATTGTCGGAACTGCGCGAGGAGCAGTTCATCCTGGTGCGGCGGCGTGGCGCGCCGGGCATGTATTCAGACCTGATTGCCGCCTGCGAGCGAGCCGGTTTTTCGCCCAAGATCGCGGTGGAGGTGGACCGCATGCTCACCAATATCAGCTTGGTAGCGGCCGGCGCCGGAGTGTCGGCGGTGCCGGCCTCGATGCGCGGCTTCCATGAAGGCAGCGTGGTGTACTGCCGCATCGCCAGGGACGGCAGCGCGCTGGCTGCGCCGCTCACCATGGTGTACCGCGAGTTCGATACGGTGCCCACCCTGAACAACTTCCTGCAGGAGGCGCGGCGGATCGTGCCGGCTAGTGGGTGACCATTTGCGAGAGCACCGAATAGGCCGAGCTGGTCTGCGAATGCTCGAGCAGCACGGTCAGTTCGGTATAGGTGCAGATCATGGTCACCAGGCTGATCTTGTTCCAGGCCAGCTTTTTGAGCACGCTGTGATAAACGCCCGGAGTCTTGAGTGTTTCGGGGTTCAGGCGCAGCGTCAGGGCGGTCAGGTTTTCGACGCGCGCGATCTGGCGCTGCGCGGCGAAGGCCGATTCCACCAGGGCGATCAGGGAGCGGCTGCATACCACCAGCATTTCGTCCACCCCGCGCGTGACGGTCACGAAGCTGCCTTTCTGGCGCTCGGCGAGAGTCAACAGCTGACGCTGGCACTCGTTGCTATGTTCGGACAGGCGATAAGTCAGCAGGGTCAGCTCGGTGCGGGTGATCAGTTCACCGTAACGCGGGCCGATCATGATGGGCTTGGCAGCTTCCTGCGCAGGCAGGCGTTCGGACAGGCGGCGCAGGGCCATCACAACAGCGGCCTGGCCGACCGGCTTCCACAGGTCGGACTCAAGCTGTGGACGCAACTGGCGCGCCAGTTCGGACAGATTGATCAGGCCCAGCTGCATGCCTTCGGTAAGGAAGGCGGACTCGGTGACGATTTGCTCAACTTTGGTAGCGATCGAAAGCATCTTTTTCCCATCCAATAGAAGGGAGACGCCCGTTCTTGTCACCGCTCAGGGAAATGCAACTCCCTCCGATGCCGTCGAATAGCCGTCTGTATTACCGTGGATTTTTTTCGTGCAGGTGCGCCGGTCAGCGTCCCTGGGAGGCCGGCGAGCAGCGCCAGCGATGGGGTGAAGAGCTTACGAATGCCAGATGCGATAATGACGTCATAATTTTTTCCCGTTTAACAAATGTGCGCTTTGTGTGGGTTGAACCCGTGCGCTCTGTATGTAAGTCGCCAAGATGGTAATTTCGGCAACTGGTACTGAGTGTAGACCCGATTGAGTGTCGAGCGCAATCGAATTGATGAGCCAATTCTATCGAATTGTTTCATTTCCGCAGCACCGTGGCGGAGGGAAGCCTGCTTGGCTTGCACGACTCATTGATCTAAATCAACAAAACTATAGATGGGAAAAGTTACTTGATTCCAATTTGTTGACAGCTAAAATTATCCCTCACAGAACAAATGGCATTCCATGCGACGAGGGTAAAGGGCCGCGATACAGGCTGGGCGGCACAGCGAGCGCTCACTTCTGTGTCCAGCGCAGCCCCTTCAATTGCTCGACCATCATGCTGCCGACGCGCGCAAGTCCATTGCTGACCAGTTCGCGATAGCGCAGCGGGTCGGCCACGGCGTCGAACTGGGTCATTGTCCCGCTGTCGTTTTTTCCGAGTGCGAACGAAAGTACGGCCAGGCCGACTCCGGTGGCCTTGGAGCCTGGCGACATGCGGTCCTTGACGCCCACGAAGGCCGCCATGTCGAGCTGCAGCGGCGCCTGCAGGGTGAACGAGCCGCCACCCTGGGCCGTGAAAACATGGATCCTGGTTTCGCCGGCCACCACAGTGGGACTGATCTTCGATCCGTCCGAAGCCGACCCGGAAACGCGGCTGAACAGGCTGGCGTTGCCGGCCTGCTCGACGAAGCGCACTACCATGCGCACATTGATGACGGCAGCTTGTGTTTCCACTGCCAGTTCGCGTCCTGTGATCAGGCTGCCGGCAATGGCGCTGAAGCCGTCCATGGCCGAACCGCTGCCGCCCTTGGAGACCATGCTGGCGCCGCCGACCGGGCGCCCTTCGGCCGTCACCACAGTGGCTGCCTCATGGCTGCCGCTCTTGTAGTGCGGTGCGCTCTTGCCGGCGTCGGACAACTTGCGGAAGGTAGCCGTGTTCATGACCTGGCTGGTCGGGACCAGGTCCACGCCGGTGGCCCTGAGTTCGCGCACGAAGCGTGCGTGCACCTGGTCGGCGATGGCCTGCATGTCGGCATCGCTCACGCCCGACAGGGACATGACGTTGGCGCCCGGCCGGCTGCCGCTGTAGCCGGCGGGGCTGAGCCAGGTCTCGCTGGCACTGGCCGAACCCCGCGTGACAAACTCGATGTCGAAGGAGCCGATGGCCACGCGCATCAAGCCTTGCACGGTCTTGTTGCCGTCAGACTGGGGCTTGAGCAGGGTAGCCGCCATGGCAGCGGGATTGAACTTGTCGTCGATGCGCACCGCCTCGGTGGCGGCCGCGTTTGCCCCCAGGGCTAACAGCACGGCGATCAGGGCGCGGCGAAACGGACTACGCATTGTCGATTTCCTTCAATTGCACAGATAGCAATTATAGAAGGATTTGCCCAGGCAGGAGGTAACAACAAAGCGCTTATTGAAGTCGCGATCAGCGTGCAATCGGCTTGGTCATCAAGGTGTAGCCATACGCGGCGCCATCGAGGTGGAACATATCGGCAAATTCGCCCACCAGGGTGTAGCCGCAGCGCCGGTACAGTGCCAAGCCCGGCGTGTTCGACGACAGAACATCGAGGTCGATCCAGGCCAGCGTGGTGTCGTCGCGCGCCCACGCCTCGGCCACCGCGACCAGGCGCGCGCCCAGGCCCTGGAAGCGAAAGTCGCGATGGGTGCCCATCCCCAGCGAGCACCGGTGCGCAGCATACTTGTCGGCGTTGGCGCGCAGGTCGACGTGGCCGGCGATGCGACCGTCCGCCGCGATCGCGACCCAGGCCTGGCGCCAGCCCTGTTCCGGATAGCGCCTGGTCAGCGCGGTGCGAAATGCGGCCTCGCGCTCGGGCGACAGCTTCGACTCGCTGCGCGGCATGGGCATGAACATCGGCATGGTGGCGCTGCCGTTGTCGGATAGCTGATCGCCCAGGTAGGCGAAATAGGCGTCCAGTTCGTCGCCTCGCAATGGCCGAATGCTGACGCCCTCCATCACAAACCGCGCGCGATCAGGATTTTCTGGATGTCGCTGGTGCCTTCGTAGATCTGGCACACGCGCACGTCGCGGTAGATGCGCTCGACCGGGAAGTCGCTCACATAGCCGTAGCCGCCGTGCACCTGGATCGCGTCGGAGCACACCTTTTCCGCCATTTCGGAGGCAAACAGCTTGGCCATCGCGGCCTCCTTGAGGCAGGGCTGGCCGGCATCTTTCATGGAGGCTGCATGGCGGATCAGCTGGCGTGCAGCTTCAATGCGGGTGGCCATGTCGGCCAGGCGGAACTGGACCGCCTGGTGCTCGAAGATAGGCTTGCCGAAGCTCTCGCGCTCCTTGGCGTAGCGCAGCGCAGCCTCGAACGCGGCGCGCGCCATGCCCACCGCTTGCGACGCAATGCCGATGCGTCCGCCCTCGAGGCCCGACAGGGCGATCTTGTAGCCCTGGCCCTCCTGGCCGATCAGGTTCTCGGCCGGGATGCGGCAATTCTCGAACAGGATCTGCGCCGTGTCCGAGGAGTGCTGGCCCATTTTTTCCTCGACTCCGGCCACGATGTAACCAGGGGTGGCGGTGGGCACCCAGAACGCGCTGATGCCCTTCTTGCCGGCTGCCTTGTCGGTGACCGCCATGACGATGGCCACATCGCCGTACTTGCCGCTGGTGATGAACTGCTTGGTGCCGTTGATGACATATTCGTCGCCATCGCGGGTGGCGGTGGTGCGCAGGGCCGCCGCATCGCTGCCGGTGTGCGGCTCGGTCAGGGCAAAGGCGCCCAGCATCTCGCCTTGCGCCAGTGGGCGCAGCCATTGTTCCTTCTGTGCGTCGTTGGCGTACATCATGGCGATGCTGCACACCGGGCAGTTGTTGACCGAGATGATGGTGGAGGTGCCGCCGTCGCCGGCCGCGATCTCTTCGAGTACCAGCGCCAGCGATACATAATCGAGGCCGGCGCCGCCCAGTTCTTCGGGTACCGCGACACCGAAGGCGCCCAGTGCTGCCAGCTCCTTCAGTTCATCCTTGGGAAAGTAGTGTTCCTTGTCCCAGCGCGCGGCGTTGGGCGCAAGGCGCTCCTGTGAAAAGCTGCGCAGTGCGTCGCGGATCATCTGGTGTTCGTCGGTCAGTATCATAAGGTCTCGCAGTAAAAGGGCTACCAGGGAATCGGCGTGCCGTCGTAATTTAAAAATGTGCCGTTGGCGTCCGGGGTGAGCTGCGCGATGGTCGCGCGCAGGCCGGCCGCGCTCTGTTCGACCGGCAGGTCCGCGCCGGGGCCGCCCATGTCGGTCCTGACCCAGCCTGGATGAAAGGCGACGCAGGTAGCGCCCGTGGGGCCGAAAGCGAGCGCGGTATCGGCCAGCACCGAATTGAGCGCCGCCTTGCTGGCGCGGTACAGACTACCGCTGGCGCTGGCGCGCTCACCGATCGAACCCATGCGCGAAGAGATCACGGCCAGCTTGCCATTGGCCGCGCACACCATCGGCGCCACCAGCGGCAGCAGGCGCATCGCGGCAAGCACATTGGTGTGCATCACGTTGTCGAATTCGACCTGGGTTGGGAAGCCGTCCTGGCGCGGGCCGTACACGCCCGCGTTCAGGATGGCGACGTCGAGCTGCTCGTCGTCGAGATTCCATCCCAAGCCGGCGATGGAGTCGGCGCTAGTGACGTCGAGCTGGCGCGCCAGCAGGTCCATGGCGGCGAGCCTGTCCACGTCCGCAGGCGAACGCGCGGTGGCGATCACGCGCCAGCCGTCGGCCTTGTACTGGCGCGCCAGCTCCAGGCCGATGCCGCGCGAGGCGCCGATGATGAGTGCTGTTGGCATATGCGTTGACTCCCTTTGTTCGCCTCGTCCAGCAGCTGGACGAGGCGATGGTCTTACATCATCTCGATGGCCATGGCAGTGGCTTCACCGCCGCCGATGCACAGCGAGGCCACGCCCTTTTTGCCGCCGGTTTTTTTCAACGCACCCAGCAGGGTGACGATGATGCGGGCGCCCGAGGCGCCGATCGGGTGGCCCAGTGCGCAGGCACCGCCGTGGATGTTGACCTTGTCGTGCGGGATCTCCAGGTCGTGCATGGCCGCCATCGGCACCACGGCGAAGGCTTCGTTGATTTCGAAGAGATCGACGTCGGCCGCGCTCCAGCCGGTTTTCTTGAACAGCTTCTTCATGGCGTCGACAGGTGCGGTGGTGAACAAGTTCGGCTCCTGCGCGAAGGTGCTGTGGCCTACAATTTTCGCAATCGGGGTCAGGCCCAGCTCGCGCGCCTTCGATTCGCGCATCAGCACCAGCGCCGCGGCGCCATCGTTGATCGAGGAGGACGAGGCGGCGGTGATGGTGCCATCCTTTTTGAACGCCGCGCGCAGTGTCGGAATCTTGTCGAGCTTGGCCTTGAGCGGGCCTTCATCGGTCTCGATGAGGGTGTCGCCTGCCCGACCCGATACCGTGACCGGCGCGATTTCCCACTTGAAGGCGCCCGACGTGGCCGCCTCCTGGGCGCGCTTGACCGAGGCGATAGCAAACGCATCCTGGGCTTCGCGCGAGAATTCGTACTTGGTGGCGCACTCTTCGCCGAAGGTGCCCATCGAGCGCCCTTCGCCGGTCTTTTCGTTGCGCGAGTAAGCGTCTTCCAGGCCGTCGTACATCATGTGATCGAACATCATGCCGTGGCCGATGCGCTGGCCGCCGCGTGCCTTTGGCAGCAGGTAGGGCGCGTTGGTCATCGACTCCATGCCGCCGGCGACAACCACATCGGCGCTGCCGGCCATGATGGTGTCGTGGGCGAAGATGGTGGCCTGCATGGCCGCGCCGCACATCTTGGACAGGGTGACCGCGCCGGCCGACAAAGGCAGTCCGCCCTTGATGGCAGCCTGGCGCGCCGGCGCCTGGCCCTGGCCGGCCATCAGGCAGTTACCCATGTAGACGTGCTCGACCAGCTTGGGATCGACACCGGCCCGTTCGACGGCGGCGGCAATGGCAACGCCGCCGAGGTCGTTGGCCGACTTGGAAGAAAAATCGCCCTGGAAGCCACCCATTGGGGTGCGCGCGGCGCCGACGATAACGACTGGATCATTCATTGTTCAGGTTCTCCAAATAAGGTGGCAAATTGATCGCCGGGACAGGTGCTTGGGTTTGATAACAGAAACGGATTTGCTGCGGATACGGGAATACGTCTTCGATATGGCCGTCCAGGATGCGCTGCTTGCGCTCCTGCCAGAAATCTTTGGACAGGAGATCGGCGTGGTGCTGCATGAAATACTTGCGGATCTTGGCGTTACCGAGCAAAAAGCGGCCAAACTGTTCGGGAAACACGTCGTGCTTACCGATGGAATACCACGGTTCGGCCGACATTTCTTCTTCCTCGTTGCGCGGCTCTGGAATGACGCGGAAATTGCAGTCGGTGATGTACTCGATTTCATCGTAATCGTAGAACACCACGCGGCCATGGCGGGTCACGCCGAAGTTCTTGTACAACATATCGCCCGGGAAGATATTGGCTGCGACGAGTTCCTTGATGGCATTGCCGTATTCGAGGATGCCGTGCTCGATCAGCTCGTCCTTGCCGGCCTGCTCCGCATTGGTGAGGAACATGTTCAGTGGCACCATGCGGCGCTCGATGTACAGGTGGCGAATGATGATGCGGTCGCCTTCGTACTCGACCAGCGATGGCGCAAAGCGCGTCAGCTCGGCAATCAGTTCCTCTGAAAAACGGTCAAGCGGAAAGGCCACATTGGAATACTCGAGCGTGTCGGCCATGCGCCCCACGCGGTCGTGGTTTTTCACCAGCAGGTATTTTTCCTTGATCTGGGCGCGCGTGGTTTCCTTGGGCGCCGGGAAAAAATCCTTGATGACCTTGAACACATACGGGAAGGAAGGCAGCGCGAACACCAGCATCACCAGGCCGCGGATGCCGGGTGCGATTTCAAAGCGGTCCGAGGTGTGCTTGAGATGCTGCAGGTAATCGCGATAGAACAGCGTCTTGCCCTGCTTTTGCAAGCCCAGGATGGTGTAAATCTCGCTGCGCGGCTTGCGTGGCAGCAGGGTGCGCAGAAACTGCACGTAGGCCGACGGCACTTCCATGTCCACCAGGAAGTAGGCGCGGGTGAACGAAAACAGGATGGTGATCTGTTCGTGGTCGAACAGCACCGTGTCGAGTACCAGCTGGCCCTGGCGATTGTGCAGGATCGGCACCACGAAAGGATATTCGCGATTGCCGTTGATGCCCTTGCCCACGATGTAGGCGCCCTTGTTGCGGAAAAACAGGCTCGACAGCACCTGGATCTGGTGATTCGGTTCGAGCGTCTGGTTACCGAAAATGGCGCGCAGGCGCTGTTCGACCTGGCCGATATCGCGATCAAGGTTGGCGAACGGGCAGTCCAGCTGGAAATTGGTGACGATGCGTTTGAGTGCGAAACGCAGGCCGTCCGAGGCCGGGTAGTACACGCGGTAGGTCGGCAGCAGCTCTTCGGTTTCGATGTACTCGGTCGACACCACCGGCCGCACAAATATGAAGTCGTTGTGGAAGTAGGTGCGGTGGAGGATGTTGCAACAGACCGAATTGAAGAAGGTTTCAGCCAGTTCGGGCTGTTTGTGGCCGGACAGCATGCCGATATAATGCAGCTTGAGTTCGCGCCACACCTCGTCGGTCAGTTCGCCGTGGGCGTATTCATCCTCGAGGCTCTGCACGCATTCCTGCACGCGCGCATCGTAAAAGCCGATGCGTTCGCGCGCAGCCTGCTGGGCCTCGGCCCAGGCCCCCTTTTCGAAACGCTGCTTGGCGTCCTGGCTGGTCTGGCGAAACAGGCGGTAGTGCTTGTCGAAGCCGTCCAGGATGGTGCGCGCGATATCAAAAGCGATCTGGGAGGACAGCAGTTTGGGGAACGCCACTTGTGTCATCGGGCTACTCGATCAGGACGGCTAGCAAGCACTATTTTAGTAGCAAGGGGTGTTTCACGCTGCGCTAGGCCAGCGCCCGCCGAAACGGTCCGGCTTTGAGGCTGTCGCGAGACCTTGAATCGCCACAGAATTACCATTGATACTACCTCACCCAGTCTTCCCCGCGGAGGCGGGGATCCATAGCGCATCCTATTAGCTGCAGCACCGTTTTTATGAAACACTGACCGACGGTGCTATGGATCCCTGCCTTCGCGGGGAAGACGGTGCTCGTGCGCGGAACTGCAGCCCTATTTGGTCTCTGAATACAGTTCACGGCCAATGAGCATGCGGCGAATCTCGCTGGTGCCGGCCCCGATTTCATACAGTTTGGCGTCGCGCCACAGGCGCCCCACCGGGTACTCGTTGATGTAGCCGTTGCCGCCCAGGGTCTGGATGGCTTCGCCCGCCATCCAGGTAGCTTTTTCGGCGCTGTAGAGAATCGCGCCAGCGGCGTCCTTGCGCAGGTTGCGGATAGCTTCCGGCGTCTTGGCGCGGTCGCAGGCCTGGCCCACTGCGTACACATAAGCCTTGCAGGCCATCATGGTGGAATACATGTCCGCCAGCTTGCCCTGCATGAGCTGAAATTCGCCGATCGGCTGGCCGAACTGCTTGCGGTCATGGATGTAGGGCACGACAGCGTCCATGCACGCCTGCATGATCCCAAGCGGCCCGCCGGAGAGCACGGTACGCTCGAAGTCCAGGCCCGACATGAGCACGTTGACGCCCTTGCCCAGACCGCCGAGCACGTTTTCGGCCGGCACTTCGCAGTCCTGGAACACCAGTTCGCCCGTGTGCGAACCGCGCATGCCCAGCTTGTCGAGCTTTTGCGCGATCGAAAAGCCCTTGAAGCCTTTTTCGATCAGGAAGGCGGTCATGCCGCGCGGGCCCGCTTCCAGGTCGTTCTTGGCGTACACCACCAGCACGTCGGCGTCGGGGCCGTTGGTGATCCACATCTTGGTGCCGTTGAGCACCCAGCGGTCGCCCTTGAATTCGGCCTTCAGCTTCATGCTGACGACGTCGGAGCCGGCGTTCGGCTCGGACATGGCGAGCGCGCCGACGTATTCGCCGGTGAGCAGCTTCGGCAGGTACTTCATCTTCTGCTCTTCGGTGCCGTTGCGCTTGATCTGGTTGACGCACAGGTTCGAGTGGGCGCCGTACGACAGGCCGACCGAAGCCGAGGCGCGCGAGATTTCTTCCATGGCCACGATGTGGGCCAGGTAGCCCATCTGCGCGCCCCCATACTGTTCATCGACGGTGATGCCGAGCACGCCCAGGTCGCCCATCTTGCGCCACAAATCCATCGGGAACTGGTCGCTGCGGTCGATTTCGGCGGCGCGCGGCGCGATTTCGGCGGCGGCGAATTGCTGAACGGTCTCGCGCAGCGCGGCGATGTCTTCGCCATGGTCAAAGGTCAAGCCTGGAAGATGCAACATGGGTCATCCTTGCGGGGTAGGTTGAAAGCGGTGGTTCACGCCTGAATCATACCGATGTTTGACGTTTACGTAAACGTAAAGCGAAACAGCGGGTTTATGCCTTGTCTGCCGTCTCCGCAAGCATGCGGCGGCACTCGTCTTCGTGCTCGGCTATCTCGGCCAGGGTCACCTCGATATCTTCGCGTTGCTGCTCGAGGGTGGCGCGCTGGGCTGCCAACACGCCAAGAAAACGGTTCATCTGGGCAACAGTGTCCTTGGGCGACTCGTACATCTCGACGATACTCTTGATCTCCGACAAAGTCAGCCCGAGGCGCTTGCCGCGCAGGGTCAATTTGAGATGGGTGCGGTCGCGCGCCGTGTAGACGCGGTTGCGCCCGCCCACGCCTTCGCGCCGCGGACGCAGCAGGCCCTGGTCTTCATAGAAACGGATGGCGCGCGCGGTGATGTCGAATTCGCGGGCCAGTTCGGCGATGGTATAAGTGGACATGGGCGGAGACTGGATACGATGTTGCGGTTGGAATTTACTCGGAACAGAATGGCTTAGAATAGTGTTCCAAGCTTCCGTTTACGTCAACGTCAAGTACATTGTAGCGCGCCCGTCCCTATTCTGAACACGAAAGATCGCTGTGAACCATCTCGAATCCCAGCTCGACTATCCCTTCGGCGACAGCCTTCCCGCCATTGGTACGGCCCTCGACGTGGCCCCCGGCTTGCAATGGATCCGCCTGCCCTTGCCGTTCGCGCTCAACCACATCAATCTGTGGCTGATTCGCGACGCCGACGCGCAGCGCGAAGGCTGGAGCGCGGTCGACTGCGGCGTGGCAAATGACGCAAGCCGCGCGGCCTGGGAACAGGTGTTCGACGGACCGATGCAAGGTGAAGCTCTGCTGCGCGTGATCGCCACCCATTGCCATCCGGACCATGTTGGCCTGTCGGACTGGCTATGCCAGCGTTTTAACGCGCCATTCTGGGCTACCACCGGGGAATACGCGTTCGCGCGCATGATGGCGGCCGCCTTGCCGGGCGTGGACGGCACGGCCGCGATCCCCCACTTCGAGCGCCACGGCCTGCGCGACCCCGCTTTGACGGCGCAGATGGCAGGCCGGCGCAATTACTACCCCTCGCTGGTGCCGGCGGTTCCGCTGGCCTATACGCGCATGCGCGATGGCGACCAGGTCCGCATTGGCGCGCATCAGTGGCAGGTCATTACCGGCTTCGGCCACGCGCCCGAACATGCTTCCCTGTACTGCGCCGCGCTCAATGTGCTTATTTCCGGCGACATGGTGCTGCCGCGTATCTCGACCAATGTGTCGGTGTTTGCCATCGAGCCCGAAGGCAATCCGCTCCAGCTGTATCTCGATTCACTCTCGCGTTTCAGCCACCTGCCGGCCGATGTGCTGGTGCTGCCTTCGCACGGGCGGCCATTTCGCGGCCTGCATACCCGCATCGCCCAGTTGCGTGCGCATCACGAGGCGCGTCTTGCCGAGGTAATAGACATGTGTGACATTGCCCGCAGCGCCGTCGATATAGTACCGATCATGTTTCCGCGCGAACTGGATGCGCACCAGCTCAGCTTTGCGCTGGGCGAGGCGCTAGCCCATCTGCATAAGCTCTGGTACGAGGGGATCTTGCAGCGTGTAACTGGAATCGATGGAATCTATCGCTTTCATCTGACCCAAGCCAAACCCGCGCAGGCCTCCCAAACGCGCGCGGCGTAACACGGCCTAGACTATCTGCCTGCGTGACCCGTATTGAACGGGAGGCGCCGGCGCGATGGGTCCCTGGACACATGATTCCACCGCAACCGCAGAAATTCACCAGAGTTACAACACAATGTGAAATTGTGGTGTGTTTCTGTCACATTTGGTCTCAACTTACCAGAGACTGACTTTCATGTCGTTGCGTGAAATAGTGCCACCCATGAATTCATCTAACGAACGGGAAAGCTTCAGTGAACGCCTGCAGCAGGCACTGAAGAACGCCCATTACTCCCCTGATAGCCCCACCCGACTAGCACGGGAATTTAACATTCGCTTCGAAGGCCGTCCAATTACTGTGCATGCAGCACGTAAATGGCTGGTCGGCGAGGCCATCCCCACGCAGGAGAAGCTGCGCATGATCGCCCAGTGGCTCGGCGTGCCCGCCGAGTGGCTGCGTTTTGGCGGGGCTGAAAATGCCGTGCCCAATGGCGACAACGGCGGACCTGTCTCACGTTTTGAGTCGGCTGACGTCAAACTGATTGCTGATTTGCAGAGGCTGGACGAACATCATCGTCAAATAGCGCGTGAATTCATTCGCATGCTGGTACGACTTAACTACCAAAAGTAGCTTTTTTTCTGAGATTTCCGGATGCGCCCGCGGGCGCCAGGTGCTTTCTCCCCACTTTTTCCTTTTCAATTGCCAGGCTTTGAAGCAGCTTGCGCCGCCGCATGGCCCCGGCTTGTTGTTGCGCAGGGTAAGGGGGAAAAATGCGCGCACACTCTGCCGGCGCCCCTTAGCTGTATTTTCGGGCAGCAATTTTGCATATTGTGCAGCACAAAGCGCCGATAGTGGATCATAATCACTGCAGCACCTGCAGTATTGTCACCCTGTTACGCAACGTAGCCGAGGATTTAGCCGTCTTATGAAAAGTAACTACAGCAACACCGCGCAGCTCAAAGATTTGATGACGGTTCCACCGATGACAGCAGCACAGCATGCCGAAGTGATGCGCAAGCGCATTCAGCACCGTCGGATGGTCGAGGAAGCAAAAGAATTAAAGAAAGCCGATACCTGGCAGTACGACAAGCGATAAGCCAGCAGCGGCATGGCAGGCGCCGGCAGGTCCGGCGCCACCAGCTGCACGCTAGGCTTCGGGCGTGGCTTTCATGCCGCCCCAGCGCGGCGCAAGTGCATGCTCGACGCCGAACAAATCGATTACACGTCCCACCGTGTGATCAACCATCTCCTCGATGCTGGCTGGCTTGTTATAAAAGCTTGGCAGTGGCGGGAACACAATCGCCCCCATTTCCGTGACCTGCGTCATATTGCGCAAATGCGCCAGGTTGAACGGTGTCTCACGCACCATCATGACCAGGCGGCGCCTTTCCTTGAGCACCACGTCGGCAGCGCGCGCGATCAGATTATCCGACAGGCCGTGGGCAACGGATGCCAGGGTTTTCATGGAACAGGGGGCAATGATCATGCCGTCGGACTGAAACGAGCCGCTGGCGATGGTGGCGCCGATGTCGCGGTTGCGGTGCACCACATGGGCCAGTGCTTCGACCTCGCGCCGCTGCATGCCGACTTCCTGATGCAAGGTCAGGGTGGCAGCGTCGGAAATGATCAGATGGGTTTCTATACCGGGCGTGGCGCCCAGCTGCTGTAAAAGACGCACGCCATACACGGCGCCCGTGGCGCCGGTGATGGCGACGACGAGGCGCCGCGGACGGGCCTCAGCCGATAACTCAGGCATCGAGCAGGGCTTTGAGTTCACCCGACTCGAACATTTCGTTCATGATGTCCGAACCGCCGATGAATTCACCCTTGACGTAGAGCTGGGGAATGGTCGGCCAGTTCGAATAGTCCTTGATCCCCTGGCGCACTTCCGGATCTTCCAGCACGTTGACAGTGGCGATATTCTCCACGCCGCAGGCTTTCAGAATCTGGATGGCGCGCCCCGAAAAGCCGCACTGCGGGAACTGCGCAGTGCCCTTCATGAACAGCACCACTGGGGTGGAGGTGACTGTTTCCTGAATCCAGTTTTTTACGTCGCTCATGGCTTGCCTCTACAGAAATAGGTTAGATGGCGACATTTTATAAGAAAACGCCGAAAGGCATCGAAAAGCCCAAGCTTCAGGCTCCGATGTTCTTGGCGAGGCAAATGGTTTGAGGGCGGCCGCTGTAGTTGCCATAATTGGGAACGAGGACATAGCAGTGCTTTTGATAGAAGGACACAGCACGCAGGTTGACAAGGCGCGTGGCCAGGAGCAGGGTGACAAAGCCACGCCGGCCAGCTTCCCGCTCCAGCGCAGCGAGCAGCGCCGCACCCGCGCCGCGCGATGCAGGGCGCGCATACATGCGCTTGATTTCGCCGGTCGAATCGTCCACCCGTCGCACTGCGCCGCATCCGAGCAGGGACCCATCCGCAGCCCTGGCCAGCAGGAACACGCCGCCGTCGGCCCGCACGTCCGCGGCCGCGAACGAAGACTGTCCGCTGTCGCCAGTGATGGCGGACAGCGCAGCCGACAGTTCGCCAATCAGGACGCGCGCATCGTCGCTGTCTGGATCAACAGCGGCGATGATCACCTGACTACCCGCGCAGCTTGGCGAAGGCCGCGGCCATGCTGCCGCCCGCTGCCGGCGCGCGCTCCTGGGTCTTCTGGTGCTGGGCCACGCGGGTGCGGTCGTTGCGGTCGGCGCGCTGCTCCGGTTTCGATCCCGGCTGCGGCGCGCTGTCGGTCAGGCGCATGGTCAGGGCGATGCGTTTGCGCTTTTCGTCCACTTCCAGCACTTTCACGCGCACCACCTGGCCCGCTTTCACGACCGTGTGGGGATCCTTGACGAAGGTGTTCGACAGCGCCGAAATATGCACCAGGCCGTCCTGGTGCACGCCGATGTCGACGAAGGCCCCGAAGGCGGCCACGTTGGTCACCACGCCTTCGAGGATCATGTCCGGGCGCAGGTCGCGGATTTCTTCCACCCCTTCCTTGAAGGTTGCGGTGGTAAATTCAGGACGCGGATCGCGGCCCGGCTTTTCCAGCTCCTTGAGGATGTCGGTAATCGTGGGCACGCCGAATTTGTCGTCCGCGTACCTGGCCGGGTTGAGCGTCTTGAGCAGGCGCGCATCGCCGATCACCGCTTTCATGTCCTTGTTGATATCGGCCAGGATCTTCTCGACCAGGGGATACGATTCCGGGTGCACCGCCGAGGCGTCGAGCGGGTTGTCGCTGCCCATCACGCGCAGAAATCCGGCCGCCTGTTCGAAGGTCTTGTCGCCCAGGCGCGGCACCGACTTCAGGGCCGCGCGCGAGGCGAACGCCCCCTTCATGTCGCGGTAGCTGACGATGCTCTGCGCGACGCTGGCCGACAGGCCCGATACGCGCGCCAGCAGCGGCGCCGAGGCGGTGTTCACATCCACCCCCACCGCATTGACGCAGTCTTCCACCACCGCGTCGAGCGAGCGCGCGAGCTGGCTCTGGCTCACGTCGTGCTGGTACTGGCCCACGCCGATCGACTTGGGATCGATTTTGACCAGCTCGGCCAGCGGGTCTTGCAGGCGCCGCGCGATCGATACCGCGCCGCGCAGCGACACGTCCATGTCGGGCAGTTCGCGCGAGGCGAATTCGGAGGCCGAATAGACCGACGCTCCCGCTTCCGACACCACGATCTTGGTCAGCTTCAGTTCCGCGCGCTGCTTGATGAGGTCCTGGGCCAGCTTGTCGGTCTCGCGCGAGGCGGTGCCATTGCCGATCGAGATCAGCGACACATTGTGCTTTGCCGCCAGCGCGCCCAGCACGTGCAGCGAGCCGTCCCAGTCGTTCTTGGGCTGGTGCGGATAAATAACGGCGGTGTCGACCACCTTGCCGGTGGCGTCCACCACCGCCACCTTGACGCCGGTGCGCAGGCCCGGGTCGAGGCCCATGGTGGCGCGCGGCCCGGCCGGCGCTGCCAGCAGCAGCGCTTTAAGGTTGAGCGCGAACACATTGATGGCGTCGAGTTCGGCGCGTTCGCGCAGGGCCCCCATCAGTTCCGTCTCAAGGTGCATGAAGCTCTTCACGCGCCAGGTCCAGCGCGCGGTATCGGCCAGCCATTTGTCGGCCGGACGGCCCAGGTTCTTGATGCCGAAGGCGGCGGCGATGCGCCCTTCGCAAGGATTGTGCGGGGCGTCCCACTTCGGTTTTTCCGGTTCGCTATCGAGACGCAGCACCACGTCGAGCATCCCTTCGCGGCGCCCGCGCAGCAGCGCCAGCGCGCGGTGCGAGGGGACGGTGGAAATGGTCTCGGAATAGTCAAAATAGTCGGCAAACTTTTCGCCCTCGTCCTGCTTGCCGGCGATGACCTTCGATTCGACAATGCCGTGCTCCTGCACGTATTCGCGCAGCGACTGCATCAGGTTGGCGTCTTCGGCGAAGCGCTCCATCAGGATCTGGCGCGCGCCGTCGAGCGCTGCCTTGTTGTCCAGCACTCCTGGGTTGTTGCCGTCGGGAGTGGTAAATGCCTCGCGCAGGTACTTCGGCGCTTGCTGTTCCGGGTCCAGCGTGGGATCGGCCAGCAGGGCGTCGGCCAGCGGAGCCAGGCCGGCTTCGATGGCGATCTGGGCCTTGGTGCGCCGCTTTTGCTTGTACGGCAGGTACAGGTCTTCCAGCCGGGTCTTGTCTTCGGCGTGGGTGACGGCGTCGAGCAGGGCCGGGGTCATCTTGTTTTGTTCCGTGATCGAGGTAATGATCGCGGCGCGCCGGTCTTCGAGCTCGCGCAGGTAGCGCAGACGCTCTTCGAGCAGGCGCAGCTGGATATCGTCGAGGCCGCCGGTGGCTTCCTTGCGGTAACGGGCTATGAACGGGACGGTGGCGCCTTCGTCAAGCAGGGCGACAGCAGCGGCGACCTGCACCGGTTTGGCGGCAAGTTCGAGGGCAAGGCGTTGTTCAATTGTTGGGAGCATGGGGGCGTCCGCGTGCGCGGATCTGGTGAGTCAAGCCCGGAATGATACGCAATCGGGGCGAATGCGCCAGTCTTGACACAGCGCAGGGTGTGTGCCAACCGCCAAGATGCGCTTGTCGGCGTTCGCGACAGCCTTTACCATGTCTGGTTTGTTGCTTTACCACACGCAAGCCCCTGCTCCATGAGATTAATCAAGAGCAATTAATTTGTGCTCGGGTTCGCCTAAAGTGCGGAACAGAACAGAACACGAACCGGCCATTGACTGATAATATCGAGTGTTATTGTTTTCGATATTGCTCTGACAGACCACATGCACACGATGGATTTTACGCGCGACGAACCACGCGAAGGACGAACCGCAACGCCGGCAACCGGGCGTGCCAGCGCCACGCCCGGACTTTCCGCGCCCATCGCCAGCTGGCTGCAGCGCGTCGAGGCGGCCGCCCACCCCCAGCCCAAGCTGGACGTGGAGCTCAAGGATCCCAAGATCGCCCAGTACAAATTTGTCTATGTGCTGGCGCCCACCAGTGGCGGACGCCATGTGGCGCTGTGCCTGTGCAAGGCGCGCCTCAAACCGGGTGGTGAAGTGGCGGCGGCAAGCCCGGTCAGCGAAGTATTTTCCCTGCTGTCGGCGCCACCGGCCTATCTGGAAGGCGACGATGAAGACCTGGTGCGCTTCTTTATAGCCATGCGGAGCGGCGCGGCCTCGCAAGGCGGCAGCGCCACCGAGCCCAAGGGAAAAGTGGGCGCCATTTTGCTGGAAATGTTGCTTCAGCAGGATAAGTTGCTTTGGGCCAATTCCTGGTCCGACATGGCGAATGGTCTGATCTATCCCCTGCAGCAGGGGCCGGTGCGCGAGGCCAATCTGGTGTGGCGCGACGAAGGACGTATTTCCAAGCTCGGCTGGCAAGTGCAGGCCCCCGGCGGCGCCACTCATAGCGCGGCCGACCAGATCGATTACATGCTGCCCACCGATCCGCCCTGGTATATCGACAACCTCTCCTGCGGGGCGCTGGCGCTCAACCGCGGCGGGGTCGATATTTCCCTGGCCGACCTGCAGGCTCTGGTGGCCCAGGCGCCTGCGCTGGCCGGACCGGACAAGAAAAGGGTATCGCAACTATTGCTGGCCCACGGGCTGCAACAATTGATGCCGCTGCCCCAGCCGCTGACCCAGCGCCTGCGCGACGACGTCAAGCCGCGCGCCCACTTGTTGCTCGACAGCGTCAAACTGGCAGATGGCAGCATGGAGCGCTGGCACGATTATGCAGTGCTCTCCTTTGATTACGACGGCGAGCGCGTCTCCTTCGACCCGGCCCAGCGCGTAGTACGCCAGGTCGGCGACGTGACCGAAGTGATCGCGCGCGACGCCGAGGCCGAGGCGGCCGCATTGGCCGAGTTGGCCGCCCTGGGCTTCCGCAAGCCGGCCACCCCGCCCCTCAATGGTTTGGCCGGCGCGCTCCAGCTGGAAAGCCAGGCGCACTGGCTGCGCTTTGCCGAAGGCGAGCTGGACGGCCTGGCGGACGCCGGCTGGCACCTGCAGAAATCGAGCAAGTACCGCTACGACGTGGTCGCGGTGGAAGACTGGTACGCCGAGATCGACGAGCCGGCCGAGGCTGGCAACGCCTGGTTCGAGCTGGAACTGGGCATCGTGGTCGCGCAAAAACGCGTGCCCTTGCTGCCGGTGCTGGTGCAGCTGATTCGTAGCGCCCCGCTCGACTTCAATCCGGAGGTGCTGGCCGCGCACGCCGACATCGACCAGATGCTGGCCACCCTGCCCGATGGCGTGCGCGTGGCGCTGCCCTGGGGCCGTCTCAAGCCCATCCTCAATACGCTGGGCGAACTGTATTTCAGCGACAAGATCAAGAACAAGGTGCGCCTGTCGACGCTGGACGCCGGCCGCCTCGAGGAACTGGCGCGCGGGACCGATCTGCGCTGGTTCGGCGGCGAGCAGCTGCGCGAAACCGGGCGCAAGCTCAGTCTGTTCGGCTCGGTCCAGAAAGTGCCGGCGCCGGTCGGCCTGCAGGCCACCCTGCGCGACTATCAGGCCGACGGTCTGGCCTGGATGCAGTTCCTGCGCGAATACGATTTGGCCGGCATCCTGGCCGACGACATGGGCCTTGGCAAGACGGTGCAAACCCTGGCGCACATTCTGGTCGAAAAGGAAGCCGGGCGCCTGACCACGCCTGCACTGGTAATTGCACCGACCAGCCTGATGACCAACTGGCAGGACGAGGCCGCGCGCTTTGCCCCCAGCCTGCGCGTGTTGCTGCTGCAGGGCAAGGAGCGGCTCGAACAGTTCGACAATATCGATGAAGTCGACCTGGTGCTCACGACTTACGCGCTGCTGCCGCGCGACGAGGAAAAACTGCGCGAGCATACCTACCACCTGGTCATCCTCGACGAATCGCATTACATCAAGAACAACCGCTCCAAGGCGGCGCAGAGCGCGGGCCTGCTCAAGGCGCGCCACCGCCTGTGCCTGACCGGTACGCCGCTGGAAAATCACCTGGGCGAACTGTGGTCGCAGTTCCATTTCCTGTTGCCTGGCTTGCTGGGCGATGAAAAGACCTTCAATTCCCAGTTCCGCCATCCGATCGAGCGCCAGGACGATCCGCTGAGGCGCAACCTGCTCAACCGCCGCATCAAGCCCTTCCTGCTGCGCCGCACCAAGGACAATGTGGCCAAGGAATTGCCGCCCAAGACTGAAATGGTGCGCAAGGTCGAGTTGTCGGGCGCCCAGCGCGACCTGTACGAAACTGTGCGCCTGGCCATGGACAAGAAAGTACGCGACGAAATCGACAAGAAGGGTGTGGCGCGCAGCCAGATCGTGATTCTAGAGGCGCTGCTCAAGCTGCGCCAGGTGTGCTGCGATCCGCGCCTGGTCAAGGCGCTGCCCAAGAAGAAGGACAGCGGCTCGGCCAAGCTGATCGACCTGATGCAGATGGTCGACGACCTGCTCGAAGAAGGCCGCAAGATCCTGGTGTTTTCGCAATTCACCAGCATGCTGGCGCTGATCCAGGAAGAACTCGACGCGCGCCGCATTCCCTACGCCTTGCTTACTGGCGAGACCAAGGACCGCGCGGCCCAGGTGGCTGCATTCCAGCAGGGCGCGGTGCCGATTTTCCTGATCAGCCTGAAGGCCGGCGGGGTCGGTCTGAACCTGACCGCGGCCGACACCGTGATCCACTACGATCCGTGGTGGAACCCGGCTGCCGAGAATCAGGCCACCGACCGCGCCTGGCGCATCGGCCAGGACAAGCCGGTGTTCGTCTACAAGCTGATTGCCAAGGGCACGCTGGAGGAAAAAATCCAGCTCCTGCAGCAAAAGAAATCCGACCTGGCGCAATCCATCCTGGCCGAGGGCGAAGCCCACAAGATGGCGCTGACCCAGGAAGATCTGCAGCAGATCTTTGCCCCGCTGGACGAGGCCTGAACAACACTATCCCGTCTTATATTTACTGGGGGTAAACACAGCGCCCGGCTTGGCGGTATACTGGCGGGAATGGGTTGAAACAGGCCAAGAGTGGGTGCGATGTCCGCAGCCCGGCATTCGCCCCGCGACTAAGGAGGCGCTGCGCACATGGATCAAACCGAGCCGGACATTGCCCAGCAATTCCGCGCAATTGCCGAGCTGCGCGGCGACGTCGCCTGGATCGTGCGCGCCGACTCCGGCCTGCCGGTCTACATCAGTCCCGGCGTGCATACCCTGCTGGGCTACGATATGGACGACTTCGTCGAACACTTCAGCAGCCCAGAGCCGTCCAGCCCCCTGTTTGCCTTGTGCGCCGGCCTGGCCGCGCGCCTGCAGCGTTTCGCTCAGGGCGATCTGAGCCGCAAGGACATTCGGCGCAGCTTCGATCAGCCGCATCGCGACGGCCACCTGGTGCCCATCGAGGTGGTCTCGACCATTCTCGTTGCCCGGAACGGCGTGGCCAACGCCGTCGTCGGGACCATCCGCGACGTGAGCGAGCAGCGCCAGCGCGCCGAGCAGCAGCGCCGCTTCGCCAGCATGCTCAACCATGAATTCCGCACGCCGCTCTCGACCATCGACGGCGCCATCCAGCGCCTTGAGGTGACGGGCGCCGGGGCCGACGAGGCCACCCGCAGCCGCTACCGCAAGATCCAGGGTGCGGTCGACCGCCTGATCGGCATGATGGACAACTATCTCTCTCCGGAACGCATGGGCGAGGCAGGCATCACCCGACCGGACGACGCGGTCGCGCCGTCGGCCTTGCTGGAGGAAGCTGCCGTCCAGCTGCGCGCTGCAGGGCGCGAGGCCATCGTGGATATCGGCGAATTGCCGGATCGGCTGCGCTGTCAGCCGAGCGGCCTGCGGCTGGCGCTCAAGGTGCTGATCGATAACGCCCTGACGTATTCCCCCGCCCAGCGTCCGATTCACTTGAGCGCGCAGCACGCCGACGGCGGCATTGTGCTGCGGGTGCGCGACGGCGGTGACGGCGTGCCGGAAGCCGAGCTGCGCCAGATCTTTAATAAAGGCTATCGGGCCAGCAATGCTATCGGCGCCGGATCGGGCCTGGGCCTGTACATGGCGCGCTCTGTCATAGAAGTGCACGGGGGAAACATTAATGTTCAAAATGTGCCGGATTTTGGCGCTGAATTTGAAATTTGGCTTCCAGCGCATGGTGGTGGCGGGAAAAGTGTTGCATCGAATGTGAGCAACTGTGATAATTCCGCTAAGCATTAAACGGGTAGGCATCGAGGAAAATCGGCTCGGGATTCACGTAACAAATAACAAATGGCCAACCCATGACTCAGATTTTGATCGTTGAAGACAATGGCGATTACGCCGCAGACATGGCGGAGTTCCTGGCGGAACTCAACCACGATGTGGAAGTCGCGACGACCGCCGGCGAAATGTGGGCCGCCCTGACTCGCACGCCTGCTGCGGTGGTGGTGCTCGACCTCGGCTTGCCGGACGAAGACGGATTCAATGTCATCCCGCGCATGCGCCAGCTTTATCCGGAAATCGGCTTGCTGGTGCTCACCGGCCGGGTGGCGTTCGACAGCCGCATTCTCGGGCTGCGCCTGGGCGCCGACCATTATCTGACCAAACCCATCAAATTCCCTGAGCTGGCCGCCCATATCGAGGCGCTCGACCGCCGGGTGCGCCCGCAAGAGCCGAGCGTTCCGCCGCCCAGCAAGTGGACTTTGAAAGTAAGCGCCCGCCAACTTGAGCTGATGGGCTCGGTGATCGATCTTACCGAGAAAGAATGTAACTTCCTGCACCTGTTGACCATCAATACGCGCCCGGTACCCCGCCAGGTCATTGTGGCTGGCATGGGCGGCGAGGATCCCGACGCCAGCCGCCGTGTGGACATGCTGGTGTATCGCCTGCGCAAGAAGGCCAGGAGCGGCCTGGGACAGGACTTGCCATTGCGTAGCGCCTACGGCGAAGGCTATAGCCTGTCGGCGGGCTTCACACTTTCCTGACTTGAAGTTCTCTTCAGCGCTCGCCGCGCGACGCACGCTAGCCGTAGCGGCCGCGCTATTACTGCAGGGCTGTGCCGATATCCCGCCAGGCTGGATGCTGCTGCAGCGCCAGTCCGCCATTACCGATCACCAGCATTTCGTCAACGCCAACATTGCGCCCGCTCGCGAGGCTGCGCCACTTGCTGTTGCCGACAACCCAGCGCTCCACCTGCCAACCTTTCCCGGCCGCAGCTTCGACCAGTTCATGGAGCAAAACGGCACGGTGGCAATGGTGGTGGTCAAAGGCGGTAAAGTGGTCATGGAGCGCTACTACAATGGCTACCAGCGCGAGAGCGTAGCGACCTCCTTTTCGGTGGCCAAGTCGGTAGTGTCGGCACTGGTCGGCATTGCCATCGAGGCCGGACAGATCGGCAGTGTCGACGACCCCATCACGCGCTACGTCCCCGAACTGGCCAAACGTGATACGCGCTTTGGCAACATTACGATCGCGCACCTGCTGTCCATGCGCAGCGGAATTCGTTTCGACGAAGGCTATCTTTCCCCCCTTGACGACGCTGCACGCTTCTATCTGACGCCAGATCTGCTGTCCAAGATTTCCGGCATGACCATCCGCCAGGCCGCCAACGAAGCCCATTATTACAGCAGTGGCGACACCCAGCTGCTGGGGCTGATTGTCCAGCGCGCCACCGGCATGCCCCTCGCGCAGTATCTGCAACAAACAATCTGGCAGCCGATGGGGGCGCAGTTCGAGGCCAGCTGGAGCATGGACAGCGGCAAAAATGGGCTTGCCAAGGCGTTTTGTTGCCTGAACGGGCGGGCCCTGGACTACGCGCGTTTTGGCCTGCTGTATCTGAACCAGGGCAAATTCAATGGCAAACAGATAGTCCCCGCGCAGTGGGTGCGCGACAGCACTGCAGTGCGCGAGTATCCTGGCGCCGACCCCGCCACGCGCTGGAATCTGGAGGCTACGGGGAAACGGGTGGCGGCGTATTACGTCTGGCAATGGCGGCGCGCGGTGGAGGCGGACCCGGGTTCCGAGCTGGGCTTCAAGCCTGGCGCCGATTTTTTTGCCCAGGGCTTGCATGGCCAGTTTATCTATATAGCGCCGGCCCAGGACCTGGTGATCGTCAGGCTGGGCGCGCGCACCGGCGAGGTGTGGTGGCCGGGGCTGCTAGGCGCTCTCGCGCGTCTTAATCCGAAATCAGGGACAGAGTGATGCGCCAACATGGTGTGCACCAAATAAATTAGGGACAGATACGCTGGGTCTGGGTAGAATGCGGTTTTGACCCTTCCATTGTCCGCTCATGGCCCGCCTTCCCCGTTTTGTCCTCGCCCAGCATCCCCATTACATCATCCAGCGCGGCAATGATACACAGCTGATTTTCCGTGAGGATGAGGATTACGCCCGTTTTTTGACCTGGCTGCGGGAAAGCGCGCGCGAATTCAAGGTGGCCATCCACGCCTATGCCCTGATGCCTACCGGCCTGCACCTGTTGGCTTCGCCTGCCACCGACGAAGGTCTGGCCCATATGATGCAGCGCATCGGCCGCTATTACGTTCCCTGGTTTAACGCCAAGTACAGCCGCAGCGGCGGTTTGTTCCAGGGGCGCTTCAAGACGGCGCTCATCGATTCGGCTAACTACTTCATGCTGTGCAGCCGCTATCTCGAGCGCGCCCCGGTACGCCAGCAACTGGCCAGCCAGCCCGAGGATTACCCCTGGTCCAGCTATGCCCACCATGCCGGCACGCGGCCAGACCCGGTGGTGACCGACCACGCCTTGTATTGGGCGCTCGGCAATACGCCATTTCAGCGCGAAGCTGCCTATATCGAGCTGAGCCGCCCCCAACTCAGCCAGCAGGAGCTGATTGCAATTGATGCTGCAGTGCTCAAGGGCTGGCCGCTAGGATCGGCGGCCTTCAAATCGAGCCTGGAAGCGAAAGCCAAGCGCCAGGTCCTGCCAGCCAAGCGCGGACGGCCTTTCAAGCTCAGGCCTGCCAACGCAGCCTGAGCAAAACGCCTGTTTCACCATGTCCCCATTTAATTGTTTCGTAAAAACATGGCGAATTAATGCGACTCCGACCCTAATTGTTCTTGTTGACCAGTTCTGCTGCATTGCACTAATCTTGGTCTTCGACTGAATAAGCTGTGGAGAAACGCATGATTGCCCAAGGTTTGTACGACCCGTCCAATGAACACGACGCTTGCGGCGTTGGCTTCATCGCCCACATCAAGGGCAACAAGAGCCATTCGATTATCGAGCAGGGCTTGCTGATCCTGAAGAATCTCGATCACCGGGGCGCTGTCGGTGCGGACAAGCTGATGGGCGACGGCGCCGGCATCCTGATCCAGATCCCGGATCAGTATTTCCGCGACGAGATGGCCAAGCAGGGCGTGGAACTGCCACCGCCTGGCGAATATGGCGTCGGCATGGTATTTCTGCCCAAGGAAAACGCATCCCGTATCGCCTGCGAGCAGGAAATCGAGCGCGCCGCGCGCATCGAGGGCCAGGTGGTGCTCGGTTGGCGCAACGTGCCGATCGACGAAGCCATGCCCATGTCGCCCATCGTGCGCGGCAAGGAACCGGTAATTCGTCAGATCTTTATCGGTCGCGGCCCGGACATCATGGTGACCGACGCGCTCGAACGCAAACTCTACGTCATCCGAAAATCGTCCGGCCATGCGATCCAGGCGCTCAAGCTTTTGCACGGCAAGGAATTTTTCGTCGCGTCCATGTCGGCACGCACCATCGTCTACAAAGGCCTGCTGCTGGCCGATCAGGTCGGCGTGTACTACAAGGACTTGCAGGATCCGCGCTGCATCTCGGCGCTGGCGCTGGTGCACCAGCGTTTCTCCACCAACACCTTCCCCGAGTGGCCGCTGGCCCACCCTTACCGCCTGATCGCCCACAACGGTGAAATCAACACCGTCAAAGGCAACTTCAACTGGATGCGCGCGCGTGAAGGCGTCATGAAGTCGGCTGTGCTCGGCGAGGACCTGGGCAAGCTGTTCCCGCTGATCTACGAAGGCCAGTCCGACACCGCCTGTTTCGACAACGCGCTCGAGCTGCTGATCATGGCCGGCTACCCGATCGCCCAGGCCATGATGATGATGATCCCGGAAGCCTGGGAAAACCACGGCATGATGGACGACAACCGCCGCGCCTTCTACGAATACCACGCCGCCATGATGGAGCCGTGGGATGGCCCCGCTGCCATGGCCTTTACCGACGGCCGCCATATCGGCGGCACCCTGGACCGCAATGGCTTGCGCCCGGCGCGCTACATCGTCACCGATGACGATCTGGTGGTGATGGCGTCCGAGTCTGGCGTACTGCCAATTCCGGAATCGAAAATCATCCAGAAATGGCGCCTGCAGCCGGGCAAAATGTTCCTGATCGACCTGGAAGCTGGCCGCATCATCGACGACAAGGAACTCAAGGACACCTATTCCAACGCCAAGCCCTACAAGGCGTGGATCAACTCAGTGCGCATCAAGCTGGGTGAAATCAAGCTGGCCGAAAGCCAGCTGGCGCGCAACCGCGGCAAGGATGCCCAGGGCGAAAAAGCCCTGCCATCCGTGCTGGACCGCCAGCAAGTGTTCGGCTATACCCAGGAAGATCTGAAATTCCTGATGGCGCCGATGGCGATTCTGGCCGAGGAAGCTACCGGTTCGATGGGCAACGACTCGCCGCTGGCGGTCATGTCCAACAAGCTCAAGCCGCTGTATAACTACTTCAAGCAGCTGTTCGCCCAGGTGACCAACCCGCCGATCGACCCGATCCGCGAGGCCATGGTCATGTCACTGGTGTCGTTTATCGGCCCCAAGCCGAACCTGCTCGACACCAACAACGTCAACCCGCCGATGCGCCTGGAAGTGGCGCAGCCGGTGCTGGGCTTCGACGACATGGCGCGTCTGCGCAACATCAGCGTGCACACCGGCAGCAAGTTCAAGTCGTACGAGCTCAACATTTGCTACCCGGTCGCCTGGGGCAAGGAAGGCATCGAAGCCTCGCTGGCCTCGCTGTGCGCCGAGGCGGTCGATGCAGTGCGCTCCGGCCACAACATCCTGATCGTGTCGGACCGCGCGGTGTCGGCTGAACAAGTCGCCATTCCCGCCCTGCTGGCCACCTCGACCATTCACCAGCACCTGGTGGGGCGCGGCCTGCGCGCTTCCACCGGCCTGGTCGTGGAAACCGGATCGGCGCGCGAAACTCACCACTTCGCGCTGCTCGCCGGCTACGGCGCGGAGGCGGTTCACCCCTACCTGGCCATGGAAACCCTGGCCGAGCTGGCACAGGGCATGAGCGGCGACATGTCGGCCGAGACCGCGATCTACAATTACACCAAGGCCATCGGCAAGGGCCTCATGAAGGTCATGTCCAAGATGGGCATCTCGACCTATATGTCCTACTGCGGGGCGCAGATTTTCGAAGTGATCGGCCTGAACAAATCGCTGGTCGACAAGTATTTCAAGGGCACCTCGTCGAACGTGGAAGGCATTGGCGTGTTCGAAGTGGCCGAGGAAGCGTTGCGCCTGCACTCGCTGGCGTTCGGCAACGATCCGCTGCTGGCTGAGGCGCTCGATGCCGGCGGGGAGTACGCCTACCGCGTGCGGGGCGAAGAACACATGTGGACTCCGGATGCTATCGCCAAGCTGCAGCATTCGACCCGCGCCAACAATTTTTCGAGCTACAAGGAATACGCGCAGATCATCAACGACCAGAGCCGCCGTCATCTGACGCTGCGTGGCCTGTTCGAGTTCAAGCTCGATCCAAGCAAGGCGATCCCACTCGACGAAGTCGAACCGGCCAAGGAAATCGTCAAGCGCTTTGCCACCGGCGCCATGTCGCTGGGCTCGATTAGCACCGAAGCGCATGCCACCCTGGCCATCGCCATGAACCGTATTGGCGGCAAGTCCAATACCGGTGAAGGCGGCGAAGACCCAATGCGCTACACCAAGGAATTGAAGGGCATCCCGATCAAGCAGGGGGAGACAATGTCGTCCGTTATCGGCGCACAGAACGTCGTGGTCGACATTCCATTGATGGAAGGAGACTCGCTGCGTTCGCGCATCAAGCAGGTAGCTTCCGGACGCTTCGGCGTCACGGCCGAGTACCTGAACTCGGCCGACCAGATCCAGATCAAGATGGCGCAGGGCGCCAAGCCGGGCGAAGGCGGTCAGCTGCCCGGCCATAAGGTGTCGGACTACATCGCCAGCCTGCGCTTTTCGGTGCCGGGCGTGGGCCTGATTTCGCCGCCGCCGCACCACGACATCTATTCGATCGAAGACCTGGCGCAGTTGATTCACGACCTGAAAAACGCCAATCCGCGCGCGTCGATCTCGGTCAAGCTGGTGTCCGAAGTGGGCATTGGCACGGTGGCGGCCGGCGTGACCAAGGCCAAGGCCGATCACGTGGTGGTTGCCGGCCATGACGGCGGCACCGGCGCCTCGCCGCTGTCCTCGGTCAAGCACGCCGGCACCCCGTGGGAACTGGGTCTGGCTGAAACCCAGCAGACCTTGGTGCTCAACGGCTTGCGCAACCGCATCCGGGTCCAGGCCGACGGCCAGATGAAGACCGGACGCGACGTGGTCATCGCCGCCATGCTGGGTGCTGACGAGATCGGTTTTGCGACCGCACCGCTGGTGGTGGAAGGCTGCATCATGATGCGCAAGTGTCACCTGAACACTTGCCCGGTAGGCGTGGCCACCCAGGATCCACTACTGCGCGCCAAGTTTGCCGGCAAGCCCGAGTACGTGGTCAACTACTTCTTCTTCGTGGCCGAGGAAGCGCGCCAGTTAATGGCCCAGCTGGGTATCCGTACCTTTGACGAACTGATCGGACGCTCCGATTTGCTCGACAAGTCGCAAGCCATTTCGCACTGGAAGGCCAAGGGTCTGGACTTCAGCAATATTTTCTATCAGCCCAAGACCGATGCAGGCCTGGCTGCCTACCACAACGATTTCCAGGACCACGGCCTGGAACGCGCGCTCGATCACAAGCTGATTGCCCAGGCCAAGGCGGCGCTGGAAAAAGGCGAGCGCGTTTCCTTCATTTCGCCGGTGCGCAATGTCAACCGCACGGTGGGCACCATGCTGTCGGGCGAGGTGGCCAAGCGCTACGGCCACGCCGGCCTGCCGGATGACACCATCCACATCCAGCTGCAGGGTACTGCAGGCCAGTCGGCTGCTGCCTTCCTTGCGGCGGGCATCACGCTCGACCTGGTCGGTGAAGGCAACGATTATGTCGGCAAGGGCTTGTCGGGCGGGCGCATCATCGTGCGCCCCAATACCGAATTCCGGGGCTGGGCTGTGGACAACATCATCGTCGGCAACACGGTGCTGTACGGCGCAATTTCCGGCGAGGCTTTCTTCAACGGGGTGGCGGGCGAGCGCTTCGCGGTTCGTAACTCAGGCGCCACTGCGGTAGTGGAAGGCTGCGGCGACCATGGTTGCGAATACATGACTGGCGGCACTGTGGTCGTGCTGGGCGCAACCGGGCGCAACTTCGCAGCCGGCATGTCGGGTGGTGTGGCCTATGTGTACGACCCGCTGGGCGACTTCGAGCGCAAGTGCAACACCACCATGGTGAACCTGGAGCGCGTGACCAGCACCAAGGAACAGGGCGACGTGTCGGCCTGGCACAGCCAGAGCCGCGACAGCGTGCGCGAAGCCGACGAAGTGATCCTGAAGCGCCTGATCGAACGCCACTTCAAGCACACCGGCAGCACCCGCGCGCGCAATCTGCTCGACGACTGGGCCAATGGCCGCAGCAAGTTTGTCAAAGTATTCCCGACCGATTACAAGCGGGCGCTGGAAGAAATGCACAACAGCAGCATGGAAGAAGCCAACGACAAGATCGCGGCCTGATAGCACTGAGAACTAAGGAAAAATATCGTGGGTAAAATCACCGGCTTCATGGAATTCAAGCGTCAGGACGAAGGCTATCTCGAGCCTGCCGCGCGCCTCAAGAACTACAAGGAATTTGTCCTGCACCTGTGCGACCCGCAGGCCAAGGTGCAGGCGGCGCGCTGCATGGATTGCGGCATCCCGTTTTGCAACAGCGGCTGCCCGGTCAACAACATCATCCCGGACTGGAATGACCTGGTTTATCACGGCAACTACCGCGCTGCGCTGGAAAACCTGCACTCGACCAATAACTTCCCCGAGTTCACCGGCCGGATCTGTCCCGCTCCGTGCGAGTCGGCGTGTACGCTGGGCATCAATGATGATCCGGTCGGCATCAAGTCGATTGAGCACAAGATTATCGATACCGGCTGGGAAAATGGCTGGGTCGTGCCACTGCCGCCGGAAACGCTCACCGGCAAGAAAGTGGCCGTGATCGGTTCCGGCCCGGCCGGCCTGGCTGCCGCCCAGCAGCTGGCGCGCGTCGGCCACGCTGTCACCGTGTTTGAAAAGAGCGACCGCGTGGGCGGCCTGCTGCGCTACGGCATTCCCGACTTTAAGATGGAAAAATCCCATATTGATCGCCGCGTCGAGCAGATGCAGGCCGAGGGCGTGGTGTTTCGTACCAGCGTGCTGGTCGGGAAAGACTTCCCGGCCAGCGTCAACAACTGGGCCAAGGAAACCATTTTCCCGGAAGACCTGGCCAAAGAATTCGACGCTGTCATCCTGTGCGGTGGTGCCGAACAGCCGCGCGACCTGCCGGTGCCAGGACGCGAGCTCAAGGGCGTGCATTTCGCCATGGACTTCCTGCCCCAGCAAAACAAGGTCAATGCCGGTGACAAGGTCAAGGACCAGCTCAAGGCCAGCGGCAAGCATGTGGTGGTCATTGGCGGTGGCGATACTGGTTCCGACTGTGTCGGTACCTCGAACCGCCACGGGGCCGCGTCGGTGGCCCAGTTTGAATTGATGCCGATGCCGCCGGAGCAGGAAAACAAGCCGCTGGTATGGCCCTACTGGCCCACCAAGCTGCGCACCTCCTCGTCGCACGAGGAAGGTTGCCAGCGCGACTGGGCGGTAGCTACAAAGCGGCTGGAAGGCAAGGGCGGCAAGGTCGAAAAGCTGATCGCCTGCCGCGTTGAGTGGAAAGACGGCAAGATGGTGGAAGTCGAAGGATCGGAATTCGAGATGAAGGCCGATCTGGTGCTGCTGGCCATGGGCTTCGTGTCGCCAGTGCAGCAGGTGCTCGATGCCTTCGGCGTCGACAAGGATGGCCGCGGCAATGCGGTAGCGGCTACCGATGGCGACAAGTCCTATCAGACCAGCGTGCCGAAAGTGTTCGTGGCGGGCGACATGCGCCGTGGTCAGTCGCTGGTGGTGTGGGCAATTCGCGAGGGCCGCCAGGCGGCTCGCGCAGTCGATGAGTTCCTGATGGGCGCGTCAGTACTGCCACGCTAAGCCAGCCTGCGCTTCGGCTTGATCAGCCCGGTTCATTACGCTGTTTCAGCGTGATCGACCGGGCTGATCGCTTATACAGAGCGGCCGCAGCGCCATCTTCCAGCCTAAGCAGCCTTGAGGACTCTGTCCAACTCGGACGTCAGCGCTTGAATGCGCGCCACCAGGTGCGCAGCGTGCGCCTGCTGCCGTGCCCGGGAGTCTGGTCCGACCAACAGCGCCGTACCGTCGAGATCGAATACTGCACCGCTCGTCGCATATTGTTCACAGAAGCTGCACACAGCCTTGCATGCTATATCGTGAAAACCGCGCGGCGCATCACAATTACCAATGTGGATGGTCAGGATGTTGTTCTGGATCTCGACAATATCGTCGCTGTCCGGCTGCAAGGTGGATATCAGCTTGCCCAGCGCCTTATTAGCCGCCGGCTTTACCGCAACCCTTCCATGAAGAACTATTGAAGTCATGCTTATTCCTTGTTGGCAGACGCCGTCATTACCTGCCCAGCTTGCACGTGAAAAAACGCATGGTCCTATATTGCAGCGCTTTCTGTCGCTCGCCTGCAAGGGCTTGGGGATGCGGTACTCTACGACAGTCCCAAAGGGCTTATGGCGCGGCACTGTCACGATTCTTCAAAGAAAGTTGCATATATGCATGTGGTATGGATGAAGCAATGTTTCTTTGGGCGTTTTGCACTGCAACATGTTGAAAATCAAAGGCTTAGACAGCGAAATATCTGACCCGCCGTTCAGTAGTGTTGTATTTTTCACGAGAGTGCGCGGGCAAAAAGGGGTGTGCCCAAGCAGAGATTGCCCTTTCTGCACTACAATACGGTCTTCCCAAACTAGAAGTGCCCCGTGTCTAATCTTGTCGAAATCCGTGATCTACATTTTGCCTACGGCGAGCGTTCGATTCTGTCGAACCTGCAGATGGACTTCCCGCGCGGAAAAGTTGTTGCAGTCATGGGTGGTTCCGGCTGCGGCAAAACCACTGTCCTGCGCCTGATCGGCGGTCAGATTCGTCCACAGCAGGGCTCAGTTTCTGTGGCCGGCGAGATCGTCCACCAGCTCGACACAGAGAATTTGTACCGCTTGCGCCGCAAGATGGGCATGCTGTTCCAGTTCGGCGCCTTGTTTACTGACCTGACGGTCTTCGAGAACGTTGCCTTTCCACTGCGCGAGCATACCGATCTGCCCGAAGAGCTGATCCGCGACCTGGTGCTCATGAAGCTCAATGCCGTCGGCCTGCGCAACGCCGCCCAGCTCAAGCCAGCGGAAATTTCCGGCGGCATGGCGCGCCGTGTCGCGGTAGCGCGCGCCGTCGCGCTCGATCCCGAACTGGTGATGTATGACGAGCCCTTCGCCGGACTCGATCCGATCTCAATGGGCGTGACCGCCAACCTGATTCGCCGCCTGAACGACGCGCTCGGTTCGACCTCGATCCTGGTGTCGCACGACGTGCATGAATGTTTCGCGATTGCCGATTACGTCTACTTCATGTCGGCCGGCAAAATCGTAGCGCAAGGCACGCCAGCTGATCTGCGCGTGTCGGAAGACCCGTATGTGAAGCAGTTCGTCAACGCCGAGCCGGATGGGCCCGTTCCCTTCCACTATCCCGGCCGTTCGCTGGCCGAGGACCTGGGCATGGGTGAATCCGCATGAATATCATTCTGAACGGCTTGGCCGCCATCGGCGCCTATCTGCGCGAAGGCATTGCCAGCGTCGGCTTCGCCACGCGCTTCTTCTTCAATTTGCTGGGCATGTCGGTGGGCGCACTGCGCCGTCCGGCGCTGATTTCCGAGCAGACCCACTTCATTGGCAATTATTCGCTGGTAATCATCGTCGTCTCCGGTCTGTTCGTGGGCATGGTGCTTGGCCTGCAGGGCTACATCACCCTGACCCCTTACGGCGCAGAACAGAAGCTTGGCCAGGTCGTGGCGCTGGCGCTGGTGCGCGAACTCGGCCCGGTCGTCACCGCCCTGCTGTTTGCGGGCCGCGCTGGCACTTCCCTAACCGCGCAGATCGGTCTCATGAAAGCCGGCGAGCAATTGTCGGCCATGGAAATGATGGCGATTAACCCGATACAGCGTGTGCTTGCTCCGCGTTTTTGGGCTGGTGTCATCGCCATGCCGGTGCTGGCAACCATTTTTAGCGCCGTCGGCGTGCTGGGCGGCTATCTGGTCGGCGTCAAGCTGATTGGCGTGGACGAAGGCGCCTTCTGGTCGCAGATGCAGGCCAACGTCGACGTGCAGGCCGACGTGATGAATGGCGTCATCAAGAGTTTTGTGTTTGGTATTGCAGTCACCTTCACCGCGCTGTTCCAGGGCTACTTTGCCCAGCCGACGCCGGAAGACGTGTCGCGCGCCACTACGCGCACTGTCGTGATCGCATCGCTGATGGTCTGGGGTCTGGACTTCGTGATGACCGCCATCATGTTTAACAAGTAAATGAATCCGGCGCCTCGTGGGCGCCGCATAAGGAAGGCTAGGAAATAATATGCATCGTAAATCTGTAGACGTGTGGGTTGGCCTGTTTGTCCTGCTAGGCCTGGCCGCATTGCTGTTTTTGGCGCTCAAGGCCGGTAATATGAGCACCCTGTCGTTCGGCCAGACCTACCTGGTCACCGGCAAGTTCGACAATATCGGCGGACTCAAGCCGCAAGCGCCCGTGAAAAGCGCCGGCGTCGTGGTCGGCCGGGTTGGCGATATCAAGTTTGATGACAAGACTTACCAGGCGCTGGTAACCTTGGAACTCGAAGCGGGCTATAAATTCCCCAAGGATAGCTCCTTGAAAATCCTCACTGCCGGCCTGTTGGGCGAGCAGTACATCGGTATCGAAGCGGGTGGCGACACCAATATCCTGGCCAATGGCGACAGGATTTCCCGCACTTCATCTGCCACCGTGCTCGAAGACCTGATTAATCAGTTCATCTACAGCAAGGCCGCAGAAGGAAAGGAAGAGAGCAAATGAGTTCAGTCACTGCACCCCTGCGCATCGCTGCGCTGTTCGCCATCGCGGCAACCTTGGGCGGCTGCGCCAATATGGCGCAAAAAGATCCATACGAGCAGTACAACCGCAATGTGTTCGAGTTTAACGATGCGGTTGACCGCAACGCGCTCAAGCCGGCCGCAACGGTCTACAAGCAGGTGCTGCCCTCGTTCATGCAAACCGGCGTGAACAATTTCTTCGGCAACCTGGCTGACGTCTGGAGCAGCGCCAACAACCTGATGCAGGGCAAAGGCGAAGCAGGCATGAGCGATTTCACCCGCGTCATGATGAATAGCACCTTCGGCCTGGGCGGTTTGCTCGACATTGCCTCGGAAGCGGGACTGAAAAAGCACACCGAAGATTTTGGCCAGACCCTCGGTTACTGGGGCATGCCCAGTGGTCCCTACCTGATGCTGCCACTGCTGGGTCCCTCGACTCTGCGCGACACCGCAGCGTTGCCTCTCGACATAGCTGCAGATCCCTGGGGCACTGGCGTATCGAACGGTGTTCAGGCCGCGGGTACGGTATTGCGTGTGATCGACCAGCGCGCAGTGTTGCTCGACGCCACTAATATCATGGAAGGCGCGGCACTCGACCGCTACGAGTTCATCCGCGATGGCTACTTGCAGTCGCGCAAGAACAAGGTGTTCGACGGTGAAACCTCGCGCAAAGAGGCCGTCGAACAGGCGCGCGTGGACGCAGGGGATGTCAAGAAAGCCGACAAAGCCGATGAGCCGACCGCGAAGAGCATCAGCGACGCGTATCCGGACGATCCGGCTAAAATGGACCCCAAAGCGGACCCGAAAGCGGCTCCAAAAGCGGAGCCAGGAAAGCCCGTGTCATCCAAAACCCCTTCGAAGTAGTTAACACGGTAACTGAACCCTGCATAAACAGGGTTGCGGTCCCAAAACTTGCAACTATTTTAGAAAAGAGCCTATGAAACTGATCAAACAACTGATTCTGAGCGCCACCCTGGCGATCTCTGCCTCTTCCGCCGCGTTTGCCCAGGAAGCCCCGGACGCGCTGGTCAAGCGCATTAGCGCCGACGTCATCGAAACCGCCAAGAACGACAAAGAAATCCAGGCCGGCAATCAAAAGCGCGTGATGGACTTGGTCGAGAGCAAGATTCTGCCGCACGTTGATTTCATGCGCATGACCTCGCTGGCGGCTGGCCGTTTCTGGCGGGAAGCGACCCCTGCGCAGCAAAAGCAGCTGGCCAACGAGTTCCGCACCCTGCTGATCTTCACCTATTCGGGTGCCCTGTCGCAGATCAAGAACGAAACCGTGGAATTCAAGCCGCTGCGCGCTGATCCTGCCGACCAGGAAGTGGAAGTACGCTCGGTCGTCAACATGTCACGCGGCGAGCCAGTTACCCTCAACTATCGCCTGGCCAAGAGCGCACAGGGCTGGAAGATTTTCGACATCAATGTGCTGGGCGCATGGCTGGTCGAAACCTACAAAGGCACGTTCGCGACTGAAATCGGCAAATCGGGCATCGACGGCCTGATCAAGGCACTGGCCGAGCGCAACAACAAACTCGCCAACAAGCCAAGCAAAGCTGCAAAGTAATCTTCATGTCCGATACGAACAAGCTTGGCAGCATCGCTACCCTGACCGTCCAGAACGCCACCGCGGCGCTGGGCCAGGGTATCGCTGCCATCAAGGCCGGCCAGACGGTCTTCGACCTCGGCAGCGTTGTCACTGCCGATTCGTCGGCAGTTGCCGTGCTGCTGGCCTGGAAGCGCGCCGCCCGCAAGGGTGGCGTAGCGCTGTCGTATGTAAATGTTCCTGCCGGTCTGCAAAGCCTGGCTGCGCTGTACGGTGTTGACGATTTTCTCGTGGAATCGCCCGCCAACCTGCATCACCATTGATCCTGCCTTTTGCGTGGTGAACCGGTCCCCCCGGTTTCCCGCGTGTCCTCCCCAGGCCAAGTATTTCCGGCTTGACTCTGCTGTACCCGATTTCCCCTATAATTGACGGCTCACTCCGCAATGTCTCTGCATGCTGTATAGACAATTGCCCACCTAAAAAAAGCATGACAGCAATCCAGATAAACAGCGTCGAGAAAAGCTACAAGTCCCTCAAGGCTTTGGGTGGCGTGTCACTGGCCATCGAAGAAGGCGAATTTTTCGGCCTGCTCGGTCCCAATGGCGCCGGCAAGACCACCCTGATTTCCACCATCGCCGGCTTGATCCGGCCTGATGCTGGCAGCGTGAGCATCCACGGCCACGATGTAGTCACCGATTTTCGCGCAGCGCGCAGCAAGCTCGGCGTCGTGCCCCAGGAACTGGTGTTCGATCCCTTTTTTACTGTGCGCGAGACGCTGCGCCTGCAGTCCGGCTACTTCGGCCTGAAGAACAACGACAAGTGGATCGACGAGGTCATGGGCAACCTGGACCTGACCAACAAGGCCGACGTCAACATGCGCGCCCTGTCCGGCGGCATGAAGCGGCGCGTGCTGGTGGCCCAGGCCCTGGTGCACAAGCCGCCCGTGATCGTGCTCGACGAGCCCACCGCCGGTGTCGACGTGGAGCTGCGCCAGACCCTGTGGAAGTTCATCTCGCGCCTGAACCGAGAGGGCCACACCGTGGTCCTGACTACCCACTACCTCGAGGAAGCGCAGGCCATGTGCCAGCGCGTGGCCATGCTCAAGTCGGGCCGGGTGGTGGCGCTCGATACCATGAGCGCGCTGATCCGCCGCATCTCGGGCTCGCAGCTGATCGTGCATCTGGCCAGCGGCGAACTGCCCGAGGACCTGCGCCACCTGGTGTCGCACGACGAACATGACAATGGCAGCGGCAACAAGTATTCGCTGCGCGTCAATGAGTACACCGATGTCGAACCGATTCTGGCGCGCCTGCGCGCGAGCGGCGCCGTCATCGATGAAATGCAGTTGCAACAAGCCGACCTGGAAGATATCTTCTTGCAGATCATGGACAAGGGTTCCTTATGAGTTTCGCCTCGGTCGGGTTTCAGACCCTGCTTTACAAAGAGACGCTGCGCTTCTGGAAAGTCGCCACCCAGACCGTGGCCGCGCCCGTGCTCACCGCCATGCTGTACCTGCTCATTTTCGGCCATGTGCTGCGCGGCCCGGTGGCCGAGTACCCCGACATTACCTACACCTCCTTCCTGATTCCCGGCCTGGTGATGATGAGCGTGCTGCAAAACGCCTTCGCCAATTCATCGTCCTCGCTGATCCAGTCCAAGATCACCGGCAACCTGGTGTTCATCCTGCTGCCGCCGCTGTCGCACTGGGAGATCATCTCGGCCTACGCGCTCGCTTCGGTGGTGCGCGGGCTGGTGGTGGGCGCGGGCGTGTTCATCGTCACCGTATGGTTCGCCGACCTGTCTTTCGTGGCGCCGCTATGGATCGTGCTGTTCGCGGTCATGGGCGCGGCCATTCTTGGCATCCTGGGGATCATCGCCGGCATCTGGGCCGACAAGTTCGACCAGCTGGCGGCTTTCCAGAACTTCCTGATCATGCCCGCGACCTTTCTGGCGGGCGTGTTCTACTCGGTCAAATCGCTGCCGCCGTTCTGGCAAGCGGTCTCGCACTTCAATCCTTTCTTCTACATGATCGACGGCTTCCGCTACGGCTTCTTTGGCAAGTCCGATGTGTCGCCGTGGGTCAGTCTTGCCATCGTCTCGGTGTTCTTCGCGGTACTCGCGACGGTCGCCGTCAACCTGCTCAAGCGCGGCTACAAACTGCGCCACTAATCATAGGAATTCATCGTGGCTACCACTCCCGAACTCATACACGGCTATATCAGCGCCGGCCTTGAATGCACCCACCTTGAAGTGGACGGCGACGGCCAGCACTTCACCGCCGTCATCGTGTCCCCGGCCTTTGCCGGCAAGCGCCCGATTCAGCGCCACCAGCTGGTGTACGCTGCGCTGGGCGACCGCATGCGCGAAGAGATCCACGCCCTGTCGATGAAGACGCTCACCCCCGAAGAATATCAAGGATAAGACCATGGACCAGCTACAAATCGTCGGCGGCAAGCGCCTCAATGGTGACATCACAATCTCTGGCGCCAAGAACGCTGCGCTGCCCATCCTGTGCGCGGGCCTGCTGACTTCGGGCGATGTGGAGCTGACCAATGTGCCGCGCCTGCACGACGTCAAGACCATCCTCAAGCTGCTGGCCAAGACCGGCCTCAAGGTCGACCAGGCCGGCGACGAAAAGGTCATCCTGAACGGCAGCGCGATCGATACGCTCGAAGCGCCCTACGAACTCGTAAAGACCATGCGCGCCTCGATCCTGGTACTGGGGCCGCTGCTGGCGCGCTTCGGCGAAGCCAAGGTGTCGCTGCCTGGCGGCTGCGCCATCGGCTCGCGCCCGGTCGACCAGCACATCAAGGGTCTGCAGGCGCTAGGCGCCGATATTCGGGTGGAAGGCGGCTACATCTACGCCAAGTGCAAAAAGCTCAAGGGCGCGCGCATCCACACCGACATGATCACCGTGACCGGCACCGAGAACCTGCTGATGGCCGCCACCCTGGCCGAAGGCGAGACGGTGCTCGAGAACGCGGCGCGTGAACCTGAAGTGACCGACCTGGCCAATTTGCTGGTCAAGATGGGCGCCAAAATCGAGGGCATCGGCACCGACCGCCTGGTGATCCAGGGCGTGCCCGAACTGCACGGCGCCAGCCACGCGGTCATTTCCGACCGCATCGAGGCGGCGACCTTCCTGTGCGCCGTGGCGGCAACCGGCGGCGACGTAATGCTCAAGAATACCCGCACCGACATCTTCGACGTCGCGCTCGACAAACTACGCGACATCGGCCTGGTGATGAGCTCCGGCCCGGACTGGATCCGCGCCCAAATGGATGCGCGCCCAAAGCCGGTATCGTTCCGCACCACTGAATATCCTGGCTTCCCGACCGACATGCAAGCCCAGTTCATGGCGGTCAACACCATCGCCGGCGGCACCAGCCGCGTGACCGAAACCATTTTCGAGAACCGCTTCATGCACGTGCAGGAAATGAACCGCCTGGGCGCCAACATCCATATTGAAGGCAATACTGCCTTCATCAAGGGCATGGACAAGCTGGTGGGCGCGCCCGTGATGGCCACCGACCTGCGCGCTTCGGCGTCGCTGGTGATTGCCGCCATGGCCGCCGAGGGCACCACCATCATCGACCGCATCTATCACCTCGACCGCGGCTACGACCGCATGGAAGTGAAGCTGTCGGCCGTGGGCGCCGATATCGTGCGTCTCAAATAAAACAGGGTCTCGATGAGCATCATGAACAACCCGGCCAATACGCAGCTCATCCTCGCGCTGTCGAAGGGCCGCATTTTCGAGGACACGCTGCCGCTGCTGGAAGCGGCCGGCATCACGGTCCTTGAAAACCCGGAAACCTCGCGCAAGCTGATCCTGGCCACCAACGACCCGGGCGTGCGCGTCATCATCGTGCGCGCCTCCGACGTGCCGACCTACGTGCAGCACGGCGCAGCCGACTTCGGTGTGGCCGGCAAGGACGTGCTGCTCGAGCATGGTGGCGAGGGCTTGTATCAGCCGATCGACCTGAACATCGCCAAGTGCCGCATGTCGGTGGCGGTGAATGCAGGCTTTGATTACGACAAGGCGGTGCGCCAGGGCGCGCGCCTGCGCGTGGCGACCAAGTTCGTGCAGACAGCGCGCGAGCACTTCGCGGCCAAGGGCGTGCACGTGGACCTGATCAAGCTGTATGGTTCGATGGAACTGGCGCCGCTGGTTGGCCTGTCGGACGCAATTGTGGACGTGGTCTCCACTGGCAGCACCCTGCGTGCCAACAACCTGGTCGAAGTCGAAGAGATCATGGATATTTCCTCGCGCCTGGTGGTCAATCAGGCTGCGCTCAAGCTCAAGCGCGAGCGCTTGCAACCGATCCTCGAGGCGTTCGAACGAGCGTCGAAACTGAACAAACAATAAACCATCATGTCGCTACAGATCCGCAAACTCGATTCGGCCCAGCCGGACTTTAAACGAAGCCTCGATACCCTGCTGGCATTCGAATCATCGACCGATGACGCGATCGAACAATCTGTAGCAAAGATTTTGCATGATGTGAAAACCCGGGGCGACGCCGCCGTGCTCGAATACACCGAGCGCTTCGACCGCATTCCCGGCGGTGCAGCCAGCATGGCGCAGTTCGAGATCAGCCAGCAGGAGCTCAAGGAGGCCTTCGACAGCCTGCCGCAAGCGCGCCGCAAGGCGCTGCAGGTGGCCGCTGAACGCATCCGCGTATTCCACGAGCGCCAAAAGCAGGAACTGACCGATTTCACATTTACCGAAGCCGATGGCACGGTGCTGGGCCAGCGCATTACGCCGCTGGACCGCGTGGGCCTGTACGTCCCAGGTGGAAAGGCCACCTATCCATCGTCGGTGCTGATGAATGCGATTCCGGCCCGTGTAGCTGGCGTCAAGGAAGTTGTGATGGTGGTGCCGACCCCGGATGGTGCACGCAACCAGATGGTGCTGGCCGCCGCGTTCATTGCCGGCGTCACGCGCGTCATTACCATCGGCGGCGCCCAGGCCGTGGGCGCGCTCGCTTATGGCACCGAGACCATTCCGGCAGTCGACAAGATCACCGGTCCCGGCAATGCCTACGTGGCTTCGGCCAAGCGCCGCGTGTTCGGCACCGTTGGCATCGACATGATCGCAGGGCCTTCCGAAATCCTGGTGCTGTGCGACGGCACGACCGATCCCGACTGGGTGGCGATGGACCTGTTCTCGCAAGCCGAACATGACGAGCTCGCGCAAGCCATCATGCTGTGCCCCGACGCCGGCTACATCGCCAGGGTCGAGGCCAGCATCCTCAAGCTGCTGCCGACAATGGCGCGGCGCGAGATCATCCTCACGTCGATGCGCGACCGCGCCGCGCTGGTCAAGGTGCGCGACATGGCCGAGGCCTGCGAGATCGCCAACCACATCGCGCCCGAACACCTTGAGATTTCAGCTGAAAATCCGCAGCAGTGGGTGCAGCATATTCGCCACGCCGGCGCAATTTTCCTTGGACGTTTCTCGTCCGAGTCGCTGGGCGATTACTGCTGTGGCCCGAACCACGTGCTGCCGACTTCGCGCACTGCACGCTTTTCGTCGCCGCTGGGCGTGTACGATTTCCAGAAGCGCTCCTCCGTGATCTTCGTGAGCGAAGCCGGGGCCCAGACCCTGGGACCGGTTGCGGCCGAAATCGCCTACAGCGAAGGGCTGGAAGCGCACGCGCGCAGCGCCGAACTGCGGATCAAGCCAGCATCATGAACGAGGCGTGGATCGATCAGGTGTTCTGCGAGGATGCGATTGCCGGACTGGCGCGCATCCCCGACGGCGCTATCGATCTGATTTTGACCGATCCGCCCTACAACCTGGGCAAAGATTACGGCAACGATTCCGACCAGCAGAGCGTGGAGGCCTACCTGGCCTGGACCGAGCAGTGGATCGACGCGGCGCTGCCCAAGCTCAAGCCCAACGGCAGCCTGTACATCTTCCTGACCTGGCGCTTTTCGCCGGAGATCTTCGTCATGCTGAAAAAGCGCCTGACGATGATGAACGAGATTATCTGGGACCGGCGCGTGCCCTCGATGGGCGGCAGCGTGCGCAGTTTCACCTCGGTGCATGACACCATCGGGTTTTTCGTGAAGCGCAAGGATTACTATTTTGACCTCGACAGCGTGCGCATTCCGTACGATGCCGAGACCAAGAAGGCCCGTTCGCGCTCGATTTTCGTCGGTGCGAAGTGGCTCGAAGTGGGGTACAACCCCAAGGATTTGTGGAGCGTATCGCGCCTCCATCGCGAGCATCCGGAACGGGCCGATCACCCTACCCAGAAGCCGCTTGAAATTATCGAACGCATGGTCAAGGCTTCGTGTCCGCCGGACGGCGTGGTGCTGGACCTGTTCATGGGCAGCGGCACCACCGCCATGGCGGCCAAGCGCAGCGGCCGACATTGGGTCGGCTTCGAGCTCAATCCCGCGTACTGCGAGATTATCCGAGGCCGCCTGACAGCGCCGGAGCAGGAAGCCGCCAAGAAAACCGTGAAGAAACGGGCCGCGAAAAAAGTCGCGGCCGAGACGATAGATTAAGCAGGCGCGCGAACGCGCTCCTCTACACGTCGTCCCCGCGCAGGCGGGGATCCATAGCGCCTGGAGAGTACTCTGGTGTGCGCAGACCGCAGCAGTATTTCGCGTGCTATGGATCCCCGCCTGCGCGGGGACGACGGGGTGGTTGGAGTGGCAGAGCGTTGCACTGTGTTGCACTGAAAACGAAACCAAATATGTCCTTCCTCGATAAACTGATCGCCAATACCATTCGTCCCGACGTACGGGACGATGCGCCCTACCACGTGCCAGATTCGAGCGGCTACATCAAGCTCGACGCGATGGAAAATCCCTACCGCCTGCCGCTGCACCTGCGCGCTGAACTGGGCCGGCGCCTGGCCGACGCGGTCCTGAACCGCTACCCTGTGCCCAGCTACGCGAGCCTGAAGCACAAGATCTGCGCGCGCCTCGGTGTGCCGGCCGGGTACGACGTCATCCTTGGCAACGGCTCCGACGAAATCATCTCGATGATCGCCATGGCCACCACCGGGCGCGACAAGCGCACCGTGATCATGGCGCCGCTGCCCGCATTCGTGATGTTCGCCCGCTCCGCCACGCTGGCCGGCGCCGACTTCGTGGGCGTGCCGCTGCGCGAGGACCTCACCCTCGACCTGCCTGCCATGCTGGCAGCGATCGCCGCGCACAAGCCGGCGGTGGTGTTCCTGGCCTACCCTAACAACCCGACCGGCAACCTGTTCGATGCCTCCGATGTCGAGGCCATCATTCGCGCCCTGGGCGACACCGGCATCGCCGTCGTCGACGAAGCCTACGGCCCGTTTGCGCGCGCGAGTTTCATGCATCGCCTGCCTGAATTCGAGAACATGGTGGTGATGCGCACGGTGTCCAAGCTGGGCCTGGCAGGCATCCGCCTTGGCTACATGGCCGCAGCGCCGCGCCTGCTGGAACAGTTCGAAAAGGTGCGCCCGCCCTACAATATCAATGTGCTGACCCAGGTCGCCGCCGAATTTGCCCTGGATAACATCGATATTCTCAACGCCCAGGCAAGCGAGCTGGTAGCGTCGCGCGAGCAGCTGGCCGCCGATCTGGCCAGCTTGCCCGGGGTGACCGTTTTCCCGTCGGCAGCCAATTTCCTGCTGGTGCGTGTGCCTGACGCGGCGCAGGTCTGTTCCAAACTCCTTGCGGACAAGGTGATGGTCAAAAATGTGAGTAAAATGCACGCATTGCTTGCAAATTGCATCCGTGTGACCGTGAGTACGCCTGAAGAAAACGCCGCTTTCCTGGATGCCTTCAAGGCATCGTTGATTTCGCACTAACCGAGCATCCTCCATGACCCGCACCGCAGAAATAACGCGCAACACCAACGAGACGCAAATCCGCGTGTCGATCAACCTCGATGGCACCGGCAAGCAAAAGCTCAACACCGGCGTGCCCTTCCTCGACCACATGCTCGACCAGATCGCGCGCCACGGCCTGATCGACCTCGATATCGAGTGCGTGGGCGACCTGCACATCGACGCGCATCACACCGTGGAAGACACCGGCATCACGCTCGGGATGGCGGTGGCCAAGGCGATTGGCGACAAAAAGGGCATCCGCCGCTACGGTCATGCCTATGTGCCGCTCGACGAAGCGCTGTCGCGCGTCGTGATCGACTTTTCGGGCCGTCCTGGCCTTGAAATGCACGTGCCGTGGAAGCGCTCGATGATCGGCGCCTTTGATGTCGACCTGGCGCATGAATTTTTCCAGGGCTTCGTGAACCACGCGCTGGTCTCGCTGCACATCGATAACCTGCGCGGCGAGAATGCGCACCATCAGTGCGAGACGGTGTTCAAGGCATTTGGCCGCGCGCTGCGCATGGCGGCGGAACTGGATGCGCGTTCGGCGGGCACGATTCCTTCAACCAAGGGCAGTTTGTAGAATTGGAGCGCGAGAAATCGTGTTTTCGATTACCACGCGACATATACCAACGTCTTCCCCGCGTAGGCGGGGATCCATAGCGCATCTGATCAGGGGCGCTATGGATCCCCGCCTGCGCGGGGAAGACGGGAAATCACGAAGCATCGTATGAATAAAATTGTAGTAGTTGACTATGGCATGGGCAATTTGCGCTCCGTCGCGCAGGCCCTGCGCGCGGTCGCCCCCGAAGCCAATGTACTGATCTCGGGCGACGTGGCCGATATCGACAGCGCCGACCGCATCGTGTTGCCGGGTCAAGGCGCCATGCGCGACTGCATGGCCAGTCTGCGCGAGTCGGGCGTCCAGGAAGCCCTGCTGCGCGCCTCAAGCACCCGTCCCATGATGGGCGTGTGCGTCGGCGAGCAGATGCTGTTCGACGTCTCCGAAGAAGCCGACACGCCCGGCCTTGGCCTCTTGCCCGGCAAGGTGGTGCGCTTTCGCCTCGACGGCCAGTTGCAGGCCGACGGCTCGCGCTTCAAGGTGCCGCAGATGGGCTGGAACCGCGTCAAGCAAAAGCTGCCGCACGCGCTGTGGGAAGGCATCGCCGATAACGCCTACTTCTACTTCGTGCACAGCTATTACGTGCAGCCGCTCGACGCCGCGCTCGTGGCCGGCGAAACCGACTACGGCGCCGCGTTCTGCTGCGCGGTCGCGCGCGATAACATCTTTGCCACCCAGTTCCACCCCGAGAAAAGCGCGGCGGCGGGACTCCAGCTGTACAAGAATTTCGTCCAATGGAATCCCTGATTCCACTCCCAACCACTTAACCGACAACGATCATGCTGCTCATTCCTGCCATCGACCTCAAAGACGGTCACTGCGTTCGCCTCAAACAGGGCGATATGGAACTTGCCACCGTCTTCTCCGAAGACCCCGCCGAAATGGCACTGCATTGGCTCAAGCAGGGCGCGCGCCGCCTGCACCTGGTGGACCTGAACGGCGCCTTCGCCGGCAAGCCGAAAAACGAGTCGGCGGTCAAATCGATCCTGCAAGTGGTGCAGGAGTTCGCGGTCGATAACGACATCGATGAAATCCCGGTGCAGCTCGGCGGTGGCATCCGCGACCTCGATACTATCGAGCGCTATCTCGACGACGGCATCACCTACATCATCGTGGGCACGGCCGCGGTCAAGAATCCGGGCTTTCTGCACGATGCCTGCGGCGCGTTCCCGGGCAGTATCATCGTCGGCCTCGACGCCAAGGACGGCAAGGTCGCCACCGACGGCTGGAGCAAAATGTCGGGCCACGAAGTGATCGACCTGGCCAAAAAATTCGAGGCTTACGGGGTCGAATCGATCATCTACACCGACATCGGGCGCGACGGCATGATGGGCGGCATCAATATCGACGCCACCGTCAAGCTGGCGCAATCGGTGCGCATTCCCATCATCGCCTCGGGCGGGCTGCATAACCTGGGCGACGTGGAAGCTTTATGCGCGGTTCAGGAAGAAGGCATCGAGGGCGTGATCTGCGGTCGTTCGATTTACGAAGGCACCATCAACCTGGCCGAAGCCCAGGCGCGCGCCGATGAACTTACCGAGGGCGACCCGGTCTGACCCGGCTGACACTATGCTCGCAAAACGCATCATTCCCTGCCTGGACGTGACCGACGGCCGCGTCGTCAAGGGCGTCAACTTCACCGAGCTGCGCGACGCAGGCGACCCGGTCGAAATCGCGCGCCGCTACGACCAGCAGGGCGCCGACGAAATCACCTTCCTCGACATCACCGCCTCCTCCGACGACCGCGATCTGATTTTGCATATCATCGAAGCGGTGGCATCGACTGTGTTCATTCCGCTGACTGTCGGCGGCGGGGTGCGCAAGGTCGAGGATGTGCGACGCCTGCTCAACGCGGGCGCCGACAAGGTCAGCATGAACACCTCGGCCGTGACCAATCCGGATCTGGTGTTCGATGCCTCGCAAAAGCATGGCTCGCAGTGCATCGTGGTGGCGATCGACGCCAAGCAGATAGCGCCGGGCAAGTGGGAAGTTTTCACCCACGGCGGGCGCAAGGCCACCGGGCTGGACGCGGTGGAATGGGCCATGAATATGGAACGCCTCGGCGCTGGCGAAATCCTGTTGACCAGCATGGACCGCGACGGCACCAAGGTCGGTTTCGACCTTGGCCTGACCAGCGCGGTGTCGAATGCGGTGGGGATCCCGGTCATCGCCTCGGGCGGCGTGGGCGGCCTGCAGGACCTGGCCGACGGCATCAAGATCGGCAAGGCCGATGCAGTCCTCGCGGCCAGTATTTTTCACTATGGTCAGCACACAGTGCAGGAAGCCAAGCGCTTCATGGCCGCGCAGGGTATCCCCATGCGGCTGGACTAGTCAGGAGCACGCATGTCGAAGTGGTTGAATAAAGTCAGGTGGGACGAGAACGGTCTGGTGCCGGTCATCGCCCAGGAAGCAGTGTCGGGCGACGTAGTGATGTTCGCGTGGATGAATCGCGACGCCCTGGCGCGCACGGTCGAGCTGGGCGAGGCGGTGTACTGGAGCCGCTCGCGCAAGAAGCTGTGGCACAAGGGCGAAGAATCGGGGCATATCCAGAAGGTGCTGGAAATCCGCCTCGATTGCGATGAGGATGTAGTGCTGCTCAAGATCGAGCAGGCCGGCGGCATCGCCTGTCATACCGGACGCCATTCCTGCTTTTTTCAACAATTCGATGGCGCCGACTGGCAGGCGGTCGACCCGGTACTGCAAGATCCGGAAACGATTTATACCAAACCGAAGAAATAACAATGAGCGTAACTCTGTCCCGAGTAGCTGCCGTCATCGAATCGCGCAAGCTGGAAAACGGCGGCGATCCGGCCACCTCCTACGTATCGAAGCTGTTCGCCAAGGGTGATGATGCGATTCTTAAAAAAATCGGCGAGGAAGCGACCGAGCTGGTGATGGCGGCCAAGGATGCGCGGGTCGACGGCGATAGCTCAAAGGTGATTTACGAGTGCGCCGATCTATGGTTTCACTCGATGCTGATCCTGGCCAAGTTCGATCTCACGCCGCAGATGGTGCTCGACGAGCTGGCGCGCCGCGAAGGCGTATCCGGAATTGAAGAAAAGGCTGCTCGTCAGGAGTAAGTACGATAATCAACAAGGACCGTCACGATGGAAAACTGCCTCTTTTGTAAAATCGCCGCCAAGCAAATTCCCTCGAGCATAGTCTACGAGGATGACGAATTGCTTGTGTTTAAGGACATCAATCCCGCCGCGCCTGTGCATCTGCTGATCATCCCCAAGATTCATCTGGCCACCCTGTCCGAATGCGACGCCTCCCATGCGGGCATTCTCGGCAAGATGCTCGCACTCGCTCCAACACTTGCCAAGGAGAACGGCTGCGACGTGACATATGCCGTCGACGGCACACCGGGTGGCGGCTTCAAGACCTTGATCAACAGTGGCCCCGATGGGGGGCAGGAGGTCTACCATCTGCACATGCATCTGTACGGTGGCGCGCGTCCGTGGCGCGGTCAGCGTTGACAGCGGCGCAATTGATACGTTCAGCCCGTGCATCGCGTAAAATACAAGCGTAGCTTTCGGGTTTCTGGCGTATAACGCCTTGCTAGGAGAAAATAATGGGTTCATTTAGTATTTGGCACTGGCTGATCGTCCTGCTGGTTGTGGTCCTGGTATTCGGTACCAAAAAGCTGGGGAACATGGGCGGCGACATCGGCAAGGCTGTCAAGGGCTTCAAGGATGGCGTCAAGGGCGAGGAAGACAAAACCGCCGCGCCGCCGCAGCAGGTTGCCGACCGCACCACGATCGATGTCGAGTCCAAGGAAAAGACCAAGTTCTGATGAGTGTGGCGTGCTCCATGCATGCCCGTCATTGAACCGTTGAATTCCCATGATCGACCTCGGATTATCGAAAATCGCCATCATCGGCGTTGTCGCCCTTGTCGTAATCGGCCCTGAAAAGTTGCCGAAGGTTGCGCGCATGGTCGGCAGCCTGTACGGCCGCGCCCAGCGCTACCTGCACGAGGTCAAATCCGAGGTTAGCCGCGAAATCGAACTCGATGAATTGCGCAACCTGAAAAAGGAAGTCGAAGACACTGCCTACTCGATTCGCTCCGATGTCGAATCATCGATCCAGGAAAGTATTGACGATGTCGAATCGGCCTGGCGCGATCTGCCTTCATCGACAGCGCCGGCGGCCTCGATGAGTGATCTCGAACGCAAGGCCAAGGATTTCCGGCGCAAGAAGCTGGTGCGCAACTCGGCAGTTCCAGGGTGGTACAAACAGCGCCACGGCGGCAAGTCGCACGTAGTCTCGGGCGCCGCGCGGGTCAAAAAATTCCGTCCACGCGCTTCTTCCACCTCTTCCTTCTTCTAAATGACCGAAAAAGCTGCCGGTGAAGAGAGTTTCATCTCTCACCTGATCGAGTTGCGTGACCGTCTGGTCAAGGCCATCATAGGCATTGGCATCATTGCCGCCATCCTCTTTGTCTGGCCCAGCCCCTCGGTGATTTACGACTTCATCGCCCAGCCAATGATCGACTCCTTGCCGAAAGGCTCGAAGATGATCGCCACCGGCGTGATTTCGCCTTTCCTGGTGCCGATGAAAGTCACGCTCTTACTAGCCTTCATCATGTCCTTGCCTTGGGTGTTTTACCAGGTATGGGCGTTCGTGGCGCCGGGGCTGTACCAGCACGAAAAAAAGCTGGTGCTGCCGCTGGTGGTGTCGTCGTCGCTCTTGTTCATCGGTGGCGTTGCGTTTTGCTATTTCTTCGTGTTCGGACGCGTGTTTCACTTTATCGGCACCTTCGCGCCGACTTCCATCGCCGTCACGCCCGATATTGAAAACTACCTCGATTTTGTCATGTCGATGTGCCTGGCGTTCGGGGCGACTTTCGAAGTGCCGGTGGTCGTGATCATCCTGGTGCGCATGGGTATCGTCAGTGTGGCCAAGCTGAAGGAAATACGCTCCTACGTCATCGTGGGCGCCTTTATCATCTCGGCCATTGTGACTCCCCCGGACGTAGTGAGTCAGCTGGCACTGGCTATCCCCATGTGCCTGCTATACGAGCTCGGCCTTGCCATCGCGCCAATTTTCGCGCGCGTCACCCGCGCGCCCGAGGAAGCCGTTTAAGCGGGCTTCGAGACCCGGTTCGACACGAATTTGGCCGCCATGACAGCGCTGGCCAGGCCCACCACGATCGCGGTCGTGCTGCCGGAAAAACCCACAGCAGTATTTTTGGCGATGCGGCCCGCCTTGGGTTTGAGCAGCTCGAGCCGGCGGCGCGTCATTTGTGCACCCAGTTCATCCAGCCGGGTGGCTGTCATGGCCCGCTCCGCCTGGGGCAGCAGCACGGTTTCCTCATCGGCCACATGGTGCATGACGTCACGCATTAATTCGTGAATGAGCTGGTCGTGGCGCGCACTGGCGCTATCGCAGACACGCAACTCGGCGATCAGGCGCTTCATTTCCATGTGCTCGGGCTCGGCCTTCAGGATGACAGGATCACTGGCGTCGACGCTGCGAAAAGCTGGATAAAAAATTTCTTCCTCCAGCGTGGCGTGGATTTCAAGTGCGTCGCAGATAGTTTCCGCTAACGCCTTCTTGACGCTGGGCCGGGTGGTGCTGGTGTATTGGTGGAAGGTGACGAGAACGTGCGAGTGGTCGAAGCGGATCATGTCCGTGATCGAGGGGCTTAGCTTGCTGACTGAAAACATGGCTGGTCCTCCGAAAGGGTAGGACTTCATCATAGCCACGGATGACAGATCCACAAGTAGGACAGCAACGCATTGCGCTGTCAGAGAGCGCACCATCGCCTCGCAATTAGTTGCCGAGGGATGATGCGCGTGCGCGCTGCACTTATGGACAGCTGCCGATCACGTAATAGCCAGCCGAGGTCTGCGCCAGGGTCGTCGTGTAGAAGGTGTTATTGAGCCCCATGTTCTGGTTCGAACCCTTGGCCAGCGCATACCCTCCACTGTTAATCGCCCGCACAGCCTGCACGTGGGCATAGTTGGTCGACGTGGTGGTGGTGCAGATGAATGACGACTTGGTGGTGCCCGTCACGCTGTTCGACAAGCTGCTTTCTGCCCCGCTCGAGCCCACCGACGAGACCTGGAAGTTGTAGCTGGTGCTCGCTGCCAGGCCGGTGCTGGTGTACGCGTTGGCGCTCACCGGGCTGGCGGTGATCTTCGCTCCGTTCCGGTACACATGGTAGCCGCTAGCGCCACTGGCGCTGCTCCAGCTCAAGGGTACGGAGCTGGCGGTGGTGGCGCCGACCGTCAAGCCCGCGGGCGGCTGGATGGCCGGTACCGGTCCGACCAGGAACTGCGCAATGGCACACGGCGCCGAAGTCTGCCCGGTACCGCTGTCGCTGGCCGTTACCGTGCCGGTGTAATAGCCATTCGCCAGCGCATAGCCGATGCTGAAACTGGCGCCACTACCGGCTGCGGGATCGTTGACCGGCGTCGGTCCGTTCAGAACCACACGGTAGCTGCTGATGGTGCCGGCAGCATCGGTGGCCGAGCCTGCGATGGTGGCGGCATTGCCCGACACGGTTGCGCTGCATGCAGTCATGACGGGCGCGGCAATCGCTGTCGCGCGCAAGTTATTCTTGAACCAGAAATCCATCAGAAAGGCCGGGTAGTTGACCTTGGTGGAGGTGACGTAATTGGCGTTTTGGCCGCCGGTGCCCGCAGGCCATGCATGGCCCATGCTCGCCACGCTGATTTCCGATGTGCGCAACTTGCCGTTGGCGTCCAGATACGGCGTATTGGTGCCGCCCGTGGCCACCGTGCTGGTCGCGCCCTTGGTGTAAGTCCCGCCGTAGGCAATGCGCATGGCGGCCGCATCCATCGGGCCATAGGCCTGGGCCACGGTGAAGTCGCTGGTGCCCCAGATCACGCTGGCAATCTGGGTCGAGAACTTGCCGACATTGGTGCCGGCCAGGTTCTTGCAGTTGTTGCCCGCCGTGGTCGCCGTGTAGCCGGAGGGAACGGCGCCGATCTGGCCCGTGGTAGTGCCTGGCGGTGGTCCTGCGTTGATACCTACGCCCGCGAAGATATCCGGCGCCATGCAGCCCAGCACCATGGTCTCGCCGCCGCCAGACGACAGACCGGTCACATACACCTGGTTCGGGTCAATGCCGTACTGGGCATTGGTGATGAAACGATTGATCAGGTTGAGCAGGACCGCATCGTGCCCGGAGGTACGGTTGTGGTTGGTGTTGGCGTAATCCCAGCAATGCGACCCATACACGCTGCCGGTAGCGTTGGGCGCCAGGATGATGGCGCCGTACTGGTCGGCCACCGGTTTCCAGTTGAATCCTCCGTCGGTAGACGAGTTGATCACGTCGCCCAGCGCCGTCATGCCGCAGCCATGCAGCACCAGCACCAGGGCGCGTTTGCCGCCGAGCACAGGCTGGGTGGAGGGCCAGTAGAAATAGCCAGTCAGGCTGCCGCCGTTGACGCTGTCGGCGGCCCAGGTCTGGTTGGCGCTCCACGCGCCCGGTCCGGCGGTGAGCTGGGCTTGGGCCATGCTTGCGCACGAGAACAGGAGCAGGGATGCGGCAGCGCGCCGGATCATGCGGTAAAGAAATGATGCCATTGAAAAGTCTCCAATCTATTTTTAGTCGATCTATGTCTTAGGATCGATCACGCCGCGATTCGTGCGGACGGCAGCAGGCCTCACCTGCCAGTGACGGGGTGACCGGTATTCGGGTACGGGGTAAAAGCACACCAGAAACGGTGACTGCTCGAAATTATTCTACTGGAAAGCGGATGTTAAAAATTGAAGAAAACGGCGCGTGCAGGCACGCACTGTGTGCATGAATGCACAGCTCGCTTGGAAGCGATCAACGCTTGCCGCTTAGTAACGCGGCATATTCCGGACGGGTCGAAATCGTATTGTGTCCGGCCTGGTCGACCACGACAAACGTGGCAACGCCGGGTGTAAAGCGCGACAGCAGGCGGCGCGTGCTGGCCATGGGAATCACCTCGTCATGCGAGGCGGCGATGATGGTGGTGGGAACCTTGACGGCAGGTGCGAAGCGCCAGGATTCGAATTTGTCGCTCAACAAATATCGCACCGGCACGAAAGGAAACTGCTGGCCCGCCAGTTCGGCAATGCTGTCGTAGGGCGTGACGAGCACGAGCCGCGCGGCCGTACGCAGGCTGGCAACATGCAGCGCCACCCCGCTGCCGAGGCTGCGTCCGATGAGGGTGATGTTGGGATGGGTGGTGCGCAGCTGGTCGAAGATTGCCAGCGCATCGGCGAACAGCGCCGCTTCGCTGGGTTTGCCGGAACTGCCACCGTAACCGCGGTAGTGCGGCAGATACAATGCGTGCGAGGGGAACGCCGCCTCCAGCGACGGCAGGCTGCCCGAGACATCCTCGGCATTGCCGCCAAAGTAGATCACCGCATCGGGGCCGGAGACACGGCGCGCCGACACCACCAGCTGGGCCCCCGGCACCTTCATCTCGATCACGCTGGCCGGGTCGCCAAAACGGCGCGGCTGTGGAAAATAGATCAGCGAGTGCTGCATCAGCCACAGGGCCAGGCAGGCCAGCGCATACAGGCTGAGCAGTGCCAGCGCCAGAAAACTCAGTATGCGCATGCCAGTTGCCTTATTGCATCAGTTCGCGGATCACCTTGACCGGGGCGCTGCCATAGCCAAGGAATTGCTCGTGGAATTCCTTGAGCGAGAAGCGCGCACCGAGCGCCGCTTTGCGCTGCTCGCGCAGGTCCATGATTTCACTGTAGCCACTGAAATAGCTGGTGAGCTGGACCTGGCTCAATTTCGCGCGCTGCCACTTGCCGGCAGCCTCCGCCTGGGTTTGAAAGGCCTGGCGCACCAGCAGGTCCATGGCCTGCGCTTCGCTCATTCCCAGCACGTGCACGCTGTAGTCGAGGATGGTGTTGGCCACGGTGCGCAGGTTCCACTTCGAATACATCAGCCACATTTCCGGCGTATTGTCGCCATAGCCCGACTCGAGCATCATGCGCTCGGCGTACACTGCCCAGCCTTCGATCATGGCGCCGTTGGCAAACAGCGATTTGATCAGCGACGGCGACTTGTTGGCATATACCAGCTGCGCGTAATGGCCCGGAATCGCTTCGTGGATGTTCAGGATTTGCAGGATCCAGTTGTTGTACTCGCGCAGGGTGCTCTCGGCCTGCTCGGCGCTCATGCCATCGAGCGGGCTGACGTTGTAATAGGTCTTTTCCTGCGGTCGATAAGGACCGGGCGCTTCGATGCTGGCCACCGCCACACCACGCTGGTACACGGGTGTCTCGCGCACGATCAGTGGCTTTTGCGGATCGAGCGTGAGCAGGTTGTTACGCGTGACCCACTCCTGCAAGACCGGGATCTGGCGCCGGATCTCGGGGAACAGCTGCTCGCGCGCCACGTGCTGGCGCGACAGCGTGTCGATTACCATGCCAATTTTGCGGGTGCGATCAGCCGGCTTGGCGGCGTTGCCCATGTACTTGGGCCAGAGTTCATCGGCCAGGGTATCCATGCGCGCGAGCAGTTGGTCGCGCGCGCTCAGGGCCTTGTTGTACATCTGCTCGGCGCTCACCCCCGCCTGGATATCGTAGGCGAACTTCTGTTCGTAGAGCGCTTTGCCGATGCGGAAGGAACGCGTGGTGCCCGATGCCTGCTGCGTGCGTTCGAGCTCGGTGAGGAAGTTGGCATAGCCCACCACCGCATTGCCCGCTTGGGCGATACGCTGCGCGAACTGCGTCTTCTCGGCCGCGGTCAGAATCGAATCCTGGGCCGCCTTGCCCAGGTCGGCCAGCACCACCAGGGTGCCGGGCGCCTGCTGCAGCGCCAGCTGGGTGTGCTCGCGCGTGGGGCGCACAATGCTGGCCTGGGCCGCGCTGTAGAAGGCTGGCACGACGGCCAGGCGCTTGAGGATGGTGCGCAGGCGCTGCGGCTTGGCTGCATATTCGGAATTCATCAGCATGTCGATGGGCGCTGCGATGTTGTGCATCGCCGGATTCCATTCGAACTCGCGGTACGTGGTGAGCTGCCAGCGTTCCGACTCGAGTTGATTGACCACCAGTGCATGGTCGGTGCGCTGTTTGGCCGACATTTTGGAGGTATCGAAGCGTGCGAACTTTTGCAGCCACTCGTTGATGAAGGCCAGCTTTTGTGCGCGGCTTGCCTCATTTGGAATGGTGACGTTGGCGGCGCTTTCGTACTTGCCCACCGCGATCGCGCCTTCCGGATCGACCCGCCACAAGGCGTTGAGAAACTGGATGCTGGTAGCATTGAACTGGCGCTCGAGGCGCCGCTCAGGCGTCTGGATCTCGCTCGCTGGCGCGGCCACTGGCCGGCTCACTTCCGGCGCCGCCACTACCGCTGGCTGCTTGCCGCGGCCCTTGGCTGCCTTGAGGGCCTTGGGCGCGCGTGCCCGGGTGGCTTTGGTCTTGACTACCTTGCTCGCCTTGGCCTTGCCCTTGGCCGGTTTTTTGGGGGCGGCAGCGGCCGGCGTCAGCGCAAACACGGCCAGCATGACGGCGAGTGCAATTTTCGTTTTCAACATAGGTCTAGTCCTCGTCAATAGCAGCATGGCGGATCGCGCCGATGCGGGTCTACTCGATCACGCGGTCGCGGATCAGGTTTTGATGGTGGCTGTTCAGGGTCGCGATGGCGGTCTTGCCGCCGGCGATATTGGTCAGGACGATCTCGCTGCCCTTGGTGAAGCGGTGCCCGATGCGGATGTCGTAGGAGCGCGTAATCCAGCTCCAGAAGCCCTGCACGAACGTCGCCTCGTCCATGTCGCGCCACTTCACCCCGGTGATGCCCTTATTCCAGGGCAGCACGCCCGAGACCACCCACACGCCGACATCGTCGTAATACAGCTGCACCGAGCGGATCACCAGGAACTGGTAGAGCACGATGACCGCCGAAATCACCAGCACCACCGCAGCCGGGATCTCGCCGGCAAAGGTGAAGGTCAGCGGCAGCACGGCGCCGAACAGGATCAGCGCCAGCAGCAGATTGCCGAGATAGGCCAGCCAGGACTTGACGCCCACTACCTTGGCGTGTGCTCCCGTGCTTGATGCATTGTCGTCGTCCATGCCACTCCTTGCGGGTTATTGAAAGCCTTCTTGCAGCATTTGCAGCATGTCTCCGGGCGACATGCGGGCCGCCACGTCGCTGCCTTCGAGCAGGCTGTCGGCCAGGTCGCGCTTGTGCTTGTGCAACTCGACAATACCTTCTTCGATGGTATGGCGCGCCACCAGCCGGTAGATTGTAACCGGCCTGTGCTGCCCCATGCGGTGCGCTCGGTCAGAGGCCTGGTCTTCGACCGCCGGGTTCCACCACGGATCCATATGGATCACGTAGTCGGCGGCGGTGAGGTTGATGCCCACGCCACCCGCCTTGAGGCTGATCAGGAATACATCACCCTGCCCGGCCTGGAAGGCGTCGACCCGTTTTTTACGCTCCTGCATCGGGGTGGCGCCATCGAGGTACTGGTAGGCCACGCCCTGCTCGTCGAGGTACTTGCGAATCAGGGTCAGGTGATCGACAAACTGGCTGAACACCAGCACCTTGTGGCGGTTCTCCAGCAGGTCGGTCAGCAGGCGCGCAAAGGTGGCCAGCTTGCTGCTGGCCAGATTCAGCTCGGGCGCCACCAGCGCCGGATTGCAGCAGGCGCGCCGCAGGCGCATCATCTCGGCCAGGATCTGGATCGACTTCTGGCTTTCCGGCGCCTGCAGCGCGGCCAGCTTGTCGAGCGCTTCGCGGCGCAGCGATTCGTACAGCGCGGTCTCTTCCTGGGTCAGTTCGACCGGCAGCACGATCTCGGTGCGCGGGGGCAGTTCCGACAGCACCTGAGCCTTGGTGCGGCGCAGGATGAAGGGCTGGATCAGGCGCTTGAGGCGGATCCGTGCGCTGGCCTCGGCGCGTTTGTCGCCGGCTTTTTCGATCGGGCCGGCAAAGCGCAGGTTGAACTGGTCGCTGGTGCCAAGCAGACCCGGATTGATAAAGCGGAACAGGTTCCACAATTCGCCCAGGTGGTTTTCCAGCGGGGTGCCAGTAGCCACCATGCGAAACTCGCCCTGCAGCGCCATGACCGCCTGCGAGCGCTTGGTGGCAGTGTTCTTGATGGCCTGCGCCTCGTCGAGCACGATGTTATGCCAGCGTACCTTGGCGAACTGCGGCGCTGCCAGCTGCAGCAGGCCGTAGCTGGCAATGACCAGGTCGAAGGGTCCGGCCGTGTCCAGCATGTCGGCGCGGTCGCCCGGCCCGAACAGCTTGACGTTCAGGGTCGGCGCGAAACGCGCAGCTTCGCTGATCCAGTTCATGCATACCGAAGTGGGCGCCACCACCAGGGCCGGGCCGCCGGGCGCGCGCGACACCAGCAGCGCCAGCGCCTGCAGCGTTTTGCCCAGGCCCATATCGTCGGCCAGGCAGGCGCCCACACCCCAGTTGGCCAGGCGCGCCAGCCACTCGAAGCCGTCGACCTGGTAGTCGCGCAGATCGGCCTGCAGCGTGCTTGGCAGGAGCGGCACGAATTCAGCATTGCGCTCCATCCGCGCCAGATGCTCGCGCCAGGCCTTGTCGCCATTGACGCTGCCGGCTTCCCCGGCCAGCTCCTCGAGCGCGAAACTGGCCAGCGGGTGCAGGCGCACATCGTCGCCATGGGCGCTGCCAAAGGCTGACAGTTCCATCAGGCGCCGGTGCAGTTCCGTGGTCAAGGCCATGTACTGGCCGTCGGCCAGCTCGATGAATCGGCCGCGGCTTGTCTTGAGCGTGTCGAGCAGTGAGCGCAGGTCCATCACGCGCTGCTCGTCGATCTGGATTTCGCCATTGGCGGCGAACCAGTCCTTGTCGCGCCGGATGGTCAGGCGCACCGATTTCGAGTCCGCCTTTTTCACTACCCGGAACGATTCTCCTTCGGGCCAGGCCACCACTACTTTGGCCGGGTCGAGTTCCTGCAGTTCGGCCAGCAGTTCCAGGCAGGCGATGGGCTGGCCCAAGAGCCACTCGCCATGATCGTCCTCGGCTTCTTCGAGCGCATGGCAGGCCGCCACCAGCTGGCGCTCGGCTTCGCGCTCGCCATTGAGGTTGCGGCGCGCCTCCACCCGCGCTCCATTGAGGTCGGCGATCACACTCTCCGCACCCGAGCCGGGTACGTAGTAAGCGCCGGCGCCCGGCAGCGGGCGCACCTGGATCTGCATGCGCAGGCCTTGCTGGTAGGGCAGCAGGTGCACGTGCATGCGGCCGTCAGCTGCTATCTGCTCGATGTCTTCGGCGCTGCCGCCGATATCGGATTGCACCGTAACGATCGAGGAGATTGCACTGATCGCCTTGAGCACCTGTTTTTCAGCATGCAGCGGCACCACCAGGCCTTCGCCGATGATGGCGCCAATGCGGCGGTGCTCGTCCTTGATGCGCACCACGCGCAGGCGGTTGGCGGTTTCCAGCGTCAGGCACACGTCGTCGGTGCTGTCCAGGATCGGCGGGCGGGTGGTGATCGTGACCTGATTGCGGTCGGCCTTGATCAGCAGTTCCGGCTCGCCCGGCAGCAGTTCGACGCGGGTGCCTGGCGCATCCTTCCAGAACAGCAGCGGGTGGCCGATCAGGGCAGCGACCGCCTTGTCGACGTCGAATTCGTAGCGCGAGCCGCTGGCGCTGTAGTACTTGAAGGCGTCGATGGTGGCCACCACGTTCAGGTCCTGGGCCGTGAGGAAGTCCATGCTGCCGGAGTCCTCCGACAGGCGTTTGAGCCCCACGGCGCGGCCGCGGCTCCAGCCGCCCTGGGCGTCGCGCTTCTGTTCGCGCGGCTCAATCTCCTGAATGCCCCAGTGCGGGTCGAAGCGCAGGCCCCACACCAGGCGCGTTTCGCGCACCATCTCGACGTTTACCGCTGGCTGCAGGTTGATCAGGGCATTGAGCTGGCGCTGCCACGGCTCCTCGCGCTCGAACCAGACGGCCAGTTCGCCGAAGCGGTGCTGCTGGCGCAGCGAGATGGCGCGCAGTTCCTGTGCATGAAATCCCATGTGGCCCAGCACCGATGCCAGCTGGGCGCTGAGCAGATCGAATCCGCCCTGCTCCGACAGCGCCAGCATGGTCTCGATGTCGGCGCGTTTTTTGTCGAGCTGTGTGAGTCCCAGCCAGTGATGCAGCAGGGCGCGCAGCATGAAGGGCTGGAGCGCGTTCTCCCAGCTGCGGGTGGGCAGCACTTCCGGATCGGCGGTACCGGCGCGGATCTGGCGCAGCAGGTTGAGCTGCTGGTAGGCTGCAGTGTCATGGTTTTGCACGGCGCGGGTGGCGATGTCGAGGTAGGCCACGGCTGCAGCCTGGTGCTTCGGGTCTTCACTGCGCAGCAGAGCGAGCACGTAGAGATGACCGCCAAAGCCGGGAAAACACATCTTGCGCTTGCCGGTTTCCTTGCGTAGCTGCTTGAGCGCCAGTTCGAAGCCCACGATGGCATCGCTCAGCTCATCGCGCAGGAGCTTGACCACACTGCTGAAAAACAGCGCTAGCGATGCGTCCAGCTCCACCGCCAGGCGCGCCGCATCGTCCAGGCGCCCGCACAGGATCAGGTGCTCGGTCATCACCACGCGCAGCGCCATCGCGGGCGGACCCTGGTCAAACCTGCGCTCGGCGGCCGCGCGCAGCAGCGGTGCACTTGCAGGTTCGCGCTGGGCATTCTCAAGCAGCACGGTCAGTACTTCGTCGCGCAGCAGCGGATGAATGCGCGCCAGCAGTTCAGGCTCGAACGGACGGCCGCAGATATCGACCAGCGGATGTAAATAGCCTGACTCGTGGCAGGCCATGGAGGCCGACAGCAGCGGCAGCACGTCGTCCGGTGCGCCGCCGCCGATAAGCGCCATGCGCAGCAGCGCCAGGCCCTGGCGATAGCTGCGCAGCACCGGCTGGCCTTCCCAGTTGCGGCGCAGTGGATTGATGACGGTATAGGCGTGCGCCAGCGGGAAAAAATTGCGCGAATCGAGGGCTGCCTTGAGGGCCGGCCAGGTCAGCTCCGCGTTGGAGACCCAGCCCCGGTGCACCATTTCGCTGGCCATGCCGCTCTTGCGAAACTTTGCAAGGGTGACGCCCACTTGCTCCTCGGTGGCGAAGGCGGCAACGCTCTTGAGGTGCTCGAACAGGCGCGCCCGGCCGATCGGTTCTCCGGCCATCGCCAGCACCGCCAGCGCCAATTGCTCGGGCAGCTCCAGCGCGGCAAATTGTGCCTGCAGATCGCCTTTGCTCATGCGGCTCCGGGCAGGTTCTCGATGGCGACCGGCGGCGTGCCTCCGGGCTGCGCCATGCCAAATATGCGCTGGTAAAAATACAGCTCAGCTTCCAGGGTGCGGATGATACTGTCGGACTTGCGGAAGCCGTGGCCTTCACCTTCGAGCGTCATGTAGGCCACCGGCACCCCGGCCGCACGCAATGCCTTCACCATCACTTCGGACTGCTGCGGCGGCACCACCTTGTCGTCCAGGCCCTGGAAAAAGATCATGGGACGCTTGAGCTTTTCGCTGTGGTTGATGGGCGAACGCTGCAGGTAGACGGCGGCGGCCTGGCTGGCGGGCGCGATCAGGTATTCGTTATAGTGCGATTCGAATTTGTGCGAATCGGCGTCGAGCCCGGCCAGGTCGGACACACCGTAATAGCAGGCGCCTGCCTTGAAGACATCGTGGAACGCCAGCGCGCACAGCGTGGTCAGGCCGCCGGCGCTGCTGCCACGAATGATCAGCCGGTCCGCATCGACATCGCCGCGCGTGGCCAGGTAGCGGGCGCCGGCCACGCAGTCATCGACATCGACCACGCCCCACTGGCCCTTGAGCGCATCGCGATAGTCGCGTCCGAAGCCCGAGCTGCCGCGGTAGTTCACATCGAGCACGGCAAAGCCGCGGCTGGTCCAGAACTGGGTGGCCAGTTTGAGCGTGTTGGTGGCCATGCCCGTCGGCCCGCCGTGTCCGATCACGATCAGGGGTGGCTTGGCGCTTGTCTCGGCCTGCACTTCGCCATTGGTCGGCGGGTAAAAGAAGGCATGCGCCAGGGCGCCGGCGCCAGTTGGGAAGGTAATGCTTTCAGGGACCGAGAGGTAGGCGCTGTCGGGCAGCTGAGTGATGGAGCGCGCCAGGATTTCATGCTCGCCGGTGTACAGGTCGATGCGCGCCAGTTCCAGCGCAATGGTCGGGGCGCCACCCAGCAGCACAACGATGCTGCCGCTTACGCGCAGCTCGCGTATCTCCTGGTAGGGGTTGGGAATGGCTTGCATCTGGCCGGCGCCAACGCAGAGCAGGCCCAGGCGGCTGACGCCGTTTTCGATATAGGTGCACACGATCTCGTCGGCGCTGCGAAATCCGTAGGTCTTCTCGCCGAAGCTCCAGTGGGGCATGCCGAATTCGCCTGCGTGCGGATACAGAGGGCGCACCGCGCCTGCATCGAGGCGGTACAGATTCCACCAGCCGCTGCGGTCGGACACGAAGTGCAGCAGCCCGGCAGGCGACCATTGCGGCTGCGTTATAGCCTCTCCCGGGCCGCCGGCCACCAGCCTGGCCGGACCAAGGGCGCCGTCGGCCTGCACTTCGGCCAGCCACAGTTCGGTGCCCTGCCAGGGCATGCGCGGATGGTCCCAGCTCATCCACGCGAGCTGGGTGCAGTCCGGCGACAGGCGCGGCGAGGAGTAGAAATCGGCGCCGCTCGCCAGCACGGTTTCGACCCCGTCCGCGCCGATGGCGCAGATGGTATTGACAGGCTGTGCGCTGCCCATGGCATGGTCTTCGCGCACGCCGATCAGACGCTGGCGCTGACTGTCGAACACAAAATCGGCATGCCGGCGCGGTGCGTCCGGCGCGCTCAGGGCCACGGGGGCGGCTCCGTCGCGCACCACATAGATGCGGTTGTCGGCATGGTTGGAGAACCAGATCACGCCTGCGGCCACATGAAAGGCCCCGCCGCCGTATTCGTGCACGCGCGAGCGCACATTGAACGGCGCCGGTGTCATGTCGATCACGTCCTGGCCGCGCTGGCGCATGATGGTGCTGCGCCCGCCCTCGCTGGCGCGCCCGGCCAGCCAGTAGGCATCGGCCCCGTCCAGCGCCGGCAACGACAGCGGCGCCGCCCCGGCAGCAACCACTGCGGCGCTGATGGGGGATGGCCAGGCGCCACAGGGAGCGGCGCGGTTGCCGGAGGGAGAAGTCATGGGGCCTGTCATTGGGGTTGGAGACGGTATCGCATGATAGACAATACCAGTTCGCGGTGCAATCGCACCGCACGCTGCAAGCGCGCCGGGGAATGCGATAATAGCGCCTTTCTTCAAGCTTTTGATTGTCACCCATGCCACAATTCGCCCCGCTTCAGAACGATACCTTCCTGCGCGCGCTGCTGCGCCAGCCCACCGACTACACGCCCGTGTGGCTGATGCGTCAGGCCGGCCGCTATCTGCCTGAATACCGCGCCACGCGCGAGCGCGCCGGTTCCTTCCTGGGCCTGGCGAAGAATCCCGATTACGCCACCGAAGTGACACTGCAGCCGATCGACCGCTACCCGCTGGACGCGTCGATCCTGTTTTCCGACATCCTGACCGTGCCCGACGCGATGGGCCTTGGACTGTACTTCGTCGATGGCGAAGGCCCCAAGTTCGAGCGTCCGCTGCGCACCGAAGCCGACGTCATGGCCTTGCGCGCGCCCGATATGGAGTCGCTCGACTACGTGTTCAAGGCAGTCACCTCGATCCGCACTGCCTTGAACGGGCGCGTGCCGCTGATCGGTTTCTCGGGCAGTCCGTGGACCCTGGCCTGCTACATGGTCGAAGGCGGCGGTTCGAAGGAGTTCCACACCATCAAAAAGATGCTGTACAACCGCCCTGACCTGATGCATCGCATCCTGGCCATCAATGCCAGCGCCGTGGCCGAATACCTGAACGCCCAGATCGACGCGGGGGCCCAGGCCGTCATGATTTTCGATTCATGGGGCGGGGCGCTGGCCGACGGCGCCTATCAGGCGTTCTCGCTGCAGTACATGCAGCAGGTGCTGGGCCAGCTCAAGCGCGAAAAAGACGGGGTGCGTATTCCTGCAGTGGTTTTCACCAAGGGCGGTGGGCTGTGGCTCGACCAGATCGCCGACATCGGCGCCGATGCGGTGGGCTTGGACTGGACCGTCGACCTGGCGCGCGCGCGCGCGCTGGTGGGCCATAAGGTGGCGCTGCAGGGTAACCTGGATCCGGCGATTCTGTTTGCCAGCCCCGAGCAGATTCGCGCCGAAGTCGAGCGCTCCTTGACAGCGTATGGCAAGCCGAGCGACGGCAACGGCCATGTGTTCAACCTGGGGCACGGTATTTCCCAGTTCACGCCGCCGGAGTCAGTCACGGCGATGGTGGACGCGGTGCATACTTTCAGCCGCCAGCAACGCGCTTGATGTAGTCAAGGTAAATAGGCAACCTGGGGCGCTTCATTTTTTGAGGCGTTGGACCGGGTCTACGCTTGCTGCATACTCACACTTATTCACAATTTTTAAAAATGGCGCCGGGGCCGCGTAGCACTTGCTGATTAAATTTTTATAATTCATAAGCCATTGATTTGCTTAGTAAAATTTTTTCTGGGTGCGAAGTGCGCCGCGGGGCGAAGCCGAATTCTCTAGAGTGAAAAGAAGGTTTCTCAGCGCTTGTCCACAAAGTTATCCACAGGTTTTGTGGATAAACGGAAAAACCTTAGAGTTTACGGTGACTTAGGCGCGAACTGAAGGTTTCACATGAGGTTGTTGGTGCACTGCATGATATTTTGATACGGCGTGCAATCCGTGTCCATATGTACGTTTCGATATAAGGCAAACCGAAACACGCCGGTTGTCTTTTTGCTGGAAGTGCTGCCAAATCGACTACATGATCAGCTTTTGCTTAGATAGTTATGCACAATTTATCTTGAATTTTTTTTAAGTTCCGATTCTAAGGATTAACTTCGTAAGTCCTTGAATCGATTCACATAAATATATTTGCTTTCTGCTTGTAGACTGTATGTGTTGATTTAGGACAAACCTTTTGGGCTCACAGAATTTGTTTGTCCACAAAGTTGTCCACACAATGTTTTCCCTTTACGTAAAGCGAACTTACGCTCTGTTATCAGTGTGTTGTCTGCTTTTTTCTGACTAGTCCAGGGCCTGATGGCGCATTGCATCCTCAATATCGCGATCGATACGCCGCTTACCAGCTGCTTCGACTACCGTTGGACGTGCGAACCGGGCGCCGAGCCACTGGTGGGTCAGCTGGTCCTAGTCAGTTTTGCACGCCGCGAGGTAGTCGGGCTCATTGTGGCGATCAAAACCACCAGCGAAGTGCCGGCCGACAAGCTCAAGGATGCCATCGCCGTGCGCAGCCAGTTGGCGCCGCTATCGCACGAATGGCTGGCGCTGGCCGCCTTTGCCGCCGATTACTACCAGCGCCCTCTTGGCGAGGTGGCGCTGCCCGGCCTGCCCAAGAACCTGCGGGTGCTGACCACCGTGGCGCTCGACCGTGCCCTCAAAAAAATGGGCAAGCTCAGCGCCGAACACGATCACACCCCACTGGACATGCCGCTTCTGAACGACGCCCAGCGCCACGCGGCCGACGCGATCGGCGGGGCCAGTGGCTTTGCGCCATTCCTGTTGTACGGCGTGACCGGCAGCGGCAAGACCGAGGTGTACCTGCAGGCCTGCGCCCAGGTGCTTGCGCGCGAAGAGCAGGGCCAGATCCTGATCCTGGTGCCCGAGATTAACCTGACCCCTCAGCTTGAGGGCAATATCCGCGTGCGCTTTCCCGGCGTGATGCTCGCCACCCTGCACAGCAGCCTGTCCGAGGGCGAACGCATGCTGCACTGGCTCGCCGCGCACCAGGGCAAGGCCCGCATCATCCTGGGCACACGCCTGTCGATCCTGGCATCGCTGCCGCACTTGAAAATGATCGTGATCGACGAAGAGCACGACCCTTCGTACAAGCAGCAGGAAGGGCTGCGTTATTCCGCGCGCGACCTGGCTGTGTGGCGCGCACGCCAGCTGGCCATACCGATCGTGCTCGGCTCGGCCACGCCTTCGCTGGAAAGCTGGCACCACGCCGGCTCCGGGCGCTACCGCAAGCTCGAACTGCGCGAGCGTGCTGTGCGCGACGCCGTGCTGCCGCGCGTGGCGCTGCTCGACATGGAGCGCGACAAACCCAAGGACGGCCTGACGTCGCAGCTGGTGGCGGCCCTGCGCCAGCGCATGGAGCGCGGCGAACAGTCGCTGCTGTTTCTGAACCGGCGCGGCTACGCACCGGTGATCTGCTGCGAGGCGTGCGGCTGGATCAGCGACTGCACGCGCTGCACCTCGTTCATGGTGCTGCACAAGCCGGAACACCGGCTGCGCTGTCACCACTGCAGCCTGGAACTGCGCATTCCGCGCCACTGCCCCACCTGCGGCAATGTCGACCTGCAGCCGCTCGGACGCGGCACCCAGCGCGTGGAAGAAGGCCTGCAGCTGATGTTCCCCGATGCGCGCATCCTGCGCATCGACGCCGATTCAACGCGCCTGAAGGGCAGCGCGCAGGCTGCGTTCGACAGCGTGCACCGGGGCGAGGTCGACATCCTGATCGGCACCCAGATGGTGGCCAAGGGCCATGACTTCAAAAAACTCACGCTGGTAGGCATCCTCAATCCCGACACTGCTCTGTTCTCACAAGATTACCGGGCCAGCGAGCGCCTGTTCGCGCAGCTCATGCAGGTGGCGGGGCGGGCCGGACGCGCCGCGCGCAACGAGGGCGGCAGCGTGAGCGAGGTGCTGATCCAGACCCGCTACACTCAGCATCCCTTGTACTCCGCGCTGGTGCGCCACGACTACGACCGCTTCGCCAGCAGCCTGCTCGAGGAAAGGCGCCAGGCCATGCTGCCGCCGTATATGTACCAGGCGCTGCTGCGGGCCGAAGCGCCCGAACTGGCCAGCGCGATCGGCTTTCTTGAGAGTGCGCGCGACTGCGCAGGGTACGAGGGCATTACCGTCAATGATCCGATTCCCATGACACTGACCCGGGTGCACAATGTCGACCGCGCCCAGCTGCTGGTCGAGAGCGCGTCGCGTCCTGCACTGCAGGTCTTCCTGAAAGCGTGGCTGGCCCAGCTGCGCGAGATGAAGTCGCGGGTGAAGTGGAGCCTGGAAGTCGATCCGCTCGACATTTGACTGGCCCCCCGGGCTTGCGATTGCCGATTCAACAGCTTGCCTTATCAAAATAGCGCCCCATCTGACCCTGAACCGCGATACTCGCTATACTTTTCGCAGTACACCACCAGAGGCCCTCCATGAACCATCTCACAGTCGACGTCGCCGTCATCGGAACCGGCACCGCCGGCCTGTCAGCCTATCGCGCCGCGCGCGCCCAGAACCAGCGCGTGGTGGTGATCGAAAGCGGCCCCTACGGCACCACCTGCGCCCGGGTCGGCTGCATGCCGAGCAAGCTGCTGATCGCGGCCAGCGAAGCGGCGCACATGATCGCGCTGGCGCCGGGCTTTGGCGTGCATGCGGGCCCGGTGCGCATCGACGGCAAGGCCGTCATGGCGCGCGTGCGCAGTGAGCGTGACCGCTTTGTCGGCTTCGTGCTCGAAGGCGTCGAGAACATCCCGGCCGAAGACAAGCTGCGCGGCCACGCGCGCTTTACCGGGCCGCACACGCTGCAGGTCGATGAGCACACCACGATCGAGGCCGCGCGCATCGTGATCGCCACCGGATCGACCCCGGTCATGCTGCCGATGCTGCGCGACCTCGGTCCGGGCGTGATCGTGAGCGACCACGTATTCGAGTGGACCGAGCTGCCCGAATCGGTGGCCATCATCGGCACCGGTGTCATCGGGCTCGAGCTGGGCCAGGCGCTGCACCGGCTGGGCGTGCGCGTGGCCTTCTTTGCACGCGGCGGCTCGGTAGCCCAGATCACCGATCCGGAGGTACTGCATGTGGCTGCAAAAACGCTGGGCGCCGAAATCGACCTGCGCTTCCAGCAGAGCCTCGTGGAGGCGCGCCAGGACGGCGAAGAAGTGCAGCTGACCACGCGCGGCGCGGACGGCACCGAACGCAGCGAGCGATTCCAGTTCGTGCTGGTGACCGCCGGGCGCACGCCCAACGTCGACAAGATCGGCATCGAGCACAGCGGCCTGGAACTCGATGCCAAGGGCGTGCCCCTGTTCGACAGCACCACCATGCAGTGCGGGACCAGTCACATCTTTATCGCCGGCGACGCCAACGACGAATTCCCGGTGCTGCCCGAGGCAGCCGACCATGGCAAGATCGCGGGCGACAATGCGGGCCGCTATCCTGACGTGCGCCCGGGCTTGCGCCGCACCGCGCTGACGATTGCCTTCACCGAGCCGCAGATTGCCACACTCGGCGAAACCTATCGCCAGCTGTGCACCAGCGGCAGGCCCAAGTTCGCGGTGGGGATGGTGTCGTTCACCAACCAGGGCCGCAGCCGCATCATGCTGCAAAATCACGGCATGCTGCGGGTGTACGGCGAGTACGGCACCGGCCGTTTGCTGGGCGCCGAGATGATTGGTCCGCGCGCTGAAAACCTGGGTCACCTGCTGTCATGGGCGGTGCAGGCCAGGCTCACGGTGGCGCAGATGCTCGATATGCCGTTCTACCATCCCGTCATCGAAGAAGGTGTGCGCACTGCGCTGCGCGACCTCGCCGCGGAACTCGAAAAGGGCGCACCCAAGGAGAGCGATGCAGCCGAGTGCCTGCCGGGCGCTTAATTGAGGTAGGTCGCGTCGAGTCGTCCGGCCGCGGCCAGCTCACGCACGATGCGAATGGTGTCGATATCGGCTTCCTGGTAGGCCGACTTCTTGAATTCGTCGTACATCGCGTTGGCTGCATCGGTCTGGGCGTCGTTGCCGTCGTCGTACTTGAAACGCACGAACAGCGTGTGCTCGGAAGGCGCCTCGATCGTCATGGTCAGGCTAGAGGCATGGATTTCGCCCTGCTCGGCCACTTCGTAGCGCACCTGCTGCAAGGGCGTCAGAATCACGCGGTCCACCACTTCCAGCGTTCCGTAGCGCAGCTTGCGCCGGAAGCTGCCTGCCTCGCGCTGGTCGATGGTGCATTCGTCCAGGTGCGGCACAAAGGTTTTGGGTGAATCGGCGCGCATGACCAGGCCGCGCCACAGCTGCTCGCGGGTGAGCTCGTCAATCAAGGGATTGAGCGGATCGTTGATTTGAATGAGGTGTTCGAATTTCATCGTGCTTGTACTCGTTATGGAGGGGCCGGGGCCGATAAGCGCCATGGTAACGCATGCGGCGCTTTGCCTGCCAGCAGGGCCAGCTGTGCGCGCAGGAAACATCGTTAGCGGCTAAACTTCCCCGATACAGCTACCGGAAAAGACATCATGAGGACCAAGCGCAGGGATTACCTGGCCCATATCGAGGCATTGCAAAAAAAGAGCAAGGACAGCGTGGCGCAGTCGATTGCCGAGCGCAAGACCATCTCGCGCAGCCAGGCCGACTATGCCGAAGACTCCACCTTCGGGCAACTGGCTGCCGACGCGGTGGCGCGTTTTGGCGGCTCCTGGACCTTCATCGGCCTGTTCGCGCTGGTGCTGGTGGCCTGGGTGGCGCTCAATTCCTGGTTTTTGTTGAGGAATGGCGGCAAGCCCTTCGATCCTTTCCCCTACATCTTGCTGAACCTGTTCCTGTCGACGCTGGCCGCCTTGCAGGCGCCGGTGATTCTGATGTCGCAGAACCGCCAGAGCGAAATTGACCGCCTCAACGCGCAAAACGATTACGAGGTCAACCTCAAGGCCGAGTTGGAAATCATGGCGCTGCACGAGAAGATGGACGAGTTCAAGCTGCAGCTAGTGGAATTGCAGCATGAGCAGCTGCGCCTGCTCAACGCCCTGTGCGGCGAGCGCAATGTGATTGCCGACGAATCAGCTCGACAATAAGCCGCCGCGCTGGCGCCGCTGCAGCAGCGCGATGCCCACCAGCAGCGCGAAGGAAATCAGCAGCAGGATCAGTGCGTAAGCGTGGGCGGTGGCGTAATTGAGTTTTTGCGCCTCGTCGTAGAGTGCTATCGACGCCACCCGGGTCTGCCCCGGAATATTCCCACCTAACATCAGCACCACGCCGAACTCGCCCATGGTATGAGCGAAACTGAGCGACACGCCGGTCAGGATGCCGTGGCGCGACAGGGGCAGCACGATATGCCAGAAGGTCTGGCGCGGCGTCAGTCCCAGGGCCGAGGCGGACTGCACCAGTTCGCGCTTGACGCCGCGAAAGGCCGACTGGAAGGGCTGCACCGCGAACGGCAGGCTGTAGATCACCGAGCCGATGACCAGACCGGTGAAGGAAAAGGGCAGCGGCTGGCCGAATACCGCGCTCCAGGCCGCGCCCACCGGCTGCTGGGGCGACATCAGCATCAGCAGGTAGAAGCCGATCACGGTGGGCGGCAGCACGATGGGCAGGCTGACCAGGGTTTCGAGGAAGACGATCCCGCGCATGCGGCTGGTGTTGAGCCAGTGCGCCAGCGGCACGCCGATTAGCAGCAGGATCAGGGACGACACCGCTGCAAGGCGCAGGGTCAGGCCGATCGCCTGCCACAGCTCGGGTGGCAAGGACCACTCAGGCATTCTTGGCGCGCGGCAGGGTGAAACCGGCGCGCAGCAGGATGTCCTGGGCGGCGGGTGAGGTAAGAAATTTCAGGAAGCGCGCGGCGAGCGGCTTGTCCTTGCCGTGGCGGGTGATGATCGCGCCTTGTTCAATCGGCGGCACGCCGGTGTCGGGAATCAGGTAATGGCTGCCCACGCCCTTGAGCTGCGGCGCGCGCACCGTTGCGTACGAGACGATACCCAGCTGGGCATTGCCGGTCTGGACGAACTGCGCGGTCTGGGCGATATTTTCGCCGATGACCAATTTGCCTTGGACGGCGTCCCAAAAGCCATGCTGCTGCAGCGCTGCGCGCGCGGCTCTGCCGTAGGGAGCCACGTCGGGATTGGCAATCGCCACCCGTTTGACGGCCGGATGATTGAGGATGCGCATGCCCTGGCTCAGGTCGAGCTTCCTGTCGAGTGACCAGATGGCGACGCGGCCAATCGCGTACTGGGTCAGGGTGGACGCGTCGGCGGCGCCTTCCTGGGCCAGCCTGGCCGGATATTGCATGTCCGCAGCCAGAAATACGTCAAAAGGCGCACCCTGTTTAATCTGCGCGAAAAAATTGCCGGACGAGCCAAGCGAGACCTTCAGCTCGGCGCCCGGGACTTCGCGAGCAAACGCAGCGGCCAGGGCATCCATGCTGTGGGTCAGGTCGGACGCCGCGGCGACCAGCAGCGTCTCGGCCGCTACCTGCACCGGCAGCGCAAGCGCACCAAGCAAAATGACAAGCAATCTTTTCATACAGCCATTCTACGACAGCTCCATCGCCAGCGCACCCCGGCTCTCCGTTACAATGGCTGGTTGTTTTCCGAAAGTGTCTCGCACAATGTCTTCCACCCCCAAGTTTGGCCTGAACGCGCCGCAGAGCGAAGCTGTCATGTATCTCGACGGCCCCTGCCTGGTGCTGGCCGGCGCCGGCTCGGGCAAGACGCGCGTGATCACCCAGAAAATTGCGCACCTGATCGAGGACCGCGGCTACGATCCGCGCACTATCGCCGCGCTGACCTTTACCAACAAGGCCGCGCTCGAGATGCAGGAGCGTATCGCCAAGCTGCTCAAGCAGCCGCGCCAGGCCAAGCAGCTCACGGTATCGACCTTCCATTCCCTCGGCGTGAAAATCCTGCGCCAGGAAGCCAATGGGGTCGGCCTCAAGGACCGCTTTTCCATCATGGACAGCGATGACTGCTACGGTCTGGTCCAGGACCTGGCCATCACGACCGACAAGCAACTCATCCGCAGCATTCAGACCGCTATCTCGCTGTGGAAAAACGGCCTCATCGAGCCCGACCTTGCCATTGCCCAGGCCAAGGACGAGGACGAGGCCCAGGCCGCGCGCGTCTACCGCAGCTATGTGGCCACGCTGGCGGCCTACCAGGCGGTCGACTTCGATGACCTGATCCGGCTGCCGGTCGAGCTGTTCCGCAATAACGATCCGATCCGCGACAAGTGGCAGCGGCGCCTGCGCTACCTGCTCATGGACGAGTATCAGGACACCAACACCTGCCAGTATGAGCTGGTCAAGCTGCTGGTGACCGGCATCGGCAAAAAACCGATGTTCACCGCCGTGGGCGACGACGACCAGGCCATCTACGCCTGGCGCGGCGCGTCCGTCGAAAACCTGAAAACCCTGGGCGACGATTTTCCTGACCTGCGGGTGATCAAGCTGGAACAGAATTACCGCTCCACCACGCGCATCTTGCAGGCTGCCAACGCGGTGATCGGCAACAATCCCAAGCTGTTCGAAAAGTCGCTGTGGTCCGAACACGGCCTGGGCGAGCCGATCAAGGTGCTGGGCATGCAGACCGACGAGCAGGAGGCCGAGCAGGTCGCCATCATGATTTCGGCCGACCGCTTCCAGCGCAAGAATAAGTGGTCCGATTACGCGATTCTGTATCGCGGCAACCACCAGGCCCGGATCATTGAGCAATGCCTGCGCAAGGAGCGCATTCCGTACACGATTTCGGGCGGCCAGAGCTTTTTCGACAAGGCCGAAATCAAGGACATCATCAGCTACCTGCGCCTGATCGCCAACGACGGCGACGACCCTGCATTTATTCGCGCAGTCACCACGCCCAAGCGCGGCGTCGGCATGGCCACGCTGGAAGTGCTGGGCGAATTTTCCAAGCAGTGGAACTGCTCGCTGTTCGAAGCTACCTTCAAGGGCGGTATCGAGGCCAAGCTGCCGGACCGCCAGTTGCTGCCCCTGCGCGGCTTTTGTAACTTCATCAATCAGTTGGAAGCGCGCGCCAGCCGCCCCGGCCCGTCCGGCAGTGGTGAAAATGCCGCGGCGGTGCTCGACGATATGATGAAAGAGATCGCCTACGAAGGTTATCTCTACGACACCTTCGAGGAACGCGCCGCCCAGAGCAAGTGGCAGAACGTGCTTGAGTTCACCAACTGGCTGAAGGAACGCGGCAACGGCGGCAAGGACAAGTCGGGCGAGGAAAAGAACTTACTCGAACTGACACAGATGGTCGCGCTGATGAGCATGCTCGAGGGCCAGGACGAGGAGCCCGACGCGGTACGCATGTCAACCTTGCATGCTTCCAAAGGGCTGGAATTTCCGCACGTGTTCCTGGTCGGCGTCGAAGAAGGCATCTTGCCGCACAAGGGCGATCCCGATGCACCGGTTGAAACTATCGCCGCGCGCATCCAGGAAGAGCGGCGCCTGATGTATGTGGGCATCACGCGCGCGCAGCGCACCTTGCACATCACTTGGTGCAAAAAACGCAAGCGCGCGGGCGAACAGGTGCATTGCGATGTGTCGCGCTTTATCAAGGAAATGGAGCTCGATGTCGGTACCGCAGTGCCGACCGAGGCCGAAACCTTGTCGCCAAAAGATCGCCTGGCGAGTCTGAAAGCCTTGCTGGCCACGCCTAAAGTATAACAATTGGTAACAGCCCCAAGGCACAGTGCGCACTTTTGTTAACGAAGCAGTGCACACAGTTGATTTCCGTTTGACACAAGCGAGCGAGCTTGAAATACTCGAGTTCGCCATTCACCGTCAGAACGAGTCCCTGCCCATGCCTAACGTATCAGTTATCCAGAACACGACCCTGTCTGGCCTGAACCATATCGACGCTTTGCTCGATCATGGACCTGACTGGAACTATCAGACCACGGGCGGCAATACTATTTCGTACACATTTTCACTGGCGAGCGGTCTGGAGCCGGGCGAGGTGGGGCAGGTTGCCTTTAGCGCCGCGCAAATGTCAGCGGCGCGCACCGCCATGGCCTATGTGGCAAGTATCACCGGCATTAATTTTGTGGAAACCAATAACGGTAGCGGTGCGCAGCTGCATTTCTGCATGCAGGACATTAGCGACCCCAATACCAGCGGCCTGTGCAGCTGGTATTCGACCACCTCGGTGGTGCAGACCACGAATGAACTGGTCAATTACTCGGCCAACGCGTATATCTATCTCGACAATAATCAGTTCGCTTTCCAGAACAATGTGCTGACCCCCGGCGGCTCCGGTTATGAAACCTTGCTGCATGAAATCGGCCACATGCTGGGCCTGAAGCACCCGTTCGAAACGCAGCTTGAAAATAGCGCTGTGCTCAATTCCAGTGTCGACAATAGCGCCAATACCATCATGTCCTACCGTGAATCGGGCGGGCCGCACTCAGTTTTCAGCCCTTACGATATCGCCGCCCTGAACTGGATCTATGGCCGCGACGGCCTGGGCGGTGCACTGGGCGTCGGTTCCATCACCGGTGCGCGCTACATCACTGGCACCGGCGGCAACGACACCCTCATCGGCAGCACTGCCAACGATGTGCTGCGCGGCGACGGCGGCAACGATGCCCTCAATGGCGGCGCGGGCGAAGACACGGCCCTGTTCAGCGGCCTGTTCGCGTCCTACAGCTTTGCAGTCAATCCGGACAGCTCGATCCGTGTCACTGGCGCCGACGGCAGCGATACCCTGACCTCGATCGAGATCTTCAAGTTCAGCGACACCAGCGTGGGCCGCTCCCAATTGGTCGATACGGTTGCGCCCGGCGCGCCGACCCTGAACGTGACGAAAAACGCGGCAGGCTATGTGGCGGGCGACCAGCCGTTCATTGTTGGCGTGGCCGAAGCCGGCGCCACCGTCAAGCTCTACAGCGGCGCCATCCAGATAGGTTCAGCCGTGGCTGACAGCCAGGGTACATGGAGCACCAGCACTGTGCGCCTGGGTAACGGCAGCTACGCGATTACCTCGACCGCCACCGACGGGTCGGGCAATGTGTCGGGCAGCAGTGCGGCGCTGGCCTTCAATGTCGATGCTACCGCGCCGAGCACGCCGACCGCGAGTGTGAATACTGTAGCCAACGGCAACCAGTTCACCTTCAGCGGCAGCGGCGAAGCCGGCACCATGATCAAGCTGGTCAACCGCGTCAATGGCGTGGACAGCGGGGTCATCGGGCAGGTGCAGGTGGCCAATAACGGCAGCTGGAGCCTGGTGTCCAATCCAATTGCCAACGGCAGCTACAGCATCAGCGCGCAGTCGGTCGATATTGCCGACAATGTCACCCAGGCTGCCGCGCGGCTGGATTTCTCCGTCTCTAGCGGCCTGAACCGCATTGGTACTAGCGGCAACGATCTGCTCATCGGCACCGCCGGGAACAATGCCATCAGCGGCGGCGCGGGCATCGATACCGTGGCCTATGGCGGTGCGCGCGCCAACTTCACTGTGCAGCGTTCCACCAACGGCTTTACCGCCAGCAGTGCGGCCGAAGGCCTAGACTCGCTGCTGGGCGTGGAGCGCATCAAGTTCGCCGACAAGTTCGTTGCCATCGATCTCGACGGTAATGGCGGCACCGCCTACCGCCTCTACCGCGCCGCCTTTGACCGCACCCCGGACCAGGAGGGCGTGGGCTTCTGGATGACCCAGATGGACCGCGGCGTAAGCGTCGAGGCGGTGGCCGACGGCTTCATCAAGAGTGCCGAATTCGTCGCCATGTACGGCGCCAATTCGTCCAATGTGCAGTTCGTAACCAAGCTCTACGAGCATGTATTGCACCGCTCCGCCGATGGCGCCGGTTTCGATTTCTGGGTCAATGCCTTGGGCACAGGGGTGAGCCGGGTCGATGTGCTCAACGACTTCAGCGAAAGTGCCGAGAACGTCGCCCAGGTGATCGGCTCGATCCAGAACGGCTTCGAGTACATTCCTTACACCGGACCCTAAAAGCAGGCACGCCGAAGCGGCCCTGACTGGCATAATGGCCCCTTTTGCCGGGAACACCCATGAGCCACGAAGACCGCTTCGTCGATATTGAAATCAAGCTGGCGCACCAGGAAGACTTGGTCGAGTCGCTCAACCAGATCGTGTACCAGCAGGCGCGGCGCATTGACCAGCTCGAAGGAATGCTTGCCAAGCTTGCCGAACACATACGCACGAGCGCGCAGAACGGCACCAATCCGGTCAACGACCGCCCGCCCCATTATTGAAGACCGCCCGTCAATACTGGCGTTCCTGCTGTGGCGCTGGGATAACATGCATATATGGTGCGCAGTGACGCTGGCATGGCATCCTGCTATGATCGTGGGCTACATACTGCCGGGTTGCGCGGGCAGATTTCCGAACGATCGATGAAGGAGTGCCATGAACCGTCCCCAGATGCTTATCGTCGCCGCCAGCCTGGCGCTGATCCAGGGCGCATACGCGGCGCCGGCTACCCCCGCAGCTATGTTGCCCGCCTCCAATCCGCTGGCCCAGGCCAGCGCTTTGCCCTTCCAGTATCCTGTCTTCGACAAGATCAAGGATGAGCATTTCAAGCCGGCCTACCTGGCTGGCATGCGCCAGAACCTGGTCGAAATCGACGCCATTGCCAACAGCAAGCAGGCGCCAACTTTCGACAATACCATCGTCGCCATGGAGCGCTCCGGCCAGCTGTTGACGCGCGTGGGCACCATTTTCTCGGCCCTGCAGGGCGCCAATACCAACGACAGGCTCGACGCGGTCGACCGCGACATGTCGCCGCGCCTGGCCGCGCACACCGACGCCATCTACCTCAACGACAAGCTGTACCAGCGCGTCAAGACCCTGTACGACAAGCGTGCCAGCCTGGGCCTCGATGCCGAGTCGGCCTATCTGCTCGAGCGCTACCACAAGGACTTTGTGCTGGCTGGCGCCCAGCTCGGTGCGGCCGACAAGAAAAAGCTCAAGGCCTATAACGGCCAGATCGCGGTGCTGCAGACCACGTTTGCCCAGAACGTGCTCAAGGAAATTAACGACTCGGCCCTGGTGGTCGACACGCGCGAAGAGCTGGCCGGCATGGCGCCTGCCGCCATCGAAGGCGCGGCGGCCGAAGCCAAGACGCGCGGACTCAAGGACAAGTATGTAGTCAAGCTGCTCAACACCACCGGCCAGCCGCCCCTGGCAGTGCTGAGCAACCGCAAAACACGCGAGCGATTGCTGGCCGCCTCGCTGGCGCGTGGCAGCCGCGGCGGCAAGTTCGACAACCGCGCCGTGGTGCTCAAGCTGGTCAAGCTGCGCGCCGAACGCGCCGCCCTGCTCGGGTTCCCCAATTACGCTGCGTATTCGCTGTCAGACCAGACCGCCAAAACCACCGAGGCGGTCAACAAGATGACTTCCGAGCTGGCCCGGCCGGCCGTGGCCAACGCGCGCAAGGAAGCTGCCGAGATCCAGAAGATCATCGACGCCGAAAAAGGCGGCTTCCAGCTCGCCGCCCACGACTGGGCTTACTACACCGAGAAAGTGCGCGCGCAGCGCTACAACTTCGACGCCAGTCAGCTCAAGCCTTACTTTGAACTCGATAGTGTCTTAATCAAGGGCGTGTTCTTCGCCGCCGAAAAGTTGTACGGCCTCACCTTCAAGGAACGCCGCGACCTGCCGGTCTACCATCCGGACGTGCGCGTGTTCGATGTCTATGACGCCGACGGCAAGCACCTGTCGATCTTCCTGGCCGATATGTACGCCCGCAGCAACAAGCAGGGCGGCGCCTGGATGAACGCCTACGTGCCGCAATCGGGCCTGCTGGCCACCCAGCCCGTGGTGGCCAATCACCTCAATATTCCCAAGCCGCCCGCAGGCGAGCCTACCCTGTTGACGGTGGACGAAGTATCGACCACGTTCCACGAATTCGGCCACGCCCTGCACGGCCTGCTGTCGAACGTGAAGTACCCGCGCTTTTCGGGCACCAGCGTGCCGCGCGACTTCGTCGAGTTTCCGTCCCAGGTCAACCAGATGTGGATGACCGAGCCGACCGTGCTGGCCAATTTTGCGCGCCACTACAAGACCGGTGCGCCGATCCCGAAGGACCTGCTCGACAAGGTGCTGGCATCGAAAAAATTCAACGAAGGCTTCGGCACCACCGAGTCGCTGGCGGCGGGCATCCTCGACCAGCGCTGGCACCAGCTCGGACCGAAGCAGATTCCGACCGACGTGCTGGCGTTCGAAGCTGCAGCGCTCAAGGAGGCAGGCGTCGACTACGCGCCGGTGCCGCCGCGCTACCGCACCACCTACTTCTCGCACGTGTTTGCCGGGGGCTACGCTGCAGGCTACTACGGCTACCTGTGGAGCGAAAAGCTCGACGCCGACACGGTCGAATGGTTCAAGGAAAACGGCGGCCTGACGCGCAAGAACGGCGACTACTTCCGCAAGCAGCTGCTGTCGAAGGGCGGCACCATGGACGCGATGGAGATGTTCCGCGCCTTCCGCGGACGCGACGCCAAGATTGAGCCGCTGCTCGAACGCCGCGGCCTGACCGGTAACTAATAGCACGACCCGAGGCAGGCGCCACAAGTGCCTGCCTTTCACTTTTTCGGAGAATACAATGCACCGTCCCCACATGCTGGTCATCGCAGCCAGCCTTGCCGTCGCCAACTTCGCCATCGCCGCACCGGTCGCCGGGCTCGAAGCGAGCAACCCCTTCGCCCAGCCGAGCGCACTGACGTTCAACTACCCGGCCTTTGACAAGATCACCAACGCGCATTACGGTCCCGCGTTCGAAGCGGGCATGCGCGAGCAGGCCGCCGAAATCGACGCGATCGCCAACAATCCCAAGCCTGCTACCTTCGACAATACCATCGTGGCCATGGAGCGCTCGGGCGCCCTGCTCGGTCGCGTAAGTTCGGTATTCGGCAATCTGGCCGGCGCCAACAGCAATCCGGAGACCAAGGCGCTCGAAAAAGAGCTGGCTCCCAAATTGTCGGCCCATGGCGACGCAATCCGTCTCAATGAAAAGCTGTACGCGCGTATCAAGTCGCTGTACGACAAGCGCAACAAGCTAGGGCTCGATACCGAATCGAAGTTCCTGCTCGAGCGCTATCACACCGATTTCGTGCGCGCCGGCGCCAAGCTCTCGGCTGCCGACAAGGACAAGCTCAAAGCCATGAACGGCCAGCTGGCCAGCCTGCAGACCAACTTCAGCCAGAACGTGCTCAATGAAGCCAATGCTGCAGCGCTGGTGGTCGACACCCGCGCCGAACTGGCCGGCATGTCCGAGGCGGCCATCAATGCCGCTGCCGCTACGGCCAAGGCACGCGGCATGGACGGCAAGTTCATGATCCCGGTGACCAATACCACCGGCCAGGCGCCGCTGGCGGTGCTGACCAACCGCGCGGTGCGCCAGCGCCTGATGGAAGCGTCGCTGGGTCGCGGTTCGCGCGGCGGCGAATTCGACAACACCGGCGTGGTGCTCAAGATCGCCAAGCTGCGCGCCGAACGCGCAGCGCTGCTCGGCTATCCGAACCACGCTGCCTATTCGCTCGAAGACCAGACCGCCAAGACCACCGGTACCGTCAATCAGATGTATGTGGAATTCGCCAAGCCGGCGGTGGCCAACGCGCGCAAGGAAGCGGCCGAAATCCAGCAGATGATCGATGCCGAAAAGGGCGGCTTCCAGCTGGCCGCGCATGACTGGGCCTTCTATAGCGACAAGGTGCGCAACCAGCGCTTCAACTTCGATGGCAATCAGCTCAAGCCCTACTTCGAGTTGAACAATGTGCTGACCAATGGCGTGTTCTATGCAGCGACCCAGGTCTACGGCATCACCTTCAAGGAACGCAAGGATCTGCCGGTGTACGATCCTGACGTGCGCGTGTTCGATGTGATCGACGCCAATGGCAAGCCGTTGGCCGTGTTCCTGGCCGACTTCTACGCGCGCAGCAACAAGCGCGGCGGCGCCTGGGCCAATGCCTACGTATCGCAGAACAAGCTGCTGGGCACCCGGCCCGTCATTGGCAATCACCTGAACATCCCCAAGCCGCCGGCGGGCGAGCCCACCTTGCTCACCTTTGACGAACTGCGCACCCTGTTCCACGAATTCGGCCACGCGCTGCATGGCATGTTCTCGGACGTGAAATACCCGCGCTTTGCCGGCACCCGCGTGCCGCGCGACTTCGTCGAGTTCCCGTCGCAGGTCAACGAGATGTGGTCAACCTGGCCGTCGATCCTGTCGAACTACGCCAAGCACTACCAGACCGGCGAGCCGATTCCCGCTGCGCTGCTTGAAAAGGTCATGGCCGCCAAGAAGTTCAACGAAGGCTACCGCATGACCGAGACCCTGGCCGCAGGCCTGATCGACCAGCGCTGGCACCAGCTCGGCGCAGGCCAGATTCCAGCCGACGTCGTCGCCTTCGAGGCGGCCGCGCTCAAGGAAGCAGGCCTGGACTTCGCACCGGTGCCGCCGCGCTATCGCAGCACCTACTTCTCGCATGTGTTCTCGGGCGGTTATTCGGCCGGTTACTACGGTTATCTGTGGAGCGAAAAGCTCGATGCCGATACCGTGAACTGGTTCGAAGAGCGCGGTGGCCTGTCGCGCAAGAACGGCGACCACTTCCGCAAAACGCTGCTCTCGCGCGGCGGCACCATGGACGCAATGGACATGTACCGCAAATTCCGCGGGCGTGACGCCAGCGTCAAGCCGCTGCTCGAAAAGCGCGGTCTGACCGTCACCCAGTAAGCCACCGTACTGCTACCGCAGCGGCTTTCGGCGTCTTCGCGACGCCAGGATGCCCCTGCGGGTTTTTTTTTGGAGTCAGCCCGGCATGCCACGTCACATTGGAATCGTCGCCTGTTCGGCACAGGGCGCAGCGCTGTGCTATCAGACCATCTGCGCGGAAGGCCCGGCGCGGCTTGGTGCGCACGTCCATCCGGAAGTGTCGGTGCACACGCCGCCGCTGGCCGACTATGTGGGCTGCCTTGAGCGCGGCGATCTGCACGGCGTCGCCGATCTGATGCTGGGCTCGGCGCGCAAGCTGGCTGCCATCGGCGCGGACTTTCTGATCTGTCCCGACAATACCATTCACCAGGCCATGCATCTGGTCGAGCCTCATTCGCCGCTGCCCTGGCTGCACATTGCCGGCGTGGTGGCGACCGAGGGGCGCCGGCGCGGCTACCGCAAGCTGGGCCTGACAGGCACGCGCTGGCTGGTCGACAGTGAGGTCTATCCCGACAAGCTGCGCGAGCAGGGCATCGACTTTCTTCGCCCTTCCATCGCGCAGCGCCGCGCCATGGACGGCGTCATCATGAACGAATTGGTGAACGGCGTAATCACGCCGCAGGGCGTTGCCTGTTTCCAGACTGTGATCGGCGATCTGCGCGAGTTGGGGTGCGATGCGGTGGTGCTTGGGTGCACCGAAATCCCGCTTATTATCAGCGATGCGAACTCGCCGTTGCCGACCCTCGATTCCACCCGCCTGTTGGCTCGCGCAGCGCTGGAGTTTGCGATCTGCGCTTGACCGGCCCCGGGTACAGGGGGGTATGCTGTGGTTTTCAAGGAGCCGTGCATGACCGATGATCAATTCCTGACCGAACTCGGTGATTGCTCATTGCACCCGGCCGACTTTGATCACCTCGGGCATATGCGGCTGGCGTGGATCTGCCTGCAGCGCTATCCACGCGAGCAAGCCATCGAACTTGCGTGCAAGATCATTCACACCTATGCCACGCATCATGGCGCGCCTGAGAAATTTCATCGCACTGTCAGCGAAGCGCTGATGCGCCTGCTTGGGGACAAGGGCGCGGCCAACCGCGCACAATCCTTTGCAGAATTTCTCGCTGCCAATGATGGCTTTGTCGACAACGCCCGTTCGCGCTTGTCGGATCATTACTCGGCAGCCTTGCTCGACAGCGCGGAGGCGCGTGCAGCATTTTTGCCGCCCGACCGTGCGCCCTTGCCCTAGACGCCGCCCGATTCCCGTGGCCCGCGCTTCTTGGCGCTCCCCGCCATTGGGTGTATAACTCACATATATCCCTAGCAATAACTCACCAGAGGTGCCCGCAGCAATGAGTGTTCAGGACTTACACGGTATTACTTTAGAATCCTTGCTGACCCGGCTGGTCGAGCATTACGGTTGGGACGGCCTGGCAAAGCGTATCGACATCAATTGCTTCATCAGCGATCCAAGCGTCAAATCGAGTTTGAAATTCCTGCGCAAAACCCCCTGGGCCCGCGCGAAGGTCGAACAGTTGTATCTGGAGACACGTTTCACCCCACAATAACGAGGACTACATGTTGAATGACGATACAGCAAACTTGAAGTCCCACCTCAAAGCGCTGCATGCCAACCTGGCCCAGACCAGTGACGTGGACGAGGAACTGCAAGCCCTGCTGACCCAGCTCGACGGCGACATCCGCTCCCTGCTCGAACGGCGCACCGACGCGGCTGCCGCCCAGGCGCGCCAGGACGAGGAAGATTCGAGCACATTTGGCCTGGCCGAACGCACCCAGGAACTGACTGCCCGGTTTGCCGTCGAACACCCGCGGCTGGAACCGGCGCTGCGCGAGCTGGGCCGCATGCTGGCCAATATGGGGATTTGAACCCGGCCCAGATGCCTGTTTTTGTAGCACAAACGTCACAAGTTATTGAAACATAAGACGTTTTCAGATGGGTTGCGGGCTCTAAAAACCCCTCTGCAGCGTCTTGCGCGGGGGTTTTCCGGTACAATACTGCCCAATGAGCTCCCCAACCAATCTCTTTGCGACCGTCCCCAAGCGGTCTAGCCGCGCTGCCGCTGCGCCTTTCCTGCCCATGTCGCGCGCCGAGATGGACGTGCTGGGCTGGGACCAGTGCGACGTTATCCTTGTCACCGGCGACGCTTACATCGACCATCCGAGTTTCGGCATGGCCCTGGTGGGACGCCTGCTCGAGGCGCAGGGTTATCGGGTGGGCATCATCGCCCAGCCTGACTGGCATTCGGCCGAGCCGTTTCGCGTCCTGGGCAAGCCGCGCCTGTATTGGGGAGTTACCGCAGGCAATATGGATTCGATGGTCAACCGCTACACGGCCGACCGTAAAATCCGCTCCGACGACGCCTACACCCCCAATGGCGAGCCGAACAAGCGGCCAGACCGCACAGTCACCGTGTACGCCCAGCGCGTGCGTGAAGCCTACCCGGATGTGCCGGTCGTCATCGGCAGTATCGAAGCGTCGCTGCGCCGCATCGCCCATTATGATTATTGGTCCGACAAGGTTCGCCGTTCCGTGCTGCCCGATTCCAAGGCCGATATTCTTCTGTTCGGCAACGCCGAACGGGCCCTGGTGGACCTGACCCATCGTCTTGCAGCTGGCGAAAATATCAAGGACATCCGCAATCTGCGCGGGACTGCCTTTATGGTCCCCCCTGGCTGGTTGCCCGGTCCTGACTGGTCGGTGTCGAACTCGACCCGTGTCGATGTGCCCGGCAAGATCGACGCGCATCCCGATCCCTACGCCATGGCCCAGGAAGACAAGACCGCCTGCGCTACCGACAATAATGCCGCCGCGCCCGAAGTGATCAAGCCGATCCGCATCATGACGCGCGAGGAGCGCCAGGCGCTGGCCAAGGAAAAGCACGACAAGACCGTGGTGCGCCTGCCGTCCTACGAGACCGTGAGCACCGACCCCGTGATGTATGCGCACACGTCGCGCGTGTTCCACCTGGAATCGAATCCCGGCAATGCGCGCGCCATGGTGCAGGCCCACGGCGAGCGCGACGTCTGGCTCAATCCGCCCCCGCTGCCGCTGGCCATGGACGAAATGGATGGCGTGTACGACATGAATTACGCGCGCGCCCCGCATCCGAGCTATGGCAAGGCCAAGATCCCGGCCTGGGACATGATCCGTTTCTCGGTCAACATCATGCGCGGCTGCTTTGGCGGCTGCACCTTCTGCTCGATCACCGAGCACGAGGGGCGCATCATCCAGAGCCGTTCGGAACCATCGATCCTGCGCGAAATCGAGCACATCCGCGACAAGACCAAGGGCTTTACCGGCACCATCTCCGACATGGGCGGCCCGACCGCCAATATGTACCGGCTGGCTTGCAAGGAGAAGACTATCGAGGAATCGTGCCGCCGCCTGTCGTGCGTGTACCCGACCATTTGCGTCAATCTGGGCACCGACCACAGCAAGCTCATCTCGCTGTATCGCAAGGCGCGCGCCATTCCGGGCATCAAAAAGGTGCTGATCAGTTCAGGCCTGCGCTACGACCTGGCGGTGCGTTCCCCCGAGTACGTCAAGGAACTGGTAACCCACCACGTGGGCGGCCTGCTCAAGATTGCGCCGGAACACACCGAAGAAGGCACTTTGTCTAAAATGATGAAGCCCGGTATCGGCGCCTACGACGAGTTCAAGGAAATGTTTGACCGTTTCTCTCTCGAGGCCGGTAAAAAACAGTATCTGATTCCCTATTTCATCGCGGCTCACCCCGGCACCACGGACGAGGACATGCTGAACCTGGCGCTGTGGCTCAAGAAGAACAACTTCAAGCTCGACCAGGTGCAGACCTTCATGCCCACCCCAATGGCCATGGCGACGACCATGTACCACTCGCGCAAGAATCCTCTGCACAAGGTGACGGCCGAGTCGGAGATTGTCGAGACTGCACGCAGCGGCAAGGTGCGCCGCTCGCACAAGGCCTTCCTGCGCTACCAGGACCCGGCCAATTGGCCGATCCTGCGCGAAACCCTGGTCAAGATGGGCCGTGGCGACCTGATCGGCAACGGCGACCGCCACCTGGTGCCGAGCTGGCAAGCCTCGGAAGACGGTGGCCTGGCGGCCGGCGAGCGCAAGCGTCAGACCTCGGGCGCAGGCACGCTCGACAAATTCGTCGCCGCCCCCAAGCGCAAGACCGAACGCGCGATCGCCCCAAGCCCCTTCATCGCGCCGGAATCGAAAATACGCCCGTCCATCCTGTCGACCATCAAGACCAGGGCCAAGCCGGCTGCGGCGGCCGTCAAGGCGCGGCCCGGACGCAAGTAATCGATCGGCAAGTCGTTGTACCCAAGCAGCTGGACGGGCCGAAAAATGGCCATGTCCGCTGCGAACAAACGTACAATCGACATATAAATTGCCCTAGTGCATCTATGCAATGTCCAAACTACGCCATCTTCGATTAAGTGCTGTCCGCCTTGCCATTGGCCCCCGTGCTGTGTGGCTGGTGCTGGCATGCCTGGCCTCCAGTCCCGCCCATGCGCTAGAGCAGGTGCGCCTGCAGCTCAAGCACTCCCACCAGTTCCAGTTCGCCGGCTACTACGCCGCCGTTGAAAAGGGTTACTACCGCGAGGCCGGGCTTGATGTAAAAATCAACGAGGGCAAGGACGGCAGCGAGCCGGAGCGGCGGGTGATCGATGGCTCGGCCGAATACGGCACGGGCAGCGCCAGCGCCCTGCTCGCGCGCATGGCGGGCAAGCCGCTGGTCGTGCTGGGCGTGGTATTTCAGCATTCGCCATACGTGCTGCTGGTACGCCAGAAGAACACCTCGCCGGACATCACCGAGATCAAGGGCAAGCGCGTCATGATCGGCTCGCTCACGGAAGAACTGACCCAGGCCGACGAGCTGGCGGCCTACCTGAAGAAGGAAGGGGTCCCGGTCAGCAGCTTGATCCGGGTTGAGCACACCTACGACATCGACGATCTGGTCAAGGGGCGGGTCGATGCCTTTTCGGCCTACGCAACCAACGAGCCGGACTACCTGGACCGCATCGGCTTCAAGTATGACGTCTACAGCCCGCGCGCAGCCGGGATTGATTTTTACGGCGACAACCTGTTCACCAGCGAGAACGAAATCGCGCGCCACCCCGAGCGCGTCAAGGCCTTCCGCGCCGCCAGCATGAAGGGCTGGGCCTACGCCATGGCCAACCCGGAAGAAATGGCCGATCTGATCCTGGCCAAGTACACTCGGCGCCACGACCGCCAGCACCTGCTTTTCGAAGCACGCCAGATGGTGCCGCTGGTGCAGCCGGTGCTGGTCGAAATCGGTTACATGAACCCGGAGCGCTGGCGCCATATCGCCGACACCTACGCCGACCTGGGCATGCTGCCGCGCGGGGTTTCCTTCGACGGCTTTTTGTATAACACCGACGCAGGTTCCGACACGCTGGCCTGGCTGTACCGGGTGCTGGCGGCAGCCACCTTGCTGCTCATCGGCGGCGGCGCGGTGCACGTGTCGCTGCTGTCGCGCGAGCGCCGCCGCGCCGATGAAACCATCCGCAAGGGCGAGCTGCGCTTTCGCACCATGTTCGAAGAAGCGCCGATGGGCATCGCCCTGATCGACTCGGTGAGCGGCCAGTGCAAGGACATCAATCCGCGCTACGCCGAGATCACCGGCCGCTCTTTCGAAGAAATCAAGAGCACCCAGTGGACCGACATCATCCATCCGGATGACATGTCAGGCGAAGTGGCGCGCATGAACGAGCTGGCATCCGGGCGCAGTGCCGGCTTTAAGGCATCCAAACGCCTGTTGCGTCCCGATGGCTCGCTGGTATGGATCGATATGTCGATTGCCGCCATCGACACCGGCGCCGGCGCCGCCCCGCTTCATCTATGCATGATCGAGGACGTGACCGAGAAAAAGAAGTCGGAAGCGCTGATCTGGCAGCAGGCCAATTTCGATCCGCTGACCCAGCTGCCCAACCGCCGCATGTTTCATGACCGCCTGGCGCACGACATCGCCAAGAGCAAGCGCGACGGGCTGCACATCGCCGTGCTGTTCATCGACCTGGATCACTTCAAGGAAGTCAACGACACGCTGGGGCACCAGCAGGGCGATATCCTTCTGGTCGACGCCGCGCGCCGCATCCGCGCCTGCGTGCGCGAGTCCGACACGGTGGCGCGCCTGGGCGGCGACGAGTTCACGGTGATCCTGTCCGACCTTGACTTCGTCGGCTGTGTCGAAGGCATCGCGCAGAAAATCTTGCATGCGCTCGAAGCGCCATTCCAGCTTGGCGCCGAGCAGGCGTTTGTATCGGCCAGTATTGGCATCACCCTGTATCCGGACGACGCGCGCGAGATGGAGGATCTGCTCAAGCACGCCGACCAGGCAATGTACGCGGCCAAGGGAGCGGGACGCAACCGCTTCAGCTATTTCACCCCTGCGCTTCAGGTGGCCGCGCTCAACCGCATGCGTATGACGAACGACTTGCGCGTCGCGCTCAAGGGCGACCAGTTGCGCCTGTATTTCCAGCCCATCGTGCACCTGGCGACGGGGCAGGTGCACAAGGCCGAAGCGCTGATCCGCTGGCAGCATCCGCAGCGCGGGCTGGTCAGCCCGCTCGAATTCATTCCGCTGGCCGAGTCGAGCGGGCTTATTGTCGACATCGGCGAATGGGTGTTCAAGGAAGCTGCGCGTTGGGCCGGGCGCTGGCGGCGCGAACACAATGAGCGCTTCCAGGTGAGCGTGAACCAGTCGCCGCTGGAGTTTCAGCGCGAGGGCAAGGGTTACGACAGCTGGTTCGAGCACCTCAAGTCGATCGGCCTGGAAGGGCAGGCGGTGGTGGTGGAGATCACCGAGGGTCTGCTGCTCGACGCGAGCAGCGCCGTGACCGACAAATTCATGCAGCTGCGCGACGCCGGGATTCAAGTGGCGCTGGATGATTTTGGCACCGGCTACAGTTCGCTGTCCTACCTCAAGAAGTTCGACATCGACTATCTCAAGATCGACCGATCGTTCACCCGAAATCTGGCGCCCGATTCAAGCGACATGGCGCTGTCGGAAGCGATCATCGTGATGGCCCACAAGCT
>JAZKGU010000004.1:0-89543 GCA_040385745.1 Pseudomonadota bacterium
TGCGTAATTACATCGACGGGCTGTTTCTCAGCTCGGGCATCATCCAGTCGGCCGATTACACCATGGAGCAACTGGTGGAAATCGCGCGCCAGCTGCGAGAAGTCCACAATTTTCGCGGCTACATCCACCTCAAGACCATTCCCGATGCTGACGCTGCGCTCATCGCGCTGGCCGGCAAGTATGCCGACCGCCTGAGCGTCAATATCGAGCTGCCCACCGAGGGCAGCATTACCCGCCTGGCGCCCGAAAAAAGCGTGCACACCATCAAGCTGGCCATGGGATCGATTCGCCGCAAGCTCGACGAAAAAGCCGAGGAGCCAAGGTCGCCCAAGTTCGCCCCCGCGGGGCAGAGCACCCAAATGATCGTCGGCGCCGATGCCAGCGACGACCAGACCATCCTGTCGACCGCGCAAACACTGTACGGCAGCTACAAGCTCAAGCGGGTGTACTACTCGGCCTTCAGCCCGATTCCGCAAAGCCCCGGCACGGTGCCACTGGCGCCACCGCCCCTGCAGCGCGAGCACCGCCTGTACCAGGCCGACTTCCTCATGCGCGGCTATGGCTTCAAGGCCGGCGAACTGCTGCCGGCGGCCGGCAACCTGGCGCTCGACATCGACCCCAAGCTGGCTTGGGCGCTGGCGCACCGCGAGCACTTCCCCATGGACCTCAACCGCGCCGAGGAAACCATGATCGCGCGGGTGCCGGGCATCGGCCTGCGCAACGCCAAACGCCTGGTTGAATTGCGGCGCCTGCGCCAGATCCGCTATGCCGACCTCACGCGCCTGAAATGCAGCATGAAAAAAATCGCGCCCTTCATCGTCACGGCCGACTACCGTCCGGCCTTCTCGACCACTGCGTCCGAGGTGCTGCGCCGTTCCATGGCCGAGCATTCACCACGACAGCTGGACTTATGGGCGGAACTGCAGGCAGCTTAAGCGCCAGCACGGCGGCAGGGGCGGCAGCCAGCGTGGCTGCCGGGCGCCCGGTGCTGGTGCACAGCTTCGACGAGTGGCGCCTGGCAGCGCGTGACCTGCTGGCGCACAAGGTCGCGCCCCACGCGGTGCAATGGATCTCGCACAAGGACGGGGGCGATCTGTTCGCGGAGCACGCCGAACCGTCCGCTCCCGGTCCGGTCAAACAGGGCAGTCCCACGCTGCGCATATCGCGCAAGCTCATGGACATGCTGCAAAGCGCCGCGTGCTGCCGCGTGCCCAACCGCTGGGCCTTTTTATACCTGGTGCTGTGGCGCTGGCAGCAGGGTGAGCACGACGTCATCTCCGCCGCCGACGAGGACGGCGCGCGGCTGCACGCCATGGTCAAGGCCGTCAAGCGCGAGGAGCACGATATGCACGCCTATATCCGCTTTCGTGAGCGGCGCGTCGACGCCGGACCGCCCCAGTTCGTGGCCTGGTTCGAACCCGGCCAGGACGTGCTGCCGCAGGTAGCGCGCCATTTCGCCGCGCGCATGGGCCGCGTCACCTGGATGATCGCCACGCCCGAAGCGAGCGTCATGTGGGACGGCGCCACCTTGCATAGCACCGGTCCGCTCATGCGCGGCCCCGAAGACATCGATGACGCCGGCGAGGCGCTGTGGCTCACCTACTACCGCAGCATCTTCAACCCCGCGCGCCTGAACGCCGACCTCATGCACGGTCACATCCCCTCGCGCTTCTGGAAGAATCTGCCCGAGGGCAGCGTGGTGCCCGACATGGTGTCGCAGGCCGCGGCGGGCGCGCGCAAGGTGGGGCAAACCCGCAGCGTGGGCGAGCGCGGCGGCACCATCATTCCCATCGCCCCAAGCCGGGCCCAGCCGCAGCGTGATACGCCCAGCACCCTTGACGCCTGCCGCCGCTGCGAACTCTGGAAGGACGCCACACAAGCGGTGGGCGGAGTCGGGCCGGCCGACGGCGGCAAGGCCCGCATCATGCTGGTGGGCGAACAGCCGGGCGACCAGGAAGACCTGGCCGGCCTGCCGTTCGTGGGTCCGGCCGGCCAGCTGCTCGACCGCGCCATGGGCCAGGCCGAAGTCGACCGGCGCACCATCTACCTGACCAACGCGGTCAAGCATTTCAAGTGGGAGCCGCGCGGCAAGCGGCGCATGCACAAAACCCCGGCCCAGCGCGAAGTCGACGCCTGCCATTACTGGCTCGACAGCGAACTTGCCCAGGTCCAGCCCGAGGTAGTGGTGGCGCTGGGCAGCACCGCGCTCAAGTCCGTGACGGGCAATCCGCACGCCGCGCTCAAGGATGTGCTGGGCAAACCGTTTCAGTACCAGGGGCGCTGGGTGGTCGCCATCTACCACCCTTCGTACGTGCTGCGGGTTCCCGGCGAAGACCTCAAGGCCCAGGCCTTCGACGTCATGGTGGCGGGCCTGCGTGAAGCGAAGCGCCTGGCTGGCTAGAGCGGCTAGGCTCGCCCATGGGCAGCCGGGCGGATTGTCACGATTGCAAGTTTTCCAGCAGTCGTGGTAGCGTACTCGTATTTCGGTCCACCTATGTCGTCGTTCGTCACCTCCCGATTCTGCCCCGCTGCTGCTTCTTATACACTTCGCTTCAAGGTGATAAGGAGTAAATCATGTTGAAAGAAATGGTGCATTGGTATCGCGACTGGGAAAACGAGCAGTTGCGCGTGCTCGACGATCCGAACGAGATCCTCAAGCAGCAGCCCGGCGTGCGCCGCACACTCAACGCCAAGCTGGCCGAGATGTCGAAGGTGGAGCGCATGCAACTGCGCGATTTTTCGCTCAAGTACCGGGGCTGGCGCTTTGTCGCCGCCTTGGGGGGCTGGTTCGCCGTGTTTTCCCTGATCGGCCTGGTACTGTATTTCATGAAACCGGAAAAAGGACTGGCAGCGCCGCTCGCGATGCTCAACCTGATGGGCCTCGGTGCCCTGATCATCTTCGGCACTGCATGGTTCAATTACCGCAAGATGGCCGAACATCAGTTCCGGTTTTTCGGCATTATCATTGGCTGTGCGGCGGCGGGCGGACTGGCAGGTTTTTCTCACGCAGCGTTCGAGCGCGGCGAAAGCTTTCGCTCGGTGCTGACCAATAATTTCCCCAAGCTGGGCATGATACTGCTGAGCGTGGTCCTGTTCATCGCGGTTCCCATGGCCATCATCGGCGCGCTGCGCAACCGCCAGTACCAGGTACTGACCAGCCAGCTTGCATTCGATGCCGACAGGCAGCGCCTCGAGCGCGAACTGAGCGAGGCGCGCCTGCGCATGCTCAGCGCGCAGATCGAACCGCACTTCCTGTTCAACACGTTGGGCGCAGTGCAGCAGCTGGCCGAGCAGGGCGCGCCGCGCGCCGCCGAGCTGACTGCCAACCTGATTGCCTTCCTGCGTGCATCCCTGTCCGAGATGCGCACGGAAAAAGTCAGCCTGCGCTCTGATTTTGCGATGGTGGACGCCTACCTGAAGGTCATGCAAGTGCGTCAGGGAAATCGGCTCAGCTATTCACTGGCGCTGTCTCCCGAGGTGGCCGACTGTACCGTCCCAAGCATGATGCTGCTGACACTGGTGGAAAACGCCATCAAGCACGGCATCGAACCATCGCTGCGCGGCGGCCACATCAGCGTCGCCGCCACCCAGGAACACGGCGCGCTCAAGCTGACAGTGCACGACACGGGTTCGGGCATGAGCGTCACGCCCGGATCCGGCGAGGGGCTCGACAATATCAGGAAACGCCTGCAGCTCACTTACGGCGCCGCAGCCTCGCTCACGCTCCAGGATGCCGATGGCGGCGGGCTGATGGCCGAGATTCTGATTTATATACTGTCCTAGAACGAAAGAAGCAGTGATGACGACCAAACTGATGATTGCCGAAGACGAGCCGCTCATGCGCGAGCGCCTGGTGGCCATGCTCGAATCCTTCTGGCCCGATGCCAGGATCGTACTGGTGGCCGAAAACGGCAACGACGCCTGGGATGGCTTTCTGGAGCATGAGCCGGACGTGGTGTTTCTCGACATTCGCATGCCCGGCCTGTCGGGTCTGGAGGTGGCCGAACGCATCGGAAAAGGGGCGCACGTCGTGTTTGTGACCGCCTACGACCAGTACGCGGTCGAGGCATTCGACAAGGGCGCTGTCGATTACCTGCTCAAGCCGGTCGAGGCCGAGCGCCTGCAGCGCGCGCTGGCACGCCTGCGCCTGCGCCTGGAAGCGCCCCCTGCCGACCTGGGCGACCTGCTGCGCCAGCTCAAATCCAAGTTGCCGGTGCAGGAGCCGGAAAAGCTCAAGATGATCAAGGCCACGATCGGCAAGCAGATCCGCCTGATTGACGTCAATGACGTCCTGTTCTTCCAGTCCGACACCAAGTACACGCGCGTGGTGCTGGCCGACTGCGAAGCGCTGGTCAAGATCCCGCTCAAGGATTTGCTGGGCGGCCTGGACCGCGACCGTTTCTGGCAGATCCACCGCGGCACTGTCGTCAACGTCAAGGCGGTGGCGGCGGTGGAGCGGGTCGACGCCGAACGGCTCGAAGTCATCGTGCGTGGCAGCGCCGAAAAGCTCCCCGTCAGCCGCACCTTCGCCCACCTATTCCGCGACTAAATCAGCCCAAGCGCAACAAGCCGGGGTCAGGTCCAGAAAAGCTACACGGCCTCGTCACTAGAGGCAAAAAAAAAGGCCAACCCCGCAGGGTCGGCCTTTTTACCTTGCAAACCTGCTGCTTAGAAGCGGTAGTTCAAGGCTGCGTTGAAGGTACGTCCCAACTGGCTGAAATGCGAACCGTCATAGGTCACCATCGAATAACGCTGATTGAAGGTGATCAGGTTGCGCTGGGTCTCGAACGGGGTCATGCCGGTAGCGGGATCAACTGCATTGCTCGACAAGATTGCAGCGCCGGCCGAGTTGAGTGCCTTGAAGCGCCATTCCGGGGTCACATCGAAGATGTTATTGATGTTGAACGAGAAGGTCGTGCGCTCGTTGAAGTTGTAGTTCACGCCGAAGTCGGTCACGGTCTTGGTCTTGAACTTGACCGCCAGGTTCGAATCGAGGCCGGCATTGCGGAACTCGGTCGGACCGAACACGGTGTTGTTCAGCGAGAAAGCGAACTTGTTGTAGTCCAGATCCAGGCCCAGGATGTTCTTGTGCTTCGGACGCGACGTGAACATCAGCGCTTCCTGGGTGGCGTCGACTACCGACTGGCCGGCATCGGCCACCAGCTTGGTGTTCTTGACCGCACCATCACGCTCGTTTTCCAGCGTGTAGTTGCCCGAGAAGTTCACTGCCAGGCGACCGCCCAGCATTGGCACGTTGCGGTGGCTGAACACGTAGTCGATACCCGAGGTACGGCTGTCGAGACCGTTGATGAAGAAGCTGACCTTCTTGATGCCCAGGGCGGCCATCTGCTGGTCCAGCTTCTGGGTAGGATCGCCCGTCGGCGCGATTTCCTTGCCCAGAATGATGCGGTCTTCCACTGCAATATTGTAGTAGTCGAGCGTGAAGCTGGTGTTATTGCTTGGCTTGAAGCCGAGACCGAGGGTGATGTTCTTCGACTTCTCTGCGTCGAGCAGCGGCACTTCCAGTGCGCGCGCCGCCGGCGAGACGTTGTTGACCAGGCCGGTCACTTCGATCGCGCCACCCGCCACGAACGAATACTGGGCGCGCTGGGTGAAGATCTGGTGCAGGGACGGCGCACGGAAGCCCGTCGAGAGCGAACCGCGCAGGGTCAGCGCATCGCTGACCTTGTAGCGGCTGCTCAGCTTCCAGACAAAGGCGTCGCCGAAGTCGCTGTATTTCTCGAAGCGGCCGGTGGCGTCGATCATCCAGGCTGGCGAAATGTCGAAGATCGCGCCGGCGTAGATACCCTTGTTGTTGCGCTCGGACTTGAACGAGTTGAGCGGATCGTTACCGGCAAACGAATCGGCGCCGCCACCGACCACCGAGGCATTGTCGCCGGCGATGGTGGTGTACTTTTCCGATCGAATCTCGGTGCCGACGTAGACGTTGATCGCGCTCGTCATCTGCTTGGAGAAGTCGGCGTTGAACACATTGTGCGAGAAATCCGAGCCGCCAGCGAAGAACTTGGTCGGCGAGGCGGCGCCCAGCGAACGGTTGACCGTGTTGTTCACATTGTAGGTCTGCTTGTTGCCGCCGGCGGTGATGCTGATGTCGCCAGCCCAGCCCATGAAGGTAAATTTCGCGCCGAGGGTCGCGTTGTAATCGTCGAGGTGGCCGATAAAGTCGGGAACATAGCCTTCATACGGCGTGCCCGGCGCATGCAGCAGGCCAAAGTCGGTGTCGCGCCAGTACGGGGTACGGTAGTTGGCGTAGCTGTACACGTCTTTCTTGATGTAGGCCGCGTTGCTGTAGACCGTGAAATTGTCGGTGAAGTCGTAGCCAAGGTTGTACAGGAATTTGTTGGCATTGGTCTCTGGCGCGCCATTGACGTTGCCAGCATCCGGATACTTGTTCAGGAACGCCTGCACTTGCGAGATCGGCACACCGAAGTCGGTAGCTTCGCCGCGCGCATCGACGATGCCGGAACGGCGCGCCAGGCCCACGCGCGAAGCGTCGACTGTGTAGTTCAGGAAGCCCTTGCCATTGATGCTCACGCCATGGTTGACGCTCAGGCCCTTCATCTTGCCGTCGCTCTCGCCGGTCATGCCGGCGCGCGCGGTGATCGAGCCTTCGTTCGAGCTGTCTTTCAGGATCACGTTGACCACGCCCGAAATCGCGTCCGAGCCGTACTGGGCCGACGCGCCGTCACGCAATACTTCAATGCGCTTGATGGCGTCGACCGGAATGGCCGAAATATCGGAACCGCTCTCGCCGCGCCCTGGCGAGGTCTGGGTGTAGACCAGCGCGCTGGAATTCTTGCGCTTGCCGTTAATCAGGATCAGCGAGCGGCTCGGACCCATGTTGCGGATCTCGTAAGGATCGAGCAGCGAGGTGGCGTCGTTGACGGGAGTTTGAACAGTGTTGAACGACGGAACGCGGAAGCCCAGGGCTTTGTCCAGGCTGTTCTGGCCGGTCTTGCCCAGTTCTTTGGCAGGCAGGATGTCGATTGGTACCGGGGTGTCGACCACGGTGCGCTGGGAACCGCGGCTACCGGTGGAGACGATGACGACTTTCTGGATGTCGTCGCTGATTTGCTCGGTGGGGGCCGCAGGTGCTGGCGCCGGGCTGGTCTGGGCTACTGCGTAATTGCTGCAGAGGAGGAGTACTGCAATATGAATTGCTGTTGCTTTTGTCATGAAGTTCTTCCTTAGGCCATGCGTTTGAATTAAAAATAACCCTGTTTCAAAGTGCTTCCCCTCAGGGGAAGCGGACTTGCGCAAGGACCGATGCTCCGGGTCTTGACTCGCACATTCCTTTTCTCATAACCGTCCCTCGATGCTCAACCAAGCTCGCTCCGCCGAGCACACTTGCTGAAGCGCTGGGCTAACAATGTATATACAGCCGCAAAAGTTGTCTATTTTTATTGCTTGGTAGAGTTTAAAGATGCGCAGAAATACAACGAGTTCATGTCTATTTTGAATACCACTTGTCGATTACCGGCGTTTCGGTTAAGCGCTTGTCTTTACGCGATGAAAGTAACACAAAGTAAATCTCCGCCTTTTGGTTTGCCTCTCCGCGCGGCGCGCCTTACCATTTCAGTTTCTGCCTGCCGGCAAGTTCACATTTCAAGGACATCATGCATCTGCGTCTGAACACCTTCGTCATGGCCATGGCCGTGCTTTGGACACCCGTGGCACTTGGCCAGGAGGCCAATAGCGGCCTGAGTTCGTGGGCGGGCAAGAAATCGGCCTGGCTCCAGCTGCAGGACGGCCAGCGCGAGGAAGTGTCGCGTTTCGCGGAGAAGTACAAGCAGTACCTGGGCGCGGCGCGCAACGCTTCGCTGGCCAGCGCCGAAGCCTTGAAAATGGCCAAGGCCGCCGGTTTTTCCGAGCTCACCAGTCCCGGCCAGGTGCGCCCGGGCGCGCGCCTGATCCTTCCCACGCGCGACCGCACGGTGGTGCTGGCCGTGGTGGGCCAGCAGCCGCTGGTGAACGGCTCGCGCGTAGTCGCCACCCATCACGACAGCCCGCACATCGGCCTCAAGGCGCGCCCCGTCGTGACTGGCGCGCAGGGCAGCGTGGCGCTGTTCCAGACGGTGTTTTATGGCGGCATCAAGAAGCACCAGTGGGCCAACGTGCCGCTGGCGCTGGTAGGCAAAATCGAAACGCCGGACGGGCGCAGCATCGATGTCTCGATCGGCGTGAATCCGGACGATCCGGTGTTCGTGATTGGCGACAGCGCTCCGCACGCCGACAAGGATCTGCGCACCCGTATCTACACCGACGTGTTCAAGGGCGAAGAGCTCGACCCGATTGCCGGCAGCATCCCCACCGCCAAAACCGGCGTGGTGGGCGAAGTGCTGCGCGCGCTAAAAGAGAAATACCGCATCGACGAGGAAGACTTCGTCAGCGCCGACCTCGCCCTGGTGCCAGCCACCGCCCCGCGCGATGTCGGCATCGACCGCGGCATGGTGGGCGCCTACGGCCAGGACGACCGCCTGAGCACCTATTGCGCGCTCAAGGCACTCACCGAGATCGACGGCGTGCCGGCTCAGACCGCGATTGTGTATGTCTCCAATTACGAAGAAGTGGGCTCGCCCAATAACACCGGCGCCTCCTCGCAGGTACTCAGCCATGCCTACGCGCGCCTGCTGGCCGGCCAGAAGGCTTCGTCCGCGTCCGAACTCGATTTGCGCACGGCGCTGCGCAATGCCCAGGTGGTCAGCGCCGACACCAACGATGGCATCAACCCGGTCTTCCCGGACGCCACTGAAGCTAGCAACGCGGCCAAGGTGGGCTTTGGTGTGACGATCAAGCGCTACGGCGGCGGGTTCGACGCCAACCCGGACTTCACTGCCAAGATCCGCGCGGTGCTCGACAAGGGCGCCATCCCCTGGCAAACCCACACGCCCAAAGTGGACGTGGGCACCGGTGGCACGATCGGCAAATTCATGTCGGCGCAGGAGATGGAAGTGATCGACATGGGTGTGCCCCTGATCAGCATGCACTCGACCTTCGAACTGTCGAGCAAGGTCGACGTGTGGTACTTCTATCGCTTCATGAAGGCGTACTACGCAGCGCGCTGAAGCACCCTTCGGCGGGGATAAAGGCGGTGCGGTTGCGGCCGTCCTGCTTGGCCTGGTACAAGGCCTTGTCGGCGCGCTCGAACAGGGCCTTGAAGCCATCGTTCCCGCTCATCTCGGCGATGCCGAAGCTGGCAGTGAGCACCTGGCCGCCCTTGAGTGGACTGTCGCGCAGCAAAAGGCGGATACGTTCGGCGATCGCGAACGCTGCAAGGTGATCGTTGCCCGGCAATAGCGCGACAAATTCGTCACCGCCAAAGCGGCCCAGCATATCGGCTGGCCGCAGCGACTGCTGGGCGATGCGGCATACATGCTGAAGTGCCTGGTCGCCCAGCGCATGTCCGAACAGATCATTGATGCGTTTGAAATGGTCGATGTCGAACACGATCACGGTCAGGGCCTGGCCCTGGGCGCGGCAGCGGTGGATGTCGACGCGGGCGCGCTGTTCGAGGTGGACGCGCGATGCCGCCTGGGTCAGCGAATCGGATTCGGCGATGCGGCGCAGCGCGATATTGTCGGCCAACAGAGTCGGCAGGGCCAGGCCGAACAGCGTGTTGGCGGCGATGACGTTGATGGCAAACTGGTACACCATCGAAAATTCCTTCAGTTCGAGCACGTTGACCAGCAGCGCGATGGTGGCGCTGCCCAGGGCCACTGCCAGCACATTGCAAAAGGCCGACTCGGTACTGGCGATCCACATGTAGGGAATGACCAGGAAGAAGATCGCAAACGCGCTATTGGGCGAGCGGGTGGCGTAGGCCAGCGCCATCGACGCCGCCAGCAGCGACAAGGTAAACAGCAGCTTGTACTTGAAGCGCGGCGAAGCGGTTTGCTGTTCCAGGTTGACGGACGCGGTGAACATATCGAGTTTGAGGGGGCGCAGGGTGGCCAGGACGGCGCCAAAGAACGGCGCCAGCACGATGACCCCGGCCAGATCGCCAATCCAGAACGGCAGCCAGGTAGCGCCTACTTCAGCGACCGGCATCATGCCGCTGTACACCAGCGCAGCCAGCACTGCGGCAGTGGCCAGCAGCGAACTGACCGCCGCAATGAGCAGGAAGCTCACCACAAGCTTGGGCAGATCGCGCTTGCCGCGCAAGGCGATGGCCCGCAGAGCGCGCGCACCGGCGGCATACGCGCCGATATGGGCCAGCGCAAACAGCATGCCGCCGAATGCCAGCTGCAGGTCATTGAGCGGCAGGTTGTAATGGCGGCCGACCCAGATCGTGACGATGACGCAGCCGGCGAACATGCCCGGCACCAGGCGTGCGCCTTCAAGCAGCAGGGCCGCAAAGGTCAGACCCGCGACGGGAAACCACACGCTCGCATGTTCGGTGTATTCGACCAGTTTGGCCACTTGCCAGGTCAGCACCCACAGCACCATCATCGCCAGGTTGGACAGGATGGGGGATTCCAGCAGGCCGCGCCAGGGGCTCGATGCGTGCAGGCGCGTTAGGAAGCCGGGTGCGCTGCCGTTATTGGCGGCGTCCTCGCTCAAACTGCGCGAAGGCGGGACGTCGTGCGGTGGCGTAAGCAGCTTGTTGTCTAAATCCGGGCGCATGCAGGTGGTGCAAACCACGCCGGTGCAGGCCTGGATTGGCAGTCATTAATAGTCGCGGCTGCATGGAGCAAGCCGTAACCGATCATACCGTGAGATTCAGCACAGGAGGTGAGAAATTAGCCACAGGCAATGTTTTTTGCCTTGGCGTATGCATTGTGGGTGACGCAATGGCCGGCGCGGTCCCCGGGAGGGACCGGCCGGCCATTGCCGATCAGGCAGCCAGTGCTTCCGGTTCGGCGACAACAGGGGCCGCTACCGGCTGGCGGATCAGGTAGTCGAATGCGCTCAGCGCTGCCTTGGAACCTTCACCGGCGGCGATCACGATTTGCTTGTAAGGCACCGTGGTCACGTCGCCCGCAGCAAACACGCCGGGCAGGCTGGTGTGGCATTTGGCATCGACGACAATCTCGCCGAACTTGCTCAACTCGAGCGTCCCTTTCAGGAACTCGGTGTTGGGCACCAGGCCGATCTGCACGAACACACCTTCCAGCGCAGTGTGGTGAATTTCGCCGCTGACCCGGTCCTTGTAGCTGATGCCGTTGACCTTTTGGCCGTCACCGGTGATTTCCGTGGTCTGGGCGTTCACATGGATGGTCACGTTGTTCAGGCTGCGCAGCTTGTTGACCAGGACGGCATCGGCCTTGAGGCTGTCGGCAAATTCAATCACCGTCACGTGCTGCACCAGGCCGGCCAGATCGATTGCCGCCTCGATGCCGGAATTGCCGCCGCCAATCACCGCCACCCGCTTGCCCTTGAACAGCGGCCCGTCGCAGTGCGGGCAGTAAGCCACACCCTTGTTCTTGTACTCGGCTTCGCCGGGCACGTTGACGTTACGCCAGCGCGCGCCGGTGGACACGATCACGCTGCGCGCATGCAGCACGCCGCCGTTTTGCATATGCACGGAGACCAGGCCGCCCGGCGTGGGCGCCGGCACGATGCGGTCGGCGCGCTGCAGGTTCATGATGTCCACGTCGTAGTGGCGCACCTGGGCTTCAAGCGCGAGGGCGAACTTCGGTCCGTCCGTTTCGAGCACGGAAATGTAATTTTCGATGGCCATGGTGTCGTTGGTCTGGCCGCCGAAGCGCTCGGCCGCGATACCGACGCGAATGCCTTTGCGCGCTGCATACACAGCCGCCGCCGCGCCGGCCGGTCCGCCGCCAACGATCAGCACATCGAAGGGGTCTTTTTCATTGAGCTTGGTCGCTTCGCGGTCGGCCGAACGCACGTCGAGCTTGGCGACGATTTCTTCGAGCGTCATGCGGCCCGAGCCGAACAGGGCGTCGTCCTTGAACACCATCGGCACGGCCATGACCTGGCGCGTGTCGACTTCGCCCTGATACATGCCGCCATCGATGATGACGGTATTGATTTTCGGGTTATAAATTGCCATCAAGGCTGCGGCCTGCACCACGTCCGGGCAGTTATGGCAGGAGAGGGACATATATACCTCAAAATTGCCACCGTCGAGCGATTTGATCTGATCGAGCACTTCGGCCTCGACCTTGGGCGGATGGCCGCCGGTCCACAGCAGGGCCAGCACCAGCGAAGTAAATTCGTGTCCCAAAGGGATCGCGGCAAATCGCACGCCGCGGGTCTCGCCCTGCTTGGCGACGACGAAAGAAGGGCTGCGGCTGTCCGTGCCCGATTCGTCGATAGTGACTTTGTCGGACAGGCTGGCGATCTCTACCAGGAGCTCACGCAATTCCGCGCTCTTCTCGCTCGCATCGAGCGTGGCGATCAGCGTAATCGGGGCGCGCAGGTTCTGCAAATAGGCCTGCAACTGGGTTTTCAAGGTGGCGTCAAGCATGGCTGTATCCGTTCTAAAAAATGCCTTGTGTACTGCGGAAATCTGGTCGAGAAGAAGGGCGGCAAGGCAGCACGCCCTTCTCGCTTAAGACAACTTAGATCTTGCCGACCAGGTCCAGCGATGGGGTCAGAGTCTTCGCGCCTTCGTTCCACTTGGCAGGGCAGACCTGGCCTGGGTTCGCAGCGACGAATTGCGCAGCCTTGAGCTTGCGCAGGGTCTCCTTGACGTCACGCGCGATGGCGTTGTCGTGGATTTCCAGCGTCTTGATGACGCCGTCCGGATTGACGATAAAGGTGCCGCGCAGCGCCAGGCCTTCTTCATCGATGTGCACGCCGAAACCGCGGGTGAGCGCGTGGGTCGGATCACCAACCAGCGGGAACTGGGCCTTGCCGACGGCAGGCGAGGTCTCGTGCCAGACTTTGTGCGAGAAGTGGGTGTCGGTGGTGACGATGTACACCTCGGCGCCGGCCTTCTGGAACTCGGCGTAGTTGTCGGCCGCGTCTTCGACTTCGGTCGGGCAGTTAAAGGTAAAGGCGGCAGGCATGAAGATGATGACCGACCATTTGCCTTTGAGGCTTTCGTTCGATACTTCAACGAATTTGCCGTTGTGGAAAGCTTGGGTTTTGAAAGCTGGAACCTGAGTATTGATCAGTGACATGGGAGATCCTCTTTTGCTGTTGTGTCGGTTGATAAAAACTATCGAATGAGAAGAACTCATTGAATTGATGATACCCCAAGTTGGACGCGCACCTGATTGGTTGTATTAATCGCCGTGATAGGAAAAGCTATTGATGAGGTGTGCATCCCCATGGAGAAAGTGTTAAATGGTAAATGCCGTATGTTAATATTTTGTATTCAATTTGCATCCTCAACCTAAGGTCACTATGCGCTTCTTGCTTACAATCGTCGGCGCTTTCGCCCTGCATAACGCTGCAATGGCTGCTTGTCCCCCTGCCGGCATCACACGAGCCGACATTCTCGCGCTGCAGGCTGTCCGGGGCGAAGTCGCCGACCACGCCAGGCGTCAGCGTCTTGCCATCGGTCTTACCGACTGCCTGTCCAGTCCTGACCCGGAGCTGCGTGAACGATCTTCTCAACCGTCCGTTCGCATCTGGATACGCGAGCAGAAACTGGATGTGTCCACCCTACACAACCTGCGTGTCTCGCAAGTCGCGGCCATCAAACAGCACGACCCAGCCGGATTCGCACAAGCGTTTGCTGCGCTTGTTTTAGCCGATCTGGTTGGCGCGGACAGCGTCAAGCCATTTTTGGGTGAGAGTCATCTCGCCGAAATCATGCAAGCGGGTACTACCTATCTGAGCGGGCTGCGCGATTATCGCGGCTATGACCAGAAAGAAGGGTGGCGCCACGCCGTCCCGCATGCATCCGATCTCCTGACGCAGCTGGCGCGACATCAAGGCATCGGCAAAAAAAATCAGCAGATAATTCTGGAGGCGATAGCGACGCAGCTGTACGCCGCCGGGTCGCAGACGCCGCCGCAGTTCTACCAATATTCCGAAGGATCGCGCATGGCGCGCACGGTGTTCAGCCTGGCCGAACGCAGCGAAATCACTGTGGCAGAGTGGGACGCCTGGTTTGGCGCATTTGTCGTCACCACCGCGGATCGCAACGCATCCAAGCCGGAACTGTTTGCCCGTCGCCATAACTTCCGGAGTTTTCTGATGCCGCTGTACATCTCGCTTTTAGAGTCCAAGGATATGGCGCAACGCGAGCGCGTGTTGGCGTCTGTGTCGAAGGCGCTCCAGCAATTCGGAGCCATGGCTGCTGGATGAAGTAGGCGTTGCGTCGCGATTTCGCTCGCACCTGCCGGTTTGGAAATTTGTCAGACCGCATGAAACCCGCGTAGAATGCGGCTATCGCGGGTGTAGCTCAATGGTAGAGCAGAAGCTTCCCAAGCTTACGACGAGGGTTCGATTCCCTTCACCCGCTCCATAGGTAAGTCTCCCCTTACTGCCTTGGCGTGGTTTAGCAGATCTGGGTTCTGTCCGAGGGATCGCCAACGGCAACCTGCACGAAGTTGTCGCCTGGTGCTGATCCGAAATGCAAAACGCGCTACGGAGCGTAGCGTCGTTCTGTTATGCAACGCTATCCGCTACCTTGTGCCAGATCGTACCTCCCTATTGATTCTCATCAATTGCGCGGCGCTCAGCCGGTCACAGAATGAGTTCACCGCGGTCTTGTACCGGGGGCCAATGCCGACCTCGTCGGCACGGCGACACGTCTGAGGCTAAGTCATGAAAACTGTCAACAACACGCCCTCCCTCTTGTATTGGCGGCGGCACCACGCCGCAGCCTCGCGTCGGTTCCGAGGTGCCTGCCGCGCCGCCTGCCCCCGTCCTTTCTTCCATCACTGCCCACCAGGCCAATGCTGCCGGTCTGACTAAGGTCAGGCCCGAACTGCGGCAACCGCGCGAGCTGCCCAGCGCGCAGCACACGCCGAGCCAGTTGGCCGCAGCCTTCTAGGCGCCGGGCCAGCCCGGCCCTGCAGTAAAACACCCGGCCCCTTGGCTTTCGCCAAGGACTCCGGTTTCGGGGTGTAACAATGATTAAGACCAAGTTTCGCACTAATCTCGGCCCATTGCGCCCGGCTTCGCGCAGAGCCTTCTTTTTCGCGCGCCAGGTCGCCGCGCCGCCCGAGGCCAAAAAGCCGGCGCCCCCACTTACGCCTGTACCCCCTGTGGTACGCCCGCCCGCCGAGGCATTGGCCGGCAACGAGCCGCTATTTCGCCAGCGCGCGCTGGACGCGGCCAGCAACCATTGGGCCGGGACTATCGTGCTCGCGGCCAAGGTGCCGATGCGAGTGGCCGGCAGCGTGGCCCTGGCGCTGCTGCTGGCGATTGGTGCGCTGCTCGGCCTGGGGCATTACACGCGCACGGTCAGCGTCACCGGACAGATGGTTCCCAGCGCAGGCAGCATCCGGGTGGTGGCGAACCAGTTCGGGCGCGTGACCCGGCGCCCTGCGCAGGACGGGGCCCACGTTAGAGCCGGCCAGCTGCTCTACGAGCTGAGCGCCGAGCGCGCCGGCAGCGGGGGCGGGGTGGATGCTCGTATTGGCCAGCTGCTGACCGAGCGGCGGCGCGAGCTGGCCCACGCGGGGGAGCTGCAAGTGCAGGACATGGAGCAGCGCGCCGCTGGACTGGCCAGCCGCGAACGCTCGCTGCGCGCCGAAGTGGCAACCCGCCACGAGGCGGTGGCGCTCCAGGCGATTCAGGTGCGCAGCGCGCAGGCCCGCCACGGCCGCTTTCGGGAACTAGCACGGCGCGGATTTGTGTCGCAGGCGCAGCTGGCCGACGCGCGCGACGCGGTGACGGCGTTGACCGGGCGCCAGAAGGCGCTGGAGAGCGACGTGCTGGCGGTGCAACGCGAACTGCTGTCAGTAGAGGACGAGGCGCGCCTGATCGGCACCAAAGTGGGCTTGATCCGCAGCCAGTCGGCCCAGCAGTTGGCCAGCATCGGCCAGGAAGCCGCCGAACACGAGGGGCGCAGCCGCATGCAGGTGCTGGCCCCTGCTGCAGGCGTAGTCACGGCGCTGGCCTTCGAGCAGGGCCAGGCGGTGCCACCAGGCGCGACTATGGCCACTATATTGCCGGCCGGGAGCGAACTGGAGGCGCACCTGATGGTGCCCTCGCGCGCCGTAGGCTTTATCGCGTCGGGTCAACGCGTGCGCCTGCGTATGTCTGCATTCCCCTTTCAAAAGTTCGGACAGGTGGAAGGTACCGTGGCGCGGGTCGAGCGCAGTCCCATCGCGGAAGGGCAGAGCGCCGGGGCCGAGCCGGTGTACCGGGTCACGGTGCGCTTAGCTACGCAGGCCGTGAGCGCTTATGGGAGAACACAACATTTTAAGGCGGGAATGACTTTGGAAGCGGACATTCTGCAAGATCGTCGGCGCCTGATCGAGTGGGTCGTGGAGCCGCTTATCAGCGCTGCGAAAAGCCGGGCTGGGTAGGGACCTGACGCGGCTGGGGCAGTGTGCCCCGTGGGCCTGGCCCGGCATCTGCCCGGTATGGCTCTTGTTGAAGTGCAGTTCGTTATGGAGAAATAGCATGAAAACAGTATCGAACCGCCAGATTCTGGCGAAGGTGGCCGGTGGCGCCGACGAAAAGGGTGGGGGTATCACGCGCGGGGAATTCATCACGGGCGCCGGGGCCATTGGCGGGGGCGTGGCCGCGTCAAAGGTCGTCACGGCTGCCGGGGGCTGGGCTGCATTGAGCCCCGCTGTCATGGGGCCTGTCTATGTGGCAAGTTTCACCGGCGTGGGCACGGCGGCAGCGGCTGGTTATACCGCCGGCACCGTTTTGTACCACAACAGCGATTTGGTGCAGAGTGGTTCACAGGCCGCGGTGGGCGCGGTCATGGACGCGTTTAAGGCGATAGGCAACTGGCTTAGCGGCGACGGCGTGCCAGCCCCAAGCGGCGGTGACGACTTGAGCCAGGTGCTGGCAAAACGTAATCGTAAGTAGGCGAGGCATGAACGAGGCCGGACAAGTTTTTGCGTGAGGCCTGCGCGCGCGTAAAGCAAATCGGTAAATTCCCGTTCAGCTTGACGGTCTAAAGAGAAAGGAGGCAGCTTTCCGTCCCGTTTCGCGTGCCCGGTGGCACGCTCTTACACACACACATGGATAACTATGAACGTTCTGAAAAAAATGGACGGTGGCACCAGCTGGTGGAAGTGCGCCCTGGTCGTTGTGCTCTCGCTCATGCCGATCTGGTTCGCCCCGATCCGCACCGCGCCGGTGGACTCCCACCTGATGGTATGGGCCTTAATCGTCGTTGGCAGCTTTCTGTATTGCTATGGATTCATGGGGCCGGTGGACAAAACCGTCGGCACATTGCTGACCATTGTTAGCTGTGGGGCAGTGGGAATCATCCCCGTCGCCTGGGTCGCTTGGGACCTGCTGGTCAATCTCGGTGACGAGGGAAAGATGGTGTGCTGCTACTTAATTGGGGCCGTGAGCCTGTGGTTCATGCTCACCCACACCAAGGAGGACGGGAGCGTGCAGCTGTGGTAACCGCTTTCAGGCGGCTCGGCACGCCGGACTATCTGCGCAGAGCAAGCAGCGGTCAGCCCGTCCCGGCTGACCGTTTTTTTATCAGGAGCATGTCATGCTGGACTTACTGCAACAAATTGAATTTGGCCCGCGCCGCTTGCCATTGCTCCTGCAAACGGAAGCTGCCGAGTGCGGCCTGGCATGTCTGGCCATGACCGCGTCCCATTTCGGCCTCCGCACCGACCTTGCGGCCATGCGCGCGCGCTTTTCCGTCTCGCTAAAGGGCTCCACGCTGGCCCAGCTAATGGATTACGCCGACCGCCTGAAACTGAGCGCGCGCGCCGTGCAGTTGGACCTGGACGAGCTGCGCCAACTCAAGACACCTTGCCTTCTGCACTGGGATGCCAACCATTTTGTGGTGCTGCGCGCAGCCAACGCCAAAGGCGTGGTTTTGCATGACCCGGCCGTCGGGGTACGGCGGCTGCCGTATGCCGACGTGGACAAGCATTTCAGCGGGTACGCGCTTGAACTGACCCCGGCGCCTGGCTTTAAGGCGGTCGATGAGAAGCGCCGCGTGTCGGTGCGCAGCGTGCTTGGCAAGTTGACCGGCTACGGCGAGCCACTGGCCCTGGTGCTGCTCATGTCATTCGCGCTGCAAGCGTTCGCGCTGGCCGCGCCAATGCTCAACCAGTGGGTGGTTGACGAGGCGTTGGTGTCATCTGACCGCAGCTTGCTCAATTTGCTGGCAATTGGTTCGATGGTGTTGCTATTTACTCAGTCAGCATTGTCGCAGGCGCGCGGCTGGACCGTCATGTATCTGTCCACTCACCTGAACATGCAATGGGTCGGTAACGTCTTTACCCACCTGTTGCGCCTGCCGGTGTCGTGGTACGAAAAGCGCCACCTGGGCGACGTAGTATCGCGCTTTGGCTCTGTAGGGGCGATCCAGTCCACCATCACCAGCGGCTTCATTGCGGTGATTCTGGACGGCCTGATGGCGATAGCCACCTTCATCATGATGCTGATGTACAGCCCCACGCTGTCGGTGGTGGTGGTAGCTACTGTGCTGCTGTATGGAGCGATGCGTTGCGTGTCCTACGGCCCGCTGCGCGAAGCGAGCATGGAAGGTCTGATGCTTTCGGCCAAGGAAAGCAGCTGCTTTCTGGAGACAATCCGGGCCGTGCAAGCCATCAAACTGTTCGGACGCGAGCTGGACCGGCGCAGTCGCTGGCTCAATGCAAAGGTCGATTCGGTCAACCGGGAGGTACGCACGCAAAAGCTTGGCCTGTGGTACGGCAACATAAACCTGGCCATTACCGGCGTTTCTGGAACGTTGATGATGTGGCTGGGAGGGGGCATGGTCATGGACGGGACCTTTACCATTGGCATGCTGTTCGCCTTTGCCGCCTACGGCGCCCAGTTTGGGGCGCGCACGTCGTCCTTGATCGATATGTTTTTCGACTTCAAGATGCTGAGCCTGCACACCGAGCGGCTGGCCGATATCGTGTTGGAAGAACCGGAGGCTGAAGTGCATGGCAGCGTGAGTATAACCAACCTTGATCCGCGTATCGAGTTGCTCAACGTGGGCTTTCGCTACAGCGATGGCGACCCGTGGGTAGTGCGCAACCTGAACCTGGTAATCGAGCCCGGCGACTCGCTGGCTCTGGTCGGCCCCTCGGGCGGGGGCAAGACGACCCTGATTAAGCTGATTCTGGGCGTGTTGACGCCACTGGAGGGGGAGATTCGCTATGGCGGGGTGCCAGTGCGCCAGCTCGGCGCCCGCTCATACCGTTCCGCCCTTGGCGCGGTGATGCAGGAGGACCAGCTGTTGGCGGGTAGTTTGCGCGAGAACATCAGTTTTTTTGACCAGCCGACCGACACCGCGAGGGTGGAAGTGTGCGCCAAAATCGCGGCGGTGCATGCCGATATTGCTGCCATGCCGATGGGATACGAAACGCTGGCGGGCGACATGGGCAGCTCGCTCTCGGGCGGGCAGAAGCAGCGCGTGCTGCTGGCGCGGGCGCTCTACAAGCAGCCGCGCGTGCTGGTGCTGGACGAAGCCACCAGCCACCTGGACGTAACGTTGGAGCGCCATGTGAACGCTGCGATTGCCGCGTTGCCGATCACGCGCATCATCGTGGCGCACCGGCCCGAGACCATCGCCAGCGCGCGGCGTGTGATTGCCTTGGTGGACGGTAAGCTCAAGGAGGCCACTGTAGCCCAGCCCGACGTAGGCGCCGACGCAGGAACGGGGGAGGCCGGGCAGGACGACTGAAACCTCACCGCCTGTGCGGCAATGCGCGACCGAACCGGATGGCCGACGCGCCGCGCTAGGGCGCAGGCCTAAGTGTCGGCCTTCGCGCTTCTGGGTCTGCGCGCCCTCCTCGGGAGCTTGCACCGCGCGCCTGGGCGTAGGGGACGTACCGCCACACGGCGCTGCCTGCCAGACAAGAGTTGCGCCCATTCGGCTTGTGAATATCTTACAACTGTGGCGCGACCCTAGCCTGGGCAGGTTTGCAAGGAGCATGGGCAGGCTTCTCTGCGCAGTAGGGTTTAGGTACGCCATCATCCACGGCACGCTGTGCGCTAGCTGCAGGCCGACCGTGATCAATCTATAAAACTCCCTTTCATTCAGATGAAAGAGCTGCTTCCTACGCCCTCGATAAATACATTGACCGACGGCAAGTCGCATGACACGATGCTCGCTGTTATCAAAAATTTATTGTTAAGGGATGCCCATGTTCTCGAAAAAATTGATGTGCGCCGCGATCCTGTCGACCCTGCTGCCGATTGCCGCCTTGGCATCCACGCCGGTTGCCAGTTCAACCTTAGTGGGCAAGATGGAAGCCGACACCGCGCTTCTCACCAGTGTCGGTACCCAGATCACTGGAGCGCCAGGGTGGAGCGTACGGCGCGATGGTGCCCTGACTGTTTTCGAGGCGCCGGAAGAAGGCAACCGCATCACATTATTCGATACCACCGCCACCGATGCCCAAGCTGCAATCAGCGCTGCATGGTCGCGTGTCGGCGGCAAGAACGCGGCGCGCAAACCCACCACGGTGGCGCCCGCTACAGCACGCTTTGGCTGGGACGAACGGGTCATCGCGAACTATGTCATTCCTGACGAAGAAAAGGTGGCTGTACAGGCAGTCGCGTTACGGGCTGGGACGGCCTGGACCGTGATGCTGATTGAAGCTACCCCCGCCGTTGCGGACAAGCGCAGCGCAGCTTTCGACCTCATGATCAGCAGCCTGACGCCGCGTGGCTATTCGCCCGAGAACTTCACCGGAAAAACACCCAACAAGCTCAACCCGGAGCGGATCGGACAGTTCCGGGCTTTCCTGGCCCAGGCCATCAAAGATCTAGGCGTTCCCGGGGCCAGCTTTGCACTACTGGACGGGGGCAAGGTGGTGCACGCTGGTGGAGTTGGCGTGCGCGAACTGGGCAAGCCAGCCTTGGTCGATGCGAACACCATGTTCATGGCGGCCTCCAACACCAAGGGCATGAGCACGCTGCTGCTAGCCAAGCTGGCCGATCAGGGCAAGCTGCGCTGGGACCAGCCGGTAACCCAGCTCTACCCGGCCTTCAAGCTCGGTACCGACGCCGTCACCTCGCAAGTCTTGGTCAAGCACCTGGTGTGCGCGTGTACAGGCCTGCCGCGCCAGGACTTGGAATGGATTTTCGAATTTAAGAATTCCACCCCGCTGACCTCCATGAAAATGCTTGGGACGAATAGTCCGACTAGCGGCTTCGGTGAGCTCTATCAGTACAACAATCTGATGGCATCGGCCGCTGGCTATGTCGGTGGAGCCCTGGTCTATCCAAAGATGGAACTGGGCAGAGCGTACGACACCGCCATGGAGCACCACATCTTCGCGCCGCTAGCAATGCGCCAGACCCACTTCGACATGGCGCGTGCTATGCGCAGCAACCATGCGTCGCCGCACGCGACCAGTCTCGCAGAGCGGGTCACCGTCCTTTCACAGGACTTCAATTACTCGGTCGTGCCGCATCGCCCAGCCGGCGGGGTATGGACCACCGCTACCGACCTTGCGCGCTATGTTCAGCTCGAAGCCAACGAAGGTAGGCTGCCAAATGGCAAGCAACTGGTGAGCAAGGAAAATCTCCTTGCGCGGCGGGCGCCGCAGGTTGCTTCTGGCAAGAATCTCAACTATGGCATGGGACTGGAAGTAGAGCGCGTCTCCGGAGTGGACGTGCTGACTCATGGCGGCAGCCTGCTAGGGTACAAGAGTAATTTCTACTTGCTGCCAGACTCGGGTATCGGCGCCGTGATTCTCACCAATTCCGATGAAGGGGGGCGCTTGTTGCGCCCGGTTATGCGGCGCTTGATCGAGCTGGTCTTCGATGCCAAACCGGAAGCGGCAGAGGACGTCAAGGTGTCGGCCAAGCGCGCAACGCTGGCACGTGCGGCAGCGGTCAAACTGAACACCTCGCCGGCCGATCCCGCCATCGTGGCGCAACTGGCCGCGCGCTATAGCAATCCACTGCTCGGTGAGATCCGCATCCGCCGTCAAGGCAGCCAAACCTTGATGGATACGGGCGAGATGCGAATTTCAGTCGCTACCCGCAAGAATGCCAGTGGCAGTGCCATGCTGGTGACGGAAATGCCTGGTTTCGAGGGGCTGGAGCTAACCGTGGGCCAGACGGAGAACAAGCGTACCCTCACGCTCAACGACGCACAGCACGAGTATCGATTCACCGAAATCTGATAGTTCCTGCCAGCGCCGTGGTCGCGCGGGCCGCCCATCTATTCAAGCATGGATGGCGGCCTTTTTCGCAACTCGATGAGTCGTGCGCTGCCGATTCTCTGATATGGTTTGCTACCCTTCGGTGCAAGCCCTCGCTGCCACTTTCGCCCGTGACCTGACATGCAGCTATTAGTCAACATCGATGTCCCCGACCTTGCTGCGGCGACGACCTTCTACTGTTCCGCGGTAGGCCTGACCATTGGCCGCTGCTTCGGCGACTTTGGCGTGGAGCTGCTCGGCGCGGCATCGCCCATTTATCTACTGGTCAAGCCAGCCGGAAGCGCGCCTTCTACTACGATTGCGCAAACCCGCAGCTACGAGCGCCACTGGAGTCCCGTGCACCTGGATTTCGTCGTACCTGACATCGACGCCGCCGTGCAGCAGGCACTGGCGGCAGGCGCGATCCTGGAGTCGCCAGTCAAGACTGCAAACTGGGGCCGCCTGGCGATGTTCGCCGATCCCTTCGGCCACGGCTTTTGCCTGGTGCAGTTCCTCGGCAAAGGCTACGACGAGATCGCCCAGACTTGCTGCTAGCCGACCTTTCCGCACTGCTGTTTTTCGCAAAAAATTGACCCTGTTGTACAAATCCGCCGCTACCCGTGTAATCTAAAAAAAGGTGCTAACTGAGCATCGGATAGTTTTTGACGAGCGGAGATGACATGGCTGAAACGGTTAGGTGGGGTATCTTGGGCACGGGCGGCATCGCCCGGGCATTTGCGACGGCGTTGATGGAAACGCCCGGCGCAACGCTGGCGGCGGTGGGCTCGCGCAGCGTGGAAAGCGCACAAAAATTTGGCAGCGAGTTTGGCTCGCCGGTGGCCTACGGCTCCTACCATGCGCTGTGCAACGCACCAGACGTGGACATCATCTACATCGGCACTCCGCACCCCATGCACGCCGAGAACACCAGCATGGCGCTCGAAGGCGGCAAGGCTGTCCTGTGCGAAAAGCCCTTCACCATGAATCTGCGCGAAGCCGAAAAAGTGGTGGCCCTGGCGCGCGCGAAGAAGCTGTTTCTGATGGAGGCGATGTGGACGCGCTACATGCCGGCGCTGGCCGAACTTAAGCGCATCGTGGCCTCCGGCGAAATCGGCACGCCACGCCAGTTGCATGCCGACTTCGGGTTTCACGCAACGACCGACCCGGCGCATCGCGTCAATAGCCGCGAACTAGGCGGCGGGGCGCTGCTCGATCTGGGCATCTATCCGCTGTCGATCGCTGCTGCCATCATGGGGCCGGTCCAGCAGGTGCAAGCGCTGGCGGCGATGAGTGACACTGGCGTGGATGCCCAAACCGGCTTCACCTTGCTGCACGAAGGCGGCGCCATGTCAGTCTGTTCCTGTTCGCTGCTGGCGAAAACGCCGAACGTGCTGACCGTGTCGGGGCCGCTGGGGCGCATCCGCATGGATACCATGTTCCACCGCTCGCCCTCGCTGACGGTGACGCTGGCCGACGGCGCCTCGCGCGTGGTGGACACTCCCTGGCAGGGCAACGGCTATGTGCACGAGGCGCTCGAAGCCTCCCGCTGCGTACGCGATGGCTTGCTCGAAAGTCCCGGCATGACGCTCGATGAAACGCTGGGATTGATGCGCGTGCTCGATACCATTCGCGACCAGATCGGCCTGCGCTATCCAGCCGATGCGTAAATTCAGATTGACAGGCGAATAATTTGGCAGTCATACTACGGCAGCTAATGTTAGCGCTAACACTCTTGTCCTGAATCGAGTTTCCTGTGACCGCAACCGTCTTGCCCTGGCGTGAAAAGCTCAGTTACGGCGTCGCCGATATGGGGTTCAATTTTTTTTGGACCAATGTCTCGACCTTCTTACTGATTTTCTACACCGACGTATTCGGGCTGACGGCCGGCGTGGCGGCGTCGATGATGTTCATCGTGAAGATCATCAACGCCTTCACCGATCCGCTCATTGGGGCAGCGGCAGACCGCACCAACACGCGCTGGGGCAAGTTCCGGCCTTACCTGATGTGGGGCGCGCTGCCATTGGCCGGCGCGGCGGTCCTGACCTACACCACGCCCGACCTGTCGCAGGGCGGCAAGGTGGTGTGGGCTTATGCTACCTACCTGCTGATGATGGTCTGCTACACCTGCATCAACATCCCTTACAACGCGCTCTCGGGTGTGATGTCGAGCGATCCGCAGGAGCGCTCATCGATTAACGGCTTGCGCTTCATCTTTGCCTTTGTGGGCAGCACCGTGGTCACCGCCGCCACGCCCTGGCTGGTCAAGACGCTTGGCGCCGGCGATGCCCAACGCGGCTGGCAGCTGACCATGATCGTGTGGGGCATCGCCGCTGCCTGCCTGTTCTCGATCACCTTCTTCAATACGCGCGAACGAATCGCGCCGCCGCCCGGGCAGAAGAATGATCTGATGCAGGACATTCGCGACCTCACCCGCAACGGTCCATGGGTGGTGCTGTTCTTCCTGGCGCTCATCATCATGGTGACGATCACCCTGCGCGGCACCACGGCCGCCTACTACTTCAAATACTATGTGGGGCGCCCGGACCTGATCGCGTCCTTCATCCCGGCCTACATGATCGCTGCCAGCATTGGCGCTGCGCTCACGCCCGTGATGACGCGCTTTGTCGACAAGAAGCGCCTCATGATCATTCTCATGAGCCTGACGACGATATTCTCGTGCGGCTTCTTCTTCATTCCCAAGGACCAGGTCGCGCTGATGTATGTGCTGCAGGTCGCGATGGGCTTCGTGCTGGGCCCCAAATCGCCACTGGCGTTTTCCATGTACGCCGACACGGCTGACTACAACGAATGGCGTACGGGTCGCCGCGCGACGGCGCTCACGTTTGCAGCAGCCACCTTCTCGCAAAAGCTCGGCACCGCAGTGGCGGTCGCGGTAATCGGCTCGCTCTTCACGGCGCTCGGCTATGTTCCCAATGCGGTACAGAGCACAGGTTCGCAGGAAGGCATCGTCTGGCTGATGTCGTTCATTCCCGCCGTGTTTGCCTTCCTCGCAGTAGTGTGCATGTTCTTTTATAACCTTGACGGGAAGCGGCTGGCGCAAGTCCAGGCCGAACTGCTGGCCCGCAAGGCATCGCCATCCAGTCCAATGGAGCCCAACTAGTGTTACGCCCTACCGACGACGGCAACCGCTTCGAGTTGTCCAGCCCTATCGCCATGCCCAACGCCGCAGGCTTTCTGTGGAACCGCAAGATGATGATCCAGGCCACCTGCAGAGGCTACGCGGTGGCCCAGTTCATGCAGCCGGAGCCTGCCAAGTACGCGAACGCGCCCAATCAGCAGGCCAAGACTTTCATGCAGCCGGAGCAAAGCTACTACGCTCACCATCCTGGCCGCTTCGTCTATATCAAGGATGAAGAAACCGGGCAGCTGTTTTCAGCACCCTACGAACCGGTGCGTCAGCAGCCCGACCGCTTTGCCTTCTCGGTCGGTAAATCGGACCTGCTGTGGACCGTCGAACATCTCGGCCTGCGCATCGAACTGCGTCTGGGGCTGCCAACCGACGACGTGGCCGAACTATGGTCGCTCAAGGTAACCAATCTGTCCGGGCGGGTACGCTCGATCAGCCTGACGCCCTATTTTCCGATAGGTTATATGTCGTGGATGAACCAGTCGGGCGAATACCGCGCCGACCTTGGGGGCGTTGTAGCAAGCTGCATCACGCCCTACCAGAAGGTGGAAGACTACTTCAAGAACAAGGACCTGAAGGACAAGACCTATTTCCTGTGCGAGGACGCGCCCGATTCCTGGGAAGTGAACCAGGCGGCGTTCGAAGGCGAGGGCGGCCTCCACTCGCCAAGCGCACTGAACCTGAGCCAGCTGGCCGGGGGCGATGCACGATACGAAACGCCCGCCGCCGTGGTGCAGTACAAGCTGGCGCTGGACGCCGGCGCAGTGCTTGAAAAGCGTTTTCTGTTTGGCCCGGCATTCGACGACGCCGAGATCGTGCGGATGCGCGAGCGTTATCTGTCTGCAGCCGGGTTTGCGCGCACGGCAGCCGAGTACGCGGCCTACATCGATGGCGGCAGCGGGTGCCTGCGGATCAGCACACCGGACAAGGAGCTCGACAATTTCGTCAACCACTGGCTGCCGCGCCAGGTGTTTTACCACGGTGACGTCAACCGGCTCACGACCGACCCGCAGACGCGTAACTACCTGCAGGACAATATGGGCATGAGCTTCGTGAAGCCGGAGTGCATGCGGACCGCTTTTCTGCATGCGCTGAGCCAGCAGGAAGCCAGTGGCGCCATGCCCGACGGAATCCTGCTGGCCGAAGGTGCGGAGCTCAAATTCATCAACCAGGTGCCGCATACCGACCACTGCGTATGGCTGCCGGTGTGCGTCAAGGCCTACCTCGACGAGACCGCAGATTGGGCGCTGCTCGATGAGGTTGTAGTTGACGGCACTGGACGCAGTGAAGCCGTCGCGGCGCGCATCGACCGGGCCATGGATTGGCTGCTGCAGGAGCGCGATGCGCGCGGTCTCTCGTTCATCGGCCAGGGTGACTGGTGCGATCCGATGAATATGGTGGGCTACAAGGGGCGCGGCGTCTCCGGCTGGCTCACGGTGGCGGCAGCGTACGCGCTGAACCTGTGGGCCGATATGTGCGCGCACCGGGACGCGCAGCAGCAATCGCTTCACTTTCGCGAAGGCGCTGCCGCCATGAACAGCGCGGCCAACGAACATCTGTGGGATGGGCGCTGGTTTGCGCGCGGAATCACCGACGACAATGTGAAGTTCGGCGTCAAGACCGACACCGAAGGGCGCATTTTCCTCAACCCGCAGGCCTGGGCGATGCTGTCGGGCGCGGCCAGTGCGAACCAGCGCGCGGCGATGCTGGCCGAGGTCGAGGACCAGCTCTATTCGCCCTACGGTGTGAGCATGTTCGCGCCGCCTTACAGCAAGATGCGCGACGACGTCGGGCGGGTGACGCAAAAGCATCCGGGGTCGGCCGAGAACGGTGCAGTCTACAACCACGCCGCCATTTTCTACATCTTCAGTCTCTACAGTATCGGGGAAGGCGCGCGCGCCTACGAGCTGCTGCGACAGATGATTCCGGGACCAGACGCGGCAGATTACCTGCAGCGCGGCCAGCTGCCAGTGTTTATCCCGAATTACTACCGGGGCGCGCATCGCGAGTATCCGCGCACGGCGGGCCGCTCGAGCCAGCTGTTCAACACCGGCACCGTATCGTGGGCCTACCGCTGCTTTGTCGAAGGGCTGTGCGGCCTGCGCGGGGATGCCAAGGGTCTGACGGTCGCACCGAGTCTGCCCACTGGGTGGAACAGCATGCAGGCCGAACGTAGTTTCAGGGGCGCGCAATTCACATTCACTATTCGGCGCGCTGCGGTCGATGTGACGGAGCTGTGGCAGGGGAGCCAGCGGCTCGAGCATGCCCGCGTGGACGACATCGTCGCAGGAAAGCAGTACGAATTCGACGTACTGGTACCACTCTAAACAAGGAGCAGCAATGAATCAGCGTTGGGCGATTGCCCTGTCGACCTTACTGTGCGTGCAGTCCGCGCAAGCCGCCACTGCAGACCAGCGCGCCGCGCAGCTGGTATCACAGATGACCATGCAGGAAAAGATTCAAACTGTCTTCGGCTACTTTTCGACCGATTACAAGGGGGTCGCGCGGCCAAAAGAGGGCGTGCCGCAGGCCGCCGGCTTCCTGTACGGAGTGGAGCGCCTCGGCATTCCGCACCAGCAGCTGACCGATGCCGGTATCGGCGTGGCCACCCAGCGCGGCGACAAGTTGCGCGAGCGGACTTCGCTGCCCGCGGGGATCGCCACTGCTGCAACATGGAACCCGGCACTGGCCTACGCCGGCGGCGCCATGATCGGCAAGGAAGCACGCTTGTCTGGCCACAACGTGATGCTCGCCGGTGGTGTGAATCTGCTGCGCGAGCCCCGGAATGGCCGCAATTTCGAATATGGCGGCGAGGATCCCTTGCTGGCAGGTGTCATGGTGGGCGAGCAGATTCGCGGCATCCAGTCCAACAACATCATCTCGACCGTCAAGCACTACGCCTTCAACGACCAGGAGACGGGACGCTTCGATCACGACACCAGGATCGGCCATGCTGCAGCGCGCATGTCGGACCTGCTGGCCTTCCAGATCGCCATCGAACGGGGCGACCCTGGTTCGGTCATGTGCTCGTACAACCGCGTCCACGGCGACTACGCCTGCGAAAACGACTGGCTGCTCAACCAGGTGCTCAAGAAAGACTGGGGCTTCAAGGGCTACGTCATGTCCGACTGGGGCGGCACTCACTCCACCATTCCGGCCGCGCTGCGTGGACTGGATCAGCAGTCCGGCTGGCCTTTCGACAAATCGCCTTACTTCAAGGATGCGCTGATCGAGGCGGTGCAGAATGGGCACGTGCCTGAGTCTCGTTTCAACGACATGGTGCATCGCATAGTTCGTACCATGATCAAGCATGGGCTGATGGAGCATCCGGTACAGATCGAAGCCGAGAAAATCGATATGGCCGCCCACGCCAGGATCGCTCAGGCCGATGCGCAGGAGAGCATTGTGCTCCTCAAGAACGAAGGGCGCCTGCTGCCACTGGCGAACACCTATAAAACCATCGCCATCATTGGCGGCCATGCGGATGTGGGCGTGCTGTCGGGCGGCGGCTCGGCGCAGGTGTATCCGGCCGGCGGCATGGCGGTGCCGAACGAAGGTCCGAAAGAATTCCCCGGGCCGATCGTGTATTTCCCATCTTCGCCGATGAAGGCACTGGCTGCGCGCCTGAATGCGCAGTTCATTTATCACGATGGCAAAGACGCTGCGGCCGCCGCGCAGCTGGCCGCCCGCAGCGACCTGGCGCTAGTATTTGCTACCCAGTGGACTGCCGAGAATCTGGATCAGGAAAGCCTGGCGCTGCCGCACAAGCAGGATGCCACAATCGAAGCGGTTGCCAGGGCCAACCCGCGCACAGTGGTGGTTTTGCAGACCGGGTCGCCGGTCAGCATGCCGTGGCTGCCTTCGGTCGCTGCGGTCGTCGAAGCATGGTATCCGGGCACTTTGGGTGGCGAGACCATTGCGCGCATGCTTACCGGCGAGGCCGATGCAGGCGGGCGCCTGCCGATGACATTCCCGGCATCCGAAGCGCAGCTGCCGCGTCCGAAACTCGACGGCGTCGGACTCGCCAAGGGCGAACGCTTTCTCGTCGACTACGACATCGAGGGCGCCGCGGTGGGCTACAAATGGTTCGACAAGAAGGGCTTGAAACCCTTGTTCGCATTTGGCCACGGTCTCTCGTATGCGAGCTTCACTTTCGGTGAGCTGAAAGCGGCAGCCAAAGACGGCTCGATCGCCGTGAGCTTCAAGACCAGCAACACCAGCCAGCGCGATGGGCTGGCGGTCGGCCAGGTATATGTGTCGAAGACCGGTCGCGGCTGGGAGGCGCCAAAGCGTCTGGGCGGCTGGGACAAGCTCGCGCTCAAGGCCGGTGAGAGTCGTGCCAGCAGCGTGGCAATCGATCCGCGCACGCTGGCGGTGTTCGATGTCCGGGCCAATAAATGGAAGATCGCGGCCGGGGAGTATGAGGTCATTCTGGCCACCAGCGCCGACGCACCGGTAGCGCGCGTGAAGCTGCGGCTCCCGGCCCGCCAATTCGCTGCCGGCGCCCGCTAGGGCAAAAACTCAGGCGCTCTCGCGCGGCATCAGCGTGAAGCCCAGGTCGATCTGACCAACTGGCGGCACCCGCCCCGCGATCGCGTTGCGCAGCAGCGTCGCCGCTTCGAACCCGATGCGGTAGCGCGGCGTGCTGATGGTGGTCACGGAGGGCTTCATCCATGCCGATGCAGGCAGATCGTTGAAGCCGCAGATCGCCAGCTGTCCAGGGACCTCGATGCCGCGCCGCTGGCACTGGTAGATCGCGCCGTGCGCCAGGTCGTCGTTGCAGCAAAAGATGGCGGTGCAGTCGGGCGCCTGCGCCAGCATGCGACCCAGCAGTTCCGCGCCTAGTGCAATGCTGGACGCGTCGGGCACCATCAACTCGAGCCGCTCGTCGGCAATTCCCTCGTCAGCCATCGCCTTGCGATAACCCGCCGCGCGGCTCAGGGTTCGTTCGTCGAGCTGAGCGCCGATGAAGGCGATACGCTTGTGGCCCTTTTCAATCAGGTAGCGCGTCATGGTGTGACCCGCAGCGTGCTGCGAAAAGCCCACCGAAAGCTGCTTTGGGTTGGTCGCCATGTCCATCATCGATACCACCGGCACACCGGAGGTGGCCAGCAACTGCTCGACGCGTGGACTGTGGGTGATACCCGATAGCAGAATGCCGTCCGGGTTCGACTGCAGGTAAATATTGAGCAGCTTTTCTTCCTCCGCGTCGGAATAGCGGGTGTTACCGATCAGGAGCTGAAAGTTGGCGGCATCGACCACTTCCTGGATGCCGTCGATGACGGCGTTGAACACGAAATTCGACAGCGACGGCACCAGCACCACGATTACATTCGACTGGCGCGAAGCAAGCGCGCGCGCGGCGCGATTGGGTACGTAGCCGAGCACAGTGACTGCGTGTTCGACCCGTCGCCGCACTTCATCCGATACCAGCTCCGGCTGGTTCAGTGCGCGCGATGCCGTCATGGTCGATACGGCGGCGTGCGCGGCAACCGCGGCCAGTGTGGTGCGGCCGCTCGCGCGGCTTTTGCTGACGGATTTGGTCATGGACAACGAGGCATCGAAGAAGTGACCGTGATTCTGCCATGCGCAACCGTGTATGTCCCAGCGAATTTCAAAAAGAATGTGGGTTCTGCGGCAAAGCACCATCGATAATGATTTACAAATTTTAAAACTGGCGTACAATCAACTCATGTTAGCGCTAACGTTAAAGATAAGACCTAGCGCGAGGCAATCAACTTCACTTATTGAATCAACTTTTGTCTGGATGCCAGCATCCGGAAGCGTTTACTTGCGAACTGCAATGTTAGCGCTAACTTAAATTTGGACAGTGCGATGGAACGAACAAGCAAGGCAATTCGCTGGGTGGTGATGGGGGTGTCGGGAAGCGGCAAGAGCACTGTCGGCCGCCAGCTCGCCAGCGAGCATGGGGTGGCCTACGTTGAAGGCGATGCCTTTCACCCGCCGGCCAACGTGGCCAAGATGTCGGCCGGCCAGCCCCTGACCGACGAGGACCGGGTCGACTGGCTACGCGCGCTGCAGGCGCAGATTGGCGCGGCGCGCGAACAGGGCATGGGCCTGGTGGTGTCCTGCTCGGCCCTCAAGCGGGCTTACAGGAATTTGCTGCGCGAGGGCGATCCGGCACTGCGCTTCGCCCATCTGCAAGGCCCGCGTGACCTGATCGCCGAACGGATGTCGGCACGCCAGGATCATTACATGCCGCCGGTGCTGCTCGATAGTCAGTTGGCAGCACTCGAGCCGCTCGGCCCGGACGAACAAGGCATTCACCTCGATATCCGCCATGCGCCGGACCAATTGGTCAGCGCGATTGTGGCCAGCGAGGCGCCACCCGAATAGTGAAAACGCCGGGCGAGACGGAGCCGGCACAAGAATCAAGGCACGCGGCCCGTCAAACCAAGCTGTGTGAACAAAACAAAATACCATAACATCATGGAGACAGAAAAATGACCTACCCAATCCGCAGAAACGTCATGCAGCTGGCCGTCGCGAGTGCCTGCTGTGCCATGGCCATGCCTGGCCACGCGCAGCAAGTGGCAGCCGATGCAGCCGCCCCCTTGAAGGCGGACGAGAAAATGGAAACCGTCACGGTGTCGGGCTCGCGCATCGCTTCGCGCGGCTTCAACCAGCCGACACCGACCACCACACTGACCGACGCCGAGCTGCAGAAAAGCGCGAAGCCAAACGTCTTTAACACGCTGATCGAATTGCCTGCGCTGCAGGGCAGCACCGGCCGTACCACCGGTGCCTTCAGCACCAGCAGCGGCACGCAGGGCCTGTCGTCGCTGTCGCTGCGCGGCCTTACCCCGATCCGCACCTTGACCCTGCTTGACGGCCAGCGCGTGGTGGGCGCCAACGTGAGCGGCGTGACCGATGTCAGCCAGTTTCCGCAGCTGCTGATCAAGCGCGTCGACGTGGTCACCGGCGGCGCCTCGGCATCGTATGGTTCCGACGCGGTGGGCGGCGTAGTCAACTTCATCACTGACAAAAAATTCAAGGGCTTCAAGGCCAATCTCGAGGGCGGCCAGACTACCTACAGCGACGACAAGCACGGCACCTTGCAAACTGCATTCGGCAATGCCTTCCTCGATGGCCGCTTGCATCTGGTAGGCAGTGCCGAGTACGGCCGCGAGAAGGGCGTGCCCAACCCTGGCTTCGGCGGCAAGGCTGCCAATGGACGCGATTGGTACCGGAGCACCGTCTACACCAACCGCGGCTTTGCGGCGACTACCGACGGCAAACCACAGCTGGCCGTGATCGACAACGCCCAGCAAATCCAGTATGCCAAATACGGCCTGATTACCGAAGGTCCACTGCGCGGCACCAGCTTCGGCGAGAACGGCGCACCGAATCAGTTCCAGTACGGTAGCAATTGCGTTGGTTCCTTCTGCGAGGGCGGCGACCTGTCCGGTAATGTGGGCGCCGGCACCAGCCTCGGTATGGATTTGACGCGCAAGGTGCTGTACGGCCGCGCCGGATTCGACCTCAACGCAGACAATCAGGTCTATATGACGGCAACCTGGAGCGAGGTCGACGCGCGCTTCTCGCCCAATCCGGGCGCCGCCAAGCAGGGCAATCTGACCATGCGCTGCGATAACCCCTACCTGCCGCAGTCGGTGCGTGACCGCTGCGCACAAGCCGGCATCACCACCTTCCGTTACGGTACCGCCAACGCGAACTTCCCTAAAGATATCGACGTCAATCCGAACCGCAAAATGCAGCGCATTGTGGCCGGTGCGGAAGGCCGCTTCGATCTGTTCGGCTCGAACTGGGGCTATAACGGCTATTACGAGCATGGCGAAAACGAGATCGAGATCATCGTCCAGAACATGACGCTGAACCGGCGCTACGACGCGGCGATTCAGGCAGTGCGTGCTGCCGATGGCTCGATTCAGTGCGCCAATCCGGTGGCTGTGGCAAGTGGCTGCAAGCCGTTCAGCGTGTTCGGTAACGTGCCGATCGATGCCGCAGCCTGGGCCTACATCGCCCCGGTCAATGGACCGCATCAGTACTCCAAGCAGAAGCAGGACGTGGCCAGTTTCAATCTGACCGGTGAGCCGTTCAGTTCCTGGGCCGGACCAGTAGCCATCGCCACCGGCGCCGAGTGGCGCAAGGAGCAGTACTTCGTCAAGGGCGACCCGTACGGCAATGGCGTATTCGCCGACAGTCCCTATACCGCTGCCTACCCGGCCGATCCGATCCTGAGCCAGCCCGAAGGCAATCACTGGTACGCCGGTAACTACCACAACGGCAAGGGCTCCTACACTGCCAAGGAAGCCTACCTGGAAGCGAACATTCCAGTACTTGCCTCGCCTACCCTGGGCGACATGAATCTGAATCTGGCTGGCCGCAAGACCAAGTACAGCACCTCCGGCAGCGTCAATAGCTGGAAGGTCGGCGCGACCTGGAACACGGGCTTCGACGGCTGGCGCCTGCGCGCCGTCACGTCGCAGGACGTGCGCGCTCCGAACCTGTCCGAGCTGTTTGCAGCGCCGGTGGTGATCAACGCGGCCGTGAACTTCAACGGGCAATCGGTGCAGATCCAGCAGCGCACTATCGGCAACACCAATCTGCGCCCCGAAATCGCCCGCAATACCGTGATCGGCCTGGTACTCAGCCAGCCATCGTGGCTGCCCGGCTTTTCCGCCTCGATCGACTACTTCGACGTGAAAGTGCGTGATGTGGTCTCCAGCCTGCCGAACCAGACCCTGGTCGACCTGTGCGTGGCCGGCAACCAGGAAATCTGCGGCACCATGCAGCTGACCGGCGCGGCGGGCAGCAACTTCGTGACCGCTCAGGCCTTCAATCTCGCCTCGCTGCGCAGCAAGGGCTTCGACATGGAGGCGGCCTACCGCACCCAGGCTAACCCGCTGGGAATCCCGGGCCGCATGACCTTCCGTGCCCTGGCTACCAAGATGACGAGCTTCCTGACCAAGTCCGGCATCCCGAATACTATCGCGTCGGAAGGTGCTGGCGTCAATATGGGTAACACGCCGGACTGGAAGGTACTCGCGTCGCAGTCATGGGATGGAGAAAAATGGAGCGTGACGGTGAGCGAGCGCTGGATCAGCGACGGTGTGCGCAGCAATGAGTTCATCGAGTGCCAGACCAATTGCCCGGTCTCGACGGCCAACAACCGCACCATTTTCGACAACAGCATGAAGGGCGCGTTCTACGTCGATCTGGGAGCCAGCTACAAACTGTCGAACAAGATGACGATCTACGCCAAGGTCGATAACGCGGGCAATGTCGATCCGGTCGCTGCGCCGCAAGAAAACCCGAGCTATGCGATTAATCCAGCCTTGTACGACGTGCTCGGACGCACCTACCGAGTCGGTCTGCGCTACCAGTTCTAAGCGCAGGCGGGCCCGCGATGAATTTCAGTGGTCCTTTGGCGGCGTTGTTCGGCATGAGTCCTGTGGCATGGGCCATGCTGGCCGTCTTTTTTTCAGTCTCCCTGCTGACCCTGAGCATCGCCTGGGGCAAGGTCCAGCCCCTGGTGGCTTTTGTCATGACAGCGCTGGTGGCGGCCTTGCTGCTGGGGATGCCGGTGGCGCAGATACCAAGGGCGATCGAGAAGGGCATCGGCGACCTGCTCGGTTCACTGACCGTCATCATCTGCATCGGGGCGGTGTTCGGCAAGCTGATTGCCGACAGCGGTGCGGCGCAGCGGATTGCCAGTTACCTGATCGGCGTGTTCGGTCAAAACCGCATGCCGCTGGCGCTGATGATCACCGGTTTCGTGGCAGGGATTCCCCTGTATTACAACGTCGGCTTTGTGCTACTGGTGCCGCTGGTGTTCTCGCTGGTGTACCAGACCGGCAGGCCGGCGGTAGCGCTGGCGATTCCACTGGTGTGCGGACTGTCGGTGGCACACGGCTTCTTGCCGCCACATCCATCGCCTACTGCGCTGGCCGGGCAGTTTCATGCCGATATTGGACGCACTTTGCTGCTGGGGATTGTGGTCGCCATACCGACCTTGATCATCGCCGGGCCAGTGTTTGCCATGACGCTCAAGAACATGAAAGGCAGCACTGCAGCCCTGTTCAAGACTGAACTGCTTCCCGAGTCAGAGCTTCCCGGCGCAGCCAACAGCTTTCTCACGGCGCTGCTGCCGGTCTGGCTGTTGGGCGGCTTTACGGTATTGATTCTGTACCCGAGCGAAAACGCGGACGTGAACACAGTGGTGGCCTTCTTCGCCAATCCGCTCATCATCATGCTGGTCGCTTTTGCCGTGGCAGTCGTGACGCTTGGGCTGGCACGGGGGCAGCGCCTGTCGGCCATCATGGCCACGTCAGGCGAAGCGCTGCGCGATGTCGCGCCCATCCTGCTGGTGATTGCCGGCGCCGGCGCGCTCAAGCAGGTGCTGGTTGAAACAGGCGTCAGCGCGGAGATGGGCAAGTCGCTTAGCGGCCTCCCGGTGCATCCGCTGGTGCTTGGATGGCTGATCGCACTGATCCTGCGCATCTGCCTTGGTTCGGCGACGGTGGCGGGGCTCACTGCTGCCGGCATAGTGGCACCGCTGGTCGCCAGTACGGGAACCGACGCCAGCCTGATGGTGCTGGCTGTGGGCGCGGGAAGCTTGATGTGCAGCCACGTCAACGATTCCGGATTCTGGATGTTCAAGGAATACATGGGCCTTTCGCTCAAGGACACGTTCCGCTCCTGGAGCCTGATGGAGACCCTGGTGGGTCTGGTCGGCCTCATGTTCGTATTGATTCTTTCGATCTTCGTTTAAGGACAAAAAATGACACGATTTTTGAAGCCAGCGCTGCTGGCGATGCCCCTGCTTTGCCTGGCGTTTGTAGCGCAGGCCAGTTCGATATCGGCTTTCCAGGCCATGCCCGACGATCCACGCGCGATCAAGGTGCAGGCCAAAGGCGACGGCAAGACCGATGACACGGCCTCCATTGAGGCAGCCATCGACCGTGCGGCCAACAACGGCAACGGCGGCGTCGTGTTTCTGCCATCGGGCCGCTACCGGATCACGCGCTCGATCCTGATTCCACTGGCGGTACGCGTGTACGGCATCGGCCCGACGCGGCCCGTATTCGTGTTGGCAAAAAATACACCTGGCTTCCAGAAGGGTGTGGGCACGATGGTGGTCTTCATGGGCGGCGACCAGTACAACGTCGGCAAAGTGCCGGTGCCGGTGGCCAGCGCAGTGCCTTACAGTGACAAAGTGCGCGACGCGAATTCCTCGACCTTTTACTCGGTGCTGTCGAACGTCGACTTCGATATTGGCGATGGCAACCCGGGGGCGGCAGCGGTGCGCCAGCGCACCGCGCAGCACTCGAACCTGTCGCATATCGATTTTCATATCGGCTCGGGCTTTGCCGGTATCTACAACGTGGGCAATGTCGGCTACAACCTGAAGTTCTACGGCGGCCGCTACGGCATCGTCTCCGAGAAAACGTCGCCAGCGTGGCAGTACACCTTGATGGATGCCATGTTCGACGGCCAGCGCAGCGCGGCGATCCGCGAGCACGAGGCCGGCCTCACGCTGGCGAACACCGTCATCCGGAATACCCCGGTGGGGATCGAGATCGACCGTGGTTACGGCGACTGGCTGTGGGGCTCGGACGTACGCTTCGAGAACGTGTCGAAGGCGGCGCTCATCATCAGCAACGAGGACAACGTCTACACACAGGTGGGATTTCAGAACGCCATTGCGCGCAATGTACCGACCTTCGTGCGCTACCGCGACAGCGGCAAGACTGTCGCCGGACTTGGCGCCAGCTACAAGGTCACTGACTTCAGCTATGGCCTCATGCTGCCAGGTTTTTCCAGCCCAGGGAAATTCGGCAGCACCATGAAGGGCGCGCCACTGCAGCAACTGCCGGCAGCGCTGCCGCAAGTTGTGCGCTCCCTTCCGCCAACGGCGGAATGGACCAGCGCACATAGCTTCGGCGCACGCGGCGACGGCCAGACCGACGACACCGCCGCTTTGCAGAAAGCCATCGACAGCAAGCGCGTCATCTATCTGCCGCTGGGCTTCTACATGATCAGCGACACGCTCAAGATGAAACCCGACACCGTCATCATCGGCCTGCACCCCGGTATGACGCAGCTGGTGCTGCCAAATGGCCTGCCTGGCTTCGCCGGCGTGGGTAGCGGCAAAGCGATGCTGGAGAGCGCCAAGGGTGGCGATGCGATCGTGTCGGGCATCGGTCTGGCGACCGGCGAGGTCAATCCGCGCGCCATGGCGCTGCTGTGGAAGGCCGGCGCAGCGTCGCTGGTGGACGATGTGCGTATCCAGGGCGGCCACGGCACGGTGCTGTATGACGGCAGCCGCAAGGACCCTTATCAGAAGTCAGCCAACTTCGACCCGTCCAATCACTGGGACCGGCAGCATCCGAGCATCTGGGTGACCGATGGCGGCGGTGGCACCTTCGTGGGCGTCTGGTCCCCCAGCACCTTCTCGCAGGCGGGCCTTTATGTGAGCGACACCACGACGCCCGGCAAAGTGTACGAGCTATCGGCAGAGCATCACATGCGCGCCGAGATCGTCCTGGACCGCGTGGAAAACTGGGAATTCTTCGCGCCCCAGACCGAGCAGGAAGTACGCGACGGCATGGATGCGGTCTCGCTGGAGATCCGCAATTCGCGCAACATCCTGTTTGCTAACTACCATGGCTATCGCGTCACGCGTTCGATCAAGCCCGCTGTCTCGGCGGTCAAGCTCACCAACTCGAGCGACATCCGCTTTCGCAACGTGCATGTGAATGGCGAGAGCGGTTTCGCCGGCTGCGACGACAAGGGCTGTGGAACCTATCTGCGCGCCAGCAAATATCCGTTTGAGAATGCTATCGAGGATGTCACCAACAAGGCCTTTGTGCGCGAACGCGAGTTCGCTGTGCTAGACATCGGCGCCAGTCCGGTAATCGGCGCAGCATCAAGCGTAAAGGTCGACGAACTTGAGAATGGCTTCTTCTCGATCGCCGGCGCCGCAGTCGATGCAAAGGGCAAACTGTATTTCGTTGACCGCAAATTCAACCGCATCTACAGCTGGGCGAAAGGCCAGGGGCTGGTAGTGGTGCGCGACACCCCGCTCGATCCTGTCAATCTCGCCTTTGACGCCAGCGGCGCGCTGTTCGTACAGTCCTCGTTTGGACCAGAAACGAGCGTCTATTCGTTCAGGCCCGAAGCACCGATCGGCGAAGTCACGATGATCGCGCCAACGCAGGTGCAGGCGCGTCCCAATGCACGCACGGTTTTGCCGGTCAATTTCTGGAACAACGGCGAGTTCCGCGACCAGCTCAATCCGGACACCTACGAATTCACAACGCTGGCGGAGATGTTCAAACGCGACGTGGCGATACCAAAGACGCACGAGTATGTTTCGCCCGATGGGAGCCTGGTCATGCCGGCGTTTCGCATCTGGACCCAGGGTCCGAAGGACCACCTGGGCTATCGCTGGTCCGATACCGTCCAGACGCATGGTTTCGTGACGGGCAAGGTGGGCGAACGCGTAGTGTTTACCAACGGTTCAGAGAACCGTACATTCAGTGGCGTGGTGGGGCAGGGGGGCGCGCTCCTGGATCTGAAACTGCTGGCCAATCGCGGGGGCGAAAGCGCTGCTGTGGGCCCGGACGGCAACACCTATGTGGCCAACGGCCAGGTCTTTGTATACGCCCCGGACGGCAAGGAGATCAACCGCATCGACGTACCGGAGCGGCCATTGCAGCTGATCTTCGGCGGCGAGAACAAGCGCACGCTATTCATCCTGAGCCATCGTTCGCTGTACTCGGTGCAGCGATGAAAAGCGCGCTGATGCTGGCAGCGTTCATCGCGCTGCCCTGCTGGGCCCAGACGGCGATAAACATTTGGCCAGGCGGCGCGCCGGGGTCCGAGAGTCGCCGCAACGAACCCGAGACAGTCCGCGACACTTACGTCAGCAATGTCCATGAGCCGTCGCTGACGGTGTTCCAGGCCGACCGGCGCCACGCCAATGGCGCTGCCGTCATTGTGGTGCCGGGCGGAGGGCATCGCATGCTGGTGATGATCAACGAAGGCGTGGCGCCGGCCAAGGCGCTGAACCGCTTCGGCGTCACTGCCTTTGTGCTCAAGTACCGGCTGGCTCGCGATGGCGCCTCGGGCTACACGATCGATGGGGATGGCGCGGCGGATCTGCGGCGCGCGCTGCAGTGGGTGCGCGCCAACGCGGCGCAGTACGGCGTCGATCCGCGACGGGTGGGTGTGATGGGTTTTTCCGCTGGGGGTGAACTGGTTACGATGGTGGCCGACAACCCTGCGCCGGACGGCAGCGCCGCGCGGCCAGACTTTCAGGTGCTGATCTATCCGGGGCCGCTGGGCGTGCCGGCCAGGGCGGTGGAGAATGCCCCGCCAGCCTTTATTGCGGCCGGCTCGAAAGACAAATGCTGCGCACCGCCTGCGCTGGCTCTATATCAGCAACTGATCAATGCGGGCGTGTCGGCGGAACTGCACTTGTTCGCCGATACCGACCATGGCTACAACCTTGGCGCACGTTCGGAACGCCTGTCGGTTCATCATTGGCCGGACCTGTTGCACGACTGGCTGCTTGATGGTGGCTGGCTGGTCCCGCGCGGAGACCGGGCGCCCCAAGGAGTACCTGCGCCGACTCCGCAACAGTAAGCAGCGCGTCGCGACCGGCTTAAACCCGCGGCCAGGCGCGCCGATCAGGGCCGTTCACGAACAGCGCAACCTGCCTGCGCAAGCGGCCAATAGGTCTGGAAAATACATCCTCGACCAGCCGCGCCGCTACGCCCGACAGCATGGCGTACGAGACTGCAGCTGCTTCGTCAAAAGCATTTCGGGTAAGCAGCGCAATGTCGATACGCTCGGCGGTCGCCTGATCTTTACGTCGTTCCATACGAATATTGTATTTGAACGTCAATGCCGAGGACGCTTCATTACACTTGGGAAAATTTGCCAGTGTGTAGTTCAGTGGATTGAACCTGGCTTTGCTGCCCGTTCAATGGTGATACCCTCGGCCATCGACACCCGTGCGCCGCGTTCCACTTCACCAACAGGCAACAGCACGAATTGATCGACGGCGCTCCTGATTTCCTTCAGAACGTCAGCGAACGCCTGTCGGACCTGCAAGTCAGTACCCTGCATCGCGCCGGGGGCAATAAAGTGCCACGCCAGGCAAATCGGATTGCCGGGCCAGTTTGGCTGGGACTGCGCGCCGGCCAGATCACATACCGTAATCACGAAATCGAGCGGCGGCGAGGATGCCTGAGTGAACTCTAGCCAGGACTTGCTGCGAAACCCTTCCGTGGGAAAACCGGTAAGGGCAAGCTGTTCGAGCGCCAGTGGATTGATACGGCTGATGGGATGGGAACCGGCGCTATACGCAGCGAATTTCCCGTGGCCAAGTCTCGATAGCACTGACTCGGCCATAATGCTGCGCCCACTGTTTCCCGAGCAAACGAATAAAACGTTATACAACTTTGCCATCAGCTTTCCTGCTTGGTCACGCGAAATTTACGCGTCTATCATCATAATGGCCCATCATATTATTGCCAATTAGTTAAATGGTTTTGACTGTAGGATAGATTCGGCCAACCATGTAGGATTGGTCCTATAACAAGCTTAAGCTGGGGGCTGCGTCCGGTCGTCTTCCTTCTTGTCAGACCGTACTGATGCCAGCCGGTCAACCTGAATCAATCCCTCGGCCGCTGCGTGGGCTGCCGCGAACACGCTGTCGGGCGCCAGGATTAGCTGGATGCCGGTGGCGCTCACTTCCTCGATCAGGCGATCGAGCGCTTCGATGCGCGTGGGATCTGGATTGACGTTGCGAATGTAGATGACGCGTACTGACTTCGGATGGCGCTTCACGATCTCGGTGTAGATCTCAGGGTCCTTTTCGCCGCTGTCGCCAATGAGCACGAACTGCATGTCGGGATAGAAGCTCAAGATCAGTTCGATCTTCTCGAGCTTGTGGCTGCCGTGGTTGGTGAGCTTGAGCATTTGGCGCATGCCCAGTTCGCGCAGCAGCAAGGGACCGACCGGAATGTCCTGCATGCGCAGAAAATCGACCAGGGGACCGAACAGATGCCATGGGCTGCTTGACACGTAAAACACGGGGTTCGCGTCAGTGCCGCCAGCACCGTCCACCAGCGCCCGGTAGAAAGCTGCCACGCCCTTGAAGGGCTTGCGGGTATGGCTATTCGAACGCGCCAGCATCATCGCCATATTGAGCTTGTTGGTGACGTTGGTCCAGAGGACTGTGTCGTCGATGTCGCTGATGATGCCGAAGCGCGCCGACGGGCCAGGGACGATCACTTCGGCCTGGGCGTGCACCGGCGCCCCGGCATCGTCGCGGCTGTCGGGCAGTTCGAGATCGACCTGGTGCCAGCCCCCGGCCAGGCCCTGGGGCGCCGGGATCTCGAATTCGAAATAGCCACCGTTATCGGTGACGGCTTCGTAGCGCTGGCCGTCGAAGTGGGCGAACACGCGGGCGCCTTCCACTTCGTCGGACTCGAGCCGCTGATAGAGCGCCACCAGATTGCTCCAGCGGCTGTCGTCGCCGGTCTGCTCACGGTAGCTGCGCTCATCTAGCACGCGGCCTTTGATCCACAGCCGGGTAGCATTGCCGAAGCCGAGGTAGGGCAGCACCATCAACTGCCCACTGTCACCGACCCCCGCACTGCGCAGGGTTCGAAACGCCGCAGTGGCCAGCGAGCCGGCTGTCCTGGCGAGGCGGTGGTGCAGGCCTTCGTGCTGTTCCTCTTCCTCGATGCTGGCAGGCTCGGGGTCTTCTACGGCGACGGTTTGCTGAGACACGGCAAGTGCCTGCTCGACAAAGACCGGCGCCGCGTCCTCGTGGGCGGTGATCGATGCGCCTGCTGGAAGCAGGTGAACGGTCGCGCCTTCCTTGCGCAGCAGAGCGATCTCGTCTTCCGAGGCAAGACCCTCGGCCAGATGGAGGACCGCACCGGCCGTGTCGATGCGCGGCACCAGCTCCTCGAAGCCGGCGCGGGTAGAGATGACGAATGACATGCTGGTTCCTGTTGGATTCGGAGCGTTGCAAATATTATGAATCAATTGTTGGGTAATCAACGCCCGATAGGCGGGTCCGTGTTGCCCCAACCAGGACGTGCAGGTTTTTCAGTACGATATAATGTCGTCCGGCCATTTTTTCCTCTTTCATTCCATGTCCTCCGATACTCCGAACCGTCCGATGCTGTATGACCCTACCGAACACCGGATCCGCAGCTTCGTCACGCGCGCCGGTCGCCTGTCGATTGCGCAGGCGCGCGCGCTGGAAGAGCTGGGGCCGCAATTCCTGATCGAGTACAGCAAGGCACCGCTCGACTTCGAGCAGGCGTTCGGACGCAAGGCGCCAGTGGTGCTGGAAATTGGCTTTGGTATGGGCGATACCACGTCGCACATCGCGCGTGGCATGCCGGAGAAGGATTTCATCGGGGTCGAAGTGCATACGCCAGGCGTGGGCAGCCTGCTCAAGCAGATCGGTGAGCAGGGCCTGAGCAATCTGCGCCTGATCCAGCACGATGCTGTCGAGGTGCTGAACCAGATGATTCCCGATGCGTCGCTGGCCGGGGTGCACGTGTTCTTTCCCGACCCGTGGCACAAGGCGCGCCACAACAAGCGCCGCCTGCTGCAAACGCCGTTCGTCAAGCTGCTGGCTGAAAAGCTGGCGCCGGGCGGCTACCTGCATTGCGCCACGGACTGGGAAGACTACGCGGTGCAGATGCTCGAGGTGCTGGGCAGCGAGCCCCTGCTGCAAAATACCGCTGAGGGCTATGCGCCGCAGCCGGCCTACCGTCCGCTGACCAAGTTCGAGAACCGCGGCCTGAAGCTGGGGCATGGCGTGTGGGATTTGGTTTTTACTCGCAAGTAAGCCAATCCAGGACGTCTTGTCTGCTACGGCGGATGCGCACCGCACATTGGATCGTAGGTGTTATGGGCACCCGCCTTCGCGGGTGAGACGGCTAATTTTCGGCCTAGATCATGTCCATGATCATGGCGACAATTTCGTCGCCGTACGACACCAACTTTTTCTCGCCAACGCCGGTCACGCCGCGCAGCGCTTCGAGCGAAGTCGGTTTGGCCTTGGCGATTTCGCGCAGCGTGGCGTCGACGAAGATCACGTAGGCCGGGACGTTGTGCGCCCGCGCAGTCTCGACCCGCCACCAGCGCAGTTTTTCGAAAATCTCCTGCTCGGACTTCGACAGGTCCATCTCGATGTGGGGCTTGCCCGCTGCCGGTGCACGCTTTTGCTTGACCGGTTTCACGTACTGGCGCAGCTGCACCTTCTGCCCGCCCTTGAGCACCGGCCGCGCCGCGTCGGTAAGCTTGAGTGAACTGTATGATTCATGGTCCACCGTGACCAGTCCGAGCGCGATCACCTGGCGCAAAATGGCGCGCCACTCTGCCTCGGCGCGCTCACTGCCAATGCCGAACACCGACAGGGAATTGTGGTGCCACTGCTTGATGCGGTCGGTCTCGACCCCGCGCAGCACATCGATCACGTGGCCCGCCGCGAAGCGCTGGTCGACCCGGTAAATCGCCGAGAGCAGTTTCTGCACCGGCACCGTGCCGTCGAAGGACACCGGCGGGATCAGGCAGGTGTCGCAGTTCCCGCAAGGGGTGGACTGTTCGCCAAAATACTCGAGCAGGCGCGTGCGGCGGCAGTTGAGCGTTTCGCACAGGCCGAGCATGGCGTCGAGCTTCATGCCGAGCACGCGCTTGAAGGTTTCGTCGGCCTCGGATTCATCGATCATGCGGCGCTGTAGCACCACGTCCTGCAGGCCGTAGGCCATCCAGGCGCTGGCCGGCATGCCGTCGCGTCCCGCGCGCCCGGTCTCCTGGTAGTAGCCTTCAATGCTCTTGGGCAGATCGAGGTGGCAGACGAAGCGCACATCGGGCTTGTCGATACCCATGCCAAAGGCGATGGTGGCCACCATGACCAGGTTCTCTTCGCGCAGGAACAGGGCCTGGTTGGCGCTGCGCTTCGCATAGTCCATGCCGGCATGGTAGGGCAGCGCGCGGATGCCGTTCTCGTTGAGGAATTCGGCGGTTTCCTCGACCTTCTTGCGCGACAGGCAGTAGACGATGCCGGCATCGCTGCCGTGTTCGGTCGTGATGAAGTCGAGCAGCTGCTTGCGCCCGTTCGCCTTTTCCACGATCTGGTAGCGGATGTTGGGGCGGTCGAAGGACGAGACGAACTGGCGCGCGTCGCCCAGTTGCAGGCGCAGTGCGATTTCGGTGCGGGTCTGCTGGTCGGCAGTGGCGGTGAGAGCGATGCGCGGCACATCCGGAAAGCGCTCGTGCAGCACCGACAGGCGAATGTACTCGGGCCGGAAATCGTGGCCCCATTGCGACACGCAGTGGGCCTCGTCGATCGCAAACAGGGCGATGCGCGAGGCTTCGAACAGCTCCAGGCAGCGCGGCGTCATCAAGCGTTCGGGCGCCACGTAGACCAGGTCGATCTCGCCAGTGCGCACCAGGCGTTCGATGCGCATCGATTCTTCGAACGTCTGGGTCGAATTGAGAAAGGCGGCGCGCACACCCACTTCGGCCAGGGCGTCGACCTGATCCTGCATGAGCGCGATCAGCGGCGACACCACCACGCCCACGCCGTCGCGCACCAGGGCAGGTATTTGGTAGCACAGCGACTTGCCGCCGCCGGTCGGCATCAGCACCAGCGCGTCGCCGCCGCTGGCAACGTGTTCCACGATGTCCTGCTGCTGACCGCGAAACGCGGGGTAGCCGAAGACCGTTTGCAGCAGGTCGAGCGCGCGGGCGCTGATCCCGGGGTTCATCATTCGGCCCACACCACCCAGCCGTAATGCGAACTTGCGATGACCAGGATGCCAAAGGCGATGCGATACCAGGCGAAGACGGTGAAGTCATGGCTGCTGATATAGCGCAGCAGCCAGCGCACGCACAGGAAGGCCGATACAAAGGCGGCGAACGAGCCAACCCCGAACAGCGGCAGGTCGGCCGTGGTCAGCATCTCGCGGTTCTTGATCAATTCGTAAGCGGTGGCGATCATGAGCGTCGGGATCGCGAGGAAGAACGAGAATTCGGTGGCCGCCTTGCGGGTCAGGCCGAACATCATGGAACCAATAATGGTGGCACCCGAGCGGCTGGTGCCAGGAATTAGGGCCACGGCCTGCGCCATGCCCACCTTGAGTGCGTCGAGCGGAGTCATGTCGTCGATCTCGCCCACGCGCACCGCGACCGGGTTGTTACGCTGGCGGCCCTCCACCCACAGGATGATGAAGCCGCCAATGATGAACGACAGCGCCACCGGCACCGGGTGGAACAGGGCGGCCTTGATCATTTTGCCGAAGATGAGGCCCAGCACGGCCAGCGGCATGAAGGCGATCATGATATTGAGGACGAACTTCTGCTGCATGCGATCGGTGAAAATGCCGCGGAAAACCGCGCGGATGCGCACGTTGAATTCCCAGCACACCGCAAGAATGGCCCCTGACTGGATCACGATCTTGAAAATATTCGATTTTTCGTCGGTGAAGTTAAGCAGGCTGCCGGCGAGGATCAGGTGTCCGGTCGAGGAAATGGGCAGGAATTCGGTAAATCCCTCCACCAGACCCATGACGATGGCTTTTAACGCAAGATAGATGTCCATGAAGCGGTTTTTGATTGTTATGAAAGAAAACGGACCGGCAGAGGCCACGGCGCGGGCTGGAAGCTTACCACGAGCACGCCCTTGGGCCGTGATGTGCGCTAATCAAATGCGGCCGGGCGCTGTCGCAAGCTCAAGTATCGATAGCCACCGCATGGCGTGTTCCCGGTCCGTGCCGCACATCTCGACGGAGGGCTGCAGCCCCGCGCAAAAGGCGGGCCGCTCGGGCTGCCCAAAAATTGCGCAGCCATTGTCGGCTTTGAGCTGAACGCAGCGCACCCCGGCGGGCTTACCGTTGGGCATGCCGGGAATCGGGGAAGTGATGGAGGGCGCGGTGCAGCAGGCGCCGCAGCCGGGCCGGCAGTGACTCATGCTGCCCTTACTTGGCCTTGCGCGACGACCAGTGCACGTGCACGATCACCCAGCCATCGCCCTTTTTTTCGAGGATCGCCGTTTCGACGCCGAACGAGTGCACCGGCTTGTCCTTGAATTTGCCGGTGGTTTCAGTCTCTTCCATCACCATGGCGACGTTGCCGTCCACCCGCTCGCTGTGCTTGAGCACCTTGCGGCTCACAGCCTTGCCGAATTCCATGTCGCTGCCCAGGTGGTGGCTGGCGTATTCGTCGCGCGAACGTTCAACATGGCCCGACTCGTAAATGACGATCGAAGGGCTCAGCAGCTCGAGCGCCTTGGCCCTGTCGCCCGCCTGGATGGCCGCGTGGAAGGCGCTGACAGTTTCTGATGGAGTTGCCGCCCACGCCTGCATGCAAGCCAATGCCATTACTGCAAATGCCGCTGTTTTTTTCATGCCGTTCTTTCTTCAGTGTTTGTGTTTGGCGCCCGGTTTGACCACTTGCAGAACTTTTTCACCCGGCTTGGCCGCCATTTTCGCACTATCCGGCGCACGCACCGGCTCGGCCAATGCCGCGCCCTGCCACTCATAGGCCACGCTGCCGGCCGGGTGCTGGTACCAGCCGGGATCCTTGTAATCGTTTTTGGCCAGCCCTTTGCGCACCTTCATCATGGTGAACATGCCGCCCATGCCGATCCCGCCGAAGGGACCGGAACCGGTCATCATGGGCAGGGTGTTATCGGGCAGCGGCATTTCCATCTCGCCCATGTCGGCCATGCCCTTGTCGCCCATGATCATGTAGTCCGGGACCAGCTTGTTGATTTTACCAAGGACTTCCTTCTGGTCGACGCCGATCAGCGTGGGCACGTCGTGGCCCATGGCGTTCATGGTGTGGTGCGATTTGTGGCAGTGGAAGGCCCAGTCGCCCGGTTCACTGGCCACAAACTCGATCGCGCGCATCTGGCCCACCCCCACGTCGGTCGTCACTTCCGGCCAGCGCGCCGAGGCCGGGGTCCAGCCGCCATCGGTACCGGTCACCACGAACTCGTGTCCGTGCATGTGGATCGGATGGTTGGTCATGGTCAGGTTGCCAAAGCGGATACGCACCTTGTCGTTCAGGCCCATGACCATCGGGTCGATGCCGGGGAAGGCGCGGCTGTTGAAGGTCCACAGATTAAAGTCGAGCATGGTGTTGACCTTGGGCGTGTAGCTGCCCGGCTCGATGTCGTAGGCGTTGAGCAGAAAGCAGAAGTCGCGGTCGACACGCATGAAGTTGTAGTTCTTCGGGTGCGTGATCCAGAAGCCCATCATCCCCATCGCCATCTGCGTCATTTCGTCGGCGTGCGGGTGGTACATGAAGGTGCCGGGGCGGCGCGCCACGAATTCGTAGACGAAGGTCTTGCCCGGATTGATGCCGGGCTGGGTCAGCCCCGTCACGCCGTCCATGCCGTTGGGCAGGCGCTGGCCGTGCCAGTGAATGCTGGTGTGCTCGGGCAGCTTGTTGGTGACGAAAATGCGCACCCGGTCGCCCTCGACCACTTCGATGGTCGGCCCCGGCGACTGGCCGTTGTAGCCCCACAGGTTGGCCTTCATGCCGGGCGCGATTTCGCGCACCACCGGTTCGGCCACCAGGTGGAATTCCTTGACGCCGTTATTCATGCGCCACGGGAGCGTCCAGCCGTTGAGCGTGACCACCGGGTTGTACGGTCGGCCATTGGGCGGCATCAGGGGCGGCTGGGTTGCTGCCTGGTCCATGATGACCGCCTCTGGCAGCGACGCGGCGCCAACCCGGCTCACCGCCGCCGTGCTCACCGCGGCCACGCCCGCGCCTTTGAAAAAACTCCTGCGTGAAACCATGTCTGCTTTCCTTCTAGTGTTGGGCCGCGCCGCTGGCCGCAGCGGGCGTGGCGGGGCGTGATGGGCCCGCCGCGCCGGCACCGCTGCCGGTCATGGCCGCCTGCAGCGCGGCATCCGCAATCCAGTAGTCGCGCTGCGCTTCGATCGACGCATTGACCGCCGTGACCTGCTCGCGGGCGTCGGCCAGCAGTTCGAACACGCTGATCAGCATGCCGTTGTAGCGCAGCAGCTGCTCGTCGGAGATGCGTTTTTTCAGTGGCACGACTTCATCCCGGTAATGGCGCGCCAGGTCGTAGGCGGTGCGATAGGCCGAATACGATTCGCGCACCTGCGAGCGGGCGTCGAGCGCGGCGCCGGCGGCGCGGTGCACGGCCTGCATGTACATCGCCTCGGCCTTGGCCACCCGCGCTCCGCCCCAGTCGAACAATGGAATCTGCAGCTCGATCTCGTAGCCGCTGGTGCGTTCACCTTCCTCATCGCGGTTGCGCAGATAGCTGATGTCGAGCAGGTTGACAAAGCGCGTGGTGCGCGTGAGGCCGAGCGAGGCTGCCAGGCCGGCCAGTTCCTTCTGCGCCATGAGGATGTCGAGGCGGTTGGCCATGGCCTGGGTTTCGGCGTCGGCCGCTGCGCGCGCGCTGGCGGGCAGCTCGGGCAGGCGCTCGGGCAGCGTAAAGGTATTGGCCACGCCCATCAGCCGCGCCAGCTTCTCGCGCTCGGCAGTGCGGGCATGGCGCGCGCGCGCCAGCTGCGCCACCGCATCAGCGTAGAACGCCTGTTCGCGCGCGTGCTGCAGTTTGCTCCAGTTGCCGGCCACCGCCATGCGGCGCGCCAGTTCGGCGCTGGCCTCAGCCGCAGTCTTGACCTGATCCATGTACTCGGCCGTTTGCTGGGCCGCCACGGCGCTGTACCAGGCACGCCGGGTTTCGTCGGCCACGCGCAGCACGTCGCCGGCGGTGCGCATCTGGGCCAGTTCGTAACGGCGTTGTTCGAGCCTGCGCGCCAGCGGCATGGTCAGCAGCCCGATCACCGGCAGCATCAGCTGGCGCTCGATCTCTACGCCATGGTGGCCCTTGAGGCGCCCAAAGCTGAACACCGGATTGGCGATGCGGCCGGCCTGCACCAGGTCCGCTTCGGCGATGCCCAGTTCGGCGTAGGCAGCCTGCAGGCTGCGGTTGCCCAGCATGGCAATGCGTACGGCGCTGTCGACCGTGACGGGGGCTGCCAGCAGCGCATCGAGCTGCTGTTGGACCGGGCCTTTGGCCAAGCCAGGGCCGCCGCGCTCTTCGACCATCTGGCCGACCTGGCCGCGCCCGCCATCGTCGGACAGGGTGGCGCAGCCGGCCAGCGCCAGCAGCGTCGCTGCCATTGCCATTGGGCGCAAGGGGGAAGAGATACGTCGCATGCTCGGTCTGTACTTTCTAGTTTTTGTGGCCCGCGTGCGGATCGGCTGGCGCCTTGACCGGCACGGCAGGAACTGCGGGTTTGGCTGGCGGCGCGGGCGCCTTGGGCGCCTGCTTCATCGCGCTCATATCATGGCCCGCGTGGCCGCCATGGCCTGGCGTGGCGCCGATCTTGTCGTTGGTTTCCTTCCATGACGCCAGCTTGGGTTCTTCGTAAGATTTGTAGCCGGCAAAGGCGGAATCGTAGGCTGGCGTCTGGGCCGTCGCGCCCGGACAGGCCGATGCTGCAAGTACTGCAAGGGCAAAGCCGAGGAGGCGCTGCATATCAGGCCACCAGCGTGGCCGGATAGCCGGCCTTTTCGAGCGTGTGGAGGACAGTCTCGGGCCGCTTGGTGGTGCCGATTTCTACCATGTGGTTGTGCATGTCGAAGGCAACCGTGGCATTGGCGTCGACGGCTTTCATGGCCTTGGTGATCACACCGGCGCAGTGGCCGCAGCTCATGTCGGGGACGTTCAGACGAATCATGGCAAAGCTCCTGGTAAATAATTGCACGGCCCATTGTGGAGGTTGACACCGTGGGAAGGTCAAGTCCTATATTCTATCGTGTTCCCGCCTTGACCTTGCTATCATGGGAAGGTACATGATGGTTGCATCACCACCTGCTTTTGGGAGTTCAGCATGCAAACCTCCACCATGGATTCCAGCCTGGCGGTCACCGAAACCGGCCTCGATATCACCGGCATGAGCTGCGCCTCGTGCGTGGGCCGGGTCGAAAAAGCGCTGCGCGCCGTGCCCGGCGTGCTCGACGTATCGGTCAACCTGGCCACCGAACGGGCCATCATACACAGCCAGGGCAATGAAATATCGCAACTCGTTGATGCTGTCGAGCACGCTGGCTATGCTGCACGCCCGCATGCCGCGCACGCTGCAGAGACGCCGGCCGCGCCCGCCGCCGGTCTGAGCGACGCCGCCCAGATTGCCATTTCGGCAGCACTGACACTGCCTCTGCTCGCACCCATGCTGGCCGAGCTTGCGGGCTTGCACCTGATGCTGCCGGCCTGGCTGCAGTTCCTGCTGGCCACACCCGTGCAATTCTGGCTCGGGGCGCGCTTTTACCGCGGCGGCTGGGCCGCGCTGCGCGCCCGGGCCGGCAATATGGATTTGCTGGTCGCCCTCGGGACCAGCGCTGCCTATGGCCTCTCGCTGTTCTTGTGGCTGGGACAGGGCGGCAGCCATCTGTACTTCGAGGCGGCCGCCGTGGTCATCACGCTGGTGCGGCTGGGCAAATGGCTCGAGGTGCGCGCCAAGCGCCAGACGACGGAAGCCATCCGCGCCTTGCAAGCCCTGCGCCCAGTCACGGCGCGGGTGCGCGCCGGCGGCGCCGAGTTCGACAAGCCGATAGCCGCGCTGCGCATTGGCGACGAGGTAGTCATCCGCCCCGGCGAACGCATTCCCATGGATGGCACGGTGCTCGAAGGCGCCAGCCACGCGGACGAGTCGATGCTCACCGGCGAGAGCATGCCGGTCGCGAAAATTGCGGGTGCGCAGGTGATCGGCGGCGCCGTCAACGGCGAGGGTTTGCTGGTGGCGCGCGCCAGCGCGATTGGCGCCGAAACTGTGCTGGCGCGCATTATCAGGGCGGTGGAAGACGCGCAGGCGGCCAAGGCCCCCATTCAGCGTCTGGTTGATCGTGTCAGCGCGGTGTTCGTGCCGGCCATCGTTGTCATTGCCGCTGCCACCTTTGCACTGTGGTGGGCGCTGGGTGGCAACTGGCAGGTCGCGCTCATCAATGCGGTGGCGGTGCTGGTGATCGCCTGCCCTTGCGCGCTGGGCCTGGCTACGCCAACGGCCATCATGGCCGGCACCGGGGTGGCCGCCAGATACGGCATCCTGATCAAGGATGCGGAGGCCCTCGAGCTGCTGCACGGAGTGCAGGTTGTCGCATTCGACAAGACCGGCACGCTCACCGCCGGCAAGCCGCAACTCAGGGCGCATAGCGCGCTCGATGGCGACCAGCGCCAATTGCTGGCGCTGGCGGCCTCGGTACAGCAGGGCAGCGAGCATCCGCTGGCGCGCGCGGTGCTCGATGCTGCCGCCGATGCCGATGCCGGTGTCGCGCTGCGCCCAGCCAGCACCACCACCGCCATTGTGGGCCAGGGTGTCACTGCCAGCGTGGGCGGCCAGATGTACGCACTGGGTAACGCCGGCCTGCTGGCGCGCCACGGCCTGACGCCTGGCGCCATGGCGCAGCAAGCGGCCGGGCACGAAAGCGCCGGCGACACGGTCTCCTGGCTGGCGCAGCTCACGCCGGCGCCGTGCCTGCTGGGCATGTTCGCGTTTGGCGATCGGCTCAAGCCAGAAAGTGTCCAGGCGCTGCGCGGGCTGCGCGCGGCAGGCATTCGCACCGTCATGCTCACCGGCGACAGCCAGGGCAGCGCGCGCCACGCGGCCGCAGCGCTGGGCATCGACGAAGTGCATGCGCAGGTGCTGCCCGAAGATAAGGCGCGCATCGTCAGCGCCCTGCGCGCGCGCGGCCTGCGGGTGGCCATGGTGGGCGACGGCATCAACGATGCACCCGCGCTGGCGGCAGCCGATATCGGCGTGGCCATGGGCGGAGGCACCGATGTGGCCATGCACACCGCTGGCCTGACCCTGATGCGGGGCGACCCGCGCCTGCTGGTCGACGCCATCGACATTTCGCGTCGTACCTATGGCAAGATTCGCCAGAATCTGTTCTGGGCTTTCATTTTCAATGTGATCGGCGTGCCGCTGGCCGCCTTCGGCATGCTCAACCCCATGCTGGCCGGTGCTGCCATGGCGTTTTCCAGCGTGTCGGTCATCAGTAACGCCCTGCTGCTCAAGCGCTGGGCACCGCAAGGAGAGGCATCATGACCAAGACAGGCATGCTCAATATTGGCGACACAGCAAAAGCGTCGGGCGTGACGGCCAAGATGATCCGTCATTACGAATCGATCGGCCTGATTACGCCTGCGCCGCGCACCGACGCTGGCTACCGGGTCTATACGGAGCGCGACGTGCAGGTGCTGCAATTTGTCCATCGCGCACGCGCGCTCGGGTTTTCACTGGAGCAGATCAAGACCCTGCTGGCGCTGTGGCAGGACAAGGGGCGCGCCAGCAAGGACGTGCGCGCCATGGCAAGGCAGCACATCGCCGAACTCGATCGCAAGATCGCCGACATGCAGTCCATGCGGCGCACCCTGGCCAGCCTGGCCTCGGCCTGCCACGGCGACGACCGGCCCGACTGCCCGATCCTCGACGATCTGGCGCAGGCCGGCACATGAGCGGCTTTTTGCTGAGGCTGGGCGGATGCGCGCTGGTGACCTGGCTGGTCTACCTGTTCGGCCACCGCCTGGCCGCTGGCATGGGCGGCGTGCATCCGGCAATCGTCAACGTGGTCGTGTTCAGCCTGGCCGCCGTGCTGTGGGGGAGTGCGTTCGCCGTCTATTTGATCGGCATCATTCCCGCCATCCGCGACAAGGCGCGGCGCGATGTGTGCGAACCCATGAACGGGCGCTTTTATGCCTATGACAACCATCGGCTGCGCCTGTACCTGATCGACGATGTTATCTGGATTCCGGAGCGCGACCTGATGGCGGTCCTGCGTCCTGTCCCCGATGCGCGTGAGCTGCGCCTGCTTGGCGAAGATTACGCCACGCTGCCCGGGCAGAAATTACGCGCCTTTACCGAACGCGCAGTACTGCGCATGATGGCGCTGCGTACCGCCGGGCGTTTTTCGACCCATGACATGATTCGTTTTAAGCACTGGCTGGAAAAGGAAGCCATTCCTAACCTGCGCCGCTTCCCGGTCTCGTCGGCCGAGTAGCGCAGCATCTGCCATTCTCAGCCGCTGGCACAAGGCAAGGGGCTGCGCGAGGCAACGCGACGTCGACATTGCCAATGGCAGTCAGACAAGCTGTGGTAAGCATGCCGTTTTTACCGAAGCACGCGACGAAAATTCCCTTGGAAACATTTATTCCCGGTTAAACTCTCTGGTTTTACTTGTTCGATATTGTGGGTGCGAGACGAGCAACACTTGCTTGAATTGACTCAACCGGAGAATGTTATGGCATTAGTAAACTGGACCCTGGCGCAAGTGCTGGGACAATTGCATTCCGGCCGTAGCTGGACCGGTGCAAGCATCACCTACAGTTTCCCCACTGCCGCCGCCGGCATGTATTCGCAGGGCGAGGCCGAGGGCTTCCTGACCGTACCGAGCAACCAGTTCTCGACCTTCGAACTGGCCGTCATGACCTGGGACGACCTGATCGCGCGCAATTTCCAGCGCGTGACGCCGGGCACCAATCCGGCCGCCACCAATCTCGAATTCGCCTACACCACCAGCAATATCGAATTTGCCCACGCTTACTATCCTACCAATGGCAGCGCCTGGTTCAAGACCGGTTCGGTCGTGTCCGCCGCCTCGGTCGGCAGCCATTCCTTCATGACATTGATTCACGAAATGGGTCATGCGCTCGGCCTGCGTCATATGGGCAATTACAACGGCGAGGGCGACCACACGCCCTCGTCCTACCAGGATTCGCTGGCGCTGTCGGTCATGTCCTATTTCGGTCCCGAAGACTGGACCGAGCACGCCAATGACATCATGACGGGCGACTGGGTGGCCAGCGACGGCAAGACCTATGTGGCGCAAACGCCCATGGTCAACGACGTCATGGCGATTCAGTCGATTTACGGCGTGTCGACCACCACCCGCACCGACAATACTGTGTACGGCTTTAACACCCTGGTCTACGGCCAGGAATCCCGGCTCTACGATTTCTCGATCAACGTCAATCCGATCCTGACCATTTTCGATTCGGACGGCATCGACCTGCTGGACCTGAGCGGCTGGAACACCACGTCCACGGTCAGCCTGGTGCCGGGCGCGTATTCCTCGGTCAACAACATGACCCAGAATTTGGCGATTGCCTACACCGCCACTATCGAAAACGTGGTGACCGGCGGCGGCAACGATACCCTCACGGGCAACGACGTGTCCAATCGCCTCATCAGCGGCGCCGGCAACGACAGCCTGTTCGGCGGCCTCGGCGACGACTTCCTGACTGGCGGTGCGGGCAGCGACACCCTCAACGGTGGCGCCGGCACCGATACCGCTTTCTTCTCCGGCACCTTTGCCAGCTACAGCATCAGCTACAACGCGCCCGTCGGCGCGCTGGTGCTGACCGGCTCGGGCGAAACTGACAGTGTCACCGGCGTTGAGCTGTTCCGTTTTTCGGACCAGAACAAGACCCTGGCCGAACTGCTGGTGGGCGATACCACCGCGCCGGTGCTGTCCTCGTCAACCCCGGCCGACAATGCCAATGAAGTGCCGCTCGCGACCCTGCTGACGCTGCAGTTCAGCGAATACCTGGTCGCTGGCAGCGGCCGCATCATCATCCGCGATGCCAGTGGCGCCGAGGTCGACTCGGCCGATATCGGCAGCGCGCGCGTGGTGGTTGACGGTAATACGCTGACTTTCGATCCGTACAGCAGCCTGCGTTCGGGCGTGTCGTACTACCTCGAGATTTCGGCCGGTGCACTCAAGGACCTGGCGGGCAATGCCTTCGCCGGCATCGCCGGCGCGCAAAGCCTCAATTTCACCATGACTTCGGCCGCCGATGGCGTGGCCCCGGCCATCGTCAGCGTCACCCCGGTGGACAATGCAGTCAACGTGGCGCCGGGCAGCAATTTCACGATCAGCTTCGACGAAAATGTGCGCGCCGGCAGTGGCAACATTGTCTTCACAACGCGTACTGGCGCGGTCGCTGCCACCATCGCGGTGGGCGACACTTCGCAGGTCAGTTTCAATGGCAAGGTAGTGACCGTGAACCCGGCCGCCGATCTGGCCGCAGGCACTGCATATTCAGTCAGTTTTGCAGCCGGTACGATTGTCGATGCAGCCGGCAACGGCAACCCCGGCCTGGCCGGCACCACAGCCTACAACTTCAAGACCACGGGCGCGGCGCCGGACGACTTTGCGTTTTCGGCCCAGACCAGCGGCGCCCTGGTGGTTGGCGGCGCGGCCGCCCTCGGCTCGATCGAAACCAGCAACGACAAGGATGCCTTCCGCGTCACGCTGGTGGCCGGCACCAGCTATGTATTCAACCTGACCCGCACTGAAACTGGCGGTCTGGAAGACCCGTACCTGTTCCTGTTTAACGCCGCTTTCGAAGAACTGCTAAACAACGATGACGGCGGATTCGATCATAATTCCGAACTCAGCTACACGCCCACCACCAGTGGTACCTACTACCTGGCCGGCATGGATTTCGAAGACGGCGTGGGCGACTACACCCTCTCCGCGCTGCAGGCCAGCCAGGCTGCGCCCACCGGCGCGCTGACCATCAGCGGCAATCTGGCTGCCGGCCAGGTCCTGACGGCGGTCTCCACCGTCGCAGACCTGAACGGCATGGGAGCCCCAAGCTACCAGTGGCAGTCCAGCACTGACGGCGCCAACTGGTCCTCGATCGCCGGCGCGACCGGCGCCAGCTACGTAGTGGCTGCCAATCTCGCCGGCGGCCAACTGCGGGTATCGCTCAGCTACACCGATTTGCGCGGCACCGCCGAGCGGGTCGACAGCAGCGCGCTCAGCAGCTCCACCGCTGACCGCATCGAAGGCACGGCGGCGGCCGATACCATCGCCACCGGCGCGGGCAACGACACCATTCGCGGCGGCGGCGGCAATGACATCATCGACGGCGGGAGCGGCATCGACAGCGCCCTGTTCAACGGCGCGCGCAGCCAGTACACCATCGTCAAAACCGGCAACGGCGCGACGGTGACGGACAACACCGGCGCCGAAGGCATGGACAGCCTGACCGGCATTGAGCGGCTGCGCTTTGGCGACAGCGGCTTCGCGCTCGACACTGGCGCCGACGGTCTGGCCGGCCAGTCCTACCGTCTGTATCAGGCGGCGTTCGCGCGCACCCCCGACCTGGGCGGGGTCGGCTTCTGGATGAACGCGCTCGACCAGGGCCTGGCGCTGTCGGTGATCGCTGCCGGCTTCGTCGACTCGCTGGAATACAAGGCACTGTATGGCGCGACGTTGAGCAACCGCGAACTGGTGACCAAGTACTACACCAACATCCTGGGCCGGGCGCCGGAGCAGGGCGGCCTGGACTACTGGACCAGCGCGCTCGACAACAAGCTGGCGACCATCCCGGAGGTGCTGGCCTTCATCAGCGAAAGCGCGGAGAACGTCAATTTGACGGCCACCGTGATCGGCAACGGTTTCCCGTACACGCCTTACGGTTAATCGCCTGCGGTCCGACCGTGCCCTGATCCAGGGCTACGGTCGGGCTTGCTTTTTCGGCGCCATGCCTTGCTGCATATTCAGCGTCGCACACTTCATTTCCCCTCATCATTATTCGCTGGCTCTTCGTCCGGTCGCCTCCACATTTCGCAAAATTAGTCTCGCGAAAAGAGACACTTTTCCATACTGCAACGACCCTGCTTGCCCGCATCGCCCTCGCGCGCACTGCCTGTTTTCGCTCTGTAAAGAAGGCAAGCACAACAAGAAAAGCCGTGGTCAACACGACAATCAAACGTGCGCAAGAACATTTGATTTAACGGTTAAACTCTGCCTCATAGTGCGGTACTCGCCGGCAATTCTTTGGGGAAATTTATGGAAACAACTACCTACAATCACAAGACTTCAGCCCTCATGGCGGACGATTTCGAATTCTCCACAGCCACTACCGGCCTGCTGGTGCTTGGCGCCAGCGCCGCCGTCGGGTCGATCGAAATCGCGGACGACAAAGATGCATTTAAAGTCGAACTGGTGGCGGGCACCGACTACGTGTTCAATCTGGCGCGCACCAGCAGTGGCGGCCTGTCGGACCCCTACCTGTTCATTTACAACAGCTCGTTCAACGTCCTCAATCTCGACGACGACAGCGGTACCGATGGCAACGCCCAGCTAGTGTTCACGCCCAGCAGCAGCGGCACCTACTACCTTGGGGCGATGGATTTCCAAGGCGGCACGGGCAACTACACCCTGAGCATTGCGCGCGCCAACAAGGTACCGACCGGTGACGTTACCATTAGCGGCACCCTGGCGGCAGGACAAGTCCTCACGGCAAGCTCCACCGTGACCGACGGCGACGGCATGGGCGCCCTGGCGTTCCAGTGGCAGACCAGCAGCGACGGCACCGCGTGGACCAATATTGCCGGCGCCACCGCGGCGACCTATACCGCCAGCGCCGCCGCCGCCAGCACCCAGGTGCGCGCCACTGTGAGCTACACCGACCAGGCCGGCAATGCCGAACAGGTCAGCAGCGTGGGTCTTGGCGGTTCGGGCAATGACACGATTCAAGGCACCATGCGCGCCGACACCATCCTGGGTGGCGCGGGCAACGATATGCTGCGTGGCGGCGCGGGCAATGACACCATTGACGGCGGCGCCGGCATCGATACCGCCATGTACGGCGGCTTCCGCGGCCAGTACACCGTGCAGAAAACCAGCAACGGCCTGACCATCACCCATAACGGCGCCGCCTTCGACGGCGTCGATGCGCTGACCGGCGTGGAGCGCCTGCGCTTTGCCGACTCCGGCTTTGCGCTCGATACCGGCGCCGATGGCCTGGCTGGCCAGTCGTATCGCCTGTACCAGGCTGCGTTCGCGCGCACTCCGGACTCGGCCGGCGTGGGCTTCTGGATGAACGCACTCGATTCGGGCCTGGCCCTGTCGGTCATCGCCGGCGGTTTTGTCAACTCGGACGAATACAAGGCGCTGTACGCATCGACCCTGACCAACCGCGAATTGGTCACCAAGTACTACACCAACATCCTCGGCCGCGCGCCGGAACAGGCAGGTCTGGACTACTGGACCAATGCACTCGACAGCAAGGTCTCGACCATTCCCGAGGTGCTGGCCTTTATCAGTGAAAGTGCGGAGAACATCAGCATCACCGCCGCAATCATTGGCAACGGCTTTGCTTATACGCCTTACGGTTGATTTACCTGTGAAGTTTCTCGAAAAAGGGCTGCCAGCTGGGGCGGCCCTTTTTTTTGTTAACCGGCACTGTAACTATAAGTGTGTGGTTTTCCAGTAACTTCCGCCACAATGTTGCTTGGTGTCATTGTCATTATGGTACCCTCGGTGAATACATACACCTCCAAAGGGCTCCGCCATGCGTCTGTCGACGAATTTCCGCCGTTTCGCCACCTGGGTGGCGTTTGCCATCGGAGCGTCCCTCAGTCTCAGCGCACAAGCGTACGACTTGCGCGTCGCCAACAGGACACCATTCGCCATGCAGGGGCAAGTGAACTACGCCGCCTGCAGAGCGGATAATTTTGCCGTCGCCCCGGGGCAGACCTGGACGACCAGAGGCCGCGGCTTGTGCCTGATCCGCGCGATTCATGCGCGCGTCATTCCCAGCGCCGCCGCGCCGATCGCACCTCCCATCGCCTCCTACTCGTCCTCGGGCACCAGTTACCCTGACTTCATCATCGCGCAGAGCGGCGGCGCTTTCCGCGTCTGGTCGGCCCAGGAACTGGCTCGTCAAGCCGTCGCAGCCCCCGCCGCAGCCCCCGTCGTCCCCACGGCCCCGCCTGTGAGATGGGAAACCGTCGCAGCCGGCAAGGTGCCTCCCGCAGCCGCCTTCAAAGGCGGCGTCCAGCGGATGGGCGGCACCTCCAGTAGTGAACATGAAAAGCTCGCTGTGTGCCGCGGGCAAAGCAATGGCGTGCATGCGATTGGCAACGCAGCGCCGTTCTGGGGTCACGGTACGGGTTGGTCGTGGACCGTATTGAAGTGCTACATCGATGTGGGTGGCGGCTCGGTCGAGCTCGACACCTATGAGGTACTGATTGTCGACCCGCAAGTGGCCATTCGTAACCCGACCTCAGTGCGTTGGGTGGCGGCCGCCAACGGGGAACTGCCGCCGGGCGCCTACGACGCCAAGGTGTCCGGGACGCCTTTGTATGCTTGCCGCGGCCAAACTGCCGAGGTCGATAACTGGGTGCGAGTGGGCACCATGCGCCAGAATGGCTGCTACATGCCTTATGGCGGGCACGCCCGTCTCGCCACGACTTATGACGTACTGGTGGCCGATGGCGGCGCAGGTCAGCAAGTGGCCAGGGGCCCCAACGAGCCGCGCCTGGCGGTCGAGCCGGACCGCCCGGCATGGGTGTCGGGCTCGGGTGAAAACTGCGCTCGAATCGCCAACCCGTGCAAGGCGCGCCTGGACGAGCTGCGCGCCATGGGCACCTACAAGATCAACTCCGTCGTGCTGCCCAATTTTTCGGGCAATGAGGTTACTACTTACAAGAAGTCGCAGGGCAGCATCTGGGACATGCGCAATGAATATGGTACCTACACGGGTGCTACTGTTGCGCGTAGCCGCCCTTATCTGGAAGTAGAGCGCACCGACGACAACATCGTGCTGTTCAGCGGCCCCTGGGATTTCGGCGGCACCACTGGCACGGTCGGACCGCACACCATGATCTTCGCGCTCAAGGGCGGGATGGTCCCCATCGGCAGCGCCGGTGCAGAAGCGCAGGTATGGGAAGGCACCGCGACCGGCGTCGGGCAGCCGGTGCGCAACTCCAACGGCTGGACCGTCCCTACCTCGTCGCAGAATATCGAGCGCGGCATGATGGCCGAGCCGGACACCGCGCTGGCACTGACCCTGCGCCCGATGAATGCCGGGCAGACCAGCACCTTCTGGAAAGGCAACACCCAGCCACCAGTGTTGGTCAAGGGCACGAACGGTCAATTTAACGACTACCTTACCGCCAGTTCGGGCAACGGCTGGCTGGAACTGTACAAGGTGTTCCCGCCGCAGGGCGGTGTCAACAAGTGGCAGATCCAATTCCTGGCAGTCGATTTCTGGCGCAACCGGGTGTGGGAATTGCTGGGTCAGTCTGATCAGCAGCCAAACGTGCAGGATGTGGCTTCCCTGAAAGCGCTGGCCAAGCGCGTGGGACCGAGCAATGCATGGGCGGAGGCCTATCAGCTGAGCAATGCCTCTGTGTTTTCTGGTGTCAATATTGGTGCCGCACTGGGCCGGGTAGGCGGCAGGCAGGTAGCCTGGACCTTGCGCGAGGAAGTCGGATCGACGCTGCGCTGGGAGGAATTGAAGAGCGATGGCGCCCAGGCGCAACGCAATGTGGCCGAAGGCATGCCGGTCGGGCGCATGTTGACCGAGGTCGGGCGCACCTCGCATTCGCTCACTTTGTCCGGCAGCGAATACGGCACGATCACGATCGACTGGCTGGCCGGTAGCGTGAATGCCGGCTCGACCCGAGTGGGTGAATTCCTTACCGGCGCCAGCGAATACGTTGGGCAGCGCAAGAAGCTGCCGCCGCCGATTCCGCCCGGCATTTCGCCAGGCTTCCAGTTCATCAACAAAACGGATTGGCCGGTGATGGTCAAGATCAGCCAGGTCGGCTGCCTTTACCATGGCGTGATTCCGCCGCACGGCACGATGACGCGGCACACGGGGGCGGTGTGGTTCAGCGTGTCGGCCGCCTGGTCGACCGACGGCAAGGATCTCACCAAGGAACAGGTATTTACCGATTGCGTCGGACCGGTGGTGTTCACCACGCTGGGCGTCATTGCTACCGCAGCCTCGGGCGGCAGCGCCGCCGGTGTTGTGGCGCTGGGGGCTGCTGCCGCTGGCACGGCGGGCGCGGCCACCACTGCCGTGGAATTCATGAAAGCAGGCGGCTCCAGCCAGGGTGCGCAGGACGCGGTGGCGGCCGGCATCTATGTAGTCGGTGGCGCCCTGACCGGCGGGGTTGGCGCGTTTCAGGTAGTGAGCAAGAGCATGCTGCCGGGCACCACCGCAGCAGCGGCGCGCGCTGCGCTGGCCTCTGGCGTGGCCGCCGGCACCGGCAAGGAAGCGCTCATCGTGCTCAGGGATGAATCCATCAACTATGCCTTGATGACGGGCGCCAGCAATTACCAGGAAGCCGGTCCGCAAGAGCTGCGCACGCTGGAAACCTGGTTCACCGGCGAAGTGTCCCATGCCGGCCAATACGCTGGCTATCCATGGCCGTGGAAAATGAAGGACCGCGTGATGCCGCGTTATGAAATCACCGGCGGACCGCGCGTGGATACGCTCAAGGACGGCTCGAAACTGATTCGCAAGGGCGGACCATTGACATTCGTGCGCGTGCAATGAGTCAGCGGTCCGGATCGCTGCGGCTGGCCTCCGGGCTGTTGTTGGTAGTAGCGGGCTGCATGCCTGTTGTGCTGGCCGGTTTCACGGGCGCCGCGCTGGCCCAGTCGTGGCCCCCGCAGCCGCTTCCCGGTCCGACACCGCAGCCGGCGGTGACGGCGCCCTATCAGGGGCAGATGGCCCCGGCCTTTCCCGGCGCTGCGCCGGGCATGCCGGCGCAAGGCCAGTATCCGGGACAGATGCAAGCCGGGTACCCGCCACAGCAGGCGTTCCAGTCCGCGCCGGCGGGCTTGCCCTTTGCGGCTACGCAGTCGCAGCTTCCCAAGGGACCAGTCCAGCTGGTCAATTTGCCGCGCATGGACAACCGGGCGATCAGTGAATTGATTGCAAGCCTGGTGTCGCGCTTTGAACTTGAAAAAGGCTATGGGCCCGCCACTGCGGCCATGCAAAAGGAACTGCCGGTTCCCACCACCGTGGTGGCGGTCGGCCCTTTGCTGGCGCGCCTCGATGGGAACAAGAAAAAACATTTGCTGCGCTTTGGCTATCTGCGCCAACAGGGACAGCTGCCGCAGTTGTGGGCGAGCGGCATTGTATTGCCAGATGCGACGGCGCCCAATCCCGACCTGGTGCAGGTGGAAGCTGCCTTGAACCTGATTCTCGCTTCGCGCCAGATGAATGAAGCCGACCTGTCGATGACGGATCTGCGGGCCCAGGTGATCAACCTTGCCTACATCGACGCCGATAGTGCGGTCGGCATGCTCAAGGCGATGGGATTCAATATCGGCGGTGCCGATCGCGTGGGCAGTGTAGCGGCGCCCTCCGGCTTCGGGACCTCGCCGTTCGGTTTCGGCCAGGCGCCGGTGCAGCAAGGTTTTCCTGGCAGCGTAGGGTTTCAGCCTTTTCAGCAACCGGGGCAAATGCCAGGGGGCATGCTGCAGCAAGGCCCACTGGGCGCCAGTACCCCTGGGCCGGGCCGCCGCATCCGCAATGACGAGTTGCCGCTGGTGATACGCATGCCCGGTCCCAACCCGCAGGACGTGGGATTGGTGGGCGCCTCTGCTGACGGCTCGACGGGCGCGCCGGGCACCGGGCAAAATGGCGTTACCACCATCCTGGGCACCACCACCAAGCTGTCCACCGAGACCTTGTCCTCGCCCACCACGCAATTGATGGTGATGTACAACCCCAACCGCCCCGAGCAGCTGGGGCTGGTGCGCAAGGCGATTGCCGAGTCGATCGACACGCCCGCGCGCCAACTGGTGATCGAAGCCATGGTGCTGGAAGTGACGTCGAGCGGCTTGAACGACCTCGGTGTGCAATGGAACCTGCAAAAAGGACTCAATACACTCGCGCTCGGTTCGCTGACGGCGGGGGCAGCGGCCGACACGCTGATCTTTTCACGCAACACCAGCCTGGCCGAGCATCTGGCCAAAAACTTTTTCGTCAACGTGCAAGCGCTGGTGCAGTCCGGCAAAGCGGAAGTGCTGGCCCGTCCGAGCGTGCTCACGCTGGACAACCGCCAGGCCACCATCCGCATCGGCACCGATATTCCGATTGCCACCAGTCGCGACGCCTCCTCGGGCAGCGAGTCGCGCGTGTCCTACAGTTTCTTCTATCTGCCCACCGGTATCCAGCTCAACGTACGGCCGCGCATCGACAACGATGGCAGCGAAGTGAGCCTGCAGGTCGATGCCGCCGTGTCGACCACCGTGGCCAATCTGGGCGCGCAAATCCGCAGCCCGGGCGACGTGATCCTCGCGGCTGCGCCGGCGGTGTCGACACGCCGCGTGCAGACCTATGCGCGCATACCGAACGGTACACCGCTCATCATCGGCGGCCTGATCAGCCGCACCCGCGATGAGCTGAAAAGCTCCACCCCAGGCCTGGGCCAGGTGCCGCTGCTCGGCAAGCTGTTTGGCGCCACCAAGGAAAGCACATTCCGCGATGAGGTGATCATTGTCCTGACCCCGTATGTGCTGGAAAAAGGCCGGGTCGGACTGGAGGCGGCGCTGCCCAAAGACGCGCCGGCCTTCGAGTACAGCCGTGACAACGAACTGTTCCGCAAGAGTGTGCGCCTGCGCGCGGAAGACATGCTCAGCACTGCCTACATCCGCGAAAACGCGCGGCTGGTGCTGTACCAGAAACTGGCCAATCGGATTGCCGCCAGCGATCCGTATCGCGTTGATAAGACGCCGCTCACGCAGGTGCTGGGCAAGCGGGTCCCGGGTGCGCAGACATTGATGACGGGGCTGCTCTACAACGTCATCGGCAGGCACTACGACGCCCCGCCCATTGCCATCGATCGCATGCAATTGTTCAAGCCGCGCGAACAAGGCGAGGTGGTGGTGCAAAGCCTGGCGAGCCTGCTGGCGAAGTTTGGCGACGGGCGCAATCCCGACAGCTTTTTCAGACTGCATCCGACCAAATGCCTGGCGATTACATTCGCAGAGCATCGCCAGCAATACGTAGCGGGCAATGTGCTGGAAGAGCCTGAGCCAAAGTCGCGCCTGGTGGACTGTAAACCGGACCGTTCCGACTGGGCTGCCAACCTGTACGAATTAAATAAAAATACAGCCAGCGCCAACTTCAACACCATCTTGATCAAGGACCGTTCCGACCTGGTCACGCTGTCGAATGCGATCGCCTTGCGCCGCCTGGTCGCCGTCAATGGCGGCGCCGCGTCGATCGATTTCGACCGCATCGGGGTGGGCCGGGTGCTGGCCATGCCGGAGTTTGGGGCTACCCAAAATCACTTCCTTGAGTCCGAAGTGGCGCGCAACTTCTATCTTTCGCATCACTACTTCCGGGCCTTCGAGGACGATTTTGAAGAAAGCCTGTCTGCTATCGAGAAGATGCTACGCAGCGGAAAATTCAACGACATCATTGATCCGTCCGAGCTGCGCTAAGCGGTGTGCGGGGCCGGCTGATGCATTGGCATGTCAGCCGGAGTCAGATCCAGCTTGAGGCGGCCGCCCTGTGACGCAGCGCGCCGCCTTCACCATTCGGCCGGACTTCCAGCGAACCTGCCCAGAGAGAATGTTTGACATCGTCAATTAGCACTGATACTCTCAATAAGGTTAAACGTTTACTTTCGTTCAGCGTACACGGCATTTGTGACTTTGCCGCAGAGGAGGGCGTGTTTCGCCACACTTGGCAATGACAAGCTTCCTACACGTGAGGAGACACGGGTGCATTTCGATCGATATTCCATCTTGCTTGCCGTAGTATGTGGCACCGTGCTGCCCGTGCAGGCGCAGACTATGCGTTACCTGCAAAATTTCAATAGCTTGCCCACCAATGCGCTCTGGAGCAAAAACCTCGACGGCGCCAAACAGATCGCGCATCCGGAAAATATCCTGGTGACCCCGGGTTGCGGCCAGGACGGCTCCAATTGCCTGCGCCAGGTGTACCGCCACCGTGACGGCATCCACAAACACCCAGCGTCCAATCCTGTGTTTGCCACCGACTCCAACGGCAAGGTGATCTGGGCCCCTTCCGACGAGCGCCACACCAATACCGCGACCGATGTGATCCAGGCGAACATCATGATCAGCGGCGCCACCACAGGCAATAGCAGCGCCAGCGCGACACCGCAGCCGTCCAAGGCCTACACGCTGACTTACAAGGTATTCTTTGAACCCGGCTTCGACTTTGCCAAGGGCGGCAAGCTGCCCGGCCTGGCGGCCAAGGCGTTCGACAGTGGCTGCACGGAAAACGGCAGTTCCAAGCGCTCCGGTTCGCGCTGGAGCGTGCGCCTGATGTGGCGGGCCAATGGCCGCGTGGAACTGTACTCATATGACCAGAGCCGGCCTTCCGGCAGCTGTGGCATCAGCACCGTGATCGACTACGCTGCGGGCGACCCGCCGTATGAAGTGCCAGGCACTATTCCTTCGGGCAGCAACAAGTTTCGTTTCAAGCCGGGCGTCTGGTACACCATCACACTGGCGGTGAAGGTGAACGACAACGACGTGGTGCTCTACAAGAAGGATGCCAAAGGAAAGAACGTGCTCAATGACCTGGGTGAACCAATTCCGCTGAGCGGCAATGGCGCTGAATACTTGAAGATCGACGGCGCAGACGGCAGCACCGCCACCCTAATCATCGACAACGTGGCCCTGCGCGATGAATGCAACGGTAGTTGTCCTTCCATCGTGCCCGATAGCCCGGCAAGCTGGGTCAACGCGCTGTTCTACAGCAGCTTTCACGGCGGCAATGAGACCAAGCGCGTGCAATGCCTGAACAGCAAAGCTCCGTCCTTCCCTGGCCTGACCCAAGCCCGTTACGACCAGCTGTGCGCATCGCAGAAAAGTCCGGCAATGTTTCCGACGCTGACCTGGAACCCGATGAGCACCACGGCAGCGCGCTTCGATGACTTCAAGATAATTGATGGCTATCCGGGCGCGGCCCCGGCCAGTGCGATGGCGCCAAAGGCAGCTGCCCGCGACCTGGCGTCGAGCGTGACATGGACGCCACCGAGGAAGAACACCCAATGAAAACCACGGAATCGATGGCGTATAATTTGGCAACTGCTTGTTAAACAGTTTGCCGAAAGATGAAACGCCGGTGTGGTCGCGCCAACGGCGTGCAACAAACTTTTTTAATATTGTCATTCAGCCGCCGATGACGCGGATTTAGCAGCTATGGCTCGACCACCTACCACGTCAAAACGTAGCACCAATTGCTTGCTTCGCCATGTGACCGAACATGTCGCGATCGGTGAAGCCTTGCCGACCGAGCGTGAAATGTCAGTCCTGGTCGAGGGCAGTCGCACGGCTGTGCGTAGCGCACTTGTACACTTCCAAAAACTGGGGCTGATCAATGATTTGAAAGATCGGCGCCTGTTGCGACTGCCGGATCGTCAAGATTACTTCGATGCCGCTGAGTTGCAATCAGGAAGTGAGCGTATCCGTGAAGTCTTGATGAACTGGATTTATCAGGCAGATTTGCCTGCTGGCGCCGAGTTTTCGGAAGCTGAACTGGCGCGCAAGGCAGGTATGAGCACGATTAGCGTTCGCGAGTTTCTGATCGAATTCTCGCGTTACGGTGTGATCGAAAAGAAGCAGCGCGGGGGCTGGCGCTTATGTACATTCGATCGCGCGCTAGCCCAGGAGTTGGCCGACGTGCGTGAGATGTTTGAACTGGCTGCCATCGAACATATCGGTAAGTTGGCGCCGAATGATCCGTGTTTCGCCAAATTGGACGAGTTGATTTCCAAGCATGAGCGCCTGGCGGTGGCCGTGCCGCTAGAGCAAAGTGCTTTTCCTGCGCTCGATGCGGAGACGCATTTGTTTTTGATCGGCTTATGTCAGAACCGTTTTGTGGAATCCTTCTTTAATATCGTGTCCCTGATGTTTCTATACCAATTCCAGTGGAATCGGGATGGCGCGGCAGGGCGCCATCGAAATGCTGTGCACGAACACCTTGCGTTTTTGCGGTCACTGGCAAGACGCGACATTGCCGGCGCGCGTGAAGCAATGCGTGCTCACCTGACGACTTCACGCAGCTCCCTGTTACAAGGAATCCGCGTGAGAGAAATGAAAGCGCGCGATGCCGAGGCTTGAGACGCGCTTGCCAGAAACTTACTGACTCATCATGCTATCCAGAAGCGGCTTCATTGCGTCAGCCCACAGTTGGTAGCCGGCCGGAGACAAATGCAATTGGTCAGGCATGATGCTGAGTGGCGGCTTGCCATCCTGGCCCAGAAAACGTGCGCCGATGTCCAGGAAACGGATCGTCTTGCCGTCATCGAGCTTGGCCATGTTTTTGTTGAGATCGGATATGGTCTGCATTCTTTTACCGTGAGAGACGATTTTTTGTTCTTCGGTGATGGTGGTGCCGGGGCGGACGAATTCATGAACGCCACGTGGCAAAACGCCCAGCAATAGGATTTTGGTTTGTGGAAGCTTGGCACGAATGATCGAAACAATCTTGGTATGCGCTGCGAGGATTTCTTCCGCGTTGTAATCCAAGCTGTTATTCGTGCCTGCCATGAACACGAGCACCTTTGGTGCCAGCCCATCCAGAGCACCGTTCTCGATGCGCCAGATGATATGTTGGGTACGGTCTCCACCGATGCCGAAGTTGGCTGGCTGGTATTTGCCGAAATAGGCATCCCAGATATGCGGCGCTGTCTCCCAGCGCTCAGTGATCGAATCGCCCAGAAAAATCAAATTGATCGGCCCACTCTTGCCACGCTGCAGAATGCGCTCATGCTTTTTGACCGCAGCCTCATCGGTCTTGGGGACGGCAATCGATGCACTGAGTTTGGCTGGGGTCACCTGGGCCATGCAGCCCGTCAGCGTGAAGGCGAATAGCAAGCCGGCTAGGATTTTACTCATCATTGCTGTGCTCTTTCTTTTACGTCGTGTTTTGGTCGGTTGAATCTCAAGGGCCATTTTCTTTGGCCGGATATATCGGCGCTTGAGGCTTCAGCAAGCGCTGGCATTTTGCTACTGAATAAACTTACGATCGCGCAGCCATTCTTCGGCGCGGTGCGGCCAATTGCTCGTGGGACCCAAGCCTTTTTTCATCCCAATGCCATGCGCACCTTGTTCGAACAGGTGCATCTCCGCTGGAACGCGATGCTTGGTTAAGGCTTGATAAAACAAAATGCTGTTTTCCACCGTTACGGTCTCATCAACCTGAGTATGAACCAGGAATGTGGGCGGCGTCTTGTCACTCACTTGCTTTTCCAATGACATGCGCTGGACCAGTGTGGGACTGGGCGATGTACCCAGGAGATTTTTGCGCGAACCTGCATGGGTGGCAGGACCGTCCATGGTAATGACGGGATACAGCAGCATCAGAAAATCCGGCCTTCCCGAAACTGCATCGAGGGCATGCCCTGTCTTACCCTCAGGCGTGTCAAACAAGGTGCCCGCGCTTGCTGCCACATGGCCACCAGCGGACGCCCCAAGAACGCCAATCCGATCAGGTTTGATGCCATACTTGCTCGCGCCTTCTCTGACTAGTCGCACAGCACGCAAAATATCCTGGAGCGGAGCCGGATGCCCGAACTCCCACATTCTGTACTTCAGAACATACACGACCACGCCAAAACTATTAAAGTAATTGGCATAGTTGCCTTCTCCGCCGACTGACAGTCTGGCATATCCGCCGCCTGGACAAACAATGACGGCAGTTCCATTGGCCTTGCCCGCTGGTGGCGCATACATCGTCAGTGTCGGGTTACTGACACTGTAGACTCGACCGTCTTCAAGGCGCTCAGGCGGAAGGTCATTCCTTGCATTTGGAACGCCCTCCGGCCATAGAGGTATCGTTACTTTTTGATCGCCAAGCTCTGCTGCACTGACGCTGGCCCAAGCCTGCAAGAAGAGAAACAGTAGTTTTTTCATGTCATCCGACTCTCGAAAATATTCATCGCGACAGCGCTTAATGTCTAGCAATTTTCGGCGCTGTTCTGCGTCGATGATGGACCCGCCGCAGCGTCCCCATCATCGACAGCGATCAATTGCCAACGAAGCTTAGAAGGTGTAGGTCGCGCGCAGACTCGCTGCCCGGCCGACCGGGCTGGCAAGCGCGCCGGCAAAGCCCAGGGCTGATCCGTTCGCGGCTGGCGGGTCGCGGTCGAACACATTGTTTATGCCACCCACGATGTTCCAGTTCTTGAATCCTTTGTAGGCCAGCGACCAGTTGACCAGCAAATAGGGGTCGATGCGATGATAGAACGTTGTTGACCTGTTCAGATCCTCGAAGCTCTGGCGATAGCTTTGGGTCAGTGTGGACGTCCAGTCACCGCTATTGCTTTGCCATTTCTGGCTCATCGTATACCGCCAGCGGTAGATATAAGTGAGTGAATCGAGAGGTCCGAATTTGTTGAGGCTGGAGACCCAGGCGCCGCCCGGGTCGACCTGGGTGTCGAAGCTGTTTGTGTACGTCCCATCCATCTGGAAGCCAAAGCGGCCGAAGCTTGTGCGCGGCAGTTGATACGTCACAGTCAGGTCGACCCCGTCGGTACGCACCCCACCAAGGTTTTGCAGGCGGCCGTCGACATACCGTAGCGCCTTGGTGACGGGATCGCGGATGAACTTGTCGGCGTAGATCGGATTGGTGAACAGGGTGGCCTGGGCAATCTGGCCGATCGCGTCAGTGACCTCCACGTTCCAATAGTCGAGCGAGATCAGCAATGAATTGCTTGGCTTTAACACGATGCCGAAGTTGATGCTCTTCGAGCGCTCGGGGCCGACAGTTGGGTTGGCGCCGGAGTTGACTGGCTGTCTGGCGTTGCAAACAAGTGCAGGGTTATAACCAGGCAGCGCGGTGCCACCCGAGCTGGCACCGGGGGCGCCACCTGGGCAGAGCAGTGGATCATTGTAGTTATTGGTCGTAATGCCGGTTGCGGAGTCACTGGCGCCGAAATAGCGCTCGGTCAGGGTTGGCGCGCGGAAACCCGTGCCGACCGCGCCGCGTACGGTCACGCTTTCCAAGGGCTTCCAACGAAAGCTCAGCTTGGGATTGGTAGTGGAACCGAAGTCGCTGTAATTATCGGTGCGTAGCGCTGCATTGATATTGAGCGTTTTAGTAATCGGTGCATCCAGCTCGGCATAGACTGAGGCGACATTACGCGAGGCCTGGTTATCGGCGGCGATGGCGAAACTCGACAGGGTCGCGTTAGGCGGAATCACGCTCATGCCTGTATTGTGGAACGCAGAGGCTCCAACTGCGAGTGCAAGTTTGCCACCCGCCAGATCCATCAGCTCGCGACTTGCTGTGATGTCCCCGCCGGAGAGGCGGGAACTGGCCTCATTGACCAATTGACCGTCCGTCGAGATGCTTTTCAGATAGTCCTGGCCGGCTGCATTTTGCACGGCAAAGGGATTCAAAAGGCCATTTTTGATGCCGTCCGAGAGGCCAAAGGTGTTGATCCAGCCCGATTTTAAGTAGATGTCGATATCGTATGTTGCGCTCCAGAGGCCCAGCTTGTAGTCCCAGGCACCAAGTCGCCCTTCGTACTCGACAGTGCCGCGAATGCTGCTCTTTTGGTAGTCGAGCACGGCGGGACCCAAGTCCGCCAACATATTCCAGCCGAGCGTCAACGTTTCGTTGGTGATGCCAGCCATGGCGGGTGTGATGCCGCGGCCCGGATAAAATGGGCTGCTCGGGGTGATCGTTGCCGACGGATAGTTCGGGACCACGGCGTTGACGCCAGCGTTGAGGGCGACCCTGGTTGGCAGCACATTAATCTGCGAATAGAGCAGGGTCGCGCTCAACTTGCTGTCATTGGCCAGCAAGGTACTGCCCTTGAGGAAAAGCGAACCCTGCTTTTTCTCGGTAAGCAAGGCTACTTCTCTAACGCCGATCCTGGAGGTGCACGTGTTGCTCAAGCCGGGTACGCTGTAGGGCGCCACGCAGCCGGACGAAAAGTAGGGATTGCCAGCGTTTCTGGTCGCACCATTGACCAGCGTTACGTTGGCCGGAAAGGCGAATCCGCCTCGATTGATGCTCGGGGGGGCAATGCCTGCGCTGCCCAGACGTTCCTGGCTGACCAGCTCAGGTCGCGTGCCTCCCTCCAGTGGATTCTGCTGCGAGAAGTCACCCGTGAGATAGACGTTCCAGCGGTCGCTACCCAGTTCGCCTTTTCCGACCGTGAAGCTGAAGCCGCCTGTCTCGCCACCGCCTTTGCGTTCCGGGATGGTGGCCTTGGCCGTGATCGAAGCGCCCGTATAGCTCTTCTTCGTCACAAAGTTGATGACGCCGCCAATTGCGTCAGAGCCATAGACTGACGAGGCGCCGTCGCGCAGCACTTCGGTGCGGTCAAGGGCGCTAAGCGGGATCGAGTTCGGGTCGATCGTGGTGTCGCTGAGGCGGCGACCGTCGAGCAGCACCAGGGTGCGCGCTTGGCCAATGCCACGCATATTGGAGCCGTTGGACAGGCCGGAGGTGGTGGAAGGATCGGCGTTGGCGGCGGTAGACATCGAGAGCAGGATGTCGCTGATCGTGATGTTGCCTTGCGCAATCCAATCCTCGGCTTTGGTAACGGTGACTGGCAGGGCCTGGTCTGCCGCCAGCCGCTTGATGCTCGAGCCAGTGATTTCAACCTTGGTCATCGGCGCGCTGCTGGCCTCCTGGGCATAACCGGGCGTAGCGATAGCCAGCAGGGCAGTGGCAACGGCTGCAGCCATCGGCCGCGGGGCAGGTGTGAACTTTTTCATACTGCAATCTCCATTTTTATTAGTATCGAAGCCGTATGGATGCTCATCCCGTAGCATCCAGCAAAAACCGTATAGGTAAACGTTTAACCGTATTTACCGAAAAAAGCGCCTAGTGTTCAGAGGCGCAATGCCAGCGGTGCTATTTCCTAACCGACAGTGCCAAGTTAGCATATAAAATTAGACAGGTAAAAGGTTTTTTATTTAATTTGAACCAAAAACCACAGACCCGTTTCCTTGACGGTTCCTTACCGCCGGTCTATATTAATGACTCGCAAGTAAGTAACTGAACGGATAAGAAGTATGCAATGCCCTTTTGAGATGAAACCGCGCTGGGAGCGCCGCAAGGACGCGCGCCCCCAGGAGCTGCTCGCTGCCGCCCTCGACCTGTTTGTCGAACGCGGCTTCGCTTCCACCCGCCTGGAGGACGTGGCCAAGCGCGCCGGGGTATCCAAGGGCACGCTCTACCTGTACTTCATCAACAAGGAAGAGCTGTTCAAGGCCGTGGTGCGCGAAAACATCGTGCCGGCGCTGGGCGAGGCCGAAGACATCATTTCCACCTTTGAAGGCCACTCGGCCGAGCTGCTGCGCTGTATCGTGATGGGCTGGTGGGAACGCCTGGGCGCAACCAAGGCCTCTGGAATCATGAAACTGGTCATGTCCGAGGCCGGCAATTTTCCCGACCTGGCCCGCTTTTACCAGGAAGAAGTCATCTCGCGCTGCACCACCATGATGATGAGCATGTTCGAACGCGGCATGGCGCGCGGCGAATTCCGCCCTATCGACGCGCGCCTCATGACCCATGTGCTCATCGCTCCCATCCTGACGCTGGTGAACTGGAAGCATTCGGTCGGCCCTTGCGACCGCGCCGAACTCGACCCGCTGGCTTTTCTCGACGCCTTCCTCGATATGGCCCTGCACGGCCTGCTGCCGTCCGCTCAGGCTGCGCTGGTCCCCGCGCCGTGAGCGGCCTCGTTTCAGGCCATGAATTCAAGGCGTTCATTCCCTCTATTCTGCAGACTGTCGCAATTTCCCTCGGTTTATACGCTGGATAGTTAATATGTGTGCACCGAGGCGTTCAACGATAAAATGTCGGATTATTGTTTTTTTACCGAGCCTAATAAATGAATATCGAACAAGCCCGCTTTAACATGATCGAGCAGCAGATTCGCCCATGGAACGTTCTCGATCCGGACGTGCTGGACCTGCTCGTGGTCGTCAAACGCGAGCATTTCGTGCCCGAGGCCTACAAGAATCTGGCGTTTTCGGACACCGAAATCCCGCTCGGCCACGGCGCGACCATGCTCACGCCACCGGTTGAAGCGCGCATGTTGCAGGAAGTAGCAATCAAGAAGCACGAAAATGTTCTGGAAATCGGCGCCGGCTCGGGCCACATGGCAGCGCTGCTGGCGCATCGCGCCCGTCACGTCACGACGGTCGAGATCGTGCCAGAAATTAAGGCCATGGCTGAAAAGAACCTGGCTGCGGCCGGCATCGGCAATGTGACCGTGGAACTGGGCAACGGCGCCGAAGGCTGGGACAAGGGCGCGCCCTGGGATGTGATCGTCATTTCGGGCGGCCTTGAAACCCTGCCCGAAGCCTTCCTCAAGCAGATCAAGGTGGGCGGACGCATCGCCGCCATTGTCGGCCACGCGCCGGTGATGTCGTGCCAGGTGGTGACGCGGGTGTCGGAAACCGGCTTCGATACCGTCAAGGTATTCGAGACCAACGTCAGGCTGCTGTCGTCGGTGGCGCCGGCGTCGCGCTTCACGTTTTAAGCCATGAACCATCTGAGCGCAACCGAATTGGCGGCCTGGCTGGGCGACAGCACGCGGCCGCGGCCGATGCTGCTGGACGTGCGCGAAAACTGGGAATTCGAGACCTGCAAGATCGACGGATCGACCCAGATCGCCATGAATACTATCCCGGCCCGCATCGAGGAACTCGACGAGGATGCCGACATCGTCTGTATCTGCCACCACGGCGCGCGCAGCATGCAAGTGGCGGCTTTTTTGGAACGCAATGGTTTTACCAGGACGTTCAACCTGACAGGCGGCATTCACGCCTGGGCTGTGCAGGTCGACAGCACAATGCCGAAGTACTGAGCAATACGGTACGGCGCATCGAATAAAACGCGACAAACGCGCTAGCAGCATCCACAACTAACTGATGACTCCAATGGAGAAAGCAATGCAGAAATCCCTTATCGCCGTGCTGGTAGCCAGCGCATTCTTTTCGATTAATGCACAGGCAGCCGACCTGCTTCAGGTCTACCAGCAGGCACTGGCCAACGACGCCACTTATGCAAGCGCACGCGCTTCGCTGGCGGCCGGCCGCGAAAGGGTGCCGCAAGGGCGCGCACTGCTGATGCCAACCATTGGCCTGTCGGGCAGCATGGTCAAGTCCGACTCGGACACCAGTCCGTGGAACGAAGGCGCTACCGTCATCAATCCCAACACCGGGGTGGCAACCGTGATCGGTGGCGGCGGCGTTGATCCGACCACCACCACCCACACCCTGGCGCTGACCCAGCCGCTGTTTCGCTGGGCTAACTGGCAGACCTACCAGCAGAGCAAGCTGCTGCAGGCCATTGCCGAAGCCCAGTTCGCCCAGGCCCAGCAGGACCTGATCACCCGCGTCTCGCAGGCGTATTTCGACGTGCTGGCAGCGCAGGACACACTGGAACTGAACCGCGCCCAAAAAACCGCCACCACCGAGCAGCTGGCCTCGGCCAAGCGCAATTTCGAAGTCGGTACCCAGACCATCACCGACACCCACGAAGCGCAAGCAGCCTTCGACCTGGTGGTAGCGCAGGAATTCGCGGCCATCAATGATCTTGAAAACAAGCGCAGCGCGCTGCAGGCCATCATCGGCACCGCGCCCGGCGCGCTGGCGCCGCTCAAGCCTGGCGTGACGCTGGCCACCCCGCAGCCGGCCATCATCGACCCCTGGGTGTCGTCGGCCGAAAGCGCCAACTATGGCGTGGTGGCGGCTTCGCTGAACTATGAGTCGTCCAAGCGCGAAATCCAGAAGCAGCGCGCCGGCCACTATCCAACGCTCGACCTGACCGCCAACGCCACGCGCCAGAAGGTCAGCGGCCAGTTCCAGGGCTCGGGCACCACCGACAACAAGGCCATCGGCATCCAGTACTCGGTACCGATCTTCAGCGGCTTTGCCGTCACCAGCCGTGTGCGCGAGTCAATCGCGCTCGAAGACAAGGCCCGTAACGACCTGGAAACCACGCGCCGCAATGCTGCCAACGTGGCGCGCCAGGCCTACCTGGGCGTCAACAGCGGCCTGGCGCAGGTGCGCGCGCTCGAAGCTGCCGAAGTGTCGAGCACCTCGGCGCTCGACTCCAACAAGCTCGGTTACCAGGTCGGCGTGCGCATCAACATCGACGTGCTCAACGCCCAGCGTCAGCTGTACTCGACCCGGCGCGACCTCTCGCGGGCCCGCTACGACACCATCATGAATGGTCTGCGCCTGAAGTCGGCCGCCGGCTCGCTGCGCGAGGACGACCTGGTACCGGTCAATAACCTGCTCGCCAAATAAGCAGCGACTGCACTGTAAAGACGCCTCTTCGGAGGCGTTTTTCATATGTGCTGCACGGCGTCACCCGCAACGCATCGGAATCCGGTATATTTCCTGTTTAGGCTGCGGATGAAGCTGGGCGCTGTACGACTGACCCGCGGCGCCTTACCGGGAATCGACCTTTGATCGCACCGCTAGTCCCCACCGATGAAATCGAGCGCATAGCCGCGCTGTGCCGTCTGCACGTTCTCGACACGCCGCCCGAAGAACGCTTCGACCGCATCACCCGCACCGCGCGGCGGCTGTTCGAGGTGCCCATCGCACTGGTGTCGCTGGTGGACGTCAATCGTCAATGGTTCAAGTCGCACCCCGGCCTCGATGCCTTCCAGACCCCGCGCGAAATCTCGTTTTGCGGCCACGCGATCCTGTCCGAAGGCGCCTTCATCGTGCGCAACACGCTGGAGGACATCCGCTTCTCCGACAATCCGCTCGTGACGGGCGATCTCGCGCTGCGCTTCTATGCCGGTATTCCGCTGCACGAAAAACAAGGCGGCTGGCGCGTCGGTACCCTGTGCCTGCTTGGCAAGGAGGCGCGCGACTTTAGCGAAGCCGACATCGAGGCCCTCACCGACCTGGCGCAGTGGGCCGAAACCGAACTCAATTTCTATTCGATCGAGCAGGCCACCCGCATCACGCGCGAGCACGAATCACGCCTGCAGGCGATCGTCGAGCATGCCGGCGAAGCGATCATTTCAATCGATGCGGAAGGCATTGTCGACACCTTCAACCCGGCTGCGCAGCGCATGTTCGGCTACCCGCAGCAAGCCATCATTGGCAAGCCGGCAGTGCTGCTGGCGGCGCGCCGTTTTCGCGGCGAAGTGACCGACTTCATCGAGCAGCTTGGCACGGACGGCATCAGCGAGGGACAGCGTATCAACCGCCAGGTGTTTGGCCGCTGCCGCAACGGCAAGCGCTTCCCGGCCAACCTGGTCGTGAGCGAAATGCAGAGTGGCGGGCGGCGCGGTTTCACCGCCATCGTGCGCGACATCTCCGAGCGGCGCCGCACGGCCGACACGATGAAAAAGCTCAACCGCCAGCTGGCCGACACGCTCACGCTGCAAAAGGCCATCCTCAACAGCACCAATTACGCCATCATCTCGGTCAATGCGCATGGCCAGGTCACCATGTTCAACGACGGAGCGGAGCGCATGCTTGGCTACGCGGCCGACGAGATGCGGGTCCAGGCCGACCTGCTGCGCCTGCACGACAAGGACGAGCTGACCCAGCGCATGCAGGCCCTCAGCTTTGAACTGGGACGCCCGATTCGTGCCGGCGCCGACATTTTCATCGCCAAGGTCCGTGAGCGCCAGACCGACGAAGCCGAGTGGACCTGGATCTGCAAGAGCGGCAAGCGCATTCCCATCATGCAGTCCATTACCGGGGTGTGGGACGATGCTGGCAAGCTTGCTGGGTTTGTGGGCGTGGCGCACGATACGAGTGAACGCAAGCGCATCGAACAGCTGAAGAACGAATTCATCGCCACCTTGTCGCATGAGCTGCGCACCCCGCTCACGTCGATCCGCGGTTCGCTCGGCCTGATGGCGGGCGGCGCCACCGGCGCGCTCCCGCCCATGGCTGTCAAGCTGGTCGACGTGGCCAACAAGAATTGCGACCGTCTGGTCAGGCTGATCAACGATATCCTCGACGTCGAGAAAATCGAATCGGGCAGCATGCGTTTCGAGGCCTCGGTGCAGCCGCTGCTGGCGCTGGTCGAGCAGGCCGTGGCGGCCACCCACGCCTACGCAGAGCAATACAATGTCAGCTTCGATTTGCGTTCCGAGATCGGCGAAATGTATGTCTCGGTCGATGCCGACCGCATGCTGCAGGTGATCGTCAACCTGCTCTCGAACGCGTCCAAGTTCGCTCCCAAGGGCGACGTGGTGGAGGTGCGCCTGCGCCGCATGGACAGCCACGCGCGCCTGTCGGTGATCGACCGCGGACGTGGCATTCCCGACGAATTCCGCAATCGCATATTCCAGAAATTTGCCCAGGCCGACGGCGCCGACAACCGCCAGAAGGGCGGCACCGGCCTGGGACTGAACATCACCAAGGCCATCGTCGACCGCCATGGCGGTCGCATCGACTTTGTCAGCGAACCCGGGGTGCGCACCGAATTTTATGTCGACCTGCCGATGGTCGACGCGCCACCCGAGGCCGTGCCCGCCGATTCATCCCCACCACCCGCTACCGAGTGACCGTGCCATGTCTGAACTGAAAAACGTGCTGTATGTGGAAGACGACCAGGATATCCAGATGGTCGCCCAGATGGCGCTTGAAATCGTGGGCGGACTGTCGCTGCGTGCATGCAGCTCGGGACGCGAGGCCATCGACGCTGCCGCCAGCTACCGGCCCGACCTGATCCTGCTTGATGTCATGATGCCCGACATGGACGGTCCGGCCACCCTGCTCGAGCTGCGCAAGCTGCCCAACACCGCGGCCACCCCGGTGGTGTTCATGACGGCCAAGGTGCAGGCGGCCGAAGTGAGTCACTACCGCGCGCTGGGCGCGGTTGGTGTGATCGCCAAGCCCTTTGACCCCATGACCCTGGCCGAGCAGGTGCGCCAGCTATACGCACTGGCGGTGGCATGAGCGACGATGCCGAGATGCGCGCGCGCGTGGCGCTGATGGCGCTGGGCTTCAAGTCCAAGCTGCCGGCGCGCTTTGAAAAGATGAATGCAGCCTTCGGCCAGTGCACCCTGGACGGCGCCAGCGACGAACACTGGACCGAGCTGCACCGCCTGCTCCATTCGCTCAATGGCGCCGCCGGCACTTTCGGCCTGGCCGAACTGGGTGCGCAAGCCTGCGTGATCGAACACACGATCAAGGAGCGGCTGGCCAGCGGCCAATGGCAAGCGGGCGACCTGGACGCGATCGGCGCCGCCCTGCAACAGCTGCAAAGCGACTCAACCACATAGAAAGGCCAGCATGGACAAGGCTACCATTTTCAGCAAGACCGCCAAGGGCATGACCGAATTTAAAAATGGCGGCAAGAGCCTGGCGCGCGAGCATGCCAGGGTCCTGGGCCTCATCAATGGGAAAAGCAGTATCGCCGCACTGATCGAGCAGGGCGCGCTGCCGGGCAAGTACACCGCCGCGCTCGAAGCCCTGCTCGAGCACGGCCTGATCCGGGTGTTCGACGCCGGCATCAAGCACCTGCCCGAGATGGACTGGACGGCGTCGGCGATCGATATCGGCGACGACCTCGGCACGGCTTTGCCAACCCTGGAAGTGCAGGAACTCTCGCCCCAGGAGAGCGTGGAAATCTGGGCCCAGGCGCGCCGCGGCGCGACCGAACTCAAGAGCACCGGCTTCTACTCGTACGGCAAGACGGCGGGGGCGCCGATGACGCTATCGCTCGAGTCCGAACCCGTCGGCATGACCGCCCTGGTGGTCGAGGACGACGAAGATCTGGGCGAGCTGCTCACTGTGCTGCTGGCCGAAAAAGGCATTACCGTCACCCTGGCTGCCGACCTGAAGCAGGCGCTGCAGGCGGTTCAGGCCAACACGCCGCCGACCCTGGTGCTGCTCGACGTGGTGCTGCCCGGCATGCCCGGCAAGGACGGCTTCGACGTGCTTTCCTTTATCCGCCGCAAGCCTGAGTGGGCCAAAGTGCCGGTGGTGATGGTGACCTCCGAAGTGTCGGATGACCAGGTGATGAAGGGGCTCAAGGCCGGCGCCGACGGCTATATCTTCAAGCCCTTCAAGTGGGAAACGCTGTACGCCTGCATTCAGAAGGTCATCGGAATCTAAACTTCCTTGCCGCGCGACTGCGTCAGGCGCGTACGCCGCCTTTGCGCTCGATCAGCTCGATCTTGTAGCCGTCCGGGTCGGTGATAAAGGCGATCACCGTGCTGCCGCCCTTGACCGGGCCCGGCTCGCGCGTGACATTGCCGCCGTTGGCACGGGCGCGCTCGCAAGCGACCACGATGTCGTCGGCAGAAATGGCCAGGTGGCCGTAGGCGGTGCCCAGTTCGTACTGGTCCACGCCCCAGTTGTAGGTCAGTTCCAGCTCTGCATGGTCTGGATTGCTGCCGTAACCCACAAACGCCAGCGTGTATTTGTATTCGGGATTGTCGCTCTTGCGCAGCAGCGTCATGCCTAGCACGCTGGTGTAGAAATCGATCGAGCGCTGCAGGTCGCCTACGCGCAGCATGGTGTGCAGGATTCGCATCTTGTTCCTTGAAAGAGGATAAAGATGCGATTTTATGCGCTGCGCCGATTCTCTGCCGGGACGCTCAGCTTTCCAGGCGGGCGTCGAGCGTGATGGTGGCTGCCTTGAGCAGTTTGGACACCGGGCAGTTCTGCTTGGCGTCGAGCGCGGCTGCCTGGAAGGCCTCATTGTTCGCGCCGGGAATGTTGGCCACCAGATCCAGGTGGATGGCCGTGATGGTATAGCCATCGGGCAGCTTTTCGAGGGTGACGGTGGCGGTGGTGTTCATGCTTTGCGCCGTCATGCCCTTTTCGCCCAGCTTGCCCGACAGCGCCATCGTAAAGCAGCCTGCGTGCGCTGCGCCGATCAGTTCTTCGGGATTGGTGCCGGGACCGTCCTCGAAGCGGCTGTTGAAGCCGTACTGGGTGTTGTCCAGCGCGCCGCTCTGGGTGGAAAGCTTGCCCTTGCCATCTTTGATGCCGCCGCTCCAGACTGCGCTGCCCGTGTGTTTGCTCATTGTGTTCTCCAGTGGTTAATTATTGGCGCCGCGCGAAGGCACGGTGCTGTCGTGATGGCGCATGCCTTTGCCGGCGTCCGCTTGTGGATGGGCCTGGCTGCTGGCGCCGCTGTCGACAGCTTCCTCGACCCCGCGTTCGCCATGCATGTCGGTGTCGACCAGCCCGCGCGCCAGATCGTCGGCGGCCTGCTTCATGACGCCGCGTGGTTCCTTGTCGTGGCCGTCGGGCGATTCGTCGCGTTCGTGGGGCAGGCGCTTGACGCCGTCATCTTCGATTTTTGCGTCCATATTGACCTTGCGGTCGGGTGTCTCGCTAACCATGAGCTGCTCCTGAGTAAAAATTCTTGACTAAATGTTAGCCTTTAGCTCCTTTCCCAGTCGCGCAATTGGTTGATGCAATTTTGCAATAAACGCCTTATATTGACGACTTCCCGGTTTTGCGAGTGTGCAGTGAAGACAGATTCGACCCATCCAGGCCATGCCAGCCACTGCATCAACTGTGGCGCGAAAGTCAGCTATCACTACTGCGCAGTGTGCGGGCAGGAGACCAAGCTGCATGTGCCGAGCGCAACGGAATTCATGCATGAGTTCATCGGCCACTATGTGGCGCTCGAAGGGCGCTTGTGGAAGTCGCTGTATTTCCTGTTGTGCAAACCGGGTTTTCTGACGGCAGAGTACATTGCCGGGCGCCGCGTGCGCTATGTCGAGCCGCTGCGGATCTACCTGACCTTCAGTATCCTGTTTTTTGCCGTGCTCAAACTGGCGGGGCCGTCGCTGGCGGAATTTGACGCCCAGACGCGTGCGCCGCGTCCCGGCGAGGCTCAGGTGCAAGCGGCGCCCGCCGATGCTGCCGGCACCCGCGAGACCGTGACATTCGACAAGGTCGTCATCAAGTTCAGCCCGGCGCTCGAGCAGAAGGTCAATGATTTCCTGCGCATGCCAAATACCGACAAGACCGTCATCCTGACCTCGGCGTTCTACAGCTACGTGCCGTATGCAATGTTCCTGCTGATGCCGGTATTTGCCGTGTACCTCAAGCTGCTGTACCTGGGCAGCGGGCGCCGCTATGGCGAACATTTGCTGTTCGCCCTGCACAGCAACGCCTTTGCCTTCCTGATGTTCGCGACCATGATCGCGATCGCTCCGCTGGGCTTCAAGTTTCTCGAAGCGGTGCTGGTGCTGTGGCTGATCTTTTACCTGCCAACCGCCATGCGGCGCGTGTACGGCGGCAGCCGCACGGTGACTGCGCTGCGCTGGATGGTGCTGGCGACGGCCCATGTACTGAGCATCATCGGCGCCATCCTGGCAGCGTTCGCGTTGGCCGTGTTCAGCTAGCCAGCACCCCGGCGATCGGTTCCCACAGTTCGACCTTGTTGCCGTCCGGGTCGATAAACCAGCCAAAGTGGCCGTAATCGAAGGACTGCGGCTCGCCGGCCAGCTGTCCGCCCGCCGCCTGCACCTGGGCCAGCGCGCCCTTGAGGTCATCGACCACGAGGTTGAACATGTAGTCGCGGGTCGATGGGGCGAAGTAGTCGGTGCTGTCCTTGAAGGGACTAAAGACGGTGCAGCCGCCGTTCGGCATCGCCCCGGGGAAGAAGCTGGTGTAGTCCGGCGAATCGTGCGGCAGGCCGAGTGCTTCCTGGTACCACTTCATCAGCGCCTGTGGATCCTTGGACTTGAAAAAAATGCCGCCCACGCCAAGTACTTTTGCCATGCTGTTCCCCGAATAGTGGTGCCCGGAAGGGGGGCACGCTTGCCCGAAAGCGCTGCTGCGCTCTATACTGTTCATTCATACAGCGATGCTGCGGCCGGCCGTATGGCAGAAGCAGGCATTATGGGGTAATCTCCTGCGTGTCGCTACCCCTCAAACCCGGGACCCCCATGTCAGCAACGCCTGCCACGTCAAAAACCATCGCGCTCGTCGTACGCCCCAACACGGTGGGCATCGATGAACCCGTGGGACGCGTCATCGAATTTTTGCACGCGTCGGGCTACCGGGTGGTGTTCGAGACCGAAACAGCGGCCCATGTGGGGCATGACGACATTGAGGCCATGAGCGTGGCCGACATCGGCAAGCTCGCCAGCGCCGCCATCGTGATGGGCGGCGACGGCACCATGCTCGGCATCGCACGCCAGCTGGCCCCGTTCGATATTCCCCTTATCGGCATCAACCAGGGCCGCCTAGGCTTCATGACCGACATTCCGATCGAGCGCATGATTCCCGTACTGGCCGAGATTTTAAGCGGCAAGAGCAAGGCCGAAAAACGCACGCTGCTCGAAGGACGCGTCATGCGCGAGGGCGCCATGATCGCCTGCGGCCTGGCCGTCAACGACGTGGTGGTGGCGCGCGGCGCCGGCGCCGGCATGGCAGAACTGAAGGTCACGGTGGACGGCCACTTCATGTACAACCAGCGCTCCGACGGTCTCATCATTTCCACTCCCACCGGCTCGACCGCCTATGCGCTGTCGGCCGGCGGGCCCTTGCTCCATCCAAGCCTGAATGGCGTGGTGCTGGTGCCGATCGCCCCGCACGCGCTGTCGAACCGGCCCATCGTAGTGCCCGATTCGAGCGAGATCGTGGTCGAAATCGTCAGCGGGCGCGATGTCAGCGTCAACTTCGACATGCAGACCTTCGCCAGCCTGGTGCACGGCGACCAGATAGTCATTTCGCGTTCGCCCAACCACATCACCTTCCTGCATCCCGAAGGCTGGAGCTACTACGACACGCTGCGCGAAAAGCTGCACTGGAACGAATACCCATCCGGCGAAGGCAAGCTGCGCTAGGCGCCGCCACGCCCCCACTTTTACCGACTCTTCTTATTTCATGCTGCGTACACTCTCCATCCGCGACTTCGTCATCGTCGAATCGATTGAACTTGAATTTTCGCGCGGCTTCTCGGTGTTCACCGGCGAAACCGGCGCAGGCAAGTCGATCCTGATCGATGCGCTGCAGCTGGCGCTGGGCGGACGCGGCGACGCCAGCGTGGTGCGCGAAGGCGCGTCCAAGGCCGACATCAGCGCCGACTTCGCGGTCGACGGCGCAGCCCAGGCCTGGCTGGAACAAAACGAGCTGGCCACCGATGAAGGCGGCGTGCTGCTGCGCCGCGTGATCGACAACGCCGGGCGCTCCAAGGCCTTCATCAATGGCGTGGCCGCCACGGCCACCCAGCTGCGCGACCTGGGCGAGCTGCTGGTCGACATTCATGGCCAGCATGCGCACCAGTCGCTGCTCAAGGCCGATGCCCAGCGCGCCCTGCTCGACAACCAGGCTGCCTTCAAGGATGGCGGCGCGGCCGCCGACGCCCAAGCCGTGGCTGCGGCCTACAAATCCTGGCGCGCCCTGGCCAAACAGCGCGAGCAATTCGAAAGCGACGCGCGCAATGTGCTGCTCGAACGCGAGCGCCTCGAATGGCAGGTCAGCGAACTGGAAAAGCTGGCGGTCAAGCCGGGCGAATGGGCCGAGATCGGCAACGAACACAGCCGCCTGTCGCACGCCGCCAGCCTGCTCGAAGGCGCCCAGGAAGCGCTGGCCGCCATCTCCGAATCGGAGCATCCGATCCTGTCGCAGCTTTCGTCGCTCAACACCAAACTGGCCAAGCTGGTGGACGTGGACGCCGAATTGCAGCCGGTGCTGGACTGCATGGAGCCGGCCCGCATCCAGCTGCAGGAAGCCGTGTACGCGCTCAATGCCTACCTGGACCGGGTCGAGCTTGACCCCGAGCGCCTGCGCCAGGTCGAGGCGCGCCTCGAAGCCATTCACAGCACCGCGCGCAAGTTCTGCGTCACGCCCGAGGAGCTGCCCGACGAATACGCGCAGCTGTCGGAACGGCTACAGCAGCTGGCCGACGCCAGCGACCTCGATGGCCTGCGCAAGAAGGAAGCAGAGTTCAAGGCGGTCTACATGGCGGCGGCAAAGCGCCTGTCGGCGGCGCGCGCTAGCGCGGCCAAAGCGCTTGGCGTGCAGGTCAGCGCGGCGATGCAGGAACTGAGCATGAGCGGCGGCAGCTTCGTGGTGGGCCTCAATCCAGTCGACGCCACGGCCAGTGGCCTGGAGCAGGTTGAATTTCTGGTGGCCGGCCATGCCGGCGTGGCGCCGCGTCCGCTGGCCAAGGTGGCTTCGGGCGGCGAGCTGGCGCGCATTGCGCTGGCCATCTCGGTCATTACCTCCAACGCCACCACCACGCCAACCCTGATCTTCGATGAAGTCGACAGCGGCATCGGCGGCGCCGTGGCCGAAGTAGTGGGGCGCCTGCTCAAGCGCCTAGGCCAGGAGCGCCAGGTGCTGTGCGTGACGCACCTGCCGCAAGTCGCCAGCCAGGCCAACCAGCATTTCCAGGTCGCCAAGGGCACCACCGACAAGGGCACCACCGTATCGCATATCGACGTCCTCGACAACAAGGCGCGCGTGGAGGAAGTGGCGCGCATGCTGGGCGGCCTTGAAATCACCGCCACCACGCGCAAGCACGCGCGCGAGTTGCTCGCTTCCTGAGCGCATATCTGTCACCCATCCACTTCCATCACTAGGGGCTACCATCATGCAAAATCAATCCTCGGCTGGCTTTGCTGCTGGAACCCTGGTCCATACCAGGAACGGGCTGCAGCCGATCGAATCGATTGGCGTCGGCGACTGGGTGCTCACGCAGGCGGGCGCGACGGATGTGCCGGATTACCGGCAGGTGTTGCGGACCTCGAGGTACCAGGAGCAGCCAGTCTTTGTGATCAGCGTCGCCAGCGCCGAAGGCGGCAGGTCGAGTTCGATACTGCTTGTCACGGGCAACCAGCGCGTGTATGTGACTGGCTATGACTGGGGCGATATGAGCGAAGAGTACCGCTCGGACGAGCCTGACTTTGTGGGCTGGGGCAGGGCGGACGAGCTCCCGACTAACATGCTGCTGCAAGTGAAGGACGGTAGCATAGGCCGAGTGGAGTCGGCCGATCAGATCTGGCGGACGTCGCAGGCAGACATGGGATGGATACCGGCCGGCCCGCACGGTAGCGAAATAGGTTTTCTGGTCAAGCTTAGCGACGGCGAAATGCTGCATGAAGCGTGCGAAAGCGAATTCATGGGCGAGAGCAGTTTCGACTTTCGTACCGAGACGGAAGAAACAAAACTGGAGTGGGCCGCGCGGCGTACCGTCTACAATCTCGACGTTGAAGACGTTCATAGCTACTTTGTTGGCGAGATCGGGGTGTGGGTGCAGGACCATTCCGGCCAGGAGTAATGTCATGACAATTCTTCGCAGCGTGTTGTTGGCCGCAGCGGCTCTCACCAGCGTGCACGGCCAGGCCCAGGACCTACCCCTGCGCGATGTCGTCCTGGTGGGCAGCAACTGGGACGGGACCGCCGAAATTTTCGATCCGCATACCTTCCAGGTCCTCAAGCGCATCAACATCGTGCCCGACCGCCAGGAGCGGCTCAAGGAAATCGAGGACGGCAGCGTCAAGCGCCGCATCACCTTCAAACTGATCCGCAATGTGATCGGCGAGGGCCACGACCAGCTGGTCGACGATCTGTTTCCGTCAAAGGACGGGCGCCTGATCTACGCTTCGCGCCCCAGCTTTGCCGACGTGGTGGCGCTCGACGTCAACAGCGGCAAGATCGTCTGGCGCACCCCGGTGGAAGGCGCGCGCTCGGACCACTCGGCCCTGTCGCCGGACGGGAAAGTGTTCCTGGTTTCGGCCTCCACCGCGCGCAAGGTGCACGCCATCGACACGGCCACCGGCAAGATCATCGGCGGCTTCGAATCGGGCGACCAGCCGCACGAAAACACCTACTCGCACAATGGCAAGCGCATTTACCACGCCAGCATCGGCAAGGTCTATGTGCCGACCACGGCTTCCTGGCTGGACTGGGTCAAGGGCGACCGCTGGGTGCAGGTGGTGGATGCGTCGAGCTACCGCATCCTCAAGCGCATCGACATGGGCGAAAAGCTCGAGCAGTTCGGCCGGCCCTGGGTCGACAAGGCGGTGCGGCCAATGGCGGTGGCGCCGGACGAACGCTTCCTGTACTTCCAGGTATCGTTCTATCACGGCTTCTTCGAGTACGACCTTCAGGCCGACAAGATCACCCGCGCGCTCGAGCTGCCCACCCCGCAGGAGATCGCCGATCTGCCCTATCGCAAATACCAGCTCAATTCGGCCCATCACGGCCTGGCCATCAACGCCGCAGGCACCAAGCTGTGCGTGGCGGCGACCATGTCGGGCTATGCGGCCATTGTCGACCGCGCCAGCTTCAAGTACAAGATCGTGCAGCTGTCCGGCACGCCCTTGGGCGCCAAGCCTTACTGGGCTACCGAAAGCGCCGACGGCAAGCACTGCTATATCTCGGTCAGCGAGCAGGACCGGGTGTCGGTGATTTCCTTCGACGAGGGCAGGGAAGTGGCCAGCGTCAAGGTGGGCGACCATCCGCAGCGGGTACGCACGGGCAAACTGCGGCTCGCCAACCCGTAAGGACTGGCTGCTGGCGTACGTAGGGCCGCCACCCCGGGGTGCATGGGCGCAGACTATAATGCTCCACCTCCTGCAACTTCCGGCACCCGGCCATGTCCTTTCGCAAAGAACCCCCTTACACCCACGGCACTGTCGGCAAGACTGCTGTGGTCCTGGTCAACCTGGGTACGCCCGATGCGCCCACTACGGCGGCAGTGCGGCGCTACCTGAAGCAGTTCCTGTCCGATCCGCGCGTGGTGGAGATTCCGCGCGCCGTCTGGTGGCTGATCCTCAACCTGATCATCCTGCCTTTTCGCTCCAGTAAATCGGCGGCGAAGTACGAATCGATCTGGACCAAGGAGGGCTCGCCGCTCAAGGTGCACACCCAGAAGCAGGCGCTCCTGCTGCGCGGCGCCTTGGGCGAGCGCGGGCACGACGTCAAGGTGGTCATGGCGATGCGCTACGGCTCGCCGTCGATTCCCGAAGTGCTGGACCAGCTCAAGGCCGAACACTGCGAACGCATCGCCATCCTGCCGGCCTACCCGCAGTACTCCGGCACCACCACCGCCTCGATATTCGATGCAGTGTTCGACCATCTGCGCGGCATGCGCAATCTGCCGGCGCTGCGCATGATCCGCAATTACCACGATCACGATGGCTACCTGACGGCGCTGCGCGACACGGTGTGGGCACACTGGGAGAAAAACGGCCGCGGCGACAAGCTGGTCATGAGCTTTCATGGCGTCCCCAAGCGCACTTTGCTGCTGGGCGATCCTTACCACTGCGAATGCTATAAAACCGCGCGCCTGCTGGCCGACAAGCTGGGTCTCAAGCCCGGCCAGTACCTGGTCACGTTCCAGTCACGCTTCGGTAAAGCCGAATGGCTGCAGCCCTACACCGCGCCAACCCTGGTGCAGATGGCCACAGACGGCGTCAAGCGGGTCGACCTGATTTGCCCGGGTTTTACGAGCGACTGCCTGGAAACGCTGGAAGAGATCTCGATCGAGGCACGCCACGACTTTCTGCAGGCGGGCGGCAAGGAATTTCATTACATCCCATGCCTGAACGAAGCACCATCCTGGATCGCCGGGATGGCGCAGATTGCCGAACTAAATCTTGCTGGCTGGCCAACCATGCTGACGGGGAAACAGAAGGAAGCGCTCAGGCAGGACGCCGGGACGGGACGGGAAGCGGCAATCAAGCTCGGCGCCGCCCAGTAAGTGCGCGCCCGGCCTGCTGTCTGACCGACAAGCAGGTCGGGCCGAATGCTAAAATAGCGGGCTCGGAGGCGTCAGGCCTGAATAAACGATCAGTGCCAGAGCCAGCGCGGTGTAGGCGATAACGCTAGCAACGATCAGCGGCAACCTCATGACAGTACTCCCTGTGATGCTGGCACCTGCGACCAATTCGTGGTGGAACAGCGGTTAAACACAGTGTAATCCGCGCCCGAAGTTGATGAATCCCCAAATTGGTAAATTTTGTAACAAAGCTTACAGGTGTGGCATCCATACAATTCCCCTTGAAAGTGTAGGTTATACCCCCATCTGCGGGGCTGTGTGGTTAGCACGACACTTCAAATAAACAGCTAAGTCATTGATAGTAGGAGTTTTTTCGATGCAAGACCAAGAAAATCAGGAACTGTCCACGCCTCCAGAGGAAACCATTCAGGTAGCGCCTGCGCCGGAACCTGGCGCACCGTCCCTGGAAGAACAATTGTCGGCAACCGAAGCCAAACTGGCTGAGATGCACGACGCCTTCATGCGTGCCAAGGCCGAAGGCGAAAACATTCGCCGCCGCGCCCAGGAAGATGTCAGCAAGGCCCACAAGTTTGCCATCGAAAGTTTCGCCGAAGCCATGGTGCCCGTGCGCGACAGCCTGGAAATGGCCTTGAAGGTGGAAACGCCTTCGATCGAATCGCTCAAGGAAGGCGTGGAAATGACGCTCAAGCAGCTCACTTCCGCCTTCGAGAAAAACCGCCTGGTCGAAGTCATGCCGGCCGTGGGCGACAAGCTCGATCCGATGAAGCACCAGGCCGTGGCCGTGGTGCCGTCCGAGCAGGAAGCCAATACCGTCGTCAACGTGTTGCAAAAAGGTTACATGATTGCCGACCGCCTGCTGCGACCAGCCATCGTGACCGCGGCGCAAGCGAAATAAAATCGGTTTGCCGCTTCGCAAGGTCTTGAAAGTACGCTGTTTTACCAAATATTCGAATTATCTGAAACTAAGTAATTAAAAGGAAAAAAATCATGGGCAGAATTATCGGTATCGACCTGGGAACCACTAACTCCTGCGTCGCGATCATGGAAAATGGTCAGCCAAAGGTAATCGAGAACGCTGAAGGTGCGCGTACGACGCCTTCCATTATTGCTTACCAAGAAGATGGCGAGATCCTGGTTGGCGCGCCGGCGAAACGCCAGGCGGTCACCAACCCGAAGAACACCCTGTTCGCAGTCAAGCGCCTGATCGGCCGTAAATTCGACGAGAAGGAAGTGCAGAAGGACATCGGCCTGATGCCTTACTCCATCATCAAGGCGGAAAACGGCGACGCCTGGATCTCGGTGCGCGACAAGAAGCTCGCAGCCCAGCAGATTTCCGCAGAAGTGCTGCGCAAGATGAAAAAGACGGCCGAAGACTACCTGGGCGAAGAAGTGACCGAAGCGGTCATCACCGTGCCTGCGTACTTCAATGACTCGCAGCGCCAGGCGACCAAGGATGCAGGCCGTATCGCGGGCCTGGACGTCAAGCGCATCATCAACGAGCCAACCGCGGCGGCGCTGGCCTTCGGCCTCGACAAAACCGACAAGGGTGACCGCAAGATCGCCGTGTATGACCTGGGCGGCGGCACCTTCGACGTGTCGATCATCGAGATCGCCGACGTCGATGGCGAAAAGCAGTTCGAAGTGCTGTCGACCAATGGCGACACCTTCCTGGGCGGCGAAGACTTCGACCAGC
>JAZKGU010000005.1:0-27815 GCA_040385745.1 Pseudomonadota bacterium
CCTGCGCCGGCCACGGCCAGGTACGCATGCAGCAGGGCTTCTTCAGCATCCAGCAGACCTGCCCTAAGTGCCACGGCAACGGCAAAGTCATCACCGATCCGTGCGCCCCGTGCGGCGGCCAGGGTCGCATCAAGCGCAACAAGACGCTGGAAGTGAAGATCCCGGCAGGTATCGATACGGGCATGCGCATCCGCTCGTCGGGCAATGGCGAACCAGGCACCAACGGCGGCCCGGCTGGCGACCTGTATGTCGAAATCCACATCAAGGCGCACTCGGTGTTCAAGCGCGAAGGCGACGACCTGCATTGCGAAATGCCGATTTCCTTCGTCAAGGCGACCCTGGGCGGCGAGATCGAAGTGCCTACCTTGTCGGGCAAGGTCTCGTTCACCATCCCCGAGGGGACTCAGTCCGGCAAGACCTTCCGCCTCAAGGCCAAGGGCATCAAGGGCGTGCGCTCCGGCTATGCTGGCGATCTGTTCGTGCACATGGCAGTCGAGACCCCGGTCAAGCTGACCGAGAAGCAGAAGGATCTGCTGCGCGAGTTCGAACGCCTCACCGTCGAGGGCGGCGCCAAGCACAGTCCCCAGAGCAAAGGCTGGATGGACAAGGTGAAGGATTTTTTCGAGTAAAATGGCGTTAATACAAACCGCTGGCAGCCTCAAGCGCCAGCGGTTTTTTTACGACTGAAAGGACTAGCATGACCGAGCAATCCGATCTGGCAGTTTCCGCGCTGTTCAAGCGCAACCGCGAGTGGGCAGCGTCCATGATCGCCAAGGATGAAAATTTTTTCACGGCGCTGACCAAGCAGCAGGCGCCTGAATACCTGTGGATTGGCTGCTCCGACAGCCGCGTTCCCGCCAACGAATTGCTGGGCCTCGCGCCGGGCGAGCTCTTCGTTCACCGCAATATCGCCAACGTGGTGGTGCACTCGGATCTGAACTGCCTGTCGGTACTGCAGTTCGCCATCGACGTGTTGAAGGTCAAGCACATCATCATCTGCGGCCATTACGGCTGCTCGGGCGTGCACGCCGCGATGATCAACAAGCGCATTGGCCTGGCCGACAACTGGCTGCGCCACGTCCAGGATGTCTCGCAAAAGCACGATCGTTACCTGGGTGATTTCCTGAACTCGCGCGAGCGCGCCGACCGCATGGTGGAACTGAACGTGACGGAGCAGGTGGTCAACACTTGCCAGACCACGGTGGTGCAGGATGCGTGGGAACGCGGCCAGCAAGTGACCGTGCATGGCTGGGTATACGGCCTGCACGACGGCCTGCTGCGCGATCTCGGCATGAGTGTGAGCGGGGCCGATGAATTGGCGCCGCGCGTGTCCTGGCGCCTGAACGAGTACGACCTGCCTGCATGAGTGCGAACGAACTGACCGCCATCCGCGACCTGATGCGCACTTTTGTCGAGGAGCGCGACTGGGACCAATTCCACACGCCGAAAAATTTGTCGTCGGCGCTGTCGGTCGAGGCGGCCGAGCTGCTCGAGCACTTCCAGTGGCTCAGGACGGGCGACAAGAGCGAGCTGGGGTCCGAGAAGCTGCAAGCTGTCAGCCACGAAATGGCCGACGTACTGGTCTACCTGGTGCGCCTGGCCGACAAGCTCGATGTTGACCTGGCCCAGGCAGTGACGGAGAAAATGGTGCTCAATCGCGCCAAGTATCCGGCCGACCTGGTGCGCGGGGATGCGCGCAAGTACGATGAGTACAAGCACAAATAGCCGTTCCCTTGCATGAACAAAGCGCGCAAATAATGACTATTAGGCAAAGTTATACCCGCGAGTAAATAAGTCATTATTCCTTCATTGACGTTTCCTCAATACTCTCCTGTCGAGGCTGGACCTCGGAAAATGACAATATCAGGAGATTGACGATGACGTTCAAGCAAAAGCCGATTGCCGCGGCAGTGTCGCTGGCCCTCTGCACTCTGGCGGGACTGCCTGCCCTGGCGCTGGCGCAAACACCCGCCCCCGAGTCCGCCGAACCCCTGCAAAAGGTGGAAGTAACCGGTATCCGCGCTTCGCTGGCGCGCTCGCTCAGCGTCAAAAAAGATTCCAACGCCAACGTCTCGGTGATTACCGCCGAAGACGTGGGCAAGATGCCCGACAAGAACCTGGCCGACTCGCTGCAGCGGCTGGTCGGCGTTGCCGTGCGCACCGATTACGATGAAGCGGAAAAAGTGTCGATGCGCGGCACCAATCCCGACATGACGCTCATCCTGTTCAACGGCCACTCGGTCAGCGGGGGCGACTGGTATGTCGCCGACCAGGGTTCGAGCAGCCGCAGTACCAGCCTGTCGCTGATGCCTTCCTCGGTCCTGAACCAGGCGCTGGTCTACAAGACCGCGCGCGCCGATCTGGTCGACGGCGGCCTGGCCGGCACCATCAATGTGACCACCCGCAAGCCACTGGCGCAAAAGGACAAGCTGGGCGGCGTGGTTCGCTTTGGCGCCACCTATGCCCAGCTGCCCGACCGTACTGCGCCCGACTTGAATGCCACCGTCAACTGGAAGAACGAGGCGGGCACGGTCGGCGTCATCGTCCAGGGGTTTGCCGAGAAGCGCTTCAACCGGCGCGACTCGGTGTCGCGCTTTGCCTATGGCGCCAGCAGCGGCTGGGACGTGATCAACACCGCCACCATGAAGGGCATTACCGACGAATCGCTGGCCGGCACCGGCCTCAAGGCGGCCGACCTGAACGGCGTGCGCATGCCGGGCAGCATGAGCTCCGAATTCGTCGAAGGCGTGCGTGACCGCAAGGGCGGCATGTTCTCGCTCCAGTACAAGCCGAACCAGGATCTGGACGTGACCATGACCGGTTTCCATTCGAGCATGAACGCCAACAATAATGGGCGGCTCACCTCCGGCGCGATCTACAGCATGTTGCTCGGCAAGGCCGATCCGCTGGGCGGGATTGCGGCCGCATCGCAGAACACCCTGTCCAATGGCCAGCAGGTGTTTGCCCAGATCCGCAACCCCGTGATCGTCAACGAAACAACGATGTACGGCCACCAGCTCAAGGTACTCAAGAGCGCCGACATCGTGTTCCCGGCCGGGACCACGCCCCAGTACGTGGGCAATTCGGAAGGCTTTTACCGCGACGGCGCCAATGCCACCAGCTCCTTCCTCGACCTCGATGGCAAGTACCGCGTGGGCGATCTCACGTTCAAGGCCCTGGCCAGCATTACGCGCGGCGTGGGCATCACCAAGCTTGACCAGGGCACTACCTGGGCCCGTTACGGCACCGGTATCAGCTACAGCCTGAATGGCATCAACGATGCGCCCAACTCGAGCTACATCGGGGCCGGCAGCAATGTGCCCGGCCTGAACCCGGACGGCAGCGGCTATCGCCTGGTCGGGCGCAGCGCCTCCGGCATCAAGACCACGGACAAGGAGAAGAGCCTGGCGCTGGACGCCGAGTACAAGTTCGATGGCGCCTGGCTCAAGTCGATCGACAGCGGCATCCGCTTCGCCGACCACGACCGCCAGAGCGGACGCTGGGGCCCGGCTTTCCGCTCCACCAACATCATTCCGCAGTCCGCCGATGGCGTGCTGCCTTACCCGTCCGATTTCGGTAGTGGCCTGGGCGGGGGCAGCTGGGACAACACCGGCTTTACCTTCACACCCGAAGCGCTCAAGGCCTACATCGCGGCCAATACCAAGGTGACCACGCCCGACTTCGAGCGCCGCGTGAACTCCGAGATCGACATGCGCGAACGCCAGAGCGCGGCCTACATCATGGCCAACCTGGACCACGACAAGTGGTCGGGCAATATCGGTCTGCGCTATGTGCGCACCCAGGTGCAGGCGCAGATCGCCACGCCGATTCCGGCCGGGGCCTGCGACCGCACCGAACCTGGCAAACCGGCCACCACCTGCGCCGCTTATCCGGACGCGATCACCACCGCCGGCGACGCCGTATCCTTTCCGGACGGTGTGCCTTTCAATCCCAAGAGCGGCATCATGTATTACAAGACGCCCACGAACAACACCTTCAACAATCTCCTGCCCAGCCTGAACGTGCGCTATGAGATCGAGAAGGACATGATCGTGCGCTTCGGCGCCAGCCGCACCATCGGGCGCCAGAACTACAACATCCTTGGCGCGGGCTTCGGTACGCCGACCTGCAACGCTTCCGGCTGCACGGTCACTGGCCCCAACCCGAGCATCCGCCCGCTCACCTCCGACAACCTCGACCTGGCCTGGTCCTGGTACTTCGCGCCCCGTTCGCTCATTTCGGTGAACGCGTTTCATTCGAAGATCGACGGCTACGTCAAGACCGGTGCGGTGCAGGCCAACGCCACCATCGATCTGCTCGACCCGCGCGACCAGACCGTGAAGAGCTTCTTCATCAATACGGCCAGCCAGCAGGGCGCTCAGATCTCGGGACTGGAAGTGGAATTCGAGCGTCCACTGTGGGGCGGTTTCGGGGTCCAGGCCAATGTGAGCCGCGCTAAAACCAAGGTTGACGATGGCCGTCCGATGGTAGGCGCGTCCGACTGGGCCGGCAACCTCGGTGGCTACTTCGAGAACGACGTGTTGAGCGCGCGTTTGGTGTGGAACTACCGGGGCGAGTATGTGAGCAGCAGCACCGCGCCGGCGCCGACCGCCAACAGCCAGGGCCTGTCGGTGATCAATGGCGTATCGATGCCGACCGCGCCGACCATGGCGGCAGGCGTGTCCACGCTGGCGTTCTCGCTGAACTATACGTTTGCGAAGAACTGGCAGGTGTCGTTCGACTTGACCAACCTGACCAACACCAAGCGCGCCCAGTACCGCTACAGCGAAGAAGAGCCGCAAAAGCTCGACGTCAGCGGCCGGGTGTTCTACGCTGCAGTGAAGTACAAGTTCTAAGCGAGCTTGAAGGTTGGACCAGGGGAGTGGCGCGCGTCCACTCCCCCGAAAATAAGCTTCTGCGACCATTGTCTCCCGTGTTAAATTGCCCCGATATCTTTTTATAAATCAGGGGCGGGCATGGGCAAGATGTTGATGGCGGTTCTATCGGGGCTTGTGCTGCTGGCGAGCAGCGCGAACGTCCATGCGCAAGCGAAGGCGGACAAGGAAGCCATTCGGGCGCACCTGAATTTTCTGGCCGACGATCTGCTCGAAGGACGCGAAACGGGAAGCCGCGGCTACGACATCGCTGCTCGTTACGTTGCTGCGCAGTTCGGCCAGTACCGTCTGGCGCCGAAAGGCGACAAGGCTGGCTTCTTCCAGCACGTGCCGATGCGACTTACCAGCATGGTGCCCGGCTCGGCGCTGGTCGAGATCGAAACCGCGGCCGGCGCCGAACGCCTGACGTACGGCAGCGACTACTACGTCGATTTTAGCGAGGGGGCGGATCGCTCCAATGCCGCGACCCCGATGGTGTTCATCGGCTACGGCATTCGCGCCGAGCGCTTCAAACATGACGACTATGCCGGCCGGGACGTGAAGGGCAAAATCGTGGTCGTCCTGCGCGGTAAGCCGAGTAATTTCCCGACCGAAGAAGGCGCCCACTTTGGCAGCAGTCGTGAAAAAACCAAGCTTGCCCTCGAGCGCGGCGCTGTCGGCATGGTGTTCCTGTACACCCCGGACCTGGAAAAGATCCGGCCGTTCGATGGTTTGCGCGACGACTTCACCTTTCCCTCCGCCGACTGGATCGACGCGTCGGGCAAGGCTTCGAATGCACGGCCCGGCCTGCAGGATGTTGTGCTGCTCAGTTTGACAGGCGCAAAGAAGCTGTTCGCCCAGGCGGACACCAAGCTCGATGATATCTACGCAGCCGCCGCGGCCAACAAGCCGCTGCCGTACTTCGACCTGAAGAAGTCATTGCGGCTGTCGCGCAGGACCGTGAGCAGCGAGATCTCCGGCAGTAACGTGGTTGGCATGATCGAGGGCAGCGACCCGCGTCTGAAGAATGAATATGTAGTGTTCAGCGCCCACCTCGATCACGTGGGTCAGATGAAAGAGAAAAGCGGGGACAATATCTATAACGGCGCCATGGACAATGCGTCCGGGGTGGCCACCCTGATCGAAACTGCGCGCCTGTTCAGCGTGGCGGGGCGCAAGCCGAAACGCTCGATTTTGTTCATCGCTCTCACCGGCGAAGAAAAGGGTTTGCTAGGCTCTGATTTTTTCGCCAGAAATCCGACAGTGCCGGCCGGGTCGATCGTGGCTAACGTCAACCTCGACATGCCCTTGCTGACCTTTGACTTCAAGAACGTGATGGCCTTTGGCGCCGAGCATTCCAGCCTCAAAGGCAATGTCCAGCGCGCCGTGACAGCCATGGGCCTGGACCTGATTCCCGATCCATGGCCTGCGCAAGGCTTGTTCACCCGTTCCGATCACTACAGTTTCGTGCGCCAAGGCATTCCGTCGATCTTCCTCGCCACGGGCATGGCCTCCTTCAAGAAGGATGAGAATGCGGGCAAGCTGTGGGAAGAATTTCTTGGCAAGCACTATCACAAGCCTAGCGACGACCTGAAGCTGCCTTTCAATTTCGATGCGGCCGCGCGCTTTGCCCAGGTCAATTACAACATTGGACGCGAAATCGCCAACGCGCCCAACAAGCCGACCTGGAACAAGGGTGATTTTTTCGGCGACACGTTCAGGAAGTAAGGAAACGCAAGGGCGGGTGTCGGTTTTTGCATCGGCTTCGACAGCGCTTAGTTTGGGATCTGGCGTTTAGATGGGCGACGAAGCGATGCGGCCCGCCGCCACTCCGATTCCCTCGGGAAGAGGACCCATATCACCTTCCAGGCGTTGCGACGGAGGCCGCCGCATTGATTGGCGAATTGGTGAGGCGATGTGATGCGCTCGTCATCAAGAATTTGATCGCGCTCGACAAAAGCATGAAAATTTTTTCCGCCAAAGCTGGTTCGAATGACCGTGCCGTGCGGAAGGAAGAGATCTTTCCACTGGTAGCCCGGATTGGCGCTTGAGAAAATCAAATCCGCATGACCGCGTCGTAACCATTCGTCGATTGCGATCGCAGCCAGATGCGCAACTTCCCTCGTGCCCTTTTCATGAATTGAAGCGGCCGACAGTTGTGCAAACAGGCTGACCGGGATGGCTACAGCCGTCATGGCGATGTACTCTTTTTCCATTTTTCGCTCCCATTCCACGTTTTTGCGCGGTTCACATCGTTTAGACTCGGTTTGCTTACGTAAGTGCGCGGTTTGCGCGCGGTTTACACGGTTTGGCCACGTTTTAGCCCGATTTGACCGCGGTTTCGCACGCTCGATCTGGTAAGAGAAAGTGCCTTTGCGCAAACGTGTGAAACCGCGACCAAACCGTGCAAAACCGTGCACTAACCGTGCGAATACGTGCGCTTACCGTGCAAGACCGCGGTGGAACCGTGCAAAAACAGCGCGAACCGCGTAAAAACGTGCGCTTCGCGGCGTGATGACGTCCCGGCGAGATGTCAGTGGGGAGACCGAGATGCGACGCTCCGGGGCCAATCTTGTTGGCGTTCTCGATAGGAGCCGCAGCGCGTAAAGCCGTGGCCGCCTGGCCTTACGCGGCAGGAGAAGGGCGCGTGCTTGCGCGCGTGCACCCGTGTCGGTCTTGGCAGGATGCGCAATAAGCGCTTAAAGCCCGCCCATGCAAATGTATTTCACGACCAGGTAGTCCTCGATCCCGTAGCGCGAGCCTTCGCGCCCCAGGCCCGACTGCTTGACGCCGCCGAAGGGGGCAATCTCGGTCGAGATCAGGCCGGTATTCACGCCCACCATGCCAGTTTCGATAGCATCGGCCACGCGCCACACGCGCCCGATGTCGCGCGAGTAGAAATAGGCTGCCAGGCCGAACTCGGTATTGTTGGCCATGGCGATGACTTCGTCTTCGGTGGTGAAGCGAAACAGCGGCGCCAGCGGACCAAAGGTCTCTTCCGTGGCCACCTGCATGCTCGAATCGACGTCGGCGATCACGGTCGGCTGGAAGAAGCTATGGCCCAGCACATGGCGCCCGCCGCCGGCCAGCAGCCGGCCACCTTTGGCCAGGGCATCAGCGATATGCTCTTCCACCTTGACCACGGCCTTCTCCTCGATTAGCGGACCGGTCGTGACGCCCGCTTCCTGGCCGTTGCCGACCTTGAGTTTGCCTACGGCCGCTACCAGTTTTTCGGCGAACTGCTCATACACGCCAGCCTGCACATAGAGACGGTTGGCGCACACGCAGGTCTGGCCGGCATTGCGATACTTCGAGGCGATAGCGCCTTCGACCGCAGCGTCCAGATCGGCATCGTCGAACACGATGAAGGGCGCATTGCCGCCCAATTCCAGCGACAGTTTTTTGATGGTGGGGGCGCATTGTTCCATCAGCACGCGGCCCACCTGGGTCGAGCCGGTAAAGGTAAGTTTGCGCACCACGGGATTGCTCGTCATTTCGCCACCAATGGCGCGCGAATCGCCCGTGATGACGCTGAACACGCCGCGTGGCACGCCGGCGCGTTCGGCCAGCACGGCCAGCGCCAGCGCCGAAAATGGCGTCAGCTCGGCCGGTTTGACCACCATCGGGCAACCGGCGGCCAAGGCCGGTCCCGCCTTGCGGGTGATCATCGCTGCGGGGAAGTTCCAGGGTGTGATCGCGGCGCACACGCCGATCGGCTCCTTGGTCACTACCACGCGCCGGTCGGGCCAGGGCGAGGGCAGGGTGTCGCCCTCGATGCGCTTGGCTTCCTCGGCGAACCATTCGATGAAGGAGGCGGCGTAGACAATCTCGCCTTTCGACTCGGCCAGGGGCTTGCCTTGCTCGGCGGTCATGATGAGCGCCAGATCGTCAGCATTGGCTAGCATCAGATCGTTCCACTTGCGCAAAATGACGCTGCGTTCCTTGGCGGTTTTCTTGCGCCATGCCGGCCATGCCACGTTAGCCGCGTCGATCGCGCGCCGGGTTTCGGCCGCGCCCATCTTGGGTACCGTGCCCAGCGTTTCGCCGCTGGCCGGGTTGACCACGGTGATCGTATCGCCCTGGTCGGCAACGCACCATTGACCGTCGAGGTAGCACTGCTGGCGCAGAAGTGAGGGGTCGTTCAGCTTGAGCATGGGATACCTAGTTAGTGTTAATGGAACCTCCAATGGTAGCCGAATCAGCGCCTTTACGCCTTGAGCCCAGGGATGGCCGATTGTGTTGGCATGAACGCCCACTTCCAGTTAATATTTATGCATGTTTGAGACTCATCAATAGGCACTCGCATTCTGATCCAATTGGATTTATGATGAACCGAGTGCCAACATTCACGGCAGCCATCATGCGTAGTCCAATTGTTATAGTTCCAGCCTGCACGCGACAGATCGGAGACCATCCCTATCACGCGGCGCAGATCAAGTACGTCGACGCCGTTGTGCGTGGCGCGCGCTGTGCGCCCGTCGTGTTGCCGGCGCTCGGCTCCGCGCTCGATCTGGAGGCCGTGCTCGCCATCTGCGAGGGCGTCATGCTCACCGGTTCGGCCTCCAACGTGCACCCCAGCCACTACCAGCAGGATGTGTATGATCCGGCCTTGCCGCAAGATCCGGCGCGCGACGCCACCACCTTGCCGCTGATCCGCGCGGCCCTTGAGCGCGGCATTCCCATCATCGCCGTCTGCCGCGGTTTTCAGGAAATGAATGTCGCCATGGGCGGCAGCCTGTACCAGGCGGTGCAAACCGTCGAAGGCAAGATGGATCACCGCGAAAATCCGGCCCTGTCGCTTGATGCGCAATATGCACCGGCGCACAGCATCACGCTCGAACCGGGCGGGGTGCTGCAGAAAATTCTGGGCGGCGCCAGCCAGACCATGGTCAACTCCCTGCACGGCCAGGGCGTCGATCGGCTGGCCGACGGCATTGCCGTGGAAGCTCGCTCCGAAGACGGCCTGGTGGAGGCCTTTTCGGTGCCCTCCGCACCCGGCTTTACGCTGGCGGTGCAATGGCATCCCGAATGGAAGCTGCTTGAGAACCCCGATTCCATGAAAATGTTCGGCGCCTTTGGCGACGCCTGCCGGGCGTATGCCAACCGCCGCAGCGCCGTGCCCTAGCTTCGCCTGCCAACACATCCCACCCAGCACGCCAGGGGCAGTGATCGCCCGGCGCTCGAGCAAGACTTCAGAGAGAACACGATGGCAATTCGCGAAAACTTTACCTATACCGACATGGACCTGTGGCTCAACGAGAAACGGGTCACTGAAATTGAATGCCTGATTCCCGACCTCACCGGTGTCGCCCGCGGCAAGATCCTGCCGCGCACCAAGTTCACCCAGGAGCGCGGCATGCGCATTCCCGAGGCGGTGCTTGGCATGACCGTGACGGGCAACTGCCCGGTCGACGACAGCGCCTACGACCGCGCCATTTCGACCACGGACCGCGACATGATCCTCAAGGCCGATCCCACTACCATCACCATGGTGCCGTGGGCAACCGACCCCACCGCGCAGGTAATCCACGACTGCTATTTCTCGGACGGCAAGCTGGTAGACTTCGCGCCGCGTTCGGTGCTGCGCCGCGTGCTCAAGCTGTACGAGGACAAGGGCTGGAAGCCGGTGGTGGCGCCCGAACTTGAGTTCTACCTGACCGCCAAGAACAGCGATCCTGACCTGCCCCTGAAACCGCCCATCGGCCGCAGCGGGCGCGCCGAGACCAGCCGCCAGGTCTACAGCATCGACGCCGTCAACGAGTTCGATCCGCTGTTCGAGGACATCTACGATTACTGCGACATGATGAACCTGGACGTCGACACCCTGATCCACGAGATCGGCGCCGGCCAGATGGAGATCAACTTCCTGCACGGCGATCCGCTCGGCCTGGCCGACAAGGTGTTCTTCTTCAAGCGCACCCTGCGCGAGGCGGCGCTCAAGCACGACATGTACGCCACCTTCATGGCCAAGCCGATGGCGGGCGAACCCGGTTCGGCCATGCACGTGCACCAGAGCGTGGTCGATTCCAAGACGGGCCTGAACATCTTCAGCAATCCGGACGGCTCGGCCTCGGTGCTGTTCAAGAATTACATCGCGGGCCTGCAGCGCTACATGCCTTCAGCCATGGCAATCGTCGCCCCGTATGTCAATTCCTACCGCCGCATCGTGCGTCACACGGCCGCGCCGATCAATATCCAGTGGGGCCTGGACAATCGCACGGTGGGCTTCCGCGTGCCCGAATCGGGCGTGCAGGACCGCCGCGTGGAGAACCGCATCATCGGCGCCGATGCCAATCCCTACCTGGCGCTGGCGGTCACGCTGGCCTGCGGCTACCTGGGCATGACCGAGCAGCTCGACCCTACGCCGATGATGAGCGGGAGCGCCTACGACATGCCGTTCGAACTGCCCCAGGGCCTGCCCGAGGCGCTGGCGCTGCTGCGCTCCGAGGACAAGCTGCGCGCAGTGCTGGGCGATCGCTTCATCGACGTCTATGCCGCGATCAAGGACCTCGAGCACCAGGAATTCATGACCGTCATCAGCCCGTGGGAGCGTGAACACCTGCTGCTGCACGTCTGATTTTTGCGTGCTATGGGCCTCCGCCTTCGCGGGGGAGACGGGTTGCGGTAGCGTGGGCGTCGTCGAAATATAAATAAGAAGCGAGAAAACATCATGGCAAACCCATTGGCGCCACGCGCCGCAGTAATCGACTCGGTCAAGAGCGCCGCCACCGAGGTGTACGACACTGCTGCGCTGCGCGCGCTCGACGCGGCCCATTACATGCACCCGTTCACCGACCACGAAGCGCTGGCGGCGAAGGGCGTGCGCGTGATGGTGCGCGGCGAGGGCGTGTACCTGTGGGATTCGGAAGGCAACAAGATCTTGGACGGCATGTCGGGCCTGTGGTGCGTCAATGTCGGCTACGGCCGCACCAGCATTTCCGAAGCCGTGTACCGCCAGATGGAGACGCTGCCGTTCTATAACAGCTTCTTCAACACCACCAACATCCCCGCCGTGCGTCTGGCCGCGCTGCTGGTCGAGCTCTCGCCGCCGCAGTTCAACCACGTGTTCTTCACCGGTTCGGGTTCGGAAGCGAACGACACCAACTTGCGCATGGTGCGCCGCTACTGGGACCTGCTCGGCTACGACAAGCGCCACACCATCATCAGCCGCTACAACGCCTACCATGGCAGCACGCTGGCCGGTTCCGCGCTGGGCGGCATGGCGGGCATGCACGAGCAGGCCGGCATGATCCCGGGGATCGAGCATATCGGTCAGCCCAATTATTTTGAGAACGGCGCCGGCATGAGCGAGAACGAGTTCGGACTCGTCGCCGCCGGCTGGCTGGAGCAAAAGATCCTGGAAGTCGGTCCCGACAAGGTGGCGGCGTTCATCGGCGAACCGGTGCAGGGCGCGGGCGGCGTGATCATTCCGCCAGCGACCTACTGGCCCGAAATCCAGCGTATCTGCGACAAGTACGGCATCCTGCTCATCGCCGACGAGGTCATTTGCGGTTTCGGCCGTCTTGGCACCTGGTTCGGGTCCGAGCTCATGCAGATTCAACCAGACCTGATGACCTTCGCCAAAGGCGTCACCTCAGGCTACGTACCGCTGGGCGGCGTGATGGTGGGCGACCGCGTGGCCAAGGTGCTCAAGGAAAAAGGCGGCGACTTCAATCACGGCTTTACCTACTCCGGACATCCGGTGGCCTGCGCGGCAGCTATCGAAAACCTGCACATCCTGCTCGAGGAAAAACTGGTGCAGCAGGTGGCCATGCAGACCGGCCCCTACCTGAAGTCAAAATTCGGCGCGCTGGCCGACCATCCGCTGGTAGGGTTTGCCAACAGCTGCGGTTTTGTCGCGGGCTTGAACCTGGTCAAGGTCAAAGCCCCCAACATCCACGATTGCGAGCTGTTCGACCCGTCCCAAGGGGTGGGCATGATCTGCCGCGGCTATATGTTCGGCAACGGCATGATCATGCGCGCCGTGGGCGACCGCATGATCATCGCGCCGCCCCTGGTGACCACCTGCGCCCAGATCGACGAGATGATCGCCAAGATCCGCCACTGCCTCGACCTGACGCTGGACGACCTGCGCCAGCGCGGCTGGGTATAGCGTCCGGCGGACGCTTGCTCAGGAGGCTGTCGCGAAAAGTTGAGCAGCCGAAGAGTTCTCTTTAGCCACTCGCTCTACCCCGTCTTCCCCGCGCAGGAGGCTGTCGTGAAAGGTCTCTTTTTTCAATTCGAGGCCCCCTGAGTCTCGTCGTCCCCGCCAAGGGGGCCGCCGAGGCCGGGGAAGACGGGGTGGCGGCGGTGGCGGGAAATCCCTCAGCCGCTCTACGTTTTGCGACCGTTTCCTTCGCGCGGAAGACGATGGTTAGCGCTACCTGATTTGGCCTTTCGCGACTGCCTCTCAGGCGGCGATGGTCTGCTCGTTCCTGAGCGCCTGGGGCGCCAGCGAACCGATGAACATGCCGGCAAAGGCGGCCAGCAAGCCTGCCAGTTGGCCCGGGAACACTTCGCCGATGCCCGGCACCACCAGGAACACCAGCCAGGTGCCCAGGCCCGCGGCCACCGACAGGATCGCGCCCTGGGTGGTGGCGCGCTTCCAGTACATGCCCATTACCAGCGGCACGAAGGCACCCACCAGCGGCACCTGATAGGCGCTCGACACCAGGTCGTAGATCGGGGTGCCTTCCATCGCAATCGCATACACCAGCACGATGGCGGCAAAGCCGACGATGGAGCAGCGCACGGCGAACAGTTGCTGGCGATCGTCCATGCCCGGACGGATGTTCTTGAGGATGTTTTCCACGAAGCTGGTCGATGGCGCCAGCAGGGTCGCCGAGGAGGTGCTCTTGATGGCCGACAGCAGCGCGCCGAAGAACAGAATCTGCATAATCAGCGGCATCTTGGTCATGACAAAGGTCGGTAGCAGGCGCTGGTAGTCATTCTTGGCCAGTTCCATGCCGCTCTCGCCCAGCACCAGCACAGCGCAACCGACGATGAACATCGGCACGAACGCGAACAGGATGTAGCTGGCGCCGCCGATGATGGCGCCCGCGCGCGCGGTGGGCGCATCCTTGGCGGACATGACGCGCTGGAAGATGTCCTGCTGCGGAATACTGCCGAGCATCATGGTCACCGCGGCCGCCACGAAAAACAGGACCTCATGCATCCTGGGGGGCGGCAGGAATTGCCATAGATCCTTTTGCTGCGCCATGGCGAATACATTGCCGGCGCCCCCAGCCAGGTCGGCCGCGAAAAAGGCGATGACCGACAGGCCCACCACCAGCACGATGACCTGGATGAAGTCGGTGACGGCGATGGCCAGAAAGCCGCCCGCGACCACGTAGATCAGCACAGCCAGGGTGCCAACCACCATGCCTTGCGCCGGCGACATGGCGCCATCGGTCAGCACCGTGAACACCAGGCCCAGCGCCGTGACCTGGGCCGCGACCCAGCCGAGATAGCTCAGGATGATGGCGGTCGAGCAGAATATTTCGATTCCCTTGCCGTAGCGCTGGCGATAGTAGTCGCCAATGGTCATGAGGTTGAGCTTGTAGAGGCGGGCGGCGAAGAACATGCCGACCAGGATCAGGCAAAAGCCGGCGCCAAAGGGATCTTCCACAATTGAATTCAAGCCGCCCTGGATGAATTTGGCAGGGATGCCCATCACCGTTTCGGCCCCGAACCATGTCGCGAAGGTGGTGGTGACGACCATGATCAGCGGGAGGCTGCGTCCGGCAATGGCAAAGTCGCGGGTATTCTTGATGCGGGTGCCGGCATACACGCCAATGGCCAGGGTGACCAGCAGATAAATGACCACGGACGTGATCAAGGTGTAATTCATGTTTCTACTCCAGAAGGACCAAGCGCTAATAGTGAGTATCGGCAATAAACACGCCGGAAAACCGACGATTATACCGATGCTATGACTGATCAAAAATGAAATAATTGCCCTTGTGCTGGCATACGACACTCGGTAAATTGTCAACCACCGCGCCGCCTCGGACAATACTGGACGGGCCACCGCAAAAGCCCTATGCTGGCATGTCGAAAATACAAGCTTGCCATCCCATGCATATCGCCATTCTCAAGCGCGCGGGCGCTGTTCTGCTCACCGTCGGCCTGCTCGACATCGGGCTTATGATCTACTGCCTTGCCAACAAGATTTCCTATTCATCCAACTTGAATATCTTCGCAGTGATCGCAGGCATATTCCTCATGCGCGGCAGCCTGCGCGCGGCCTCGATCGTGCGCTGGCTGGCCCTGTTCCTGCTGTGTGCCTCGGCAGGCATGCTGATCGCCTGGCCCATGCTGCAGCCGATCGGCCTCACGCTGACCCAACTGCGGCTGGCGTCGGGCGCGATCGCGCAGTCGGCCCTGCTTGTCGTGCTGATGGCTGCATTGCTGGCATGGCTGGTCCGGACGCTGGGCCAGCCTGCCGTGATGGAGGCGCGCGCCCAGGCCGGCCGCAAACGGCGCAGCACGCGTTTGCCTGCGGCGCTCGGCTTCGGCATGGTCGCCATTCTCGTGGTGGTTCTTGTCACGGCAGGGCGTAGCGCATCGGCCGACAGGGCTCGCGATCTGGCGACCCGTGAGGTGGGCGCGAATTACCGCCTGCATGTAGCCTCGCTAAACATGCGCAGCGGCAGCGCGGGCACTTCCTACGGCGCCCTCGTGGTCGCCTGGAACGAGAACGAAATTCGCAACATTCCCGTCTCGTGGCAAGAGCCCTGAGCGGCCCGCCGGTCGTGCGCTTGAACGGGCGCGACCCGTAGGCAGCAGAGCGGTTAAGCTTGCAAGACCTGATAAGCAACGAACTCAAGGAGACTGGCATGGCTGGCAAACAATGGCACGAGCGCGCCGCAGCGCTGGAACTGGACGGGCGCGCGCATATCGGCGGGCAGCGGGTGGCGGCCAAATCGGGACAGACCTTCGACAATCTCTCGCCGATTGACGGGCGCCTGCTTGGACCGGTGGCGCGCTGCGACGGCCCCGACGTTGACGCCGCCGTGGCGGCAGCGCGCGCAGCATTCGAGGACCGGCGCTGGGCTGGCCAGGCGCCGGGGCAGCGCAAGCGCACCCTGATCAAATTCGCCGACCTGATCACGGCCAATCTCGATGAGCTGGCGCTGCTGGAAACGCTCGACATGGGCAAGCCCATCAAATACAGCCGCAGCGTGGACGTGCCGGCCGCGGCCAACTGCATTCGCTGGTACGGCGAAGCTATCGACAAGATCTACGATGAAATTGCCCCCACCGGCGACAACAGCCTGGCCTTGATCACGCGCGAGCCGGTGGGGGTGGTGGCCGCTATCGTGCCATGGAACTATCCGATGATCATGGCCGCCTGGAAGATCGCGCCGGCACTGGCCGCCGGCAACAGCGTCATTCTCAAGCCGTCCGAGAAATCGCCGCTCACTGCCCTGCGCCTTGCCGACATCGCCCTTGAGGCAGGCATTCCGGCCGGTGTGTTCAACGTGCTGCCCGGTTACGGGCACGAATGCGGCGCCGCGCTGGCGCTGCACATGGACGTCGACTGCATCGGCTTTACCGGTTCCACCAAGGTCGGCAAACAGATATTGCAAATGGCCGGACAATCCAATCTCAAGCGCGCCTGGACCGAACTGGGCGGCAAGTCGGCCAATATCGTGTGCGCCGACTGCCCCGACCTCGATGCTGCTGTCAATGCCGCCATCGGATCGATTTATTTCAACCAGGGCGAAAGCTGCAATGCGCCCTCGCGCCTGTTTGTCGAAGCATCGATCAAGGATGCCTTCATCGAAAAGGCGCTGCCGATGATGCCGCGCTTTCAACCGGGCGACCCGCTCGACGAGGACACCATCATGGGCGCGATTGTCGATGCTACCCAGATGAATACTGTGCTGGGCTATATCGAGCAGGGCCGCCAGGGCGGGGCCAGGCTGCTGTTCGGCGGCGCTGCGGCGCGCCCCGATAGCGGTGGGTTTTATGTCAGCCCCACGCTGTTCGACCAGGTCGACAGCGCCATGACGATTGCGCGCGAAGAAATTTTCGGCCCGGTGCTCTCGGTGCTCAGTTTTACCGACATTGACGATGCTGTGCGCCAGGCCAACAGCACCCAGTACGGCTTGCAGGCGGCGGTGTGGACGGCGGACCTGAGCAAGGCGATCCAGACCGCGCGCGCCCTGCGTGCTGGCACCGTGCATGTGAATCAGTACGACGGCGACGATATCACGGTGCCCTTCGGCGGCTACAAGCAGTCGGGCAACGGGCGCGACAAGTCGCTGCACGCGTTCGACAAGTATACGGAATTAAAGACCACTTGGATCCAGATCGGAAAGTAAGGCGCGCGCTCAGGTATTGGGCAGCGTCACCGTCAGGCGGGTGTGCCCGCCATGGCTTTCCATGCTCACGTCGCCGCCCTGCACCTCGGCCATCAGGCGCACCGAGTAGGAACCCAGACCGGTTCCGCCCACCTTGTTACTCGAAGCGTACTTTTCAAAAAAGCGCTCGCGCATGGCCGGGTCGACTTCGCCCTCGTTGTCGACCACCACATGCACCAGGCCCTTGCCAGGGGCCAGGTCCACGCTGATCGCCGCGCCTTCGGGCGAGGCTTCCGCCGCGTTCTTTAGCACGTTGGAAAACAGCGAATAGCACAGCAGCGGCTCGCCCAGGCAAGTGCTGTTGATCGGCGCCGGAAACACAAAGCGCAGCTGTTTGTGCGCGAACGCCAGCTCGGCCTGGGCCGCCACCTTGACCAGCAGAGCGCCGATATCGAAGCGCTCCAGCACCGGCTGGTACTGGCCCTTTTCCATCTTGTACACGTCGAGGGTGCGGTTGATCATTTCGAGCGCATTACCGGCCGCCATTTCAATCATCTCGGCGCTGCCGCGCTGGGCATCGCTGAGCGGCCCCTCGAGCAGGGCCTGGCTGCCCTGCAGCGCCACCGCAATGGGACTTTTCAGATCGTGGCGCGTCATGCGCTCCACATCCTCGCGCAGGTGGGCGTTCTCCACCAGCAGGTCGTTCTGGCGCTTGAGGTCCTGCATGGCCGCCGACAGGGTCAGGTGGGCCGACAGGCGCGCCTTCAGGATGGTCGGGTCGGCCGGCTTGGAGACATAGTCCACCGCGCCCAGCTGCAGCCCGGCTACCACGTCGTCCACGCCATCGCGCGCCGACAGGAAGATGATGGGGATGTCGCGGGTGTTCGGATCGGCCTTGAGGTGGCGGCACACGTCGAAGCCGTCCATCACCGGCATCATGATATCGAGCAGGATCAGGTCGATATGGAAGGCGTTGGCGATCTCGATCGCCTTTTTGCCGGTAATGGCCACCTTGAGCGAGTACTCGTCCTTGAGGGCGCCGGCCAGCACTTCGATATTGGTCGGGATGTCGTCGACGATCAGCACCGTGCACTTCTTGAGCCGCTCGGCGATGGGCGGCTCCAGTCCGATGATGTCGGAATTTTGCACCGGTGCCTGGCGCGGCGCCGGAGCCGGCGCCGGCATCGGTGCGGGCGCAAACGCGGGCGGCGCCGGCGGGGCGGGCGTGGCATAGGTATCGCGAAAACCGGCCGAACGCGAGGTCGCCGCCGGCAGTGGCGCTTCGCCAATCTCGCCGCCTGCCATCGCGGGCGGGCGCTGCGCATCCTTGACCGGTCCGATCATGGTCATGAACTTGCTGGCGAAACTGTGCACCGTGAACGGCTTGATCATGTACGCGTTCACGCCGCTTTGCAGCGCGGTGCGCACCGAGAGCGGGTTGGCTTCGGCGGTGAGCATCATGAAGGGCACGCGCTTGTAGCGTTCCTCGGTACGCATCCATTTGAGCAGATCGAGCCCGCTCATGACCGGCATGCCCCAGTCGCCGATCACGATGTCGATCTGCTGCTTGCGCATCAAATCTTGCGCCGTCTTGCCGCTATCGGCCTCGAACAGGTTGAAAAATCCCAGCTCCGACAGCACTCCCCTGACAGCGGTGCGAATCAGCAGGTAGTCGTCGACGATGAGAATGTTGGCAGATTTGTCCATAATGGGCGGTCAATGGCGTTGCCACAGTTTAACCACTTATCGCCTCAGAGGATATCTCCAGATGCCCCGTAGGAGCGTAAAGTCGCATATCCGCCACCGTGCCCGGTGACCGACTGCATCAGGGCGTAGCGTTCGACCCGCCAGTCGATGGCCGGACCGCACTGTGGGGACGTGGCCCCGGCCGCGCGGCGCGCAAGGGTGGCGTGGGGACGGTAGGGGCGGGAATCGGTGGGCACACCCAGTTGCTGCAGTCTGAGCGCCAGTGCAGCGTGCAGCGTGGTCAATGCAGCGGGCGTGGAGTGCGGCTCGAGCACGGCAATCCCGTGCGGCCATAGCTGATTGTGCCCGAACGACAGGGTGAAGGGCTCGAACTGGCAGGCCAGCGCGGGACCCAGATCGGGCAGCCGTTCGGCCGCGACATCACCCAGAAAATGCAGGGTGACATGGAGCCGCGCGGTGCGCACCGGAGTGGCATGGCGCGGCCACTGCCAGCCGTCGCGCCACGCGGCCAGCGCATCGCGCACGCCGTCTTCCGGCCACAGGGCGATGAACAGGCGCGCGGCCATCATGGCTCAGAAGCAGTGTTCCGCAGCCGGGAAACTGCCATCCTTGACTGCGCCCACATAGGCCGCCACGGCAGCCTCGATGCTGGTCTGGCCATCCATGAAGTTTTTCACGAAGCGCGCTTTGCGGCCCGGGAACACGCCCAGCAGGTCGTGCATGACCAGCACCTGGCCGGAGGTGTCGGGACCGGCGCCGATGCCGATGGTGGGAATGGCCAGCAGCTCGCTCACTTCCTTGCCCAGCGCCGTCGGAATGGCTTCGAGCACCAGCAGCGCCGCACCGGCTGCCTGCAGCAGCTTGGCGTCTTCCTTGAGGTGGTCGGCGCTTTCGATGGTTTTGCCCTGCACCTTGTAGCCGCCCAGCTGGTGCACCGACTGTGGCGTGAGACCCAGGTGCGCGCAGACCGGCACCGCGCGTTCGGTCAGGAAGCGGATGGTGTCGGCCAGCCAGGCGCCGCCCTCGACCTTGACCATGTGGGCGCCGGCCTGGATCAGCTGCACCGCATTGGCGAAGGCCAGCTCCGGGGTCGGGTAGCTGCCGAAGGGCATATCGGCCACGATCATGGCGCTCTTGCTGCCGCGCGCCACGGCGGCGGTGTGATAGGCCACTTCCGCAACGGTGACCGGCAGCGTCGAGGTGTGGCCGTTGCAGACCATGCCGAGAGAATCGCCGATCAGGAGCACTTCAACGCCGCAGCGGTCCATCAGCGAGGCGAAGCTGGCGTCGTAGCAGGTCAGCATGGCGATTTTGCTGCCCGATGCGCGCATGGCCTGGAGCGAAGGGATCGTGACGGCCTTGTTGACCACCGGCTTGGATGGAACCGCCGGGTCGTTCCCGCTCATCTCCTTGCCCTGAATGTACCCGCTCATAAGTAGTCCTTTGATATCGAAAAAGAAGTAGACGCTGTTAGTGTACCGCCAACGCCGGCTTGCCGCTTTTGGGCCAGCCGAGCGCGGCCGCGAACGGAATCAGGAAGGGGTACAGGCCCCAGATGGCGCGTCCGTCGACCCGCACGCACAGGAAGGCGTACAAGGGCGGCAGCGCCATCAGCGCCAGCAGTCCGAGCAAAGGGCGCAGGCGCGGCGCGGCCCGGCGCATGCCCAGCAGCGCCAGCGGCAGCACCACACCGGCGCCGGCGGCCAGCGACAGCATGGCGCGCTGGTCGCCCAGGGTGCGCAGCACCTTGTCCAGGCCCGGCGTCCAGATATAGGACGGCAGTCCGGGGATCAGGTACCAGCGCACTGTCAGGATCCAGCTAGCGCCGGCAGCCAGGACCAGCAGGCCTGGCAGCGGGGCGATGCGGCGCGCCGCCACCAGCCACACCAGCAGCAGGATGTTCTCTTCGCGCACCGCGGTTCCCACCAGGCCGGCGCCGGCGGCCAGCCAGGGCTGGCCCGCCACCACCGCCAGCACGAAGGCGGCGCGCGCGCACAGCGAGCCGGGGTCTACCAGCAGGTAGGGCGCGTACCAGAAGGTAGGTACCGACAGGATCAGCATCAGCCCGCCCGCAATGGCGCGCTCGCGCGGCAGCTCCAGGCGCACCAGCGTCATGCTGGCCATGAGCGCGGCCGCGCTGACACTGAGCCAGTTGAGGATGGCGAAGCTGTTGTGCAGCTCGCCGGGCAGCAGCGCCGCCAGGCCGGGCATGAGAGAACGATAAGGAAATGGCGCCTCGAGCGCGCTCAGCGGAAGCTCGCCGCGGAAGTAGCGCGCGGTATTGAAATAGGCCAGCGAGTCGGCCACGGTGCCGCCCCAGCGCCAGGCCATGACGGCCAGGGCCAGCAGGGCGAAAGCGGCGGCGATGAAGGGCCAGCGCAGGCGCTGCGCTGATCGGGCGGGAGTGAGCACTGGCGCCTAGCTGCAAAAAATGATGAGAACGACGGCGGACATGATGGCCATGTTTTGCTGGGATGCGCGAGTTTACATGGAAAACGCCATGCACACACACTTCTCGCTGGCGCCGCTGCGCACTGCCTCAGCCCTTGCACTGCCCCAGTGAAGCCGCGACCTGGGCGCGTAATTTCGCGTCCGGGGCATTGAGCTGCTGGTTGCGCTCGAACTCGTCATAGCGCTTGGCGGCCAGCTGCAGGAAAGCGCAGGCCGACTTTCGTTCGCCCGCGCGCAGACCGATGTCGCCAGTTTTCTGCCACGCCACCGCGCTGCCCCTGAGCAGGTAGACGTCCTGCAGATCGCTTTCGCTCTGGGTCAGCAGCGTTGCCAGCGCCTGTTGCGCCGCCGCGTAGGCCGCGGCGCGCTCCTGCGGCTTGCCGCGCGACGCTATCTGGGCCTCCAGCAGCGCGATGCGGGCGTCGAGGATGCCGTCGTCGCCAGATTTCTTGCGCAGCGCTTCCATGCGTTTTCTGAGCGAGGCGATCGTCTCCGTCGCAGCAGCCGCGTCGCCCCCGGCGTAATGCGCATCGGCCAGCGCAAACTCCAGCTGCAAAGCGCCCCCGGCAAGGCCGGCATTGGCCGGATTGCTCGCTGCCTGCATGACAAAAGTATCACGCGCCGCCCTGTATTCGGCCTGGGCCGACTTGTAGTCGCCCACCGCCATCATCGCGTCGGCCAGCGCCGAGCGCCCGATGGCGACATCACGCGACGCGCGCTCGTTGCCCGGATCGGCCTTGGCGACCTCCTCACGCAGGGCCAGCGCGGCGCGAATGCGCTCAATACCTGCTGCGTTCTCGCCCTGCTCGATCAGGATGTCGCCGATCTGGCGCTGGGTCACCCCGAGCTGGCGCCGCCAGCGCGGATCGTCGGGCGTTTCCTTGAGCTTTTTCTCGGCCAGCGACAGCGACAGCATGCTGGCACTGCGCGCGCTCGCCAGATCGCCCGTGACCCGGCTCAGGTCGACCGACTGGCTCAGCACCGGGACTGCCACCTTGAGCACATCGCTGTTGTCGGGATGCCTGCGCATGAAAGCGTCCAGGTCGGTGCGCAGCTGGGCAAATTGCGCCAGCGCCTGCGGCAGCTGGCCCGCGTTGGGCTGGCCGCGGCTGTACAGGATGGCTGCGCTGTAGCGGCGCCGCGAAAACCACTCGATTTCATCGGCCGGCTTGGCGCTGCGCTCGAATACCGTTTTTGCCGCCGCCGTGGCGGCATCGTAATGCTTGCGCGCTTGCTCGACCTCGCCCTGGCCCCAGGCGATATCGCCCAGACGCTGGTTCACTTCGCGCAGTCCGGTCACGTCTTCCAGGGCCGGCACGACGCCCGCCGGCATCGACTGGCGCAGGGCCAGCGCGCGGCGGTAGTGTTCCTGGGCCTCCTTGGTGCGTCCCAGGTTGGCCCCGGTCTGGTTTCCGACCACGTCGCCAATGCGCTCGTAGGCGCTGGCCACATCGCGTTTGAGGTCGGGCCGGAGACTGGCATCGGCGGCCAGCTGCTGCAGATACAGCAAGGCCGTGGCGACCAGCTTTTCACGCGCCGCCGTGGGGCCTTTTTCCAGCGTGTCATTGACCTCGAAGAGCATGGTGCGCGCCAGTTTCTGGGTCTGGTCGAAGCGCTTCTCCGCAATCACGCGCGCCTGCTCGGCGTGGCGCGCTTCGCGCAGTGCGATCCCGGTGCCCAGCACCAGCGAGACCACCGCCGCAGCCGACGCGGCCACGCTGAAAGGATAGCGCTGGATGACCTTGTGCACCCGGTAGAGCCAGGAGGGCGGGGCGGCGTGCACCGGTTCGCGGTTCAGAAAGCGGCGCAGATCGCGGTGGAACGCGTCGGCCGAGGCGTAGCGCAGTTCCGGCTGGCGGCAGATCGCCTTGAGCAAAATGTTGTCGAGGTCCCCGCGCAGCTGTTTGGCCAGGCGCCGGCCCGGAATCAGTACCTGGTCCGAAGCCAGCACGGTTTCCCGCGCCGCGCCTTCGCCGGCGGCCCTGGCAGTGACGGCGTCGGACGGCCGGGTCGGCGCCTGTACCTGCTGCTGGCGCAGCATCTCCAGCGCCGATCCGGTGCTGCTGGCGTACGGTGCGCGCCCGGTCAGCAGTCCGTACAGCACCACGCCGAGCGAATAGATATCGGTGCTGATGGTCAGCGCGCCGCCGGCCAGTTGTTCCGGACTGGCGTACATCGGGGTGAGCAGCCAGGACGCGGCGCCGTCATCGCCGTCCGCCAGCTCGCGGTCCTGCAGCTTGGCGATGCCGAAGTCGAGCAGTTTGAGCGAGCCGTCGCGCGCCACCAGAATGTTGGCCGGCTTCAGATCGCGGTGAATGATCAGGTGCTGGTGCGCATGGTGGACTGCATTGCACACCCGCGTAAACAGTTCGATGCGCTGGGCCAGCGACAGTTTCATGTCGGCGCAATAGCGGTCGATCGGCACGCCGTCGCTGTATTCCATCACAAAGAAAGGACGGCCGTCGCCGGTGCTGCCGGCGTCGATCAGGCGCGCGATGTCGGGATGGTTCAGATTGGCCAGGATCTGGCGTTCGCTGTGAAAGCGGGTGAGCGCGATGTCGGTGGCCGCGCCGTCCTGGATGATTTTCAGGGCCGCGGTTTGGCGCACCGACCCGTCGTCGCGCTCGACCAGCATCACCACGCCCATGCCACCACGCCCGATTTCGCGCTTGACCAGCCAGTTGCCGATACGCTCACCCGGCTGCGGCACCACCAGCGCGGGCCGCGACAGCGCGGCAAAGGGGGCAGTCTGTTCGAGGTAGTCGTCGAGCTGGTCGACACGGCTGAGCAGCGCGCTGACCATGGCATGCAAGTCGGCGTCGGCGCCGCATTCGTGCGCGACAAAGGCGGCGCGCGCGTCAAGCGGCAGTTCCAGCGCAGCGCCGAGGATTTCGTTGGCGCGGGTGCGCAGCTGTACTGTCATGGTTTCATTCCTCAAGTTCGTACAGCAGCCACAGGCGCGCCAGACTCCAGTCGCGCTTGGCGGTGGCGGGCGAGATGTCGAGCACTTCGGCCGCTTCTTCAATACTGAGGCCGGCAAAATAGCGCAGATTGACCAGGCTGGCCTGGCGCGGCGCGTGCTGTTCGAGCGCGGCGAGCGCATCGTTCAATCGCAGCAGCTGATCGGTGTCCTCGGCGGGCAAGTCCATCTGTTCGGTCAGGTACTGGATCTTTTCCACCTCCGGGCCGCGCTTGTCACAGTTGCGCACGCGTGCGTAATCGACCAGCACCTGGCGCATCGAGCGTGCTGCCAGGGTTAGGAAGTGCTTGCGGTCGGTCCAGCTCAGCTCCTCGCTCGCCACCAGCTTCAGGTAAGCCTCGTTGACCAAGGCGGTGGGCTGCAGGGTCGCGTTGCGCGCTTCGCGGTACAGGTAACCGCGCGCGATGTTCTTCAGCGATGGATAGACCACGGTGAATACAGTGTCCAGGGCCGGCTTGTCGCCGGAGGCTGCCTTGGAAAACAGCGCTGCAAGTTCGGAATTTATCACGGGATGCGGCAGTCAGAATTGATTGCACTTTGAGCAATTTATATTCCGAGTATGCCAGATGTATGCACAAGCGCAACTATTTTTAGTGCTTGTCCATTTCTTGCAACGTCAATACGCCGCGCAGCGCTTCAGCTGCGGAAAATGAAGTAGACAGCGCCCACCAGGCACAGGGCGGCCCAGACATAATCGAGCTTGAAAGGCTGGTTCATGTAGAACATCGCGAACGGTACGAACACGGTCAGGGTGATCGCCTCTTGCAGGATCTTCAGCTGCGCCAGGCTGTACTGGGTGTGGCCGATGCGGTTGGCGGGCACCTGCAGCAGGTACTCGAACAGGGCGATGCCCCAGCTGACAATGGCCGCGTACCACCAGACCCGGTGCGACATATTTTTCAGATGGCCATACCAGGCGATGGTCATGAAAATGTTCGACAGCACCAGCAGGCCCACGGTCTGGACGATGACAGGGATCTGCATCTCAGGCCAGCTTTTCGATGTCCTGCCCGGCCACGCCGGCCAGGAACTGGCGCGCCGGTCCACGTCCGGGCACGCTGACTTGTGGGGCAATCTCGAGCAGCGGCGCCAGTACGAAGGCCCGGTCCAGCATGCGCGGATGCGGCACGTGCAGCTGCGGCAGGTCGATGATGGCGTCGCCGTACAGCAGGATGTCGAGGTCGAGGGTGCGCGGGGCGTTGCGATATGGCCGCTCGCGTCCGTGCGCCAGTTCGATGGCATGCAGCGCGGCCAGCAGCGCCGCGGCGTCCATCTCGGTGTCGATGCAGGCAACGGCGTTGATGTAGTCCTCACCCGACGAGTCGATCGGCGCGCTGCGGTAGTGCGCCGAGCTGGCGATCAGCGTGGCGCCGTCGAGTGCGGCCAGGCGCGCCAGCGCGTCGTCGACGTTGGCGCGCGCATCGCCCAGATTGGCGCCGATGCCGATGTAGGCGATCATTCGCCGCTGTTGTTTCCGCTGCCCGACTGCCCGCCGGCGTTATTGTCGCCGCCCTCGCCACCCTGGCGGGTGCGCGGACCGCGCCGCGGTGGGCGCTTGCGTTTGGCCGCGCCCGAGGGCGAGGCGGTGGCAGTGGTCAGGAGCTGCTCGCGCTGCACAGCGTCGCCCTCGTAGAAAGCGGTCCACCATTCGCCGATTTCCATGTCGATTTCACCGGACTCGCAGCGCAGCAGCAGGAAGTCGTAGCCGGCCCGGAAGCGCAGGTGTTCCAGCAGCTTGTAGGGCGCTTTGCCGTTGCGGCGCTCGAAGCGCGGCTGCATTGACCAGATGTCGCGCATGTCGGAGCCGATCTTGCGTTGCAGCGCCAGTTTTTCGGTCTGCGAATCGAGCACGTCATCGGCGGCCAGGTGCAGCGCCGGAATCGGCGACTCGCCGGCGGCGCGGTAGGCGTTCCATTTTTCGACCACCTGGTGCCACAGCAGCGAAGCAAACAGGAAGCCTGGTGAGACGCCTTTGCCGGCTTTGACGCGGTTGTCGGTCGACTCCAGCGCCAGCGTCACGAACTTCATGCCGATTGGCTGCTCGAGCACCACGTCGAGCAGCGGCAGCAGGCCGTGGTGCAGGCCTTCCTTGCGCAGCTGCTGCAGGCAGGCCAGCGCATGCCCGCTCATGAGCAGCTTGAGCATTTCATCGAACACGCGTGCGGGCGGCACATTGTCGATCAGGGAAGCCATCACGGAAATCGGTTCGCGCGTGGCCGGCTCGATCGTGAACTGCAGCTTGGCAGCAAAGCGCACCACGCGCAGCATGCGCACCGGGTCTTCGCGGTAGCGCGCTTCGGCCTGGCCGATGATGCGCAGGATCTTGTCGCGAATGTCCGCAATGCCGCCGTGGTAGTCCAGCACCTCCTGGGTGGGCGGATCGTAGTACATGGCGTTGATGGTGAAATCGCGCCGCATCGCGTCTTCGTGCTGGGGACCGAAATGGTTGTCGCGCAGGACGCGGCCGTGTTCATCCTTGGGCGAATTGATGGCGCCGGCGCCGCGGAAGGTGGTCACTTCCAGCAGGTCCTGGCCAAACATCACATGCACGATCTGAAAGCGCTTGCCGATGATGAAGGCGCGCCGGAACAATCGCTTGACCTGTTCCGGGGTGGCGTTGGTGGCGATGTCGAAATCCTTCGGTTTCACTCCCAGCAGCAGGTCGCGCACCGCCCCGCCTACCACGAACGCCTTGTAGCCTGCCTCCTGCAGCGACTGGGTCACGCGGATGGCGTTCGAGGACAGCAGTTTGGGATCGATGCCATGCGCCGCCGGCCCCAGCACCACCGGTTCGGTAGGGTCGCGCTCGGGCTGCTTTTCTTTTACGCCAAGGAATTTGCGGATGAATTTTTTAATCATTGAATAAATGGAGTAAAGGCCAGCCTAAACGGGCTGCATGCGTCGATAACGCTGCATTCGGGTTGGTCGCCACAGGGTGCGTGACAACCGACAGGAGGGGGATATCGTTGTGCGAATCGCTGTAAAAGTGGCTGCTCCCGAAAGCGTTCAGGGGCGTGCCGATCTTTTCCAGCCAGGCGTGAGTATGGGTGACCTTGCCGGGCCCCGAAGTGGGGCTGCCAAGCAGTTTGCCGGTCAGGTTGCCGCTGGCGTCTTCCTCGGGCATGGCGGCGATCAGGTGCTGCACGCCCAGCGCGGCGGCGATCGGTGCTGTCACGAAGCGGTTGGTCGCCGTGATGATGCACACCAGGTCGCCCGCATCGTGGTGCCGCTGGAGCAGGGCTCTGGCCTGCGGCAGGATGGCCGGTTCGATCACTTCGCGCATGAAGCGCGCGTGCATGGCGTCGAGTTCAGGGCGCGGAAAGCGCGCCAGCGTGCCCAGCGCGAATTCGAGGTACTCGACCGGGTCGAGCGTGCCGGCCTGGTACTGTGCGAAAAAGTCGTCGTTGGCGCGCTTGAAGGCTATCGGATCGACGGCGCCGGTGCGGACCAGGAACTGGCCCCATTCGTAGTCCGAGTCGATCGGCAGCAGGGTGT
>JAZKGU010000006.1:0-5064 GCA_040385745.1 Pseudomonadota bacterium
GTTCGCTACGGTCGGGCTCGTGTGCGAATGGAGGACCTGACCCCCGCTGGTTGTTTATTTCGGGGTTTTGCGCAGGCGCCGCCACAGCTTGATCTTGCGGCTGGCCGCAAGGCGAAAGCGGAAGGCCAGGCTGTTTGAGAGGGCCCGCTGCACCGTCTTGATGGTGTCGAGATCGCGCTGGTGGCTGGTGCTGCGCAAGGCTCGCGAGCGCACCGATTCCATCAGCGTGTCGACGTTGCCAAACAAATTTTCTACAAACTGGCGCTTGATGTCGGCCCGAACCTGGCGCCCTTGCTTGAGCGGCAGCTGATACGAATTCTTCACCACCGCAATGTAGAAATAGGCCGCCGCCAGGTCGAAATGGCGCTTGACCGATTCGGACACGCCCTTGGCCAGCAAGTGCGCGCGCGCCAGCGGCAAGGCCGCCACAAAGTCGCGGCACCAGCTCGCCGACACCACCCGCGTGATGCTGGTCGGATGCTGGCGGTAGTCGATGATGGGGCGCGCCAGATGCAGCAGGCTGGCGCATTCGCTCAGCAGGCGCGGCACCGTCGCCACGTCTTCGAACACGCGTCCCACCGGGAACAGCGGCGCCGGCAGGCGTGCATAGATCGCGCGCCGGAAAATGTTGGCCCACACGTACATGTGGCGATCGGAGAAGAAGATATTGAGAATGTCGTCGCGGTCGGTCACCGGCACGCCCACCGGATAGCCAAGTTCAATCAGCTGATGCCTGGCGCGCGACTCGGGCGCCCACATGCGGAAATTGCAGGCAATGACGTCCGGCTGGTGCAGCGCAATCGCTTCGCTCAGCGCGGCCAGCGCCCCCGGGAGCAGCACGTCGTCGCTGTCGATGAAGGCCACGTACTCGCCCATGGCCGCGCGCACGCAGTGATTGCGGGTGGCCGAGATGCCCTGGTTGGCCTGGCTATAGACGTGAAAATTCTTGCCGCGCCATTGCTCCTGCAGGCGCGATACCAGGGCCAGGGTATTGTCATGCGATCCGTCGTCGATGACGATCAGTTCATGCTGGTCGCTGAGCTGCTCAAGGATGGAGCCCACGCACGCTTCGATGTAGCGCTGAACGTTGTAGGCGGCCACCACCACGCTGATGGTCACGCTCATGCGCCGGCCCCGCCATGCGAACTGAGTCCGCGCGTGGCCACGATGGTCTTGTCGGCGGCGCGCGCCAGCACCACGGCCCGGTTGCTGTTTTCCTGGTCGCGCTGGGCCTCGCGGTGCCACAGGTGGAATACCTCGGTCGCAAAGGCGCCATCCTTGCGCAGCACGCCCGCGTTAAACAGGCGCACCACCAAGTCCGAATCCTCGTGGCCCCAGCCGGTGAAGCTTTCGTCAAAGCCGTCGACCCGTTCCAGGTCCGCGCGCCAGACTGCCAGGTTGCAGCTCTTGATGCGGCGCCAGCTGAAGCGCTTGCGCTCGCGCCCCATGTCGGGCCAGCGCAGCAGCAGTTGCGCAGTCTTGTTGAGATGACCGTGGAAGCGGTAGCCGAGCATTTGCGGCAGCGAGGCGCGCCGCAGGTCGACCTGGCCGCCCAGGATTTGCGCGGTCAGCTGCTCGCTCATGAGAATCCGGCTGCCCGATACAAGGAAGCCGGGCCGCGCCAGCTTGCGGTGCTGGGCGATGAAGTCGGGCCGCGGAATGCAGTCGCCGTCGAGGAAAATGACATAGTCGCCCCGCGCGGCCAGTGTGCCCCGGTTGCGCGCCATGGCGGCGCGAAAGCCGTCGTCGGGCTGCCAGACGTGCAACAGCGGGACCGGCGAACGCTGTTTCAGCGCCTCTACCGTCTCCTGCGTGTTGGCAGTAGAGCCATCATCAGCGATAATGATTTCGAAGTTTTTGTCCTGCTGCGTAAAACACGCCTCCACAACGGTCCGCAAGGCGTCTGGCCGGTTGTAGGTGGTAATAACTACCGAGATGAGTGGTGCTTGCTGCATGGATCGTCAATATTGCGTCTGGACGCACATGGTAACAAGAATATCGCACAACACGATGAATGAACAATAACTTGATGAAAATGGCAGCGTCCAGGCAGGGTCTGACCGGCCTGATGGTGTTCCTGCTGCCGTGCCTGAGCCTCGTCACCTTGTGGGGCGTGAGCGCATGCAGCTTTTTGTTCTTCCTCCTGTCCCTGGTCTTCTGGCGCGACAGCCGCGCTGCCTTGCTGCGTCACTGGCCGTCCATTCGCTGGGTGGTCTACGCCTTCCTTTTCAACTTCCTGTTCGCCGCCCTGTGCTACCTGACGCGGCCCGAGGCCGTCCTCGGCAACCTTGAAAAACCCGCGCGCATGTTCTTTGCAGTATCGGCGCTGGCGCTGGTGCTGGCGCACCGGCCGGCGCGCGCCACGCTCTGGTGGGGCGTGACGGCGGGGGCGCTGGGCGGCGCGCTGCTGGTCTTCTACCAGGGCCTGGGACTGGACCTGCAGCGCCCCGGCGGCATGATCAATCCGATTACCTACGGCGATCTGCTGCTATGCCTGGCGCTGGTGTCGCTGGCCGCCGCCGTCGAGATGCGCGCCACCTGGCGCGGCCTGGTGCCGGCGCTGGCGGCGCTGGCGGGCCTGGGCGGCGTGATCCTCAACGGCACCCGTGGCGGCTGGATCGCGCTGGTGCTGGCGGCGCTGGTGCTGGTGCGTTACAGCCACGTCATCAAGGGGCGCCTGGTGCCGGCGCTGCTGGCGCTGGGCCTGGCGCTCATGGGCGCGGCCTACTTCGTGCCCGATACCGGCGTGCGCGAACGGGTGCAGCAGGGCGTGGCCGACGTGACCACCTATTTCGAGGGCGGCAGCGCGTTTTCCAATGTCGGCATCCGCCTCGAGCTGTGGAAGGGCGCTGCGCTCCTGATTGCCGAACGGCCGCTGCTCGGCGCCGACAAGGTGGTCGCCAAGGCCGACATGCAGCGTTACGTCAAGGAGGGCAAGCTCGATGATGTAGTGCTGCCGATGCCGCATTTTCATAACGATGCGGTGCAGGCCCTCGTCACCGGCGGCGTGGTGGGCTTTGGCGCCTGGCTTGCCATCCTGCTGGCCCCCCTCCTGTTTTTCGCCCAGGTGCTGCGCAAGCGCGCCGGCGAGGGCAAGCGCCAGTTCGCGCTGGCGCTTGGCGGCATGCTGGTGGTAGTGAGTTTCTTCAGCTTCGGACTGACCGAAGTGATATTCTGGTCGGTTAAAGGCAGCTTGTTCTATGCCCTGATGATTTTCCTGCTCATGGGCCTGTGCCTGAACGCGAAAGACAATGTGATGATCAATGATGGAAAATAAAACCATTGTCCGGCGCCTGCTGGCGCTCGTCAAACCCTACCGCGCGCGCATGTGGCTGTCGCTGCTGGCCATGGCGGGCACCGCCGTCACCGAACCGGCGCTGGGCATGGCGATGAAGGCGCTGATCGATAACGGTTTCGGTCCCAACAAGGTGGAGTTCAGCCTGTGGATCGTGCCGGCCGTGTTGCTGTCGATTTTTGTCGGCCGCGGCATTTTCACTTTCTCTACCGCCTACCTCAATAACTGGGTCATGAGCCGCGTGCTCAATGACCTGCGCGGCATGGTGTTCGAGCGTCTGCTGCGATTGCCCGTGGCGCGCTTCCACGAAGAGTCGACCGGGCGCATCATCAATACCGTCATCGCCGAGGTGCGCCAGGTGGTCGAGATGATCCAGTCGGTTTTCCTGGGCTATGTGCGCGACGTGCTGGTCATCGCCGGGCTCTTGATCGGCCTTTTATGGCTGAACTGGAAGCTGACCCTGATAGCACTGGTGGTCATGCCGGTGACCGCGCTCATTGTCAACACCACCGCCAAGCGCCTGCGCCGCCTGAGCCGCGACAATCAGCGCGTGACCGGCGAGATGACGCAGGTCGTGGAGGAGGCCACCCGCGGCCATCAGGTGATTCGCGTGTTCTCCGGCGAGAAATACGAACGGGCCCGCTTCGAGAAGCGCAGCGCCGCACTGCGCGGCTTTTCGCAGCGCATCACCGTAGCCAGCGCCGCGACCGTGCCGATCACCCAGACCGCGACCGCGCTGGCGGTATCGGTCGTGATTGTGATTGCTATCAGCACCGGCATGACGCAAGGCGCTTTTGTCGCCTTCATTACGATGATGCTGATGCTGCTGGCGCCGCTCAAGTCGCTGGTGGGAGTGAATGGCCCTCTGCAGCGCGGCATGGCCTCGGCCGAGGTGGTGTTTGACCTGATCGACACCCCGCTCGAGCCAGATCCGGGCAGCGTCGTGCTCGAGCGGGTGCGCGGCGAACTGAAATTCGATGCTGTTTCGTTCCGCTACGCCAAGGACGGCCCGCTGGCGCTGGACCAGGTCACGCTTGAGGTCCCGGCCGGGAAAACCGTGGCGCTGGTGGGCATGTCGGGCGGCGGCAAGTCGACCTTCGTGAATCTGGTGACGCGCTTTTATTCGCCCGAGAGCGGCCAGATCCTGCTCGATGGTGTGGCCTACCAGGACATCGCCCTGCGCAGCCTGCGCGCGCAGCTGGCCATGGTCAGCCAGAACGTGGTGCTGTTCGACGATACGCTGGCCGCCAACATCGCCTACGGCGCCGACACCATCGACCGCGCGCGTCTGGAAGCGGCCATCAGCGCGGCCCACCTTGACGATGTGGTGGCGGCTCTGGCTGACGGTGTCGACACCCAGATCGGCGAGAATGGCATGCGCCTGTCGGGCGGGCAGCGCCAGCGCGTGGCCATTGCGCGCGCCATCTACAAGGATGCGCCGATCCTGATCCTGGACGAGGCCACCTCGGCGCTGGATAATGAATCGGAGCGCGCGGTGCAGGCTGCGCTCGATGTCCTGATGGCCGGGCGCACCACCCTGGTCATCGCGCACCGCCTCTCGACCGTGGAGCGGGCCGACCGCATCGTGGTGCTGGAACAGGGCCGCATCGTGGAATCGGGCCGCCACGACGAGCTGCTGGCGCTGGGTGGCACATACGCCAAACTGCACCAGCTGGAATTCACCAAGGCGGCCGACGAATGACCCTGCGCACCCTGGTCATCTCGCCCAACTGGATTGGCGACGCCGTGATGGCGCAGCCGCTGCTGCA
>JAZKGU010000007.1:0-48848 GCA_040385745.1 Pseudomonadota bacterium
CGACCGTAGCGGCCGCTACGGTCGAGCTCGTGTGCAAATGGAGGACCTGACCCCGAGGGTGTGACCCCGGGGGTGCTCACCGATCAGGCGGCAGCCTTGCGGCAAACGAAAAAGCCGTTGAGGGTGAGGCGACCAAGATCGGGCGCGTCACTCAGCAAGTCGGGGCGGGTTACGTGACTCGAATGGAACATGGCGCCGTCGTAAAAGATGATGCGGTTGAATTTGGCCGGCACTGTGGCCAGCAGATCGAAGTAGGCATTGCTGCCGGTGAGGTAGCCTGGTTCGGCCCCCAGCGCTTGGGTCATCGCCTGCTGATCCATGCGGTTCCATGCGGCGATCAGGGCATTGGTCTGGTCCAGCCCCTGGCGCGGCGCGTAGAAACTGGTGCCGCCTAGCGCTGCATCCTTGAACAGGTACAGCACCGAGGCCGCCACGCACTGGTCGGCCGTGATGTCGAGACGGTCGCGGTGACAGATGCGCTGCAGCGGCTGCAGCTGCGGCGGCTGCAGCGTCACAATCGAGAGCCGGCTGTGCATCTGCACGGTGCGCCGGACGCCCAGCAAGTGCCGAACATGCTGTCCAAAAAATTCGTCCAGGCGCGCCGAGAGAGCTTCGGGGGCCGGCATTTCGATGCCAGGATAGGCATTGAAGGGCGCGGCCGAAAAGCCGTCCCGGTAGCGCACCGCCGCGTCCACCATCAGATCCGGATCGATCAGAAAATCGTCCACCACCAGGCAAGGCTTCTGCCCAGGGATGTCGACCACCTCGATGCGCGGATTCGGATTGAACACGGCTATTTTGCGGGACAGGTCTTGCGAATGTATTCCGCGTGCGAAGGCATCGCTTCCACACAGCGCCGGGTGGTGTTGCTGACGTTGCCGAGGAAGTCCATGATTTTTTCCTCGCTCAGCGCATCGACCAGCGGATGGTAGCTGCGCGGGCGCATGCCCTGCCCGTACATCACCTCGAACCAGCTGATCTCCGAGAACATCTCGGCGCCCTCGCGAAACACGCGCCCGTTGCTGGCGAACAGGTCCATCTTCTGCTGCAGCGAGGCGGGAATCGGCATGTCGCGGCAGTAGCGCCAGAATTCGGAATCGTCGCGCTCGGAGACCTTGTAATGCAGGATCAGGAAGTCGCGGATCTTCTCGACTTCAAAGTCGTTCTGGCGATTGAATTCGTCGATGTCGGCCTGGTCGAATCCACGGCTCGGGAAGAACGTCGCCAGGCGCGAGATGGTGGACTGAATCAGGTGAATGCTGGTCGATTCGAGCGGCTCCATGAAGCCGCTGGCCAGGCCGATAGCCACCACGTTCTTGTCCCAGGCCTTCTTGCGCTTGCCGGTGGTGAAGCGCAACTGGCGCGGTTCGGCCAGGGCCTTGCCGTCCAGGTTCTTCATCAGGATGTCGGCAGCGTCGGCGTCCTTCATGAATTTGCTGCTGTAGACGTGGCCGTTGCCGATCCGGCTTTGCAGCGGGATGCGCCACTGCCAGCCGGCGCTGTGCGCGGTCGAGCGGGTGTAGGGCAGCAGCGGCTCGACCGATTCGCACGGCACCGCCAGCGCGCTGTCGCAGGGCAGCCAATGGCTCCAGTCCTCGTAGCCGGCATGCAAAGTCTGCTCGATGAGCAGGCCGCGAAAGCCCGAGCAGTCGATGAACAGGTCGCCCATGATCTTCTCGCCATTTTCCATCACGACCGCGTCGATAAAACCGTCTTCGGTGCGCGTAGTGGCCGCGGTGACCTTGCCCTCGATGCGGGTGACACCGCGCTGCTCGGCGTAGCGGCGCAAAAAGGCTGCATACAGGCCGGCGTCGAAGTGAAAGGCGTGCACGATCTCGGCCAGCGGCGAGTTGCCCATTTCCTTGGCCGCGCGCATGAACTTGTTGTGGCGCGAGGCCAGCGAATTGATCGAGTACTGCTCGATGTCGAGCGCCTTGCCGGCCTGCTGCGCCTTGAGCCAGTACTGATGGAATTTGGTGATGCCGATGTCCGGACCCAGGCTGCCGAAGCCGTGGATGTAGGACACGCCCTGCTTGCCCCAGTTGACGAACTCAATGCCCAGCTTGAAGGTGGCATTGGTCTCGCGCATGAACTGGTTTTCGTCGATCTCGAGTGCGTTGTTGTAAATATTGATCAAGGGAATGGTGGCCTCGCCCACGCCCACCGTGCCGATTTCCTCGGACTCGATCAGCTTGATGTTCCAGGGTCCTGTCAGGACCTTCGACAAGGCCGCGGCGGCCATCCAGCCTGCCGTGCCACCACCGACGATGACGATATCGCGTATATGATTTTGCATGTCAACTCTTAGAGAAATGCGAACTTCATGATAAGCGGAATGATCCGCTATGGCAAAAGTAAAAAACCCCGTCATCTCACAATGACGGGGCTTTTCCGGTTCAAGCGTAACGCTGGTGCTTAGAACTTGTAGTTGACGCCGAACAGAACCGTCTTGCCATACTTGATGGTGTCGATGATGTTGTCAGGCGTATCCGCGTAGCGCTGGTACACGGCGTCGTTGGCGTTGTTGACCTGCACCAGGAAGGAGACACCTTTGGCCAGACCGGTCTGGATTTCATAACCGAGCTGAACGTCGATGATCTTCTCGCCCTTGATGTAGGTGTACTCGCGGTTGGCGCCGAAGCCGGTGACTTCACCCAGGAAGTCCGAACGGGTACGCTGGGCAACGCGGGCCGAGAAACCATACTTCTCGAAGTACACGGCCAGGTTGGTCACGCGCTTGGACAGGCCAGGCAGGGGACGCTTGTCGGCCGAACCGAACGGGCTGATTTCGCTGCTGGTGTTGGCGATACTGCCGACCACGCCGAAGCCGTCGAGTACATCGCTGACCACGTTCAGCGGCAGCGATGCTGCCAGCTCGATACCCTTGATCGAACCACCCTGGCCGTTACGCGGCTGGGCGAAGGTACCGATGTTCGACAGCGGAGTGCGGCCAGACAGGTTGGCAAAACCGTTGAAGGTGTAATTCTTGTCGGTGAAGTCGAAGATGTAGGACTTCAGGCTCTTGTGGAAGGCCGCTGCACTGATATACGCCTTCGAACCCCAGTACTTCTCGTACGAAATGTCCAGTGCGTTGGCGCGGAATGGATCGAGCAGTGGGTTGCCGCCGCTACCGTCCCACATCAGGTTCTGATTCACTTCGGCACGGCGACCTGCGCTCATCTGATCCATACGGGCACGCGCCATTACACGGGCAGCGCCCAGGCGAACGGTCTGGTCGTTACCGAGATCGAAAATCAGGTTGGCGCTAGGCAGCACGTCGGTGTAGGTCTTACCCATCGTGACCAGGGTTGCGACGCTCTGGTTGGTGGTGTCCACCTGCGGAGCGGTCGAGCTCTGGTCGGTGCGCACTACTTGCAGACCGAGGTTACCGCGCATCGGGACACCCATCAGCTCGGAATCGATCTCCGCTTTCAGGTAGCCAGTGGTGGCCTTCTCGCTGATGTTCCAGCTCTTGAGGAAGATGTCCGCGAACAGGTTCTGCACCAGGTTGTACGCCGATGGCAATACATCGCCAGGGGTGAACGATACCGACTGGAACTGCGAGCCGCCGACGCGCACGCCGGTCGTGTTGCCTGGCAAGGCGGTCAGTGGCTGTTTCAAGATCAGCTTGTACTCAGCTGCTTCCTTGTCCTTGCTACGGTCCGACACGTTGATGCCAAAGCTGATCTTGCTGAAGAAGCCGTCGAGCTCTTTGGTAAAGCCCAGGCGTGCTGCCTTGATCTTGTCTTCGGTCGAGATCACTTTATGGTAGCCGTTCTGGCCCCACGATTCCGGGTCGGTCAGCTTGATGATGGCAGGGTTGCCGTGGTCAAACTGCAGTGCCGACAAGGTGCTGCCGTTGATGATCGACACGCTCTCCGGCGATGCGGCGCCGGCTTCGATCTCGCTGACCTGCTCCTGGCGCTCGGCCGACGAGTAGCTCAGGTCGGCATTAACTGCCCAGCCCGAACCCAGCTTGGCCTTGGTATTCCAGCCCACCGAGGTCAGTTCGTCCTGGCGCGGCTCGGCAATGTGACGCGAGAGCGGGTTGACGTTGAGCCAGGTGCCGCTGATCAGTTTGCCGCCGGTGATGACCGGGTTGGTCAGCACTGGTGCCTGGGCAGCGATCTTTGGATCGCTGTTGCCGGCTTTCCAGCTATCGTTAACCTGGATTTCCAGGCCGCGCTTGACCACATCCTTGTCGAACTTGGAGTAGTACAGGTCCAGCGTGCTCCAGATATCCTTGGTCGGACGCCATTCCACTACGCCCATGAAACCGTCGCGGGTCTGGATCGTCGTGTCATTGAACAGCTTGAAGCCGTTGGTGATCTTGATGGTCTGGCCGTTGTAGTTGAAATCTTGATTGGTATCGTAGTTCTCTGCGCGGCTGGTCGAAATATCCGACTCCAGGCGAGCGTAGCCCAGCGCGATACCGACGGTGCGGTTGGCGAACTGGTCGATGTAGGACACGTTGAATCGCTTGCCGTCGCCCTTGAATTCGGTGCCCAGGCCCGATTTTTCGCCGCGGAAGTTCAAGGCAACGGTGCGCTTGCCGAAAGCCAGCGGACGCACGGTCTGCAGGTCCACGGTGCCCGACAGGCCCTGGCCGACGAGTTCAGCATCCGGCGTCTTGTAGATGACAACGCCCGACAGCAGCTCGGATGGATACTGGTCGAATTCGACGCCGCGGTTGTCGCCGGTCGATACTTGCTCGCGGCCATTCAACAAGGCTGTCGAAAAGTCACCCGACATACCGCGGATGCTGATGTTCTGTGCACGGCCGGCGACGCGTTGAGCGGTCAGGCCTGGCAGGCGCGCGATCGATTCGGCAATGCTCGAATCTGGCAGCTTGCCGATGTCCTCGGCCGAAATGGCTTCGACGATCGAGGTGGAATTCTTTTTCACCGAAATTGCAGCTTCGATACCGCGACGGATACCGGTTACGGTCACGGTCTGCAGTGGCGTACCGTCTGCGTTGGTGGTGGCAGGCGCAGGAGCGGCCTCTTGTGCAAATGCCGAAGTGGCCATTACAGAAACCAGAACGGCGCAACCAGCGGCTACCGGGCTAAGTTGGAATGCAAGGCGGACGCGCCCTTGGGCTTGCGTCGCAGCGATTTTTTTCATGGGTCCCCTCATCTCATCAGTCCTACACAATTCCCGCATTCCATGCCAAACAGCAACTACACGGGATCCTTAAGCCAAGCGTTCTAGGACGCTCTGATACGGATTTTGTACTAAAACTAGATGCACTGTCAACGACAGTTGCGGGAGACTACGGGAAAGGGGTAAAAAACCGGTGTGAGAAGGGGATTTAGGGGGTAACGCGTTGTATTTCGGGTACAGCGGAGACTACAAGTGGCTGTAGTACGACTACATTCATGCAGAAATTCACCGAAATGGATAGGGCCCTCCCTGCCTTGGAACATGCGACTGAGCAATTTTCGGTCTAAACGTGTACTTGAACTATATCTGCTTATGAAATGGGGAAATAGCCAGGCATGCGGATGGCATGGCGCGGAAACAACAGCCCTGGACCAAATGCGGTTGATTATTGCCGATGGTATCGATTCCATTGAGCGTGAAAACATCAAATCGACTCGAAATGTACTTGAACTAGCTGTGAGAATGGATTGCACTCGGGATCATTGATCCCTCTTTGCTTGTGGTGTATTCTTTTACTCAATAAGCAAAGTAGTCAAACTACTGCAACCATCTGAAACTATAAATTATTTTCTCGACTCGTCCTTAGCAAACTGAGCATATCGCGTGCGCTCCCTTCGATGTGCTGAGCGTTGCGATACGGACGATTGAACAGCACCCAAATATTTCAGGAAAACCATGAAATTACTTCTCACCACGCTGCTACTCGCCTGCGCCTGTGCCTTCGCAAACGCTGCGCCCAATTACAAGGTCGAGCACGTGGAACCGCCTTTCTGGTGGGTCGGAATGCAGAACAAAAAAGTTCAGCTAATGGTGCATGGAGAGCGGATTGCCGAGCTTACGCCGGCCATCAGTTACCCGGGCGTACGCATCGATGCCGTGATCCGGGTTGCCAACAAGAATTACCTGTTCATTGACCTGGACATCGGCGACGCGGCAAAGCCAGGCGGTTTTGACATTGCATTCACGGGCGGCGCCAAGCCGCTTCGCTATAACTATCAGCTGATGGCGCGTACGCCAGGCTCGGCGCAGCGCGCGGGCTTCAGCAGCAAGGACGCGATTTACCAGATCATGCCCGACCGCTTCGCCAACGGCCTGCCGGCCAATGACAATATTCCCGGGATGCTGGAGCAGGCCGACCGCAGCAAGGGTGGCGGCCGCCACGGCGGCGATATCCAGGGCGTCATCGACCGGCTCGATTACATCGCGGCGATGGGCTTCACTCAGCTCTGGCCCACTCCGCTGGTCGAAAACAATATGCCCGCCTATTCGTACCACGGCTACGCCGCCACGGATCACTACAAGATCGATCCGCGCTACGGCAGCAATGAAGACTTCCGCCGCCTGTCGGCCGAAGCGCGCAAGCGCGGCATCGGCATCATCCAGGACGTGGTGCTCTCGCACATTGGCTCGAGCCACTGGTGGCTCAAGGACATGCCGACCCCCGACTGGACTACCCACGCCGGACAATTCGTCCCCACCCAGCACCATCGGGTGTCCGTGCAAGACCCGTACGGCTCCAGAGAAGACCGGCAGAACTTCACCACCGGCTGGTTCACAGGCAGCATGCCGGATATGAACCAGACCAATCCGCTGGTGGCCAATTACCTCATTCAAAACAATATCTGGTGGATCGAATACGCGGACCTATCGGGACTGCGCATCGACACCTATGGCTATTCCGATGGCGCTTTTCTGACCGAATACACGCGCCGCCTCATGGCCGAATACCCTAATCTGAACATGGTGGGCGAAGAATGGCACAAGTCGCCCGCCGTGGTCTCGCGCTGGCAGAAGGGAAAGATCAACTTCGACGGCTATGTCAGTTCGCTTCCGAGCCTGATGGATTTCCCCATGTCGGAAATCATGCGCGCCACACTGGGCAACAAGGAACTGGGTGAAGGCTTCAACGATGTCTACGAGACGCTGTCGCTGGACTACCTGTATCCCAATCCGGGCAATCTGGTTCTGTTTGAGGGCAACCACGACATGGCGCGCATATTTAGCGTCGTGGGAGAAGATTACGCGCTCTATAAGATGAGCATCGCCTACCTAATGACGATGCCGCGCATTCCGCAGTTCTACTATGGAACCGAGATGCTGATGACCAGCGCCACCAAGGAGCGTGACGACGCTACCTATCGCCGTGACTTCCCCGGCGGCTGGGCTGGCGACGCGGTCAATGCCTTCACCGGTGCAGGCCTGTCGGCCCGCCAGGCCGAGGCGCAGGCCTTCGTCAGGAAGATCACCAACTGGCGCAAGTCGCAGCCAGTAATACACCACGGTAAAACCATGCACTTCGGCGCGCAGAACGGCACCTATGTCTACTTCCGCTACGACGGCAGCAAGAAGGTCATGGTGGCCTTTAACAAAAGCGACAAGCAGGCAGTGCTGCCATCGGTACGCTTTCGTGAAATGCTCTCGGGCGTTACTTCAGGCGTCGACGTCATCAGCGGCCAGACGATCCAGCTTGGAACCAGCATCACACTGCCGCCAAAATCGGTGTACATCGTGGAGATCCTGTGAAGCGGGTAAAGGCTTGCCTGGCGCTGCTGCTGGCAGCCCCGCTGGCGCTGGCGCAGCGGCCTGGTGTCGATGCCTTCTTCGATGCGATGGCGATTACGGTCGCGCCGGGCCAGCAGTCCCGCTACGTAGTGGGCGACAATGTAGCGGGTTACTTCGAGGGTTATACCCAGTCCAATGACCGGGGCGAGGGTTACGTCCTGAAGAACGGCGTTCTGTTCCAGGGGTATGCAGGCATGGTCGACGGCGTGCGCATGCCGCGCCGCGGCGCGCGCGAACAGGTGCTCCCTTACGGGCACAAAGTCAGCTATCCCGACGGCGGAACCGAAGAATTGACGCTGCTGTCCAAAAAGCAGGCGCTGGTGCTGCGCTTGCATAGCCCAAGGGACGCCACGCTGGCCCTGGAACTGCTGCTCAAGAATCCGGGGTCTGTGAAGGTTGATGGCAATCTGGTCACGATCGAGCCAGGCACGCCCGGTGGGCCCTTTCTCACCCTGGTCGCCGACCGCGCTATCGTCCTCGATGACGGTCGGGTCTTGCGCAGCGTTGCGCCGGGCCGCTCCCTGACAGTCATCGCCGCTTTTGGCGACAGCGCAGCGGCCGCCCGCAAGAACGCGGCCGGGCTGCAGCACGAGGCGCTGTTCGATGCCGAGCGCGCGGCGCTGCATGCCGAACTGACCAAAAGCTATCTGCGCACCAGCGATGCCAGCTACAACAAGGCTCTGAACTGGGCCAAGGCGTCGAGCCGCATGTTCGTGGTCGAGGAATTCGGTACCGGCATCTGGGCCGGTCTGCCCTGGTTCCGCGACAACTGGGGGCGCGATACCTTCATCGCCCTGCCAGGGACCTTGCTGGTGTCAGGCCAGTTTCCGCAGGCTCGCGACGTGCTGCTCAATTTTGCCCGCTTTCAAAACCTGAAGGAGCCGCGCGACCGCGACTATGGCCGCATTCCCAACCGCGTCGCTGCGCGGCCAGATGCAGCCAATGACATCATCTACAACACGGTCGACGGCACGCCGTGGATGCTGCGCGAAGCCATCGAATATATTCGCTACACCGGCGATATGGGTTTTGCACAAGCCATGCACAAGGTGGCAGTACCCTATTTCGACGGCGCCATCGCCAACTATGTCGACGCAGATGGCCTGCTGCGGCACGATTCGGCCGACACCTGGATGGACGCCCGAATCGAGAACAAGCAGCCGTGGTCGGCGCGCGGCCCGCGCGCGGTGGAGATTCAGGCCCTGTGGTACACCGCCCTGCAAAGCGGCGCCACCCTGGCCGACCAGGCCGGCGACAAGGTGCGCGCAGTCCAGTGGCGCGCGCTCGCGGCCAAGGCGCAGCAGAACTTCCTGCGCCTGTATTGGGATGGCAAAGTCATGGCCGATCGCCTGCGCGAGGACGGCAGCCGTGACACGAAGGTCCGCCCCAACCAACTGATGCTGGCCTCGATTCCCTTCGACGATTTCGTTCCGGCGGCTGTGCAGGCGCGCGTGACGAAAAACGCGGTGTCGGAACTGCTCTACCCCTACGGTATAGCTTCGCTGAGCCAGAATGATCCCTACTTCCACCCGCGCCACGAAAATCCGGCATTCCATCATAAGGATGCTGCCTACCACCAGGGAACCATCTGGGGCTGGAACGCGGGCTACACGGTGACCGCATTGAATAAATTCGGCTACCAGGACCTGGCCTGGCGCCTCACGCAAAATCTCGGCGCCCAGATCCTGGGACTTGGCACGCTAGGCACCATGAGCGAGCTGCTCGACGCCCTGCCGGCAGCCGACGGTGCGCTCACGCCATCGGGCACGTTTGCGCAGTCATGGAGCGTGGCCGAATATGCGCGCAATGGATACCAGGACTATATTGGATTCAGGCCGAACCTGCTAGAGAACAACCTCGCTTTCAGCCCCGCCATTCCGGCAGCGTGGCGCGAATTCGATGCGGTGCTTCCGTATGCCGAGCACGATGAAATTGCGCTAAGGTTTGAACGCACCCGCACCGGGCAGCGCTGGCGCCTGCAGCTCACAGGGGAAGCGCGCACAGTCGCCTTCGACTATCTCAATGCGGACAAAAGCCGCTCGCGCCTGGCGTTTCCTCTCGAACCCGGCAAGCCGGCGGTGCTGGAACTGTCGCCCGCCGGTGCGCGCCTGAACGGCACGATGCTCACCGCTATGCGTTCGATGCCGTCTCAGGCCGCCGTGCTGGGCAAGCTGCGCTTCCAGACTCCCAGGGCCTATCTGCCACAGGATTTCCCCATGCTGAAAACTAAGGATGCCCTCAAGGGCATCGTCGAGCGAAACGAGTACCGCTAATGAAACCCGCATCCTGGCTTATCGCGGCCGCCCTGATATCAAGCAGTGTTTCCGGCGCCGAGCCCGAACTGTACGTTCGCGGCGGCTTTAACGGCTGGGGCCTCGACCACGCGCTGGTCGACAAGGGCAACAAGGTCTACGAGGTGCGGGTCGAACTAAGTCCCGGCAATCACCCTTTCAAGGTCGGCAACCGGGACTGGAAAACCGAATGGGTGATCGACCCTGGCGCCAGCGTGTCGGTAGCACCGGGCGCCGACTATCGCATGGGCACCAGGGCCGGTCCCGAGGACTACCTGTTCGTCAAAAAAACGGCGCCCTACCTGTTCCGGCTAGACCTGTCCGATCGCTCTGCACCCGTGCTGCGCGTAACGCGCCTGGAAGCGCTAGCGGTGGCCACGCTCGATCCGCATCAGGGTCACAAAAGCCAGACAGCGCTGCAATTTTCCACCTGGGACGGCAAGCGCGAGACTGCGCATTTTTCCTCGCCTGACGCGGCCGCGCCGCTGCGCAATTATGCTCATTCCACCAGCTTGCAGCTGCGTGATCCCGGCCCACAGCATGTCAGCTACAGCGAAGCCGCTGACTTGCCGATTGTCCGCAGCGGCAACCTCGCGTTCGACGCCTTGTTCGCGCTGTCCGTCTCGGAAATGAAGCAAAATTCTGTCGCCAGCATCAAGGACGGAAACTACAACGGGGCAGCACCGATTGCCTGCGATTGTTTTGAAACCGGCGAAAAGTGGCACTACGTCTGGACCCGCGATTTGTCGTACGCGGCCGACCTCGGACTGGCCATGCTCGATCCCCAGCGCGTGCGCAATTCCCTCGAATTCAAACTGTCGGGATGGCGAGCCGGGGTCGCCCGGGCGCCCCAGGTTGCCGGCAGTGCGGACGGATTGCAGATCATCCAGGACACGGGCAGCGGCGGCAGTTGGCCGGTTAGCACCGATCGGGTCAGCTGGGCCTTTGGCGCGGACAAGGTATTGAGCACCTTGCCCCTAGCGCAGCGCAAGGCCTTCGCGCCGCGCGCTTTGCTGGCCCTGTCCAACACCATCGACAACGACCGCCTTGCAGCCTTCGATGCCGCGACCGGCCTGTACACCGGCGAACAGTCATTCCTCGACTGGCGCGACCAGAGCTACGCGGCGTGGATCACGAGCGACCTGGCTTCGATGGCCTCGTCCAAAGCGTTGTCGACCAATGTAGCGCACTACAAAGCGCTCACGCTGGCCGCCAAGCTGGCGCGCGAGCAGGGCGACACCAAACGCGCGCAACGCTACCAACTGTGGGCGGCGCAACTGAAGAGCGCCATCAACCGCCATCTGTGGCTGCCCCAGGCAGGCATGTACAGCAGCCTCACCGCAGGCCACTTCGACGGTGCACCAATGCACAAGTTCGACTGGCTCGGCCAGAGCCTGGCCATCATCACCGGCGTGGCCGACAAGCGCCAGGCGCGCAGCATCCTGGCCAGCTATCCGCATGGCCCCATGGGTGCTCCGGTGATCTATCCGCAGCAAATCGGGATGCCGGTGTATCACAACCGCGCTATCTGGCCGTTTGTCACCGCCTACGGGCTAAAGGCCGCGGCAATGCACCACAACGCGGCCGTCGCAGATGCCGCTTACGCCACGCTGATGCGCGGTGCGGCGCTCAATCTGTCCAACATGGAGAACCTGGAATGGCTGACAGGTCAGCCACTTCTGCTCGACGAAGCCCAGCCATCGCTGATCGGCCCCGTCATCAATTCGAAGCGCCAGCTTTGGTCGGTCGGCGCCTATCTCGGCATGGTCATCGAGAATATATTTGGCTTGCGCGCGAGCCCTCATGGCATCGTGATCGAGCCCTTCATTACCGCCCGGCTGCGGCGGGAAACCTTCGGCGCCGCGTCCAGCATCACATTGAGCCGGCTGCGCGTGCACGGCAAGGAGCTGACGATGCGGATCCTGCTGCCGGCCGGTTCGTCCGGGGACGGCTTCTACCAGGTCAGCAATGTGACTATCGATGGCAGATCCGCCGGCAAGGCCATCGCATGGAATCGACTGGGACCGTCGAGCGTAATTGAGGTGAACTTGGGGAGCCTTTCGCGCGAGCGCGGCGCGATCCGGCGCGTGACAGCCGATCCGTATGCCGAGAGCAGCGCGGTATTCGGGCCGCGCGAAGCCGCGCTGCAGGCAGTGGAGCGCCAGCCCGATGGCAGCGTGAACCTCAGGATCAGGCCCGGTGCAACAAGCTCCAGGGTCAGCTTCAACATCTATCGCAATGGCGCGCTAGTCAAGCGCAATCTCGCCGCCACAAGCTGGAGCGACCGGAAACCGGTGCGCGGAGCATGCTACGCCGTCGAGACCGAGTTCGCGGGTTCGGGCAACCGCAGTCATCACAGCATTCCTGTGTGCGCAGAGCAGCCCATTGCGATGGAGGTGATGTCCCAGGGATGGGGCCAGCCGGGCGAAGTCTTGGTCACCAATCCGATCGCGGTGGCGCGTGCTGGTGCCTACCAGGTGCAGCTGCGCTATCACAATGGCGCCAACGAGATCAACCTCGGCATCAGCGGCGGCGTAAAATGGATGAAGATACGCGGGGCAGATGGCAAGCTTGTCAACGAAGGCGTGGTGCAGATGCCCCATGCGCGCGTGCTTAAGGGCGTGCCGCAGATCGTGTATTCGACACCGCTCACGGCCCGCTTGCAGCCGGGCCAATATAGAATCGAGCTCAGTGACTTTTACAATATGAGCTACCTGCAGGCGAACAGCACGTTCAGCGCGGCAGGTGGCGCTACCGGGCCATCCAACCGCGTCGACCTCCATGGCGTGCGGCTGACGCCCGTCGACTGACTGGAGTATCAATGCAATTCAAGTACCTCGGCGCCCTGTGCGCAGCCCTGCTGCCCATGCTAGATGCAGCTGCAACCACGGTCCGGATTCATTACGACGCCGGCAAGGACAGCGTCGAGATCCGTTCCGACAAGGGTGCGCCCACCTGGTCCAAGGGCGTGGCGGCTGCGCGCGACATGGGTAATGTATGGTCCTATACCTGGCCCGATGCACTGGGAGACATCACCATGAAGCCCGCGCTGAGCGGCGATCGGGTGTCGGTTGGTGGTACCTACAGGCTGGCCGCCGGCAGTACGGTCGACATCTATCCGTTTTTTGGTCCACCTTTCGGCAAGCTGAAAATGGTGCCAGGGTTCGCCTCGCCGCAACTGTCAAACAGCCGCACGCTGCGCATCTACCTGCCGCCTAGCTACGACGAAAACAAGGCCAAGCGCTACCCGGTGCTGTACATGCACGACGGCCAAAACCTGTTCGATGCGAAGACCGCCTCGTTCGGGGTCGAATGGGGAATCGACGAAACCGTCAACCGCCTGATCGCCACCGGCAAGCTCGACGAGCTCATCGTGGTCGGCATCGACAATACGCCCGAGCGCATTCCCGAGTACACGCCCTGCTGCGATCCAAAATACGGCGGCGGCAGGCTGGACGCCTACATGCGCTTTGTCGTCGAAACCGTGAAGCCCTATGTGGACGCCAACCTGCGCACCCTGCCAGGCAAGGACCACACTGCCATCATGGGATCGTCGCTCGGTGGACTGGCCTCGGTCTACATCGCGCAGCGCAACCCCACAGTATTTTCAAAGGCGGGTGGCGTATCGAGCTCGTTCTGGTGGAACAAGGGCGACATGATCAGCAAACTGCATCCGCGCGTGCCTGTGCGCTTCTACCTCGATGCCGGGGGCAAGGACGACGGCCTGGAAGAGAGCACGCAGATGCGCGAGGCGATGCTCAAGCAGGGCTACAAGCCGGATTCTGATCTGCTGTTTTTTACCGACCCGATGGGCAGCCACAACGAAAAATCGTGGGCCGCGCGGGTGGAAAAACCACTGTTGTGGTTCTTCCCGTGGAGTGGCACCGCGCCCTTATAGCGTCATTTCGTACAGCCGGGTGCCGGTGTCGCTGGGCGTCAGGTACACCATGCGCGAAAACACCATGCCAAGCTTGTCCACCACGGCGTACGAGGCGGCGTTACCAGGGGTGATGATCGCCGCCAGGCGTTTGAGTCCCAGCACGTCGCGGCCGTAATCGACAACCGCGCGCGCTGCCTCCACGGCATAGCCGTGACCGTGGTAGGCGGGCAGGAAAGCGTAGCCGATATCGACTTCGTCGAGCGTGTCGCGCTTGATCAGGCCCGACATGCCGATCGCGACTCCGCTTTCCTTGATCTCCACCAGCCAGATTGCATGGCCGCGCGCAGCCTGCATGGCGACCGGCCCTGTGCGGATGGCCTCGCGCGCCGCGTCCTCCGTGCGCAGACCGCGATCACCGATATTGGCAATGAAGCCTGGGGAGTTGACCAGTTCAAGGTAGAACGCGGCGTCGTCCACCTCGACCGTGCGAACCAGCAGGCGTTCGGTCTCGAGAATCTTCATGGCCTAGCGTCCGAGCCGGAAAGCAGTGGCCGCGGGCCGTCCAGGCAGGTTCAGGCGAGCACCCGCGCGCGGTGACTCGCTCACCACTTCACCACGCCGTATCACCATGCGGCGCGCGGCGCGCAGGCGAATCGCCTCGACCGTGCTGCCTGCGTCGAGCAGCACCAGATCGGCATGGCAGCCGGGCGCGATGCCGTACCCTTCCAGCCCCAAAATGCGCGCCGGGTTCTCCGTCACCGCCAGGAAGCATTGATGCATGCCCTCCTGCCCAGTCATTTGCGCCACGTGCAGTCCCATGTGCGCCACTTCGAGCATGTCGCCCGAACCGAGGCTGTACCACGGGTCCATGACGCAATCGTGGCCGAAGGCGACTTCGACTCCGGCAGCCATCAGTTCGGGCACGCGCGTCATGCCGCGCCGCTTGGGATAGCTGTCGTGGCGGCCCTGCAGCGTGATGTTGATGAGCGGGTTGGCAATGGCGGCCACGCCGGCCTCGCGAATCAGCGGCAGCAGCTTGCTCACGTAGTAGTTGTCCATCGAGTGCATGGACGTCAGGTGCGAGCCGGCTACCCTGCCCTGCATGCCGAGGCGCTGGGTTTCGCAGGCCAGGGTTTCAATATGGCGCGACATGGGATCGTCCGACTCGTCGCAATGCATGTCCACGCGCAGGCCCTGCTCTGCCGCGTATTCGCACAGCAGCCGCACCGAAGCCGCGCCGTCGGCCATGGTGCGCTCAAAATGGGGAATGCCACCCACCACGTCCACGCCCATGGCGATGGCGCGCTTGAGATTGTCGAAGGCGCCCGGATGGCGCAGGATGCCGTCCTGCGGAAAGGCTACCAGCTGCAGGTCGAGGTAGGGCGCAACGCGGCGTTTGACGTCGAGCAGGGCTTCGACCGCCAGCAGACGCTCGTCGCAAATGTCGACATGCGAGCGGATCGCCAGCAGGCCGCGCGCCACCGCCCAGTCGCAATACTGCAGCGCGCGCTCGACCAGGGCCTGCTGGGTGAGATCGGGCTTGAGTTCTCCCCACAGCGAAATCCCTTCCAGCAGGGTGCCACTCGCATTCACGCGCGGCAGGCCGTAGCTCAGGGTAGCGTCCATGTGGAAGTGGGCGTCGACGAAGGGGGGCGTCACCAGATCGCCCTCGGCATCGATTTCGCGCCCCCCCTGCAGCGGCAGGCGCGGCCCGACATCGACGATGCGGCCGGCGTCGATGGCGATATCCATCTGGCGCCGCCCGTCCGGCAGGCTGGCATTGCGTATCACGAGATCCATCGGCACTCCCCGTTTGAAGAACACATCGATTGTAGTGGCATCCGTGCGCCGCCGTTAGCCGGGTCAGGCTAGCATCTCATGCTGCAATGCAAGATTTATCGACAGAAATGGCGGAGAAAATGCTTTCCAACACCCTCAATCATCGCTAGACTAAACAATATTGCACCGCGTCATACACTCGCCAAAGGAAATTCCATGAGCACACTTCCAGAACAATTTTCCGCAGCACGTAAGTCGCACATTGAAGCCCAAATGAGCTATTTTCATCAGTTCACGGTCAAAGCCGTGGAAAACGCGCAGAAGGTGATGCACCTGAATATAGATACGGCGCGCGCCTCGCTTGAACAGTCCACCCAGGCCATGTCCCAATTGCTGCTGGTGAAAGACCCGCGCGATCTGCTGGCGCTCACCACCCAGTCGCAACAAAATTTTGACAGCCTGATGCGTTACAGCCGTGCCTTGCTCGGCATCGCCACCGGCGCCCAGCTCGAGCCCATCAAGCAGGCCGCCCCCGCCCCTGAGGTGCCAGCTCAACCCGAGTTGTTCGCCCCGGCCGACAATATCGTCGCCGCGCCCCAGCCAGTAGCCGAGGAGGCGCCATTGCCGGTCGCCGCCAAGCCCATCGTCAAGGCGGTCAAGAAAGTTGTGCCAAAACCTGTCGCCGCCAAGCCGGCCGCTGCGCCTGTTCCAGCTGCCGCGAAAAACAAGGTCGTGGTCAGCGGAATCAAGCCGGTTGAGGCCGCGCCGCCGCCGGCTCCGGTCAGTGGCAAGCCCGAGGTGGATGCCAAGGCGTCCGAGTCGAAGCCGCGCAAGAAGAAGTAAGCGCTCCGCAGCGACGCTGCCAGGCTTTCAGCGCAGCTCTGCCAAAAGTAGTAAATTAACGGGCTTCGGCCCGTTAATCGTTGTGGGCCGTTAAACCAAAGGCTGTTCATGAGTTTATCGCGCCTGGTAGGCAACTTCGTTCGCCGCCACTGGCCCTCCTATATATCGTCCGCCGCCATGCTGATTGGCGTGGCGACCTTCACCGTGCTGGTGCCGCGCAAAATCGGCCAGATGATCGACGCCATGGCGGCCCACACCCTGACCCAGGACGCGCTCCTGTGGGGTATCGCCCAACTGCTTGGCATGGGCGTAGCCATTTACGTGCTGCGGGTAGGCTGGCGCCTGCGTCTGTTCGCCGCGGCCTACCAGCTGGGCGTGGAATTGCGTACCCGTTTTTATGCCCGCCTGGCCAGCCAGGGCCCGGCCTTCTATCAGAAACAGCGCACCGGCGACCTGATGGCGCTGGCCACCAACGATATCGACGCCATCGAAATGGCTGCGGGCGAAGCCATGCTGGCCGGCTTCGACGGCACCCTCACCCTGGTCATGGTCCTGGGGATCATGATGCTGGGAGTGGACTGGCGCCTGGCCTGCATCGCCCTGCTGCCGTTTCCGCTGATGGCACTGTCGTTCTGGCATATCTCGCGCCACATCCACGTGGCGGCGACCGATTCGCTCAAGCGCTTTTCGGACCTGAACGACCATGTGCAGGAATCGCTGGCCGGGGTGCGCACGCTGCGCGCGCTCGGCCTGGAACAGCGCAGCGCCAAGCAGTTCGGCGAACTGACCGCGCGCGCGGCCGACGCCAGCATGCTTGCGCAAAAATGGGAAGCCGCCTATGAGCCTGCGGTCGGCCTGACGCTCACCGCCGCCAGCGTGCTCACGCTGGGTCTGGGCGGCTACCTGGTGTGGCACCAGCAGCTCACCATCGGCGCCCTGACCAGCTTTACCATGTACCTTGGGCAGTTGATCTGGCCGATGTTCGCGGCCGGCTGGGTGCTGTCACTGATCGAACGCGGACGCGCGGCGCTGGCGCGCCTGCAGCCGCTGCTCGACGCCCCGCTCTCGGTCGACGACCATGGCACGCTCACGGCGCTTGACGCGGGCGCGCTGACACTGGACGCCGTCAGCTACACCTACCCGGGCCAGAGCCTGCCGGCGCTCTCGGGCATTTCGCTGTCGCTGGCGCCGGGCCAGACCCTGGGCCTGGTGGGGCCGACGGGGGCTGGCAAATCGACCCTGCTACGCCTGCTGTTGCGCCAGGTGACGGCGCAGCAGGGCACCCTGTCCTGGGGCGCCCACGCGCTGGGTGACTACACCCTGGCCACGCTGCGCAATGCAATCAGCTGGGTGCCACAGGAGTCCTTCCTGTTCTCCGCCACGATTGCCGACAATATCGGCCTGGCGCGGCCCGACGCCACCCGCGCGCAGATCGAACACGCGGCCGGCATGGCCGACATCCACGACGACATTCTGCGCTTCCCCGATGGCTATGCAACCCACGTCGGCGAACGCGGCATCACGCTGTCGGGCGGCCAGCGCCAGCGGGTGGCCATTGCGCGCTCGCTGCTGGCCGACGCCAGCCTGCTGCTGCTCGACGACGCCCTCTCGGCCGTCGATACCGGCACCGAAACACGCATCCTCGAACACCTGGAGGAGCTGCGGCGCGATCGTCCGCAGCGCTGCGCCATCATCGCCAGCCACCGCCTGTCTGCCGTGGTCAATGCCGACCAGATCGTGGTGCTGCGCGAAGGGCGTATCACCGAAGCTGGCACGCACGACACCCTGCTCGCCGCCGGCGGCTGGTACGCCAGCCAGTGGCGCTACCAACAACTGGAGGCAAGCCTCGATGCACTCTGACACTACGCCGCTGGACATGCGCGCCCAGGCCGTGCAGGCAATCGGCCTGCTGCGCCGCGCGGCCCATCCCGACCGGCGCCACCTTGGCTGGGCCACCCTGTGGCTGATCCTTGCCGCCGCGCTCGAAGTCATCGGACCGATCCTCGGCAAAGCGCTGATCGACGACCACCTGCTGCCCCACAAGCTCGACTGGACCCGCATGTCGCTGCTGCTTGGCGCGATGCTGGTCAGCGGCTGGGCCGCGTCGTGGCTGCGCTACCTGCAGCTGGTACGCTTGTCGGGCCTGGCGATGCGTTCGGTGCAGCGCCTGCGCGAATGGGTGTTCGGCCACGTACTGCGCTTGCCGATGGCTTTCTTCGACCGCGCCATCACGGGCCAGCTGATCAGCCGTGTCACCAACGACACCGAGGCCGTAAAGACGCTCTACATCCAGGTCCTGTTCGCCATTCTCGACAGCTTGATCGTTCTGATCGGCACCATGGCCGCAATGGCCTGGCTGGACTGGCGCCTGATGCTCATCGTACTGGCGCTGGTGCCGGCCGTGGTGGCCATCGTGTACCTGTACCAGCGCCTGTCGGCACCCGCCGTGACGCGCGCGCGCGCGCTGCGCAGCGACATCAATGGCCAGATGGCCGAGTCGATCGGCGGCATGAGCGTGCTGCAGGCGAATAACGCGCAGGCCCGTTTCGGCAAGCGCTTCGGCGCCACCAACCACGATCACTACAAGGCGCGCCTGGCCGAACTGCGCGCCAATGCGCTGCTGCTGCGCCCCGCCCTGGACCTGCTCAACGTGATTTTGCTGGCGGTGGTGATCTACAGTTTCGGCCGGCGCGAAATCAGCGCCATCGAAGTCGGCGTGCTGTATGCCTTTATCAGCTACATTGCCCGCGTAGTCGAGCCGCTGATCCAGATCACCATGCAGTTCAGCGGTCTGCAGCAGGCGGTGGTGGCGTCGGCGCGCGTGGCGGCCCTGCTCGACGAAGCCGGCGCGCCGGAACACGATGTAGACAAGGCGAGCGGCGGCCAGGCCGAGACAGCGGGCGCGCCGGCGGTGCGCATCCGCGGCCTGACGTTCGGCTACGCTCCCGACCAGCCGGTGCTGCACGAACTCAATCTCGATGTGCCGCAAGGCGCCTTCTTTGGCATCGTAGGCCACACAGGCAGTGGCAAGTCGACCTTGCTATCGTTGCTGCTGCGCTATTACCCGTCAGCGCCGGGCAGCATTGAAGTCAACGGCAGGCCGCTGGCCGGAATCGACAACGAACATTTTCGCAGCGCCGTAGGACTGGTTCCCCAGGATCCTTTCCTGCTGGCGGCATCGGCGCGTGAAAACATCGACATGGGCCGCGGCCTGAGCCAGGAGGCCATCGAGGAAGCCGCCCGCGCCGCCCATGCGCACGACTTCATCGCCGCCATGGAACAGGGCTACTACACGCCGCTCGGCGAAGGCGGCTCGCGCCTGTCGAGCGGACAGAAGCAGCTGATCGCCATCGCGCGCGCGCTGGCCGGCAAGCCGCGCATCCTGCTGCTCGACGAAGCCACGTCGCGCATCGACAGCGCCACCGAACAGATAGTGCAAGTGGCGATGAACGAATTGCGCGGGCGCGTGACCATCATCGCCATCGCGCACCGGCTATCGACCATCCGCGAGGCCGACAGCATCGTGGTGCTTAACCACGGCCGCATCGCCGAGCAAGGTGCGCACGACACTCTGATGCAGATCGAAGGTGGTCTGTATCAGCGCCTGTATCTGCTGCAGCAACTGGCCGTCTAGATGTCACGCCGGTTCCACAGGTAGCCTGCCGCCAGGGCGCCGACGGCGATCATCAGATAAAAGCCGGCTGTAGCGGCGGTGGCCGAGCCATTGAAGCCGGCCACGTCGAGCATCGCGATTTTAGGCGCATTGACCGACACGTACAGACCGAACAGGAACAGCGCCAGGAACAGGCGCGAACTGCGGCTGCAGCGGCCGAACAGACTGGCCAGCGCCGACAGGCAGGCTACGCCGGCCAGCACGGCCAGCGCGCGCGTTGGCTGCACGGCCGCCAATCGCAGCGCCACGGCGCCGGTGAACAGCAGGCCGACAACACCCGTTGCGATGAACTGGCGCACATAGCGCTGCACTACGCCGCCCTGCACCGCGCCGGTCATGCCGGCGGTATCGGCATCGGCGTCGCGCGTGCTCATGTCGCTGATCAGGACACCCCAGAATGCCACCGCCGCCATCAGCACCGGCCCTACTGCGGATGCAGGAACTACCACCGCTGCAACCGTGCTCGCCGCCAGCGCCAGCACCGCGGATGGCGAGGTGACAAAGGTGAGCGCAATGTCACCAACTACCTGCCCGGTCAGGCCAGGCAAGGCCGCCCCCAGGCGGAACAAAGGTGGCGCGACCAGATTGGACAGCGGGCGCAGCCAGCCATTCACCACTTCGAGCGGCGAGCGGCGGCGATTGGCGCGCGCCACTTTGACCCGGTCAGGCGAAAAGCGGTGAAACAGCAGCACTGCGGGTACCAGCGGCAGCATTGCCAGCAGGCCGGTCATCATGCGCATCATGCCCAGTTCAGCACTCCAGATGAAGTCCTTCATGACCACGGGCGCGAGCGCAGGATTGAAGTCGCCGCCGCCAAGCGCGATGTTGGTGGACTGCAGCGCCGCCGTGGTGGCGATCATGGACGAGGCGATGCCGCTGAAATCAAGCAGTTCGATCAATGGAATGGCGGCGTTGCTCACACCCTGCTCGGTCAGCGGAACCATGATCAGCAGCTGGGCAATCCACACGAAAAAGTAGAGCACGTCGCCGGCCTTGCCGAGCAGCGGAGCGTAGCTGTCGAACAGGGTGGCGCAGCTGGCGGTGAAGAGCACCATCGGCAACAGCAGCAGCACATAGGTCTGCAAATAGATGTGCAGCTGCACCGGCCCTTCGCCGCGCACCAGGTGCAGCACGACGATGGTGAGCATGAACACCAGCAGCATCGCGCCAAGGTAGGCCACGCTGCCAAGCCAGCGGCTGAACACCAGCAGCGCATTGCTCACCGGCGTGGCGCCGATCACGCCGCCGGTGCCGCTGCGGATGTCTTCGGACACGCGGCCGCGCACCAGAAAAAAGCCGCCCAATCCGAACAGGATGCAGGCCAGCGACGCGCTGCCGATCGCCAGCGCGGAACTGGTGTACAAGACGCGCGCATCCTTGCTGACGATCAGCGACGAGCCGCTGGCCGGGTCGGAAATCATGGCCCAGCTGATGGCCGCTACCGCCAGCAGCGCCACCAGGGTCGACAGGCGGCGCATGCGCAGCCGCACTTCGTTGAGCGCGAGCGCTTTGACGACAAGGCGGATCATGCTGCCTCCTGCACAGCGTAGCGCTGCGCCATCAGCGCCTCTTCCAGACTGGGCTCGACCCGCTGAGCGCCCTCGCACGGCGAGTCGGGGTGGGCGATGCGCAGCGCCATCCGTTCGCCATGGCGCTGCGCCTGCAGGACGTGGACCTTGCCGCGCAGGGCGTCGAAGGCGCCGGCGTCGACGCTGGCCGACCACACCTGTCCGCGCGCATTGTCAAGGATGTCGCTGGGTGTATCGCAGGCGATCAGCTTCCCGCCGCGCATGATGGCCAGCTTGCTGGCGATACTTTCGACGTCGGAGACGATATGGGTCGACATGATCACCAGTTTCTTGAACCCCAGTTCGGCCAGCAGATTCCGAAAGCGCACCCGCTCTTCGGGATCGAGGCCGGCGGTGGGCTCGTCGACGATCAGGATGTCTGGATCATTGAGCAGCGCCTGGGCGATGCCGAGGCGGCGCCGCATGCCGCCCGAAAACGAGGCGGCCTGGCGCTTGGCCTGCTCGTGCAGGTTGACCAGTTCGAGCAGGTGGCGGATACGGGCCGGGTCGCGCACGCCCTTGAGCGCGGCGAAGTACTGCATGAATTCGAGCGCCGTCAGGTTGGGGTACACGCCGAAGTCCTGAGGCAGAAAGCCGAGGCGGCGGCGGATGGCGTCGGGCTTGCTGACGATATCGACGCCGTCGAACAGGATCTGGCCGCTGGTGGGCCGGGTCAGCGTTGCGATCATCTGCATGAGCGTGGTCTTGCCGGCGCCGTTGTGGCCGATCAGCCCGACCACGCCAGCCTCCAGCCTGAGCGAGACATCGTCCACCGCCTTGACGTCTTTGCCGAAGGTTTTCACTACGTTGCGAATGTCGAGCATATGAATCCTGAGGGGTGAGGTTGGTATGCCTGCAATGTAGCGCCGGTTCAGAATCCTGAAGCCGCGATTGAGACAAGCGGCGCCAAAACGCCGACAGAACGCAGAAACAAGGGCGTGGCGCGGGGCCAACGAATCATTATCAAAAAAATATTGAAACGCGGCGTCTGCCCCGAAATTGTGCATTTACAGCCAAAGCAGAAGGGAATTTGTTCTTTCCTTGTCGCAACAAGAATATAATTCCCGCAGAGCCCCGACGCGGGTGGCTTTGCAGGGAACACTAAGGATCAACATGTCGCCAGGACGAATCGTCGCCACGAACAGCCGCAGGGTATGCGTGCTGCTCGCGTCCCTGTGCCTGGTGTCGAACCTGGCCCTGGCGCAGCAGGAGCGCACACTGAGCGCGCGCCTCGAGGAGATCCGCGAGGTCGGGCGCTTTGTCCCGCCCAAGGCCATCACCGCCCTGCTCAAAATCGAGCCCGAAGCGCGCGCCGCAGATGTGCGCACCAAGGGCGATTTCCTGTTTTTGCTGAGCATGGCAAGGCGCGGCACCGCCGACATCCCCGCTGCCATGCTGCTGGCCGAAGAGCTCTACAAGCTTGGCGTGGACAACAAGGACAACGTCCTGATCGCCGACGGCCTGCTGGCGCGCGCTTACTGCCTGTTTCGCCTGAACGACTTGCCGGGATCGCACAAGCTGGCGTGGGAGGCTGAAAAGGTCGCGCTCACTACTGACGACACCGAACTCAAGATCCGCGCCACCATCACCTCGGGCGAATCGTATGCCGAGGAAGGCAATTTCCCGGCGGCGCTGCAAAAGCTGCAGACTGCGGTCGGTATCGCGCGTGACTACGGCAAGCCGATCGAGAACGTCATGGCACTCAACGCGCTGGCCATTCTGTACCGCCAGATGAAGGAGTTCGACAAGGGCTTCGGCACGCTCGAGGAAGCTATCGTCGCGGCCAGGCAGACCAATTCGCCAGGCCGCATGTCGCTGCTGAAGGACACCGAGTACGGCCTGGCGATGGAGACCAACCAGCCACAGCGCGGCCTGCGCGCGCTGCTTGCCGGATTGTCGTACGAACGCGAAATCGGGGCCGACGCGATGATGACGGTGTCGCTGGTGAACCTGTCGGACAGTTACCTGAAACAGCACAACTACGTCAAGACGCTGGAATACGCGAACCAGGCGGTGGAAGCTGCGCGCCGTCTCAAGGACGAGAGCAGCGAAGCGACTGCGCACATCAATATCGGCGAAGCCTATCTTGGCATGGGCAAGCTGGCCGAGGGCAAGCGCAGTTTCGAAGCCGGTCTGGCCTACTATGAAAAGCAGAATATCAAGCCCGAGCTGCAGGAGCTGATGCTCGAATATGGCGAGGCGCTCGAACGCGCCGGCGACATGGCCGGTGCTATCAAGGCGTATCACCGCGAGCGCAAGCTGTCCAACGAGCTATTCGAAAAACGACGCCAGAAAGCCACCTGGGAACTGCAGGAAAAATACGAAGCTGAAAAGCGCGAGCGTCAGATCGAACTGCTGCGGCGCGAAAACCAGGTCAAGAGCACCGAGCTCGATAACCGCCGCCTGCAGCAGCGCGTCTGGTGGCTGCTGGCGGTCGTGTTTGCGCTGGTAGCGACCATTATCGGCATCCTGTACCGCAAGGTGCGGCAGGCGAACGACCAGCTCAAGGTCAAGAACCTCGAGCTCAAGCAGCAAAGCTCGCGCGATCCACTGACTGCGCTCTACAACCGGCGCCACTTCCAGGAATTCATGCGCACCCACCTGCAGGTGGAAAAGCGCGGCGCGGGCACTTCGGGCGAAGAGATTGTCGGCGCCCTGTTCCTGCTCGACGTCGACCACTTCAAGCACGTCAACGACACCTACGGCCACGCCGCCGGCGACATCGTACTCAAGATGATCGCCGAGAGCATGCGTGATATTTTGCGCGAAACCGACATGATCGTGCGCTGGGGCGGCGAAGAATTCCTGGCCTTCCTGCCAGCGATTCCGCGCAGCGGGGTCGAGGAAATCGCGCGCCGTCTGCTGACGGGAATTTCATCGCACGTGGTCGAATACCAGGACACCAAGATCTCGGTCAACGTATCGATAGGCTTCGCGCCCTTCCCGCTGGTGCCGGCCAACGAAGCCTTGCCGTGGGAGCGCGCGGTCAACCTGGTCGACATGGCCCTGTACCTGGCCAAGGCGCATGGCCGCAACCGCGCCTACGGCGTGCGCGGCTTCAACAACTTCGAAAACACGTCAATGGAAGCGATCGAACAGGACCTCGAACGCGCCTGGCGCGCCGGCTTTGTCGACCTGTCGATCGTACTGGGCGGCTGGCCCGAACCGAAGGCCGGGCTGGCGCTGGAAAAGAAAGCCATTGCCTGAGGCTTCCCAAGCCAACCCGGTAGTGTTGCCTATTTGCGGGCGGCGTCCTGGATTTTTTCGCCGGCCTGCTCGACCTTTTTACCCAGTTCGTCAGTAGCCTTGTTTACGCCCTTGCTGGCGTCTTCCGTGGCTTTGGCTACTTCGTCCTGCGCAGCCTTGGCCTTGTCGGCCATGGCCTTGGCGGCGGCGTCGGCCTTGTCCAGCCCTTCGTGCAGCTTGTCGGCTACCTTGTCGCCGACATTGTCAATCGCCGCGCCAGCTTTTTGCGCGGGTCCGATCTCTTCTTTCTTGGCGCAGCCGCCCAAACCGGCGAGCAGTCCCAGCACTAAAACAGCGCCCACTATCGATGGATTTTTCATATCACGCACTCCGTTAGTTGTTGCCCGATAGCATACACCTGCGCGAATAATTGCGGTTGACAGTTGTGGCGCTCGGGCTGACAATAGAACGACCGTTCGATTTTCCGAGAAAGAACTTTCATGCTCCCACATACCGCCACGGCCCACCGAATCTGTCCTTTTTGCGAGGCCTGCTGCGGACTCGAAGTCGATGTGCAGGACAACAAACCGGTGCGCATCCGCGGCGACGAGCATGACGTTTTTTCCAAGGGATTCTTGTGCCCCAAGGCGATCGGCCTGAAAGACCTGCACGATGATCCCGACCGCCTGCGCACCCCGCTCATCAAGCGCGATGGCCGCTTCGAGCCGGCCACTTGGGCACAAGCCTACGCCGAAATCGAACGCCGTCTGCCACCCGTGATCGCAGCCGGTGGGCCCAACGCGGTCGCCACCGTGCTGGGCAATCCGGTCTCGCACAAGCTGGGTCTGAGCTTGTATTTTCCACGCCTGGCGCGCGCGCTTGGCACCCGCAATATGTTCTCCGCTTCCAGCGTGGACCAGGTCCCGAAAATGCTGTCGGTAGGGCTGATGTTCGGCAGCTGGCTGTCGGTGCCAGTGCCGGACATCGAGCGCGCCGACTTCCTGCTTATCCTGGGCGCCAATCCGATGGTATCGAACGGCAGCCTGTGGACCGTTCCCGACTTCCGTGGCAAGGCCAAGGCGTTGCGCGCGCGCGGCGGCAAGCTGGTGGTAGTCGATCCGCGCCGCACCGAAACAGCGGCGGTGGCCGATACCCATCACTTTATCCGCCCCGGCGCCGATGTCTACTTCCTGCTGGGGATTGTGCACACGCTGTTTGCCGAGCAGTTGCTGCGCCCGGGCCGCCTGGCCGCCCACCTCAACGGCATGGCGCAACTGGAAGCGGCTGTACACGACTTCACGCCCGAGCGCATGGCCGCGCGCTGCGGGATCGAGGCGGGCGTGATGCGCGAACTGGCACGTACCCTCGCCAGCGTGGAGCGCGGCGCCATCTACGGGCGCATCGGCACCTGTACCCAGGAATTCGGCACCTTGTGCTCATGGCTGATCGATGTGATCAACGTCCTGACCGGACACCTCGATCAGGAAGGCGGCTCCATGTTTCCCAAGGCGGCAGCGTTTGCGGCCAACACCCGCGGCGCGCCAGGTACTGGGCGTGGCGTCATCAGCGGACGCCATGCATCGCGCGTCTCGAACGCGCCTGAAGTGGCGGGGGAACTACCGCTGACCTGCCTGGCCGAAGAAATCGATACGCCGGGTCCGGGCCAGATCCGCGCCGCCATCACCATCGCCTGCAACCCGGTGCTGTCGGCGCCCAACGGCGAACGCCTGGCCGCCGCGCTCGAGCAGCTCGATTTCATGGTCAGCCTCGACATCTATCTCAACGAAACGTCGCGCCATGCCGATGTGATCCTGCCCGGCCTGTCGCCGCTCGAGGAAGCGCATTACGACCTGACATTCACCCAGTTCTCGCACCGCAACCACGCGCGCTTCAGCCCACCGGTGCTGGCCGCGGCGCCAGGCCAGCCGCAGGAATGGGAGAGCATGATGATGATCGGCGCGATAGCAAAAGGTCTTGGTAGCCACGCCGACGTCGCCGCGCTCGACGATGCGGCCCTGACCGATGAATTGAAACGCAGCGCCGGCGACAATGCGCCGCAACTGATGGCGGCGCTGGCACACCTGCGCGGACCGGAGCGGCTGCTGGAGCTGGGCCTGCGCAGCGGGCCTTATGGCGACCAGTTCGGCCTCAATCCCGACGGGCTCAATCTGGCGCGCCTCAAGGCCGCCCCTTCTGGCATCGATCTGGGCCCGATGCAGGCGCGCATACCGGAAGCGCTGCGCACGGCGTCGGGAAAAATCGAGATGGCGCCGCAGCTGCTGGTCGACGACCTGGCGCGCGTGCGCGCAGGCCTGGCAGCGCCCGTGCCCGAGCTGGTCATCATCGGACGCCGTCAGCTACGGTCCAACAACAGCTGGATGCATAACCTGCCGGTGCTGGCCAAGGGCGCCTATCGCTGCACCGCACTGGTCCATCCTGCCGATGCGCAGCGCCTCGGCCTGGCCGATGGAGCCGCGGCCCTGGTCAACAACGGCGCGCGCCAGATTACGGTGCAGGTGGAAGTGTCGGACGAGATGATGCAGGGCGTGGTCAGCTTGCCCCATGGCTGGGGCCACAACCTGCCTGGCACCCAGCTCAGCGTGGCGGCCGAGCGGCCCGGGGTCAATCTGAACGCCCTGCTCGATGAGAACCTGCGCGATCCGCTGTCGGGCAATGCGGTGCTGTCGGGGATTCCAGTTACGATGCAGGCCTTGGGCTGATGTGAATCTCCATGGGCGCGCAGAACGCGTGCCCGGCTTACCTCGGGGCGATCTTTCTTTCTTCCTTGTCGATCCGCGTCTCGCCGTGGCCAAGAAAGGAATGCATGCCGGTTTCGCGTTCCAGGCGGCTCATGCCCTGCGCGGTGGTGCTCTGACGGGCCCAATAGAGTCGCGTTGCGGTCAGCCATTTTTCGAATCCCGCCTCCACTTCGGCGTTCATGCGCGCCACCTCCACCCAATTTTGCTCGGTGCGATACTCGGCATGGCATTTGCGCCATGACTTGACCTGCTTCTCCACGCGCCGTGCTCCTTCACCAGTGCTTGAGAAATTGGGATACACGGGTGCGACGCAGTCAAAGCTGGCAGCCTGGGCAGAGCACGCCGCGGCCGCGAAAACGGTGGTAACAATGAAGCGGGCAAACGACATCGACGTTCCAGAAATGCGAAAAACACGATACTAGAACAAAAAACAACTTAAACAAAGTCTTTTTTCTTTGGTGCAACAAAATTGCTGATTGCGTTGTGTATTATTGTAGTGATACACTAATTCGCATGGAATTTGATATCTCCCCCAACGCCCCCACGCCGATCTATCGCCAGATCGTGGACCAGGTGCGGCGCATGGTCGCCAGCGGCCAGCTAGCTCCGGGAGCCATTCTGCCTTCGGTGCGGGCAGTGGCGCTGCATCATGCCATCAACCCCATGACCGTCAGTAAAGCCTACAGCCTGCTCGAGAACGAGCAAATTCTGGTACGCATGCGCGGCGTGGGCATGGCCATCGCCGATGCCGGCGGCGTCTCGCCGCAGCAGGAAAAAATAGCCATGCTGCGCCCGGCGCTGGACGCCGCCGCCCGCAATGCACGCCAGCTCGGCCTGGCGGACGCGGACGCCCTCGCACTGTTTCAATCCTGCCTTGCGCAGATCACCGAGAAAGACCAATGATGACTCATCCCGACGCCGCCATCACGGCCAACCAGCTGACTCTGCGCCGTGACAGCACCACCATCCTCGATGGCGTCAGCTTCTCGCTCCCCGCGGGCGCCGTGCTGGGGCTCGTGGGTCGCAATGGCGCGGGCAAGTCGACGCTGCTGCGCTGCCTGGCCGGACTGGCTGAACCGGACAGCGGCGCCAGTACCCTGCTCGGGTGTGCATCGACAGAGCTGTCCGACCCGGTGCGGGCGCGCCTGGGCTACGTGGCGCAAGCGCCGGACCTGTTCGAATGGATGACGGTACTTGAACACTTGCAGCTGGTGGGACGCGCTTACCCGCGCTGGGACGAAACTCGTTGCATGGTGCTGGCGGCGCGTCTTCAGCTAAGCACCGGGGCGCGGGTCTCCGACCTGTCCGGCGGCGACCAGCAAAAGCTCGCGGTAGTGCTGGCGCTGGCCCATGACCCCGACCTGCTGCTGCTCGACGAACCGGTGGCGAGCCTCGACCCGCTGACCCGCCAGGAGTTTATGCGCGCGATGTTCGGCAATCGCGACGACAGCGAACGCACGGTCGTCATCTCCAGCCATATATTGACCGACCTCGAACGCGTGGTGTCGCACGTGGCCTTCATGCGCAAGGGCCGCCTGCAACTACTCGATACCTGGGATGCGATGCTCGAGCACTTGCGGCTGGTACCGGTGGCGCAAGCGAATATCCCGCCAGAAGCCGTCGTGGCCTGCGCGCCAGGCGCACGCCAGATGGTAATCGACACGCGCCGCACTGACGGGCAGGTCGATATCGGACGTGCCATGTCGCTCACCGAACTATTCGCGGAGCTCAATGCATGAACATGCTGACCAGCCACCGCTACGGCATCGGACGGCTCACTGTGAATGACGTGCTGCTCATCGGATTTGGCATCTATTGGCTGTGCATGCTGCCGTCGCTATTTTCGGACACGCCTGTCCGCCAGGCCGCAACCCGGATTCTGCTGCTGCCGGCATTTGCGCTGATGTACTGGAGCACGGCGCAAAAGATGCACCAGCTTGCGCGCGCCACCGCAGTGCTGGGCAACCTGCGCGCGCCGGGCGCATTGTGGCAGCACTTGAACGCGCAAGGAATGCAAAGAGTACGCCTGACCTGGGCGCTGCTGGCCACCGGCACCACGCTGCAGTTGGCGCTGCCGGGTTCGGCGACGCAGGCGCTTGCCGGCGCTGCGCTGATGTCGCTGGCTGGTAGCGTCGCCCTGCTGCACGGCGTGGCGCGCTCGGGCGCGCTACCGCTGCGCACGCGGACAGTGGACCTGGTCCTGCTGGCGCTGGCGCTACCCTTGCTGGTGCTGTGGCCACGCACAGCCTTTGACGGCTTCGCAGCGCTGCCGGCGGCTGTGCTGGCGCTGATTGTGCCGGCCTTCCCGATTGCATTGTCACTGCTTGAGCAGCGCCGGCGCCGCAAAGCGCCCGCATACCGCTGGCGTGAACCGCAGCGCGGCCGTTCCCTGGCCGACAGCGTGCTCGCCCACCTGCGCCGCTACACGGTTTTAATCTACAACCCCAATTCGGAAACCATGGGCTGGTCAGCAGCAAAACAGAGCGTCAATCCGGCACGCCTCTTTTTCACCGTCATGCCACTGCTGACCACCATGACCACCTCGGTCGCGACTTACACCGATGGCAGGCTGCAGGTCATCCGCTTCATGGCGCTGCTGGTCATGACCATGCTTTTGACATCCGGACTTGTAGTGCGTGATTTGCACTGGCGCTCCTTCCTGATGCCGGGCGGCTTGCGCAAGGGCCGGATCGGCAGCAGCATTTTCGCCACCACTTTACTGATCCAGTACGGGTTCATTGCGGCCGTCCTGTGCGTGATTGCGATTGGCAGCCAGGTCGCCATGGGTGGCTCCTCGCCAATAGTGCTGGTGCTGCTGGAGCGGCATGCAACGCTGCCGCTGGAGATCGCTCTGGCGACCAGTATCGCGGTGGCCCTGCGGCCAGTGGCAAAATCGCCCGCCTGGATTGTGCTGTGCATTGCTGGCATCATTGTGCTCGCCGGCTATCTGACCGACTTCGCGGCTACCAGCGGAGGCTATCTTGCACTTAGCCCGCCCCTGTACGCTGCGGCCCTGGTCGGCGCCAGCGCAGTACTGGTGCTGGTGTCGAATCATCTCTGGACGATGAAACGATTATTCGATATCAGCGGCTGGAATAAATCGGCCTAGTGACAGCGGTCGTCATACCATTCGCGCCGCTGCGCCAGGCAGCGCAGCATGTCCCCCTGCAAGCGGTCGGCATGCACCTTGAACGCGGCGCACTCGCGATTGCCCGCGTCGACCATGGTGATGCACGTCTCCAGCTTGTCGGAGGCACTCTTGTAATTGCCCTCCTTGATGGCGCGCTCGGCCTCATCGATCAGGTTGCGCGCCGACTGGGCCGGCGACTGCTGGCGCGCCATGGGCGCTGGCGCGGCAGGTACTGCAATGGCCACTGTCTGGCGCTGGGCCGCGATCTGCTCGCGTAGCTTGCGCGTTTCGTCGTCCTCCTTCCAGCGCCGCGTAAACAGACCCAGGCGTGCGCTGGCCTTGGCCGGGTCGCCGGCCTGCAATGCGGTGGCCACGGCGGCCGTGGTCTCGGTCCACGCTTCGGCGCGCTGGCGCTTGCGCTCGCAGGCGGGCGACTCGGCGTTGATCGCGGCCTGCAGACGCTTGAGCTGCTCGGGCGTGGCCTTGGTCATGCGCAGCGCGATCAGTTCGGACTGGGCGTCGTTGAAACGGCACTCCTTGCTGGCCAGGATGGCGCTCTCGATGCGTTCCTCGATCTTGCTGGACGAAGGCTTGGCGAAGATCCAGACCAGCCATAGCAGCGCCAGCGCCATGAGCCAGTAGCGCAGGCGCACCGGTTCGCGCTTGGGCGGCCCCTGGCGCGCCGCTGTTTTGGGCGCCCCTGGCGCCACCGGGGGAACGGCGGGGGGCGCCGCAACAGGCGCAGCCGCGGCCTGCATCGTCGGTTCGATGCGCGACTGGGCGGGCGGCGGCGCAGCAGCGGGCGGCGGCGATGGCGCTGGCGGTACGGCCGCCGCAAGCGGAGCCGAAGGCGCCACAGCAGCCGGCGGCGCCGCCACGGTTTTTTGCAGCGGCACCGGAGCAGGAGGCGCCGGCGGCGCCGTTTGCGCAGGCCGATTGATCGGCACATGCATGGGATTGACCACGCCGTCGTGCTGCCCGGTACCGCAGTAAGGGCAAAAGTTGACCCTGCGCGGCATGGGCCGCGCGCAAGCTGCATGGATGCAGCGATGGATCACTTGGTCGTGCAGGTTCATTTGCCTTAGTCCGGATCAGGAATGTCGTTGTCGGGATCGGGAATGGCCTCGCCGAACATATCGGCCAGCTCGGGCATATCGCCCGCCGCTTTCCACTTGTCGGTCTTCGGATTCCATTGCATGTTCCAGATTTTGGTATCGTAACTCACTTCGCCGCGCGCCACGCGCAGCGCAAGTTCGTCGTGCGAATAGGGCCCCTGCTGGGCGCCATTCAGGAAGGCCTTGTAGCGCGCCACGGCAAGGCCGACCCCGGCGCCCATGCCCGGCGCCGAAGCGGCAACCGCCTGGGCGACCGGTGCAGTCAGGGCCAGCGCCGCTTCCGCCTCGCTGCTCAGGTAGTCGGGTTTGATGACGCGCTTGTCCACCGCGCGCTCGACCTCCCAGGCGTAGGCATCGCTGGCGGAGTGGGGAACCAGCTCGGTCCACTGCAGCAGCGTTCCGGTTGCCGCATCGATCTGCCTGGCCGACAGCTCGGGATCGAAGGCGCGGGCGCGCTTGATCCACAGCTCGTACAGACGGCGCGCCGTGATATTGGGCAGCGACGGCGAAGGCAGCTGCGCACCGGTCTCGTCGACTTCGAGTTTGGGCTCATAGACGCGGTGCTGATAATGGCGCATCAGCGCTGACAGCAGCACCAGCTGGCTCGGCCCCATGACCGCCAGTTTGTGCTGGACCGCAGCGATGACCTGGTCACGATAATACGACGGCAAGCCGTTGGAGCGGATCGCGAACTCGTTACCGATTTGGAGCCACTCGCCCGAGCCAGGTTCCACTTCGAACAGGTACTGGCCCTTGGGCTGGAACGACGCCTCGCGGTCGGCCACGTCGGCCTTGCGCTTGATGACGCCCAGCGCCACGGCCTGCAGATACCATTCGTAGTCGTCGGCCAGGCGATTGAGTTCGTCCATGGACGGCGAAATCGGGTGGCGGTAGCGGGTGGCGTCGAAATGCAGGTGGGTCGGAATCTTCGGGTTTTCAATCTGATACGAAGTGCGCCAGGTCGGCAGGCCGCGCAGCACCGTCATCGGAAAGCCCGACAGCTCGATATAACACACGGCCTTGCCGGTGATGCCGGTATTGACCACGGAAACCAGGTCGCTGTGGAAGGAACCGGTCGGCACGGCGGCGCGGATCTCGCCTTCCATCTTGCGCCAGGCATTGACGTCGCCCACGCCGATGAAGCACTTGAACTGGTCGGCCTTGGGCGTGAACTCTGCCGAGAAGCGCGCATTCACCCATGGCATGGCGCTCTTGATCCATTCATTGAAGATGCGCTGGCGCTCCTGGGCCGACATGGCGTTCAGGCGCTCGAGCAGCGGATCGACCGGCTTGGTGTCACCCAACTGTTCGACACTGAGCTGGGTCTGCGCGCGCCGGAACAGCTTGAGCAGCAGGCTGGCGCGCAGGCGGTCGTCGCCCAGTTGCGGGAACAGGCGCGAGGAGCCGCCAAATTCGAGCAGCACTTCCTCGCTCCAGGCGCTGATGTCGCCGCTCAGCTTGACCGGATCGGGCAGCATGTCGCTGGCCAGCTTGATATAGGTGGCGTGTTCGTGGCGCGCGTCGGCGCGCAGCTGGTCGATGCGCTGGTCGACCGCGCCCAGCATGGCCTGCACGCAGCGCCGGCCTTCCTGAAATTCGCCGGCAATGCCGCTCCATTCGGCCTGCCCCTGTTCGTCCGTATTCTGCACGTCGCCCAGCCAGGCCGACATGCCGCGCATGACTTCAATCGATTGCCCCGCCGCCACCGCCAGCAAGTGAAAGCGCAGGTAGTCAGCGATATCGCGCTTGAGATGAGTCATGATCTCGCGCGCCTGCGCTTCCTTGCCGAACAGCTTGGTGGCTGCCTGCGACAGGTTGTTGAGCGACTCCTCGACCTGGCGCGTGCGCAGTGCGTCGCGGATGTCGCGATAGCGCTTGCCATTGCGTTCGACGTTGCCCAGGTCGCGCTGCATCAGGCGCGCCTTGATTTGCTCGAGCAGCGAGAGCACAAACTCCAGGCCGCCCTGCTTGCGGTCGTCCAGCAAGGCATACAGCTGATCGCGTGCGCGGCCCTTGAGGCGCGCCATCATTTCGGTGGTGTGGCGCTTGATGCGGTCTTCGCTGGTCTCGGCGGTGGCGCCGGCCTCGCGAATCGCGTCGCGCTCCAGGTGCGGCAGCAGTTCTGCGACCTTTTCGCGCCACACGCCCAGATCGTAGGAGCCCATGATGCGGTCCATCTCGAGCTGCACCTTGCTCTCGACGCGCTCGAGCAGGGAGCGCTGGTCCTTGTCCATCAGCAGCTGATCGGTCAGCGCGTATTCCTGGAACGGCGTTACATCGACCGTGCCCTTGCGGAAGTCGGGGAATTCGTCGAAGGTGCGCTCGCTCATTGCCATCTGCTCGCGCATGAAGATGTCGCGTTCCTGGTCTGCCGCGCGCCTTGCCGCCACCCCGTCACTGCCGACCAGGCCAAAGAAGGCCTTGACCATCAGCCCCGCCAGTTCATAGGCGCGGATATCGTCGCGCAGGCTTTGCTGGGTGTCGAGGATGGACTGGCCAAACGCGGAGTAGACCTTGGAATACGACAGACGCATGTCGCCGAAGCGCTGCTCCGGCACGCGCGGATTGTAGGGGCCCAGCTTGTGCTGCTGCTGGTTGACCGCGACCGAGCGCTTGCGGTTGGCAAAATCGGCCGATGCAAAATCCTCGAACAGCGAATCGGCCACCATCTGGTACACGTCCTTGACGTCGGCGGTGGCCTTGTTGGCCAGGTTGGCGGTGTCGACAAAATACACATCGTCGAACGGCGAGCCCTTGCCGACCAGGCTGTCCGGCTCGGCCCAGCGTACCTGCGCGTTCATGTCACGCATGGTGGTTTCAAGCTCCATCAGGGTGGCGTAGGCATTGGCCTCGGTGCGCTCCTTGTTGGCCTTGGCGTACCCGGACGGCATGAACATGACCAGGTCGACTTGGTTATCCGACACTTCCTGGCGTGCGATTGCCTTGGAAATCCAGCCAAGGTCGATCGCACTGCCGGCGCCGGTGCCACCCGCGCACGAGGCGATGACGACAATCCGGAATTTAGAGGTGTCAACCTGCAGGCCAAGGCGCTGATAGCTTTCCTTGCGCTCGTTGCCGGCATTGCTGCTCAAGAAATTGAGCGCACTCTTGATACGCCCGCGCAGCTTGGGGTATTTGTCGAACAGGTACAGACGCGCCAGCGCGCGGATCTGGCCGGCGCCCTTGGACGGATCGATGCCGAGGGAGCGCAGCTTTTTGGGCCGCAGCGGCATCCAGCTTTCGATCAGCGGAAAACGCGCCAGGCTGTCGTCGGACTCGTGATACTGGTGCAGGTCGATCGGTTCGACCAGGCGCTCGTCGTCGGCCAGCTTGACTAGCTCGTACCATGGGTCGGTGCGCTGCGACTTGCCTTCGTCGATGATGGCGTTGTTATCGAGGTCGAAGTGGAGAAAGCGCGCGACCGGGAACTGGGCGATCGACTCGACCCGGGTGGGGTTGTGGCGGTTCCACACCTCGGACAAAATGCGGCGGCGAATGCGCAGCATGACTTCCATGCCGGTGCCGCCGGCGCCGATGAACAGCGTCGGCCGCAAGTCGACTTTGAGTTCGGCTTTTTTAGTGCCGCCGTTGTTAGGTAAATCTGCCATAGTCTGTTCTCTTTTCCAGGATCAGCGGCGGCCGACGAACAGCGCCGCCACCATCGCAACGACGCCGACGATCACCAGCGGCGCGGTCACCGCAAACGTCAGAAATTTGCTGGCGTTGATGATCGCCAGTACCGCCGCTGCGCTGATGAAGGCCAGGCCCACGAACAGCAGCCACCCTGCGCTGCCCGCCGACGAGGGTGCCACCCGCTTGACCACCAGGTGGTGCACGTAGGCGTTACGCACAAAGAAATAGATAATCAGGAGGACCAGGAACACCGCGCTGCCGATCGCCAGGTCGCGCGTTGACGTGTCGGTCGGCGGCACCTCGGTGGCCGGCGCCACTTCGATCGGCGTGGCGCCGGTAGCGTCGGCTCTCGGTTTGCTCTCGGCCGGCGTGTCCGCTCCTGGCAGCTTGAAGCCTGGATCGGGTTGCGGTGGCGCTGCGGGGGCCTGATTAGTTTGCATTGCTTATTCCTGTTGTTATTGGTGATTCAGCGGCCAAGCCGAACCTGCGCACCTTCGCGCAGGTCGATCAGCTGATGGCCAAAAATGGTGGTCCTGAGTTGCGCTACCTTGGCACCGGCCTTGTCGTAAATCGGCTGGGTAGTGCCGGGCCGCGCCTGCATGGTACGCAGCTCGTCCTCGACCGTAACGTAGGCTTTGCGCGGACGGGCAAAGGCCAGCGCGGCAGCTGCAGCTGCGCCCAGCAGCGCCAGCGCGCCGGCGATCAGCGCCATCAGCGGCCCAACGCCGTAATGGACCCGCACTTCCAGCGGCAGACGCGCGCTGGACGATTTGATCTGGGCCGGTGGGGTAAAAATATCCGGCAGCGGATCGCCCGGGAACAGCTTTGCCATGCGCTGGCGAAAGGCCTGCGACAGCTCCAGCTTCTGGCCCGACAGCTGCAGCTCGATCCGGCCCGGCAGCACATAGGCCGAACCGGCCGAACCCACGGCCTCCATCGACCACTTGCTGGGCAACTGCTTGACCGGCAGCTGCATGCTCGACGCCAGCGGCGCGCTTTTGCCAGGCGCCAGAGCGCGCACGCTGGTGTCAGCCAGTTCGATCTTCCGATCCTCGCCGCCGAGCATCGAGCGCGCGCTGATGGTGGCGCTGCTGATGGTGTAGGGGTACATGGTGTTTTCAAGGTTCCACTCGATTTTGGCGTTCGGCGAGCGCGCGTCGGAGGCGACGTCGGCGCGCAGCATGCCGGCCTTGTCCATCGAGAAGGCTACGCCCGGCGCCTCGCTGACCTTGCGCGGCACCAGCCGCACCGTATCCTGGTCGAGCGGCTTGAGACGCGCCGCCGGCTCGGTGATGACTTTGCCGATGGCGCCGCTGCGCTCGAGCGCCTTGAGCTCGCGCGCGCCCTGCTCGCCGACTGCGAATACATAGATCATCAAGCCGTTGGCGCTGTAATGGCTGCCCTTGACCGGCATCTGCAAGGGAAAGGCCAGCGCGCGCGTGATGGCCCCGCCCCGATGGATCAGTTCATAGAACTCGCGGTTGCGGCGTGCAGTCTCCTGGTCGTTATTGGGGCTGTTGCGATTGTTCGTGAACAGCCACACCAGGCCAGGCTTGCCGCCTAGCGCCGTGGTGATCGCAGCTTGCAAGGCCTCATTGAGGTCGGTATCGGCCATGACCTGGCTGCCCGGTTTGCGCGCCACCTGCAGCGCCGCCAGCGCGCCACTGATCTTGCCGCGCGCACTGGCGTCGACCGTCATCGACAGCAGCGCGCGCGGCGAGGCAGCCCCGGGCAGGCTCTGATTGAAGGCGGCAAGCACCATGGGCTCGCCGGGGCGGGCCACGGCCAGCGCCAACTCCGTCACCAGGGGCTTGTACTGCGAGCCCGCGTCGGCGTAAAACGGCTCCATCCAGCCCGAGTTCTGCACCAGGAACACATGCGACACGGCCAGCGCGGGGACGCACTGAAGCAGCGCCGCCAGGGCGAATGCTCTGACGATCACCCGCTTCACGACAGCTCTTCCAGACGCCAGCCGCGTACCTGGTTCCAGTCGGGATGGTGCAGCCACAGGCAGTTGTCGTAAACGAAGGGCACGCATTCGAGCGGACGGCTCAGGCGCGCGATATCGTCGAGGATGACATTGCGCTTGCCGATCCATTCCAGCGTGCTGCGAGGGATCACGCGATTGCCTAGCGCATCCTCGGCCTTGCCGGTGTATTTGTGGAAGCGCAGCACCAGGCCACTTGGCTGGCTGCGGTTGTTATTGAAGCTGCGCAGCAGCGGCAGCACCAGCGAGTCGTCCTCGTGCGGGTCTTCGACATGCTCGGTATCCCACGGCTCGGCCACCACTGCATGGCCGCGCCGGAACAGCAGGCTGCCAAATCCCAGACGCGCGCCGCTGATGGACTCTTGCTGCGGTTGCGCCTTGCCCAGTTCGAGGAAGGAGTAGCCATGCATGCCATGCCCGATCAGCCACAGGCGGCCATCGCGGCTCTGGGTTGGGCCGCCAAACTCGAGGCGCGGACTCCAGCCCTCGGGCCAGCGCAGGTAGGCCGGGGCACTGCCCGGCTGCCAGATCAACTGACCCTCGGCGTGCAGCCAGAACAGACGACCGTCGTAGCCGATGGGGCGCGACCACTGCGATGCCGGCGCGTCGATATCGAACAGCACCACCCCGCTCAGATCATTGAGCGCGCTCCACAAACGCGTGCCGCTCGGTGTGGAAAACAGGCAGGCTAGGTGACGCCGCATGGCGCCCGGCGCGCTGGCCAGGGTGGCCTCGAACACGGTGTCGGTACGGTAGGTTTCGCTGACGGGATTGATCCATAATCGGCACAGGCCCTGCGCGGTAGGCACCATCGCGACCTCGCCGCGGCGCGGGTTTTGCACGGGTAGCCAGGCGTAGTGCGAGGCTGTGAAAGTGAGGTCGGCCGCGTGCTCTTCGGCCGCCATCACATGCCACAGCTGCGCGATCGGATCCCAGTACTGCAGCACATTGCGCCCGTTCGCCAGCGCCAGCAGGCGCTGCACGGGAAAGCCGAAGGCGCCGGCGGCAAACACGCACTGCGCATTGGGCGGCACCGGCATGGCGAGGTCGAAGCGGCCCACTTCGGGCGCGGCCGGACGCTCTTCGAGGCTGTCGCCCAGCGGCAGCGAGGTGACCGGCAAGCCATGCGGCACATGGCGTGGCAGGAACTGGTCGAACCATGGCCCCCACCAGTCGGGGCGGGACTTGTACTGGCCCGCCAGTTTTTTGAGCGCTCTCCCGCAGGTAGGGCAATACGCGAAGCCTTCGGGGTAGATCGGCGCGCAGCCGCATTCGGCCGGGAGCGAGGCGCCCAGCAAGTGCGCCACGTCGGGCAGACGCCCGCGCGTTTGCACCTCCCAGTCGACCCGGCTCAAGCCTTCGCTTGACACCAGTTCGAACTGGGCGCTGTTCTCGTGTTCCAGCCAAACGCTGGCTGGCGTTTCCCATCGATATGCCATGTAATCTGCCGCCGTATATGTATGAGTGATGCATACGCAGGGCGGGGAACCACGCCTGCTGTTGCTGATCAAATCATATCGCAACTGGCAGTCACGGGCTTTTTAATTGGCCGGTACCGTTTTGCGCTATTCGAGGGCGCACATTATGGGCTGCTGCTAGGGAATCGGGGCCATTCAAAGCTCAACCGTAGGGCAGATAGGCGAAGCCTTGGCCAATCACGCCATTCAGGGCGGTGACGTTCTCGGGGCTTTCGCTAAAGGCTGCGAGCACTTGCGCCAAACTGGCCTGCTGTTGATCCAGAACAGCGCTCCAGAAAGTAATCCCAGCCGCTTCTCCTGGCCGGTTCAGTACGTTGAAATAGAGCCTGGCGACAATATCGGCGTTGCTGGCGGCGCTGCCGTACAAGGCAAGAAATTCTGAGGAGGCAACGAAACCAGCGGCAATACTCTCCAGGCTCTGACCCGCATCCAGCGCGCCGATCCAGAAGCCCACGCCGGCAGCATCCGGGGCGCGGTCGAACGCGGCTTGATAGATGCGGTAGGCTTGGCCGGCCAGGCCCTGTTTGCCGGTATCGAGCGCATACATCGCATCGGCAAACTGCAAGCGCTCGATGCTGCTCAGCGCGTCATTCACGCCGGCGACAGCGCCCAGCTGCCGAACTTGCACCAGCGTATTTTCTGCCGAAATCGCGTACTCTTCCAGCCTGCCTGCGTAGGCAAGGGTATCCACGCCGAGCCCGCCGTTGACGCGATTCAGCGGAAGCGCCGGGGCAACGCTCGCCATGACAGGCTGGACGCCGCCGAGATGCGCGAAAGCGATATCCCACGTCACATCATAGAAAGGGCCGGTGGTTCCCGCGTAGCGCACATAGGCCAGGCTGGCGCCTGCGCCACTGATGGCCGACGCATAGGCCCCCTGGCCCGCTTCAGCGCTGCTCAAGGCCTGAATCAATTCGCCAGTTAGCAGGTCCTTGACGTAGACCTGCATCGAGGGAGTGCTGGCCGAGGGCAGCAGGTCGCCGCCATCGTAACTGAAGCTGACGAACCTGCCGTCGGCCGAAATCGACGGGGCGCTCGCCAGTCCGCTGCCCTGCACTCCCTCAGCGCTGACAGATACCAGCACCAGCTCGCCGCTCACCAGGTCCTTGCGAAACACATCGACGCTGTCGTCCCGGTCGACGCCCAAGCGCGTGGCCGAGGTGAACACGACGTAGCGGCCGTCGCCCGAGAGCGTTGCCTGCTCGACTGTGCCCGGCGCGACCAGCGACACTGCCGCGCTGTCGAGCGCGCGCGCGTAAAGCTGCATGGGCTGGGCCGCCACCCCGGGAAGCACCGGAGCCGAGGATTGAAACAGGATTACCTTGCCATTGTCGGCAATGCGTCCGCCGGTAGCATGCCCGGCAAGCTGCTGGCCGGAAGCGCCCAGCGAGACGCGCTCGATGGCGCCGCTCGCCAGGTCTTTGAGGAAAACGTCGTCGGCGCCGTTGGTGTCGCCCGCGACCAGGTTGCTGGCTGAACTGGTAAACACCACATAGCGAGCGTCCCCCGACAAGGAGGCGGAGCGGCTGGCGCCATTGCCCGCAACACCCGTGTCACTTGCCGACGCCAGCTGAACGCTGCCGGTGGAAAAGACATTGACAGCGATTTGTGCGATCGCGCCCTCCCCCGCGGCCACGGTAGTAAGCGCCAGCGCCGAGCCGCCTGCCGCCAAAGACGGTGCATAGTTGTGACTGGCTGCAAGCGCGCCGGCGCTGCCGCCAAGCAGGCGCCAGCCGCCGCTCACGGTATCGGCAATGATGATATCGGCACGTCGGCCGCCTTCCACATAGCTGGCATAGGCCAGCAGGCGGCCACTTGCCGACAGGGTCAATGCAGGGTCATACGGTCCGTACGCTTGCAGAAAATAGCTGACTGGAGATAGCTGCATGATTGGCCTCGATAATGTTGCTTTAGAGAATCATACTAATCCTATCGGTGATTCCTTACGGCAACATTTTTCATTTGCAGGCACAAATGCCACACTTAAATGCCATAAAGATCTCAAACATATGGCTGATAAGCAACACCACCTTGCAGTACGCCGATCAGCGCCGCTACATTTTCAGCACTTTCGCTAAAACCCATCAGCACCTCCGGCAGCGTCGTGCGGCCTTCATCGAGCGCCTTGGTCCAGAACTCGACCCCGGCGCTGTCGCCTGGGCGATGCAGGATGTGCTGATACAGCATCTGCACTAGTTGTCCATTGCCGGCGGCGCTGGCGAATACGCTCTTGAATTCGGCTGAGGCGACGAAGCCGGCCGCCACCGACATCAGGCTCTGGCCCTGGTCGAGGGCGTGGATCCAGAAGCCGATTCCGGCCTCATCCGGTGCACGGTCGAAGGTGGCCTGATACAGGCGGAATGCCTGGCCCGCCACGCCCGCAGTATCGAGCGCGATGTTGCCGTCGCTAAAATGCAGCCGTTCCACGCCGGTCAGCGTGTCCTTGCCATTGCGCGCCGTCTGGCTATCGGTTACGAGCTGATTCACGATCGAATATTCGGACCGATTGCCCTGGTACGCCAGGGTATCGATCGCGCTGGAGCCTTGAATGGCGTCGTCGCCCGCGCCCGGCGCCAGCGCGCCATCGCGCAGCAGGCTCGACAGGTGAATGCGCTCCGAGTAATAGACATAGCCCGAGGAGCGAAACACCAGGGCAAGAATGGCGCCGTCGGCACTAAAGGCATTTTCTTCCAGATACGCGCCCGGCAGCGCATCTACGTTGGGTTGAAAGTAGCTAGCCGCGCCGCCTTGCACTTCCTGTACCACGAATTGGGCCGGCGTTTGCGCGTGGGTGCCAAACTCGCGGCTGATGTAGCTGACGGTCTGACCATCGCTGGCAATTTCAGGCTGCTCGTTCACAATCTGCTGGTTCGGGTTGCCGCTGTCGAGGCGAACCAACTGGCCCGTGAGCAGGTCCTTGACGTACACATTGATAAAATTGCGCGCGCCGCCATCCTCGCTTCCGATCGCGCTGGCGGAAAATGTCAGATAGCGGCCACTGGCCGACAGTTCGAATTGCTGCCAGAGCGTGCCGTCGGCAACCGGCACTGCGCCACTGTCACTCGATGCAACACTCAAAGCGCCGCTCGCCAAATTCTTGAGGTAAATCTGATTGCCGCTGCGGAACACAAGCGATTGGCCGTCAGCGGAAATCTGCGGTGTCGCCGCCGCGCTGCCACCCACTTCGATTCGGGTGATGGCGCCGCTGAGCAAATCGCGCACAAAGATATCGGCGCGGCCATTGCTGTCGCCTGCAACCAGGTCGCCCGCGGCAGATTCAAAGGCCACGTAGCGCCCGTCCGCCGAGAGCGACGGCGGCAGGTATTTTCCAGGGAAGGCAGGCGTGGTGGCGGCGGCTGTGGCGTACTGCAGGCTGCCGGTGGCCAGCGTCAGCACGCCCACCTTTCCGGTATTGGCCTCGACAAAAGCCACCTTGCTGCCGTCCCCGGAAAGCGCCGGCCAATCGGCCTGCACGCCCGCCAGTGCCGGGTTGATCTCGCCAAGCTTGCGCGTAACCCCGGCGCCGACGTCATGCACGAATATCTCATACACGGCCGCCTGTCCGCTCACGGCGCCCATCCAGGCCAGCACGCCGCCGCTTGCCGACGTGACCAGCGAGTTGCTAATGTAATTGGGGGCGGCGACGTCGGCCTGCCGGACCAGCATTGTCATGGCTTTCCTTGTTTGCTTTTCGGTCAACCTTAACACGGGGCGACTTTATCTGGTGCCTGGCCAGAAACGTATAATGTAGCTCTCTCTCCTTTCGTCCAGACCATGACCGATAACCACAGCGCCGCCGCTAACCCGGGGGGCGACCTACCCGCGAGCGCGGTCGACGCCGCCGCCGCCCACCTGCGCGACGTACTGGCGACGGTGGTCGAGCATGGCCCCGCCCATCGCGCTTTGGTGGTGTACGACCGCCGCACGGAGCTGGCGCGCGCCCTCACCGAAGGCTATCGGCGCAACCTGCCCGATGCCGAGTTCATCGATTTCGACAGTGTCACCCCCGAGCAGGTGCTGGCGGCTTTTCGCCAAATGGCCAGCGCCGATCTGGTGGTGCTGGTCCAGTCCACCAATTTCAGGCTGGAGGCGTTTCGCATCCGGGTCGAGCTGTTCAAGCTCGGGCTCAAGGTGATCGAACACGTGCATTTATCGCGCATGCCCGGCCTGCAGGGCGAGCATTACATCGAGGCGCTGGCCTATGACAGCGCCTACTACCGTGGCGTGGGCAAGCGCCTCAAGGAGCGCATCGACCGTGCCTCGGGCGCCATCGTGCATAGTGGCGGCGAGCAGCTGGTGTTTGCATCCAGGCTTGAAGCTGCCAAGCTCAATGTGGGCGATTACAGCGGCATGAACAATGTCGGCGGCCAGTTTCCGATCGGCGAAGTGTTCACCGAGGCGCAGGACCTGGAAGCGGTCAACGGGCGCGTCCAGATCCACGTGTTCGGCGACACCGCCTACCTGGTCAATCGCCCCGAGCGGCCCATTACCCTGATCATCGAGCGCGGGCGGATTGTCGACACGCTCGATGCCACCCCTGAATTTAACAAGGTGCTCGAGATTATCCGCGCCGACGAAGGCGAGTGCTGGGTGCGTGAACTGGGCTTCGGCATGAACCGCGCGTTCACACGCGAACGGCGCGTGAACGATATCGGCACCTACGAACGCATGTGCGGCATTCACCTCTCGCTGGGCGCCAAGCACGGCGTGTATCCTAAACCCGGCTTCAAGCGCAAGGATGCGCGCTATCACGTCGACGTGTTTGCCGTGACCGACGCGGTCTACCTCGACGCGGAGCTGGTCTACAAGGACGGCGGCTGGATAGTTTAGCCCCCCGCTGTCAGCCCAGGCAGCCATTCCCATGTTGGCAAAGCAGGCCTACAATGGACCATCCTCTTGAATTAAAGCGAGACCATGCTCACCACCGAACAGCAAGCCGGTTTTCAGCGCGACGGCTACATCGTGCTCCCCGCTTTCAAAAGCGCGGAACAGATCGCGGCTTTGCGCGCCCGCGCCGCCGAGATTGTCGACGCTTTCGATCCAGGCCAGGGTCGCTCGATTTTCACCACCAAGGATCAAGTCACCGCCACGGACGATTATTTTTTGCGCTCCGACAACACGGTGCGCTGCTTCTTCGAAGAGGAAGCCTTCGACAGCGATGGCGTGCTACGCCAGGACAAGTCGCTCTCGATCAACAAGATCGGTCATGCCCTGCATGATCTCGATCCAGTATTCGAGCAGTTCTCGCGCGACCCCAGGCTGGCTGCGGTGGCGCGCGACCTGGGTCTGGAACATGCCCAGGTATGGCAGTCGATGTATATCTTCAAGCAGCCCGGCATTGGTGGCGAGGTCAACTGGCATCAGGACGCCACCTTCTTCGACACCGCGCCGGTGACCGTGACCACCTTCTGGTTCGCGCTGGAAGATGCCAGCGTCGAAAATGGCTGCCTGTGGGTGGAGCCGGGCGGGCACCGCGGCCCGCTGCGCGAGCGCTTTGTGCGTCACGGCGACGACATCACCATGGAAAAACTGGACAGCACGCCCTGGCCCGACAACAGCCGCGCAGTGCCGCTCGAAGCGCGTGCCGGCGACCTGGTGTGCTTTCACGGGCTGCTGCCGCACTACAGCGCGCCCAATCGCTCGCCCGTGTCGCGCCACGCTTTCACGCTGCACGCCACCGACGCGCGCTCCGCGTACTCGCCACACAACTGGATTCAGCGCGATGCCGGCTTTCCGGTGCGCGGTTTCATCTGAAACGCCGCCCGGCGCTATAACTGCAGCATGCGCAGATCGGCATCGTCGGTGTCGCGTTGGGGAGCGCGGCGCGGCATCCGGATGGTGACACTGGTGCCATGTTCAGCCGAAGACTCAAGCGCGATGGTCCCGCCCAGCACACCAGTGACAATGTTATAAACGATATTCATGCCCAGGCCCGAACCGCCCTGCCCCATCTTGGTGGTAAAGAAGGGATCGAACACCTGGTGCAAAATCTTGGGTGGCATGCCCACCCCATCGTCGGCAAACACCAGCAGCACCTGTTCATCGTCCAGTTCGCGCGCGCTGATGGAAATGGTGGCGCTGGCGCGCCCCTCGAAGGCGTGCAGCAAGGCGTTGTTGATCAGGTTCGAGAGGATCTGGCCCACACTGCCCGGATAGGAATCGAGCGCCAGCTTGGGCGGACAATCGACCCGCGCTTCGCAATTGGCGCGCCGAAGCTGCGCCTGGAAGGTCGCCAGGGTGTCGTGCACGACCTCTGCCAGTTCAAAGCGGCGCCGCTTGTCGCTGGTCTGGTCCACGGCTACCTGCTTGAACGAAGTGATCAGATCAGCCGCGCGGCGCAGTGAATTGGCCATGATGCCGCACGCCAGCTTGGTGTCGGCCATCAGTGTTTCTAGCGAGGAGCGCTTGACGCCGCCCTGCACGTACTGCTTTTCAAATTCGGCCACCAGGTCGGCCAGCGCGGTCGCAGTCAGCAGGCTGTTGCCGATCGGCGTATTGAGTTCATGCGCAATGCCGGCCACCAGTGAGCCGAGCGAGGCCATTTTTTCGGACGTGATCAGGTTGGTCTGGGCTTGCTTGAGCGTGAGCAGTACGCTCGACAGGTCGCTGTGGGCCGATTCCACATTGGCCTTCTGGTGCGCCAGTTCGGCCAGGCTGTGCTCCAGGCCGTCCTTGGCGTCCACCAGCGCCGCCTCGGTCTGCTTTCTGTCGCTGATATCCTGAATCACCCACACACCCTGCCCGCCCTGACCCGACGCGAGGGCCTTGCCGCTGACCAGACACCAGATGGCGCTGCCGTCCTTGCGCGCCAGCTGATACTCGCCCTGGCTGCGCCCCGTCAGCGGGTCAAGCGTAAAAATCTCGGTGGCGGCGCTGCCGCCGCGCGCCGTCAGCACGCTGGTCGGATTGCCGGTCAGCTCGCCGATCCCGTAGCCCATCATCTCTTCCATGCCACGGTTGCAGCGCATGATCTGACCGTTCGAAAACAGGGCCAGGCCCACGCTGGCGCTGTCCTGGAACGCGCGCTGTTCGTCCAGTGCGACCTTGACCTGTGCCGCCAGCGAGCGGCTGCGTCCGGACGCGGTAAGCAGCGCGGCGAACAGGCCACTGACCAGCATGCCGCCGATGGCCACCAGCAGCACCGTGCTCGGGTCACGGCTGTAGCGGCCACCGGCCACCGCGCCGAAGCCGATTTCCCACGCGCGCTGGCCGACCTCGATGCGCTTGACCGCCTGCAGTCCCGGCACCAGGTGGCGCCAGGCCTTGGTGGTGTCGTACATGAGATTGGCCTGGCTGGCCGGCATGTCTGCGCCCATGGCCAGCAGCCCGGCGTCGTGAACGCGAATGGCGAGGTGTTCCTGCAGGCCAGGATCGACCACTTCGCGCATCAGGTGATCGACCCTGAACACGATGGCCACCAATCCGAGGAAAGCCGCGCGGCGCTCGGCCACGCTGGTGGTGGGCATGCCCTGGCGGTAGACCGGCGCGCGTGCCACGAAGCCTGCCTGTCCACTGCGGTCCTGCACCAGCGTGATGCGCTCGGTGGCGACGATCGCGCCGCTGTCGCGTCCCGCCTCGATGGCAATGCGGTGCGGCGCGAGCGCGGCAAGATCGAGGCCGAAGGCGTTCTCGTTGCCCTTGAGCGGCTCGGTGTATTCGATGATGAAATGCTGGTCGCGCGCGAGCTGCGGGTGGATGGTGAAGCCAGGATAGCCTTCGGGCGCGAGCGAGGTGTCGGCCCTGACTGCGGCGCTAAAGTCATCCAGCTCGTTGGCGCCGACCTGGCGCACGAACTGGATGGCCTGGAAGCCCGGGTAGCGCTGGCTCAGGTTCAGCTCGTGCACAAAGCGGTTGAACTGCGCGCGGTCGACCTTGCCATTGATGGCAAACATGCCTTTCATACTGAGCAACATGTCGAAATAGATCTGCAGGCGCACGCTGACATCACTGGCCACCTTGTCGGTGTCGCGCTGAAAATTGCTGCGCACTGCGGCCTGTTGCGCATCAACCACCAGCAGGCAGCCGCCCACGGTCAGGCACATACCGACTACAAAGGCGAGGTATCCTTGCGTCCGCATCGGGAGCGCTCCATGGTCAGCCGGACGGCTCCGGTTATGTGAAATGACTATAACATATTGATGTTGCAAAAAGACACAGTTGGGCCTGGCCCGGTTGCTATGTCAGGGTGATGCATGTTTCAGGTTTTTTACAAATCGGCGAAACAATTGCTCTAACGATACGATTAGAATGCCTTCACTATCCACCTTCCACGTCCGGTTCCCCTATGCGTCTGAAGCTCACCCTTGCGGCCCTGTGCCTGTCTTTTTCCGCCCATGCCGCCGACAAGTGGGAGGATAAATTCCGCCAGCTCGACGAACTGCTGCCTACCCCCAGCGCCATCCGCAACGCGTCCGGCGCCCCGGGCCACCAGTACTGGCAGCAGCGCGCCGACTACACCATCCGCGCCAAGCTCGACGAAGACAAGCGCAGCATCACTGCCACCGAAACCATCACCTACCACAATAATTCGCCCGACCAGCTGGGCTACCTGTGGCTGCAGCTCGACCAGAACGTGTTCCGCCCCGATGCCGACTCGGCCACCACGGCCACGCTGTCCTCGCGCGAGGCCTGGTCCAAGGCGCGCAACGATGAAGAAGGTGTGCGCTACGAAGCCATGCGCTCGATGCTGGAAAATCCGCTGTTCGACGGCGGCGTCAAGATCACCGCGGTGCGCGGCGCCGACGGCAAGCCGCTGGCGCACTTCATCAACAAGACCATGATGCGAATCGACTTGCCGCAGGCGCTCAAGCCGGGCGCGCGCATCACTTTTTCGGTGGACTTCAATTACAACATCAGCAATGGGCGCGTGCAGACCGGCGCCCGCACCGGCTACGAGCACTTCCCGGAAGATAAGAACGACCTGTTCGAGATCGCCCACTGGTTCCCGCGCATGGCGGCCTATTACGACGTCTACGGCTGGCAGCACAAGCAATTCCTGGGAAATGGCGAATTCACGCTGGAGTTTGGCGACTACGACGTGCAGCTGACGGTCCCGGGCGACCATATCGTGGCCAGCACCGGGGTGCTGCAAAATCCGGACGCAGTGCTCACCAGCACCCAGCGCGAGCGCCTGCGCCAGGCCAAGACGGCCACCAAGCCGGTCATCATCGTGACCCAGAAAGAAGCCGAGGCGACCGAGAAGCAGCGCGCCACCACCACCAAGACCTGGCACTTCAAGGCCAAGAACGTGCGCGACTTCGCCTTTGCCACCAGCCGCAAATTCATCTGGGATGCGCAGGGCTACAAGAAGGCCGGCACCGACATGATGGCCATGTCCTACTACCCCAAGGAAGGCAACCCGCTGTGGGAGATGTACTCGACCCAGGCCATCATCCACACCATCGAACAATACAATAAGTACTCCTTCGACTATCCCTACCCGGTGGCGATCTCGGTCAATGGCCCGGCCGGCGGCATGGAATACCCGATGATTTCGTTCAACGGTCCGCGTCCGAACAAGGATAAAAAGACTGGCGAACTGACCTGGTCCAAGCGCACCAAATACGGCCTTATCGGCGTGATCATTCACGAAGTCGGCCACAACTACTATCCGATGATTATTAATTCGGACGAGCGCCAGTGGACCTGGATGGACGAAGGCCTGAACAGCTTCGTGCAGATGCTGGCTCAGAGCGCGTGGGAAGAAAACTGGCCGACCATGCGTGGCGAGCCGCGCCTGATTGCCGAATACATGCGCAGCAAAAACCAGGTGCCGGTGATGACCAATTCGGAGTCGCTGCT